>NZ_JBQEPC010000007.1:0-202289 GCF_052045655.1 Microbacterium sp. 22215
GGCTACAACCGTGACGGTGGCGCCCCCCGTTCAGGTGGCTACAACCGCGACAACCGTGATGGTGGTGCTCCCCGCACGGGTGGCTACAACCGCGACAACCGTGATGGTGGTGCTCCCCGCACGGGTGGGTACAACCGCGACAACCGCGACGGTGGCGCTCCTCGCTCGGGTGGCTACAACCGTGACGGTGGCGCCCCCCGTTCAGGTGGCTACAACCGCGACAGCCGGGACGGTGGCGCTCCCCGCTCGGGTGGCTACAACCGTGACGGTGGCGCCCCCCGTTCAGGTGGCTACAACCGCGACAACCGTGATGGTGGTGCTCCTCGCTCGGGTGGCTACAACCGTGACGGTGGCGCCCCCCGTTCAGGTGGCTACAACCGCGACAACCGTGATGGTGGTGCTCCCCGTTCGGGTGGCTACAACCGCGACAACCGTGATGGTGGTGCTCCCCGTTCGGGTGGCTTCAACCGCGACAACCGCGACGGTGGCGCTCCCCGTTCGGGTGGCTTCAACCGCGACAACCGCGACGGTGGTGCTCCCCGCTCGGGTGGCTACAACCGTGACGGTGGTGCTCCCAGTTCGGGTGGGTACAACCGCGACAACCGCGACGGTGGTGCTCCCCGCTCGGGTGGCTACAACCGCGACAACCGCGACGGCGGTGCTCCCCGTTCGGGCGGCTACAACCGCGACAACCGTGACGGCGGCGCCCCTCGTTCAGGCGGGTACAACCGCGACGACCGCGCGCCCCGTCAGGACCGGGACTCGTCGCGCTCCTACCCGCAGCGCGGGGGTGTCGACCGCGAACGTCCGGTGCAGGCGACGGGCGACCGCCCGAGGTTCAACGACCCGCACATCCCTGACGATGTCACTGCTCGCGACCTGCACACGTCGGCTCGCAACGAGCTGAAGACGCTGAGCAAGGAGAACGCCGACCTCGTCGCACGTCACCTCGCGATGGCATCCCGCCTCATCGATGAGGATCCTGCGCTTGCTCACGAGCACGCTCTCGCTGCATCTCGTCGTGCCGGCCGTATCGCCATCGTCCGCGAGACGCTCGGCATCACCGCCTATGCGACCGAGGACTTCGCTCTCGCTCTGCGTGAGCTCCGCACGTATCGCCGGATCTCCGGCAAGGATGATCAGATCGCTCTGATGGTCGACAGCGAGCGCGGTATCGGTCGCCCCGATCGCGCCCTCGAGACGGGCCGTGCGGTCGACCGCACGGCACTGACGACCCCTGTGCGGGTCTCGCTGGCGATCGCCATGTCGGGAGCCCGCCTCGACCAGGGCGACCTCGAACTCGCGCTCGGGGAGCTCGAGATTCCGGAGCTCGATCCCGATCGTGCGTTCGAATGGAGCCCCGCTCTCTTCGCCGCACGCGCCGCCGTGCTCGAGGACCTGGGACGCACCGACGAGGCCGAGTTCTGGGCGCATCGCGCCGAGGTCGCCGCCGAAGCGCTCGGTGTCGACGAAGCCGGTGACGAGGAGATCATCATCGAGGACGGCCTCATCGAGGGCGACTTCGACGACGAGGACCACATGCCGCAGTCCGAAGAAGCCCCCGCTGATGCTGATGCTGATGCTGATGCTGATGCTGATGCTGATGCTGATGCTGATGCTGATGCTGATGCTGATGCTGATGCTGATGCTGATGCTGATGCTGATGCTGATGCTGACGCCGAGCCCGAGCCCGAGCCCGAGCCGTCGATCGACGACGAGGTGCGCGAGCTTCTCGGCGAGACCGAGGACGACGGCGCAGACGAGCAGAACGGCGTCGAGCAGGACGACAAGCGCGCAGCATCCGACTCCTCCGAGGAGGCGTAGTGGGGCTGTTCTCCAAGAAGCCGGCGCTGCGTACGCCCCTCGACGGGGTGGATGCCGTGCTGGCCGATCTGGACGGTGTCGTGTACGCCGGACCGGGTGCGCTGCCGTACGCGGTGGAGAGCCTGAACGCTGCCGCTGCGACCGCTCGTCTCGGGTACATCACGAACAATGCGTCACGCACCGACGCCTCGGTCGCTGAGCATCTGAGCAGCCTCGGACTCGACGTCGCTCCGGCTGACGTCATCACCAGCCCGCAGGCCGCCATGCGCCTGCTCGCGGGGATCGTCCCGCCGCCGGCGACGCTGCTGATCGTCGGGGGAGCGGGGCTCGTGGACGAGGCCGAGAAAGCGGGCTACACGGTGACCCGGAGCGCGGAGGATGCTCCGGCTGCCGTCGTGCAGGGCTTCGCCCCCGAGGTCGCCTGGACGGATCTCGCCGAGGCGGCCTTCGCCCTGAAGGTTCCCGAGGAGGAAGGTGGCATCCCCTGGATCGCCACCAACACCGACTGGACGATCCCGCGTGAGCGCGGTGTCGCCCCGGGCAACGGCACGCTCGTGTCGGCCGTGCACACGGCTATCGGACGTCTCGCGACGGTCGCGGGCAAGCCGGAGACGCCGATCTTCGAGGAGGCGACCGAGCGTTTCGGCGCGAAGAAGCCGCTGTTCATCGGCGACCGTCTCGACACCGACATCCTCGGTGCGGTCCGTGCGGGCATCGGCTCGGCGCTGGTGCTCACCGGAATCGATCGCCCCAAGCACGTGCTCGCGGCTCCGGAAGGATCCCGCCCGACGTACATCCTCAGCGACCTTCGCGAGCTGCACGAGCCGTATCCCGAGGTGACGTCGAAGGACGGCATCCATTCGGTCAACGGTGCCGCTGTCCGCGTCGTCGGTGCCGACGTCGAGATCGTCTCCGAGGGCGATTCGCAGATCGATCTGCTGCGCGCCGGTGCGGCCGCGATCTGGGCATCCGGTACCCCGGTCTTCGTGCTGCGTGTGCCCGAGCGCCTCTACGACGACCCGTTCCACCGACCCTGATCGGATCGCTCCCCGCCGCCGTGGCTCCGACGACGTGTCGGCCCCGCCGCGTACAGTAGAGGCGTGAGCGAAGAGACGACGAACGCACCGACCGACGGTCTGTGGAGTCGCCTGCGCCTGATCGAGGGGCAGCCTCTCGCTGCCCGTGCCGGCGCATACTCCGGACTGCACGATGAGCTCTCCCGCCGCCTTGACAGCGGCACGAAGCTCGACCAGCGCGACGCGCCGGGCACCCGATGACCCGACTCGACGCCGCCCTCGCCGCGCGAGGCCTCGCCCGTTCGCGCACCCACGCAGCCACTCTGATCGCCGAAGGCGTCGTGAGCATCGACGGCCGCCCCGTTGTGAAGGCATCGACGACTGTCGCTGACTCCGCGGAGATCACCGTCGCCGCCACCGATCACTATGTCGGCCGCGCGGCGCACAAGCTCATCGCCGCCCTGGACGACTTCGGCATCGCTGTCGACGGTCGTCTCGCGCTCGACATGGGCGCCTCGACCGGCGGCTTCACGCAGGTTCTCCGCGAGCGCGGGGCTCGACGAGTGCTCGCGGTCGATGTGGGCCACGATCAGATGGCACCCTCCGTCGCCGCCGATCCGGCCGTCGTGCTGGTCGAGGGCTACAACGTCCGTCACATGACGCCCGAGAACCTTCAGGACGTGACCGGCGAAGCAGAATCTCCCGACCTCATCGTCGGCGACCTCTCGTTCATCTCGCTCGAACTGGTGCTCCCGGCTGTCGCCGGCGTCGCCGCTCCTGCAGCCGACATCGTCCTGCTGGTGAAGCCGCAGTTCGAGGTGGGACGCACCGCCGTCAAGGGCGGGCTGGTCACCGACCCAGCGACCCGTGCGGATGCCGTGGCGCGCACCGCCTGGAGCGCCTGGGATGCAGGGCTCGGGATGCTCGGGATCCTTCCCTCCCCGATCCTCGGCACCCACGGCAACACGGAGTATCTCCTGCACCTCGCACCGGGGCGGGGCAGCGATCCGTCAGAATGGTCAGACCGCATCAACCTATTGGCAGGGAGACGATGAACGAGCGCAACATCCTGGTCGTCGCCCACGCGGGCCGTGACGACACGGTCGACGCCGCCCGGCGGGTCGTCGAAGCGCTGCGCGGTGCAGGCGCGCGTCCCGTGCTCGCCGCCGACGACAGCACCGACCTGTGCGCGGTCGACCCCGGCTTCGCCGATGTCGACGTGCTCGGCGACACCGTCTCGCAGCATGAGCTCGAGCTCGCCATCGTTCTCGGGGGCGACGGCACCATTCTCCGCGCAGCCGAACTCGTGCGCGGGTGCGCGGCACCGGTGCTCGGGATCAACATGGGTCACGTCGGTTTCCTCGCCGAGATCGATCGGGACGACATGGACGCCGCGGTCCGCCGAGTGATCGACCGCGAGTACGAGGTCGAGGAGCGGCTGGCTCTGTCGGTGCGTGTCAAGGACATCGACGGCGCCGTCGTCTACGAGACCTTCGCGCTGAACGAGGCGACGGTCGAGAAGGCCAGTCGTGAGCGCATGATCGAAGTCGTGCTCGAGATCGACGGACGCCCTCTGTCGAGCTTCGGATGCGACGGCATGGTCGTGTCGACCCCCACAGGCTCCACGGCGTACAACTTCTCGGCAGGCGGACCGGTCATCTGGCCGAGTGTCGAGGCCATCGCGGTCGTGCCGCTCTCGGCCCACGCGCTCTTCGCGAAGCCGCTCGTGGTGAGCCCGGATGCGGCTGTCGCGATCGAGATGCTCGAAGGCACCTCCGGCTCCGGCATCCTCTGGTGCGACGGGCGGCGCTCCCACGATCTGCCGCCGGGTGCGCGTGTGGTCGTGCGTCGATCGTCGCGTCCGGTGCGCCTCGCGCGCCTGCACCCGACGGAGTTCACCGACCGGCTCGTGCGCAAGTTCCGGCTTCCGGTCGCAGGTTGGCGCGGACAGGGAACGGCCTCGTGATCGAGGAGATGCGGATGCAGGGGCTCGGCGTGATCGCCGACGCCGTGCTGCCCCTCGGCGCCGGGTTCACCGCGATCACCGGTGAGACGGGCGCGGGGAAGACGATGGTGGTGACCGGTCTCGGTCTGCTGCTCGGTCAGCGCGCGGATTCCGGCGCGGTACGAGCAGGATCCGCTCAGGCGTCGGTCGCGGGTGTCTGGATCGTTCCCGAATCGGGCGGGGTCGCCGACATCGTCGCGGACGCAGGGGGAGAGCTGGAGCCCGCCGGGGGCGGCGCAGCCGAGCTGTACGTGTCTCGCACACTGAGTGCCGAAGGGCGCAGCAGAGCGAGCGTCGGGGGCCGGGCCGCCCCTGCCGGAGTGCTCTCGGCACTGGCGGAAGAGCTCGTGGTCGTCCACGGACAGTCCGAACAGCTGCGACTGCGCTCGTCGGCCGCACAGCGAGACGCGCTCGATCGCTTCGGCGGTGCGCCGATCGCCCACGCACTCGATGCCTACGCCTCGTCTTTCGCGCGCTGGCGTGCACTCGATGCCGAGATCATCGACATCACCGAGAACCGAGATCGTCGGGCCGAGGAGGCGACGCGTCTGCGCGAAGCGCTCGCGCTCATCGAAGCGGCAGCCCCCGAGCCGGGCGAGGACGTCGAGCTGTCCGCCCGGGCCGAGCGACTGGCCAACGCCGAGGAGCTCCGTCTCGCCGCCTCGCTGGCCCACGGCGCGCTCTCGAACGAAGAGGGTGAGCCCGATGCATCCGCTCTGATCGCGGAAGCGCGTCGAGCGCTCGAGCGCGTCTCCGACGCATCTCTCACCGAGATCTCCGCAGGCCTCGCCGACATCGGCTATCGCATCGCCGACATCGCGGGCCAGCTGTCGGCCTACCTGGCCGATCTCGACGAGACCGGTCCGCACGAGCTCGCCGCCGTCGAGGAGCGCCGTGCGGCTCTCGGCACGCTGATCCGCGCGCACGGTTCGCTGGACGAGGCGCTGGAACTCTGGCAGACGGGGTCGACTCGTCTCGCCGAACTCGACGACGACGGCGAGCGACTCGATCGCCTCGAAGCCGAGCGCGATGCCGCACGCGCCGAGCTCGACGTGCATGCGCAGGTTCTGACGGCAGAGCGTACGGCAGCCGCGGCGAAGCTCGGCGTCGCTGTGAGCGACGAGCTCCATGCGCTCGCGATGCCCGATGCCCGGCTCGAGGTCGCCGTCACCCCCGGTGCGGAGAGCGCGCACGGCCGCGACGATGTCGCGATCCTGCTCGCGCCGCATCCGGGCGCCGAGCCCCGCTCGGTCGGCAAGGGCGCGTCCGGGGGAGAGCTCTCGCGCGTGATGCTCGCGATCGAGGTCGTCATCGCCGGAACCGACCCCGTTCCGACGTTCGTCTTCGACGAGGTCGATGCCGGCATCGGCGGGGCCGCAGCGATCGAGGTCGGGCGACGACTCGCCCGACTCGCCGAGAAGTCGCAGGTCATCGCCGTCACGCATCTCGCGCAGGTCGCGGCGTTCGCCACGAACCACCTGTCTGTCGTCAAATCCAATGACGGAGCGGTCACGGCGTCGAGTGTGCGCCGTCTCGAGGGGGAGGAGCGTGAGGCCGAGATGGCCCGACTGCTCTCCGGACTCACCGATTCGGACGCCGCGATCACCCACGCGAGGGAACTTCTCACCCTCGGCACCCCCACTGACTGATAGGATCGAAGCCCGTGATGAACTCTTCTTCTGCGGGGCCCAAGAACGACACGACCAAGCACATCTTTGTGACGGGTGGTGTCGTTTCGTCTTTGGGTAAGGGGCTCACTGCCGCAAGCCTCGGCAACCTCCTCACGGCACGCGGACTCCGCGTCGTGATGCAGAAGCTCGACCCGTATCTGAACGTCGATCCGGGCACGATGAACCCGTTCCAGCACGGTGAGGTCTTCGTCACGGACGACGGCGCCGAGACCGACCTCGACATCGGACACTACGAGCGCTTCCTCGACATCAACCTGTCGCAGGCCGCCAACGTCACGACCGGCCAGATCTACTCGCAGGTCATCGCCCGTGAGCGTCGCGGCGAGTACCTCGGCGACACCGTGCAGGTCATCCCGCACATCACCGACGAGATCAAGCGGCGCATGCGCCTGCAGGCGACCGAGGACCCCCGCCCCGATGTCATCATCACCGAGGTCGGCGGCACGGTCGGTGACATCGAGTCGCAGCCGTTCCTGGAGGCTGCCCGTCAGCTCCGACACGAACTCGGCCGCGACAGCGTGTTCTTCGTGCACGTGTCGCTCGTGCCGTTCATGGGTGCATCCGGTGAGCAGAAGACCAAGCCGACCCAGCACTCGGTGGCAGCGCTGCGCCAGGTCGGCATCCAGCCCGATGCGCTCGTGCTGCGCAGCGACCGTCCGGTCAGCGAGAGCAACCGCAACAAGATCGCGCTCATGTGCGACGTCGATGCCGAGGGCGTCATCAACACGGTCGACCTGCCGAGCATCTACGACATCCCGTCGACGCTCAATGACCAGGGACTCGACTCGTACATCGTCCGCCGCCTCGGTCTCGACCAGAAGGCCGCAGACGAGGTGGACTGGTCGCGCTGGAGCAAGGTGCTGCACGCCGTGCACAACCCCAAGCACGAGGTGACGATCGGCCTGGTCGGGAAGTATATCGACCTCCCCGACGCCTACCTGTCGGTGACCGAGGCGCTCAAGGCCGGCGGCTTCGCCCAGGAGACCAAGGTCAACATCCGCTGGATCCCCTCGGACCGCTGCGAGACCCCCGAGGGTGCGCAGGAGCAGCTCGCCGCGCTCGACGGCATCTGCGTCCCGGGTGGATTCGGCATCCGCGGCATCGAGGGCAAGCTGGGTGCGCTGAAGTTCGCGCGCGAGCAGGGCATCCCGACCCTCGGACTCTGCCTCGGCCTGCAGTGCATGGTCATCGAGTACGCCCGTGACGTCGCCGGCATCGCCGGAGCATCCTCGAGCGAGTTCGATCCCGAGACCACCGAGCCCGTCATCGCGACGATGGCCGAGCAGGTCGAGATCCTCGACGGCGGCGACCTGGGCGGAACCATGCGCCTCGGCCTCTACCAGGCCGCACTCGCCGAAGGATCGCTGGCGCGTGAGCTGTACGGCGCCCCGGAGGCCTCGGAGCGCCACCGCCACCGTTACGAGGTCAACAACGCGTACCGCACGCGTCTGTCCGAGGCCGGGCTCGTCTTCTCGGGGCTGAACCCCGAGCTCGACCTGGTCGAGTACGTCGAGCTGCCGCGCGACGTGCACCCGTACTACATCGCCACGCAGGCCCACCCCGAGCTCCGCTCGCGTCCGACCGATCCGCACCCGCTGTTCCGCGGTCTGGTGGGCGCCGCGATCGAGCGTCACCGGTCGAGCGAGCTGTTCGACGTCGAAGCCGATGCCTGAGTTCGACGACCTTCGCGACGAGCCCTTCGAACCCGAGGTGCTCAGCAGCGAGATCGTGTTCGCAGGGGCTGTGTGGGACGTCCGGGACGACCGCGTGCGCTACGGCGACGGAGAGATCCGTCGTCAGTACGTCGCGCACACCGGCGCCGTCGCGATCCTCGCGCTCGACGATGACGGGCGGGTGCTGCTGATCCAGCAGTACCGGCACCCGATCCGTCACCGCGACTGGGAGCTTCCGGCCGGTCTGCTCGACATCGCGGGGGAGGAGCCCGTCGAGGCTGCCCGTCGCGAGCTCGCCGAGGAGGCCGACCTGGTCGCCGCGCACTGGGAGCCGCTGGTCTCGTCGTGGACGACGCCCGGCGGCAACGACGAGGCGATCCATGTGTTTCTCGCGACCGGCATCTCGACTGCGCCCGCTGCGCACGCGCGCGAAGACGAAGAGGCCGACATCCGCGTCGAGTGGGTTCCGCTCGACGCGGCGGTCCGCGCTGTCCTCGACGGACGGATGCGCAACGGCATCCTGAGCATCGGCGTGCTCGCGGCCGCGCAGAGGCTGCGCGACCGAGGCTGAGCATGCAGCTTGATCGTGCGTTGGACACGTATCTGCGCCACGTCACGATCGAGCGCGGTCTCAGCGAGCACACGATCGCCGCCTACCGCCGCGACCTCGGCGGCTACCTGGAGTGGTTGGCGGACGAGGGCATCGTCGACTCCGCGGAGATCACCCCCGCGGTGGTCGGGCGCTTCATCGCGGATCGTTCCTCTGCCGACCCTAAGCCGGCTGCCACGAGCCTGGCCCGCTTGCAGTCGTCCGTGCGGGGCTGGCACCGATTCCTCGCGCGCGAAGGCATCGAGGACGACGATCCCAGCGGCCGTCTGCGACCGCCCAAAGCGCCCCGGCGGCTGCCGAAGGCGCTGACCATCGACCAGGTGGAGGGGCTGCTGGCCGCACCCTCGGCCGACGAACCCATCGGCATCCGCGACCGTGCACTGCTCGAGCTGCTGTACGCGACGGGCGCGCGAGTGTCGGAAGCCGTGGGGCTCGACGTCGACGATCTCGCCCATGGCGATGTGCTGAGGCTTCGGGGCAAGGGCTCGAAGGAGCGCATCGTCCCGATCGGCTCGTTCGCCCGCACGGCGGTGGATGCGTATCTCACCCGGGTGCGACCGGGGCTCGCGGCGAAGGGTCGGGCCTCCGCTCGGCTGTTCCTCGGTGCGCGGGGTGCCCCGCTGTCGAGGCAGAGCGCCTGGCTCGTGATCCGCGCGGCTGCCGAGCATGCGCAGATCACCGCCGAGGTGTCGCCGCACACGCTGCGCCACTCGTTCGCGACGCACCTGCTTCAGGGCGGAGCCGACGTGCGCGTCGTGCAGGAGCTGCTCGGACACGCGTCGGTGGCGACGACCCAGATCTACACGCACGTGTCGGTCGACACCCTGCGCGACATCTACGCGACCTCCCACCCGCGCGCCCGGTGAAGCGCCCTCGGTGACGCCCGCCACGCGCGGGCAGCACGGCGAAAACCCGGGATCGCCGGGGGCGAGACGTCGATCGCCCCGGGCGATCGCTAGAATCGACCAAGCACGAAGGAGCAGGAGAATCGGTGGCTGAGAACGCGGCGAAGTCCAGGGCGAAGACGTCGAAGACCGACGACACACCCATGGGACCCACCGGGCGTCCCTATCACGGCTTCGCGACCCCGGAACCACTCGCCTCGCACGGCCCCGCTCGCATCATCGCCCTGTGCAACCAGAAGGGCGGCGTCGGCAAGACGACGACGTCGATCAACCTCGCGGCGGCGCTGGCCGAATACGGCCGCAAGGTGCTGGCCGTCGACTTCGACCCCCAGGGTGCCCTGTCCGCAGGTCTCGGAATCCAGACGCATGACGTCCCGACGATCTACGACCTGCTGCTCGACACCAAGCGCGACGCACACGACGCGATCGTGCACTCCAATGTCGAGGGCCTCGACGTGATGCCCGCGAACATCGACCTGTCTGCTGCCGAGGTGCACCTCGTCAACGAGGTCGCCCGCGAGACGATCCTCGCCCGTGTTCTCCGCCAGGTCGCGGGGGAGTACGACGTCATCCTCATCGATTGCCAGCCGTCGCTGGGGCTGCTGACCGTGAACGCCCTGACCGCGGCGCACGGCGTGATCATCCCGCTGGAGTGCGAGTTCTTCGCCCTGCGCGGTGTGGCTCTGCTGATCGAGACCATCGACAAGGTGCGCGACCGTCTGAACCCGTCGATCACGATGGACGGACTCCTCGCCACGATGTACGATCCGCGCACGCTGCACTCCCGTGAGGTGCTCGAGCGTGTGGTCGAGGCCTTCGGCGACGATGTGCTCGAGACCGTCATCGGTCGCACCGTGAAGTTCCCCGACGCATCCGTCTCCGGTGTTCCCATCACAGAGTTCGCTCCGGAGCACGCCGCCGCCCAGGCATACCTGCGGCTGGCGCGGGAGCTGGTCGCCCGTGGCGCTGTCGCCTGAGATCGAGCCGTCCGAATCACCGGCGGAGGCCGCGACGCCGGCTGAGCCCGAAGAGACCGATGCCGATTCGGCGATCGCCGACCCGGGATTCCGGGTCTCCCTGTCGAACTTCGACGGACCGTTCGACCTGCTGCTGAATCTGATCTCGAAGCACGAGATGGACATCACCGAGGTGTCACTGAGTGCGGTCACGAACGAATTCATCGCGTACCTCAAGGAGCTCGACGACGACAAGGAGCTCGACCAGGCGTCGGAGTTCCTCGTCGTCGCAGCCACGCTGCTCGACATGAAGGTGGCCGGCCTCCTGCCGCAGGGAGAGCTGGTGGATGCCGAGGCCGTGGCGCTGCTGGAAGCGCGCGATCTGCTGTTCGCGCGCCTCCTTCAGTACCGCGCGTTCAAAGAGGTCTCGGCGTGGTTCGCCCGGTGCCTGCAGCGCGAGGACCGGCGTCACGTGCGCGCGGTCCGTCTCGATGAGAAGCATCGCAAGAAGACACCCGAACTCGTCTGGTCGCTCAGCGCCGACGACTTCGCGGCACTGGCGCTCCTCGCGTTCGCTCCGAAGGAGATCCCGCACGTGGGTCTCGATCACCTGCATGCGCCGCTCGTCAGTATCCGCGAGCAGGCGGCGATCGTCGTGACGCTGCTCCGTGCCGCCGAGTCGGTGAGCTTCCGCGAGCTGGTCGCGGGAGTGACGGAGCCGGGGATCGTCGTCGCGAGATTCATCTCTGTGCTGGAGCTGTACCGCCACGCGGCGCTCTCCTTCGAACAACTGGAACCGCTCGGCGAGCTGACGCTGCGCTGGGCCGCCGACCACTGGTCGGACGAGACGCTGGCATCCCTGGGAGCCGACTATGACCGATGACGTGACAGAGACCACGACCGACGAGGTCGCCCTCGAATCGCCTCTTTCCGAACGGATCGAGGCGATCCTGCTGATCATCGACGAGCCGATCGGTCTCGTGGCCCTCGCTGCGGCTGTCGGCTCGCCCGTCGCGGCCGTGCGGCAGACCATCGAGACGCTCGTCGACGACTACGACGGCAGGGGAGCGGGCCCTCGACGCGGCTTCGAGCTCCGCGAGGTGGGTGGCGGCTGGCGTCTCTACGTGCGCGAGGACCACGATGACGTCGTCGCCGAGTTCGTCGGCGGACAGGCGCCGGCGCGGCTCTCGCAGGCGGCGCTCGAGACGCTCGCGGTGATCGCCTACAAGCAGCCGGTGACGCGCAGTCAGGTCGCCTCGATCCGCGCCGTGAACGTCGACTCGGTCGTGCGCACACTGCTCGCTCGGGGGCTCATCACAGAGCTCTTCGCGGACTCCGAGACCGGTGCGATCAACTACGGCACCACCGACGCGCTCCTGCAGCACCTGGGCATCAACTCACTCGACGATCTGCCCCCGATCTCGCCTCTGCTCGACGACGGCGCAGACGGCTTCGACGAGGGCACGATCCGATGACGTCGGTTCGGCCCGAGGGCGCACACAGTTTCAACTTCGACGAAAGGACCATCCGATGAGCGGCTTCGAGACACCAGAGGGCATCCGCCTGCAGAAGGTGCTGTCCGCAGCGGGCGTCGCGTCGCGCCGCGTGATCGAGCAGTACATCGTCGAGGGGCGCATTCGCGTCAACGGCGTGACCGTCACCGAGCTCGGCCGCCGCGTCGACCCCGAGACCGACCTCATCGATGTCGACGGCACCGCCGTGCAGCTCGATGTCTCGAAGCGCTACGTGATGCTCAACAAGCCCACGGGTGTCGTCAGCAGCCTGAACGACGAGAACGGTCGCCCCGACCTTCGCCGCTTCACCGACGACTACGAGGAGCGCCTCTACAACGTCGGGCGACTGGATGCCGAGACCAGCGGCCTGCTCATACTGACGAACGACGGCGACCTCGCGCACGTGCTCGCGCACCCGTCGTTCGGTGTCACCAAGGTCTACATCGCCAAGGTCGAGGGGGAGGTGACGGCGCAGACGATCTCGAAGCTCACCAAGGGCATCGACCTCGACGACGGACCGATCTCCGCCGACAAGGCGCGCCTGCTCGACACCTCTCGCGGGTCGAGCCTCGTCGAGCTGACGCTGCACTCCGGCCGCAACCGCATCGTGCGCAGGATGCTGGCCGCAGTCGGCCATCCGGTCACCGAGCTCGTGCGTCGGCAGTTCGGTCCGCTGCACCTGGGAACCCTCCCGGTTGGGAAGACGCGCGAACTGACTAAAATCGAATTGGGCGCGCTCTTGACTCTGTCGCGCCGTGATTCCGGTGTCGCCGCGGCGCCAGGCGAGCAGCAGGAGAACGAGTGACCGATACGACGAGTGCGCCCACGGGGGCCCGGAGTTCCGTCGCGCCGCGAACCGCGGCCAGGCTCTCCGGTACCGTGCGCGTCGTCGGTGCCGGTCTGCTCGGTGCGAGCATCGGACACGCGCTCCGCGCCAAGGGCGTCGACGTCGTGCTCGCCGACACCTCACCCGCTCAGCTGCGCCTCGCGATCGACTACGGCGCGGGTCGCGCCGTCGCCGACGATGATGCGCCCGCGCTCGTCGTGGTCGCCGTGCCGCCGGATGTCACCGCTGACGTGATCGAGGCGGAGCTTGCCCGATTCCCCGATGCCGTCGTCACGGACGTCGCAAGCGTCAAGCTCGAGCCGTTCCGCAGTCTGCGCGACCGCGGCGTCGACATCACCCGGTACATCGGCTCGCACCCGCTCGCCGGGCGTGAGCGCGGCGGGGCGATCTCTGCACGCGCCGACCTGTTCATCGGTCGCCCGTGGGTCGTCTGCCGCGATGAGGAGACCCGTGCGGCCGACCTCGCGCTCGTAGAGGCGCTCGCTCTCGACGTCGGCGCGATGCCGCTCGAGATGACCCCCGAGGAGCACGACCGATCGGTCGCACTGACCTCGCACGTTCCCCAGGTCGTCGCGAGCCTCCTCGCCGGCCGGCTCGCCGTGGCCGACGAGGGCGCGCTGCGCCTCTCGGGTCAGGGAGTCCGCGACACGACGCGCATCGCGGCATCCGCCCCCGAGCTGTGGGTGCAGATCCTCGGCGCGAATGCCCAGCCCGTCGTCGAGATCCTCGACGCCCTGGCGGCCGACCTCCGTGATGTGTCGGATGCGCTGCGCGCGCCGGAGGCGCCCGGAGCCCGACGCGTGGTCGCCGAGACCATCCGACAGGGCAACGACGGCGTCGAACGCCTGCCGGGCAAGCACGGGCAGAACCAGAGATTCGAGACCCTCGTCGTCATGATCGATGACACCGCCGGGCAGCTCGGTCGCCTCTTCGGCGAACTGGGAGAGCTCGGCGTTAACGTCGAGGACCTCCGCCTCGAGCACTCGCCGGGAGCGCAGTTCGGTCTGGCCGAGATCAGCGTCGACCCCGCGGCACTGCACGGGGCGATCACCGGACTCCAGGAACGCGGCTGGCGGATTGCAGGTACGACCAATGACTGACTTCATCGCCATCGACGGACCCGCCGGTTCCGGCAAGTCCAGTGTGTCCAAGGCCGTCGCCCGTCGGCTCGGCTTCGGCTACCTCGACACCGGTTCGGCGTATCGCGCGCTCGCCTGGCATGTTCTCGACCGGGGAGCGGACACGGCGGATGCCGACGCCGTCCTCTCCGCTGTCGCGGAGTTCCCCGTGCGGCTCGGCCTCGACCCCGACGACCGGACCGTGCAGGTCGGCGACGTGGACGTCACGGATGCGATCCGTGAGCCCTCCGTGTCGGGTGCCGTGAGCGGTGTGGCGCGTGTACCCGAGGTGCGCGAGCAGGTCAATCGACTGTTCCGCTCCCTCGTCGCCGACGCGCCGTACCCGGCCGTGGTCGTCGAAGGGCGTGACATCACGACCGTCGTCGCCCCGGATGCGCCCGTGCGCATCCTTCTCACGGCCGCACCCGAAGTGCGCGCCGCACGACGCGCCGGCGAGCTCGCCGGCGAGAACGCCGAGGCTGTCGCCGCCGCATTGCACAAGCGCGACGCATCCGACAGCGCCGTCGTCGACTTCCTGAACGCCGCAGAGGGCGTCGAGGTCGTCGATTCGACGGAGCTCGATTTCACACAGACCATCGACGCCGTCCTCACGGTGATCGAACGAATCCGAGGAGTACACCATGGCTGACGACGAATACGAAGGCGGCCCCGACCAGCTCGCCGAGAAGATGGAGCAGCTCGACGAGCAGCTCGCCGAAGCGCGCGCCGAGACGCTGCGCGCCGGTCTCGCCGACTACGACCTGGACGATGAGGATGCAGCCCTCCTCGCCGGGATCACGATGGGCGAGGACGGGATCCAGTTCTTCCCCGCGCTGCCCGTCGTGGCGATCGTCGGTCGACCGAACGTCGGCAAGTCCGCGCTGGTCAACCGCATCCTCGGCCGCCGTGAGGCCGTCGTCGAGGACACCCCCGGTGTGACCCGCGACCGCGTGACGTACAAGGCCGAGTGGGCGGACCGTCGTTTCTCGCTCGTCGACACCGGCGGCTGGGAGCCCGATGCCCGCGGCATCGATCGCTCCGTCGCCGCTCAGGCCGAGGTCGCGATCGATCTCGCCGATGTCGTGCTGTTCGTCGTCGACGCGATGGTCGGCGCCACGTCGACCGACGAGCACGTCGTGAAGCTGCTGCGCAAGAGCGGCAAGCCCGTCTTCCTCGTCGCGAACAAGATCGACGACGCCCGCCAGGAGCCCGAGGCTGCGGCTCTCTGGAACCTGGGACTCGGCGAACCGCACCCGGTCTCGGCCATCCACGGTCGTGGAGTCGCCGACCTGCTCGACGCTCTGCTGAAGACGCTCCCGGATGTCTCCGCGGTCGCGAAGGCGGAGATCGGCGGCCCGCGTCGCGTCGCGATCCTCGGCCGCCCGAACGTCGGCAAGTCCTCGCTGCTCAACAAGGCCGCGGGCGAGGAGCGCGTCGTCGTGAACGACCTCGCGGGTACGACTCGTGACCCGGTCGACGAGATCGTCGAGCTCGGCGGCAAGCTGTGGCGTCTGGTCGACACCGCCGGCATCCGTCGTCGTGTGCACATGGCGCAGGGCGCCGACTTCTACGCATCGCTGCGCACCTCGGCCGCTCTCGAGAAGGCTGAGGTCGCCGTCGTCGTCCTCGACGTCTCCGAGACGATCAGCGAGCAGGACGTGCGCATCATCGATCTCGTGCTCGAGTCCGGTCGCTCGCTCGTGCTCGCGTTCAACAAGTGGGACCGTCTGAACGACGACGACCTCGAGAACGCCGACCGCCGACGCTACCTCGAGCGTGAGATCGAGCAGGACCTCGCGCATGTTGCCTGGGCCCCTCGTGTGAACATCTCGGCCAAGACCGGTCGTCACCTCGACAAGCTGGTGCCTGCGCTCGAGACGGCTCTCGAGAACTGGGACCGTCGCATCCCGACGGGCAAGTTCAACGCCTTCCTCGCCGAGCTCGTCGCCGAGCACCCGCACCCGCTGCGTGGAGGAAAGCAGCCGCGCATCCTGTTCGGCACCCAGGCGTCGACCCGTCCGCCGACGTTCGTGCTGTTCACGACCGGTTTCCTCGACCCGGGATACCGCCGATTCATCCAGCGTCGCCTTCGCGAGCTGTACGAGTTCGACGGAACCCCGATCGTCATCAACATGCGAGTCCGCGAGAAGCGCCAGCGCTGAGTCGCAAGAACTGCCCCCGTGCGTGAATCGCACGGGGGCAGTTTTGTCTCGTGGGTGCGTGGGTGCGTGGGTGCGTGGGTGCGTGGGTTCGTGGGCTTGTGGGTTTGTGGGTTTGTAGGTTTGTGGCTTCGTGGGTTCGAGGGTTTCTGCGTTCGGTGCGGAGGTTGCGTATGCCGTCCAGCGAGCGAGTGAGCGCCCGCTGTTCCCGTCTGTGTCACCCGCGGATGCCAATACCGGAATGCTGTGACAGGCTGAAGGGGTGACTGTCGTACCTCCCTCTGCCGGTGAACCTCGTCGCCCTGATGGGCCGCGGAACCCTGGTGACGCCTGGGTGATCGCCCCGTCGGGGGAGAAGTACTGGGGGCGTTTCGGTGCCGCAGGTCTGCTCGCCTTCGATCCCGAGCGAGGCATCCTGTTGCAGCACCGTGTCTCGTGGAGCCACTTCGGCGGAACCTGGGGTCTGCCGGGCGGTGCTCTGCACGCGGGCGAGAGCGCGATCGTGGGCGCAGTACGCGAAGCGCAGGAGGAAGCAGGCGTCCCGGACGGCTCTGTCCGACCTCGCTTCACGAGCGTGCTCGATCTGGATGTGTGGTCGTACACGACCGTGATCGCCGATGTGGTGCGGCCATTCGAACCGGTGATCAGCGACCCGGAGAGCGTGGCTCTCGAGTGGGTGCCGGTGGATGAGGTCGACTCGAGGCCGCTGCACCCCGGATTCGGCAGCGCCTGGCCTGTTCTGCGGGAACTGCTCGACGTACGACCGTCGCTGGTCGTGGATGGCGCGAACGTCGTCGGCTCGGTGCCTGACGGATGGTGGAAGGACCGTGCCGGTGCCGCGACGCGTCTCGCCTCGCGCCTGGACGGACTCTCGGTGTCTGCCGCTGACCTCGGTGTCGGGGGGACGACGTGGTTCCCGGAGATCGCACTCGTGGTGGAGGGTCGTGCGCGAGGGATCTCGGCCCCGGCACCGGACGAGTCCGTCGAACTGCTGCCGTCCGGTGTGGTGTCGGTGGTCGATGCGGACGCCGCCGGTGACGACACGATCGTCGCCGAGGTCGAGCGTCGCGTTCGCGCAGGGCAACGCGTCGTTGCGGTGACGAGCGATCGCGAGTTGCAGGATCGGGTCTCCGCGGTCGGCGCGTCTCAGGTGGAGTCCGCAGGATGGCTGCTCGGAACGTTCGACGCCGCGCGATGAGCCGACGTCGGCTTCCTCCGTCGTCTGCGGATCGTGTGGGGGATGCCATCGGAGTCGCCGCTGCACTCATCGGCACAATCGCGGTGCACCTGGCCCTGTTCAGCGGCGACCGGTACTTCGCTCTGCGATTCCTCGTCTTCCCCCTCGACAACGCCATCGCGTTCGGCGCCTTCTGGGTGTCGGTGGTGCTTCTCGTGATCGCCGTCGTCCGCGCCACCCGAGCCCGTGCGTGGACTGTCCTGAGCTCGCGCGATGGACCGATCGACGCGGCCGCCCCGGGATCGGTGACTCGACGCGCGCTGAGAGCCGCAGCGTTCATCGCCGCCCTCAACGCACTCTTCATGATCGTGTTCGTGATCGGAGCCGTCGTGGCCCTCGTCGTGATCTTCCTCATCGCTTCCGCGCTCATCGCAGCGGTCTACATCGTGCTGAAGGCGACCGCGCCCTCGGCGAACTGAGGCGACGAAGCGCAGGGCGACGAGAGGGGTCGTGGGGGATGACGAGGGGCGGTGGCGCGCCCTGAGTCCCGCGCCCTCGTGCGCACGACTGTGGCCGGAGAGACGCGCGCTGTTGGCGTCCGGGGTCAGACGAACATGACTCGTCGACGCGGTGGATCGACGTAGCTTCGGCCGAGTGGACTCGTCCACGTGACCGTGCCGTCGGGAGTCTGCCGGGCCGTCCACCGGTACCGTTCGTCGATGTCGGGGTGCTTGAGCGAGTGATGTGTGGTGCAGAAGTGGCTGAGATTGTCGATGCGTGTCCGCCCACCGCGCGCATGGTCGTGGTTGTGGTCGATCTCGCATCGGTGCACCGGCATCCTGCATCCCGGGAACCTGCAGTGTTCATCTCGCGCTCGAAGGAAGCGTTTCATCTGTGCGGTGGGGGAGTACGAGTCCGTCTCGGTCACCAGGCCGGTCGCGTCGACGAACAGGCGCGCCCATCCCTTGCACCGCCCCGCGAGCCCGCGTGCGACATCGGGGTCGACGGGTCCATGGCCGTCGAGTTCAGCCGGTCGGTCGTCGTCTCCGGCGAGAGTACTCGCGGCGACGGTGACCTGGATACGGGCGGAGATGTTCTCGAGCCCGGTACCGTTCGCTTCACTCGGGTCGGCGGTGAGCAGCAGGTCGGCGAGCAGATCGGCGCGGATCTGATCCAACGTGCGGATGTCGCCGGAGAGATGCTCGATATCGGGGCTGGTCGGATCGGTCATCGGATCGATCAGACCGGAGAGCGGGTCGATGACGAAGGTGCCGTCGGCAGCGATGACCCCGGCGTCGAAGTAGGCGCCGTAGCGCGGATCCTCGGGGGAGAGGTCAGAGAGGCGGAGCGAGTCCGCGGTGTCGTCGAGCGGTTCGAGGATCGGCTCCCGCTCGTCGCGAGTGCGAACGATGTGCCGTGCCATCTGCGTGAGTCGATCAGAGATCGCCACGGCGACCCACTCGGGCAGAATCGCGGTGAGGGCCGCCAGGCCGTCGCCCACCGACCTGACGGTGACGCAGCGTTCGGAGGCCGCGCGCCGCTGAGTCTCGACGACCGTCTCGCCCACGAGGCCCGCCGCGACCTTGCGAGCGTGGGGCTTCGTGCGCGAAGCTGTGTCGTGTTCAGCGACCACGAGTACTGCGGCCTCGTAGAGGCCCATCGTCGCGGCATCCACACGTCCGTCTCGGATCGCGTCGTCGACGATCTCGCTGGCTCGCACGATCTCGCGTACATGGTGTGCACTGATGGCACCGGCGGCGAACGACGCGAACACGGCAGGCAGCGCCCGTGACAGGGTGCGGGCGTCGGTGAAGGCGTATTCGATCGACCCTTTCGGAATGTGCCCAGCGGCGGAGTACTCCGCGATCATCGAGCGATAGATCGCCTCTCGGTGCCGAGGGCTCTCGGAGACATCGCTGTCGTGCACGCCGATGCGCTCGACGAGGAGCGCGTAGGACTCGGCCTCGAGCGCAGCGATCTGACGTCGCTTGTCGACCCATTCATCGAGCAGGCGACAGCGCTCCTCGAGGTCGAGGTCGAGGTCGGTGCGAGGAGCCATGCGCCCAGTTTAGAACATATGTTCTAATGACTCCAGGGTCATCCGTGGAATATGCCGTCATCCTCCGCACTGCGCCCGCGCAGCCGGTCGATGTCCCGCCGCTCGCGTTTCGTGGGCCTGCCCGCCCCTCGATCGCGCAGTCCGAGGGCTGCCTGTGGCTCGCGCTCCGGGGTGCGGTCCTCGTACGCCAGGGCAGCGAGCGGAGCGCCGACGCGCTTGACGAGCAATTGGCGGACGAAGAGAATCCGGTCGAAACCGGAGATGCGCACGCGCAGTTCGTCACCGATACGGATGTGCTGCGCGGCCTTCACCTTGTCGCCGTTGACGCGTACATGCCCCGCGCGGCATGCAGTGGTGGCGGCCGAACGCGTCTTGTAGACGCGGATCGCCCAGAGCCAGCTGTCGACCCGTGCGGCATCAGCCATCAGACGCCTCGCTTTCTGAGTGCGATCAGCGCGCCGGCGATGATCAGTCCCTGCCCGATCGTATAGGTCGCCATGATCGCGGGGTTGCTCCAGTCGGGGAGCGAGTCGGGGAGGAACAGGCGGAGAGCCAGCAGCGTGTCACTGGCGAGGAAGAACGCGCCGCCGACGGCGACGAACGGGTGGCACCGGGTCGAGAACGCGGCGGTCGCACCGAGGATGAGCCCGTAGACCGCGACGGCGATGAGCAGGCCGCCCGTGTGCGGGCCCAGGAAGGCGAGCATCGCGACCCACCATGCGGCGTAGATGAGCGCCCACCATGGCATCCGTCGCACGCGAAGATGACGGATGAAAAGGGCGATGTATGCCAGATGTGCGATGCCGAAGAAGAGGAGCATGAGCGGCACTTCGGGAGCATCGGGGAAGAACGCTCCTGCGCTGTCGCCGAGCCAGGAGAAGGCGGTCGCCGCGAAGAGCAGCGCCAGCGCGGCACGGGAGCGGATCGCGCGCATCGATACGAGAACGGGGACCGCGAGCAGCGGCATCAGCAGGAACTTGCTCGGACCTGCCGCGGGACTCCCGAGGGCGAGCAGCGCCACATGGATCGCAGACACCGTGATGTACGGGACGAAGGCCCACAGAGGCGGGGCGGTCGGGCGGCGCTGCATCCCCCCATCGTATGGCGGGTGGCGCGGACGCCTGCTCGTCAGGACTCGACGGTCACCTGCGCGATCTGTCCGTCGGCCCCGAGGTGCACTGCGGGCCAGTAACCCTCGGGGAAATGCTCGCCGCAGGAGTCGATGAAGTGCAGCACGATCGTTCCGTCGGCGGATGCCTCGAGCGTCTCGAGGGTGAGATCGGATGCGGCGTCGTCGAGCTCGTGCTGCTCCGGTGTGCCGGTGCTGAACGCCGTGACGATGGTGTCGGATGCGAGGCGTCGGAGAACCGAGAGAGCGGCGATGGTCTCGTGGACGTGGGGGAGCAGGGCGCTCGCCTCGTCCGTGTTCGTGCCCTCGATCATGAGGTCGAGGGGTGCGCCCTGGGCGACCGTTCCGCCGGCGTACCAGTCGTGAGTGAGCACAGTGCCGTCGGATAGCTCGGTCGTCGCGCGGGTGAGCGTGCCGAGCTCGGGGTCGTCGATGGTCGGATTCTCGTCGCTCATGTTTCCTACGCTAGCGCCCGCTCACGCGGACAGGTCCAGCGCGACGAGGGTTCGGCCGGGCTTCATCGCGGTCTGCTCCTCGAACCCGGCATCCAGGAATGTGCCCAGCGTCCCGTGGAACAGATCGTTGGTGCGCTTCTTCTCGCCGCGGGTGTCGACCGGGTACCCCTCGATGAGTCGCGCGCCGGATGCTCGCGCGAAATCGACCGCGGCGCGCAGCAGTTCGTGGTTGAGCCCCGCCCCTCGATGCTCGCGACGCACGACGAAGCACGTCACTGCCCAGACCGACTCGTCGTCGAACGGCTCGGCGGTGGCGGCGGCGATCATGCGGGTGCGCGGGATCCGCGCCTGGGCCGAGCGCGGTCCGATGCGGATCCACCCTGCGGCCTCGCCGTCGACGTAGGCGATCAGGCCCGGCGGCGGACCGCCGGCGATCTCGTCGCGCAGCATCTCCGTTCGCTGCGGAGTGGTCGTCTCGTTCCAATCCTTGTTGCTGAGCATCGGCCAGATGCACTGACAGCTGGCGCCGTCGCCGCCGCCGGTGAGCGCATGCTGCACGTCGTCCCATCGGGCGGTCGTCGCCACCTCTGTCGTGATCGTCACCATGCAGGCGACGGTACGCCGGGCCTCCGACACCCCGCAACGCCCGGCGGTCGCTCGGTTCGCGGAGCGCCCGTGGGTGGGGCTAAGATAGGGGAGTTGCCTGCGCGAGAGTGCAGAACAACGGGCTGTGGCGCAGCTTGGTAGCGCACTTGACTGGGGGTCAAGGGGTCGCAGGTTCAAATCCTGTCAGCCCGACCACAAAGCCCCGGAGAACCGCAGAAGCACGCGGAACTCCGGGGCTTCTTTCTTGCGATCTAGGGTCTGCCCTCTCGCCTAGACGTGCTTCACGTTCAGCATCCGCCAGCCGTCCGGCACCTTCGCCTCCAGCGAGGCCATGTCTTCGGCCTCGATCTGCTGCACACCGTCGACGCGTGTGAACGTTCCGGTCGCCTTCATCTTCGCCTCGCCCTTGAGCATCCGCACCGGCGCGGATGCCAGGACGAATCCGGGCTGTCGGTGCTGCTCGAGCTCCACCAGAACCTCGGCGAGCGTCGCGCCGACGACCTCTACGGTGTTGGTCTCAACTGGGCGGATCAGAGCGATGAGCATCAGGCCAGCTTATGTCGCGGATTCCGCGCACCGACGTGCCGCACGGGCGTCGTCCTCAACTCGGCCTTGTAGCGAGATGAGGGGAATGCGGGTCGCGCACGATACTCGCCGACCGGGCAGGTGGCTGTCGCGAAGCAGTCGAATACCAGCCGCTCAGCGCCTGGTCTGTACGTGAAATCCCTTACAGACACCAGAGGCCACTCATGTCACGGTGGAGCATGCAGATGCAGACTCTGCACGGCCGTATGGAGTGGAAATGATGGTTCGGGCGAGTTGTCGATCTGTGACTGAGACCCAGAGCGAGGGAATCGCGGTGTCCGGGGTGACCGTGCAGTATCGGTCGAAGCCCGAGCCTGCTCTCGCCGACGTCTCGTTCCGGGTCGATAAGGGTGTCACCTCTCTCGTCGGGCGGAACGGATCAGGCAAGTCCACGATGATCCGCATCCTCTCGTCGTTGCACGAGCGCTACGACGGAGACGTCAGGATCCTCGGGTACGACCCGCAGTCTCGCGACGGACGATCTCAGATACGTGCCCGATCTGGCTACCTGCCGCAGAGCTTCACTTTCACTCCGTCCCTGACAGTGACGGAGTTCGTCGCCTACTGCGCATGGCTCAAGGGCATCCCCCGAGCGCAACGTGCAGCGAAGGTCGACGCAGCTGTGTTCAGCGTCGAACTGCGCGGCGAGCGAGACACGAAACTGGGGGCGCTCTCGGGAGGGATGCTTCGACGTGCGGGGATAGCCCAGGCCATCGTCAACGACCCATCGGTGCTGATACTCGATGAACCTGCGTCCGGACTGGACCCCGAGCAGCGCATCACGCTCCGGAACCTCATCACGGCTCTCGGTCACGACCGCACAGTGCTGACCAGCACCCATCTCATCGATGAAGCGGCGCATCACTCCGACCGGATCCTGTTGCTCGCTGAGGGGCGTGTTGCGTTTCAGGGAACTCCCGCTGACTTGGTCGCGCTGGCGGTGCCGGACGCACCGGGTGACACTCCGGTTGAACGGGCGTACACCCGGCTGCACATGAGGTCTCCTGCTTCACGCGTCGAGGCCGAGCGATGAGCCCGTATCTCTTGCACCTTCGCCGCTCGGTGCTCATCTTCGTCGCGCCAGCCCTCGCTGTTGCCGGCACGATGGTCGCGTGGAGCGCCGTGTATCCCTCCGTATCATCGTCCGCGAACATCGCCAATGTGGTCGTGTCGACGGGGGGCGTCCTGGCGCCGATCCTCGCCGGCTTCGCCGCGTGGGACGGGCTTCGTGAGACGCGACACGGCGGAGGGCCGATCCTGGAGGTGGCGGTTCAGCCGACCTCACGCGTCGTGCTCGTTCAGACGGCCGCCGGCCTGACCCACACCGTCGCGATATACATCGTGATCATCGCCTTCCTCCACGTGCGCGCGTACCTGCTCGGTCCCGTGGGGGCGCCACTGTGGGTGAATCTCGCGATATCGCTCCTCAGCCTCTGCGTCGCGACCGCCCTCGGATATCTCATAGCAGGGCTGATGAAGCACTGGTTCGCTGTCGTCGCAGCCTCACTGATTCCGGCATTGCTCTTCGGCCATGCGCTGTTCGGGCAAGGAGGGGGTTTCGCGCAGAGTCTCATCCCCTTCGGAGATCGAGCAGGGGGAGACTTCCTCGATCCGAACGTCCCGTTCTTCTGGGGACAGCTTCTCGTGGTCGGCGGTGTTCTCCTGCTCGCTCTCGGCGGGGTCGCGGCCAGCTCTCGTCGAGACCGGTCGTGGGGAGTTGCTGTCATGGTCTGCGCGGTCGCGGCGGGTGCTTCCGGGATATGGACGGTCGGCAGCCAGCATCACCGATGGGGAGTTCCCGTCGATGAGCCCCAGGATCGCCTCATCCAGCTCCAGTCAGAGGACCACGGTCTCACCCTGTGGGTCCTCCCCACCTATCTGCCAGTCCGGGCCGAGCTCCTGGAGAGGTGGGAACGGGTGCAGCGCATCCTCGCCGACACCCCTGCGGCTTTCACCGAACTTCGTCAGCTCTCCGACTCGCACCCGCAGCCATCGAAAGACGCCGGGTCGCTGACGCTCATCTACCTGAATCCGTCCAGCGGCGCTATCGCCGAGAACTCGGTCCTCGAGTCTCTGGTCGATGTGCACACGGCGAGTTGCGAAGCCTCGCGGACGTTCGAAACCGCGCTCGTGGAGCTCTGGCTTGCGGGCGACGGGGCCGAGACAGGCGCACAGCTGATGCCGGAACACGCGGCAGCACTCGGCGCTCTGCGGGAGCTGGATGATGATGAAGCTCAGGCCTGGATGTCGACGCGCTTCGAGAAGTTCGCCGACTGCGGGCTCGTCCTCGCGGACTTTCCGGCTCGAGGATGAGGTTCTACTTCCGGACGCGCCATACTCTCGCTGCGGTCGTCGCGGGAACCGGTATCGAAGCAGCGCTTCTTCTCCTGGGCCGCCCGCTCGTGATCCATCACCACTCGGGTGTCGTCACGTTCACTCTGGCGACCCCACTGCAGATCCTCGTCGTCGGCGCGCTGGCTCTCGGGCTCAGCGGCAGGACCGAACAGTTCGAGTTCGCGGGGGTGCGATCGCTCTCCGGGCTCCGATCGGTGAATGCGTGCCTTCTGATCTTCGTCGGTGCGGCGGCGTCGAGCGCAGTGTCGATGCTCGCGAATGCGATGAGCGTCGAGCCGGTGACCGTCGGGGCGTTCGCGCCACTGCGCGCATTCCTGGGCCTTTTCGGTGTGGCGCTCGGGGTGATCACGTTCACGGATATGCGGCTGGGCGCGCTGTGCGCGTTGCCGCTCGTCTTCCTGCCTGCCGCATTCGACATGAGGGGTACCGCGGTCGGCGACACCGCCGGATTCGTGCTCGCGGACGAACAGGATGCTCCGTGGGTGTCGGTGTGCGTACTTCTCACTCTCGGTCTGATCCTCTATGTCTTCGGGTACTCCGAGCGCGCCTCGCCGTCCATGAACCGACGCAGCATCGTCGACAGTCGCGGCCGTCACCGAATGAAGGCGGTCCGATGAAGACGCTGCCCGCGACGGATCCCTGTGCGAGTCAACCCCCTGAGCGGATCCACATCGCGCGCGTAACGTCGCCGTTCCGACAGAGGAGATGACGATGAGCGATCTGCAGAACACGCACGGATCCACCAGCGCCCATGAGGAGGCCGACACGGCCTCGGGCGGAGCCCCCGATGAGGGTGACTCGAAGAGCACCGAGGAGCTCCTCGAGGACGAGACGACCGACGACGACGGCAAGCCCCTCGAGAACCCGTCCGGCGGCTGATTCGATCCCGAGCGTCAGAGACGAGGACCCCATCCGGCCACAGGCTCGGGTGGGGTCTTCTTCTGCCGCTACGTCCGTCCTGCCATACTCTCGGCGATCACCGCGGCACAGGAGAGCGGTGCTCGCCATCCGTGAGGCGTCCGCTGATCGCCTTCGTGATCTCGGTGAGCGAGTCGAGCTGCGCCGGCGTCAGTGCATCGATCACGAGCCGTCGGGCCGTGTCGATGTGACCGGGCATCGCGTGGATCAGCTCTCGTCGCCCCTCGGCGGTGAGGCGAACGTTCGTCGCGCGCCTGTCTTCGGGGCTGGGAAAGCGATCGACGATGCCGCGCGTCGTGAGCCGGCTGCAGACGTGCGAGAGCCGGGGGAGCGTGGCGTTCGTCGACGCGGCGAGCTCGGTCATCCGCAGGGTGTTCTCGGGTGCGAAGCGCAGGGCTGTGAGCACCATGAACTCGAAGTGCGTCAGGTGCGCATCCCGCTGCAGCTGCGAGTCGAGCGCCGCAGGAAGCAGCTGCGACACGGTGATCAGACCGAGCCATGCCTCGGACTCACGCTCATCCATGCGGGGAACCTGGAATACCATGGGCTCATCGTACGTTAGTTGTAGCAACAATCAATTGTGTCGACAGCCCGATGCCGGGCAGAACGGAGCCGATCATGACAGCGACGATCGACGCCTGGCGCGCCCCCGCCATCTCCACCGCAGGGGCCGCGCCCGACGGTGCCCGCATGAATGCGGTCGAGCTGCTGGTCCGCGACCTCGACACGATGACGGCTTACTACCAGCAGGCCGTGACCCTCGACATCCTCGACCAGTCCGGCGCGACTGCGACCCTCGGGCGTGCCGGGGAGCCGATCATGCGGCTGCGCCAGGAGAAGGACCTCCCGACGGCCGATCCGCGTGCCGCCGGGCTGTACCACACGGCGATCCTGTTCCAGGATGAGTCGCGGTTGGCGGCCGCGCTGCTGTCGGTGGCCCAGCGCGCCCCGCAGACCTTCACGGGTTCCGCGGACCACCTCGTCAGCGAGGCGTTCTACTTCACCGACCCCGAAGGCAACGGGCTCGAGCTCTACCACGACCGTCCGCGCGAGCAGTGGCAGGTCGCGCCGGACGGCTCGGTGCACATGGACTCGCTCGCACTCGATCCGAATCAGTTCCTCAGGCAGTGGCTCGCGCCAGACGCCGCGGACGACGGCCAGACGGCGACGATCGGCCACGTGCATCTGCAGGTCGGCGACATCCCGACGGCCCGCCGGTTCTACTCCGACATCCTCGGATTCGACGTGACCGCGGCGCTCGGCAACTCGGCGCTGTTCGTGTCGGCGGGCGGATGCCACCACCACATCGGCATGAACACCTGGCAGAGCGCCGGGGCAGGACCACGTGCGGCCTCGCTCGGCCTCGGCGACGTACGAGTGACCGTGCCCACCCGCTCAGACATCGACGAACTCGCTGACCGTCTCTCGTTCCACGGCATCGCGTCGGAGGATGACGGGCGCACGTTGCGCCTGAGCGATCCGTGGGGAACGCGGCTGGCGCTCACGCCGGACAACTGACGTACGACGGATGGAGGAGACGATCCACGGGACGGCGGCTCCTCCATCTCGCTCTCAGTCCTCGTATGCCGTGCGGCCGGCGATCACCGTCCGCACGACCCGCGCCGTGAGCAGCGACCCGTTGCCCTCCGCGAACGGATCGGTGTCGAGCACCGCGAAGTCGGCGGCCTGACCGACCGCGATGCGGCCGCGCCAGGAGCCGTCGCCGATCGATGCCGCCGCATCCCTCGTGGCATGCGCGATCGCGCGCTCCAGAGGCAGCGCGAACTGCGGGTGCACCGCGGGCATCTCAGGATCCAGAGCGGATGCCCGCGTCGCGGCGACATACATGTTCGCGAGTGCCTGGTGCGGGGCGGTCGGCGCATCGGTCGAGAAGGCCAGCAGTGCTCCGGCATCCTCGTACTCCGGCCAGGCGAACGCACGATCTGCGCGCTCGTCGCCGAGCTTGGCCGCCCAGTTCGCGAAGATCGCGGGGTCCGCATGCACCGGCTGCATGGATGCCGTCACGCCGAGGCGTGCCATGCGCTCGGCCGTTCCGGGAGCCGCGTACTCGAGATGTTCGATCCGGTGACGGCGCGGACGATCGCCGTTGACCAGGATCGCGTGCTCGATCGCATCCAGCGCGAGAGTGCTCGCCTCGTCGCCGATCGCGTGCATCGCGACCTGGAGGCCGGCGGCATCCGCGGCGGCGACCACGGGCAGCAGACGCTCGATCGGCCAGATCGGAGCCGCGTTCGTCCCGTCGGCGTACGGTGCCCGCATCGCGGCGGTGCACGCGTCGATCGTGCCGTCGAGGACGAGCTTGATGCCGATCACACTGACACCGCTGGTGTCGGTGCCGGCGCGATCCACAGCCTCGGCCACCTGAGCCAGGTTGGCCTCGTCATCGCCGGTGTTCGCGACGAACCAGTGCGCGGCGATCCGCAACGGCATCCGTCCTCGTGCCGCGGCTCGTCCGAGCGCGTCCAGAGCGAGTCCATCGAAAGCCATGTCCACGGCGCCGGTGACCCCCGAGGCGAGGTATGCCTCGACCACACGCCCGACGGCGGCATCGCGTTGCTCGTCCGTGGTCACGGCGTCGCGGTGCGCCCAGGCGAACTGCTGCGCGGCCGTCTCATAGAGCATTCCGGTCGCTTCGCCGTCGGCATCCCTCTCGATGCGTCCGCCGATCGGATCCGGAGTGTCGCGGGTGATCCCGAGTGCTGTGAGCGCCGCCGCGTTGACCCAGCAGGAGTGATAGTCGTTCGCGTCGAGATACACGGGGATGTCGGACACGACGGCGTCGATCATCGCCGCCGTCGGGGTGCCTCCCGGCACCGCATCGAACAGCCATCCACGTCCGCGCAGCTCGCCCTCGGCGGTCTCGCGTGCGTAGGCGAGACGCTCCTGGATCTCCTCGAGCGAGCCCGCGTCGGTGAGCCCCACCTGTCCGAGCGCCTCGCCCATCATGAGCAGATGGGTGTGCGCGTCGGTGAAGCCGGGGAGCACGGTGCGGCCGCCGAGGTCGACGGTGTCGTCGGCAGGAGGGGCATCGGCTTCGAGGCCGACGAAGGCGAACGACTCCCCGTCGACGACCACGGCATCGGCCCATGACGCGTCATCGGCGGTGAAGAAGCGGGCATTGCGGAACAGGGTGCGGGGCATCAGTCGGACTCCGGGGTGGTGATGGCACGCTCGAGGCGTGTGGAGAGAAGCGCGATCGCGCTCGAGGGTACGGCGAGGACGAAGCTCGCGATGCCGAGGGCGACGGCGAAGCCCTGGAATCCGAGCACGCTCACGAGTGCGGCGCCGATCACGGGAGTGAGTGCCGAGCCCACCAGGTAGACGGCGAGCAGGGGTCCCGACCAGCGCCCGTCTGCGTCGAGCGCCGCCGAGGTCGACACGAAGTACATGAACGCGATCGCGTAGACGGTGTTCCAGGCGATGAAGACGACGATGAATCCGGTGGGGTCGGTCGTGAAGCCTTCGACGATCTTGAGGACGCCGCCGGTGGCCAGAAGCACCGCGAGCGGCACCGCGCGTCCCAGGCGTGAGCCGACGATCATCAGCAGGAGTGAGCCGATCAGGCCGCCGGCGGTGGCGCCGCTCAGCGCGATGCCCAGCCCTTCGGGAGTCAGGCCGGTCTGCTCCGCGCCCATCACTCCGGCCATGGCCCAGAGCGAATCCTCACTCGCGGCCCACAGCGCGAACACGACCAGCAGGCCGAAGCCCGCGACCGTGACCGTGCGCGACCGCGCAGGGGAGAGCCGGACCGTTCCGGTCGGCGGAACCTCGATCGGCATCGCCTCGGCCACGGCTGCGGCGGCCTGAGGGTCGACCACGGGTGCGGCAGGCAGCCACGCCGAGACGATGAGCCCGACGATGCTGAACAGCGCCAGCGCGCCGAAGACGTCGATCGGGGCCAGGCCGACGAGGGGGATCACCGCCAGGACGATCGTGATCACGCCGCGGTTCGCGAGGCCGTTGAACCCGGCGACGCGGTCGGGATTGCGGAAAGCGGCGAGGGCCGCTCCGGATGCCGCGACGGCGCCGCCCGCGCCCGCACCGCCGAGGAGTAACCCCGGAAGCATGAGCGAAGGCACCAGTGCGGCGGTGGCGAATCCGATCGTCGCGACCGCGAGGCCCGTCCGAGCCACAGCGAGCCGGCGAGCGCCGGCGCACAGCGGCGCGATCGCGAGGCCAGCCACCGCGGTGAGCAGCAGGGTCGCGGTGACGAGCCAGCTCGCGGCGAGCACGTCGATGCCCAGACCGGTCTGCGCGGCGGTGATCATGTACGGCGAGAGGTTGACGCCGAGATAGCCGGCGATGCCGATCGCGAAGGTCGCTGTGGCGGAGGGCAGTCGAAGAGGGACTCGGGTGCTGAGGTCTAGGGCGGTCATGGTTCTCCCACGGAGAGGGGCACGGCGATGTGCGCGGAGGTGGTGCCGGAGGTGAGTCGGGTGGGGCACGTCTTCATAAACGAATGGTGTTCGTCAACGAATGGTGTTCACTATTATGCACAGGAGGGATGCCGTGGGGAAGACCTTTCTCGCGGACCCTCGCAAGCAGAGAGCGAGCAAGCGATGCCCAGGCCGTCGAGTCCCCTCCTGTCGCCGGAGATCATCGGCGCGGCCGGCCTCGAGCTGTCGAGGGCCGGCGAGGCGTTCGGGGTGAATGCCATCGCTCGTCATCTCGGCGTGCGTCCGTCATCGCTCTACAACCACGTCGACGGCATGGACGGCATCATCGAACTCATGCGTGGCAAGCTCGTCGAGGACTACCGGGTCGAACCCCACGGTGAAGCCTGGGATCGGTTCCTGGAAGAGCTGCTCCGAAAGCAACGGCACATGTACGCCGATCATCCGGCTCTCGTCCCCCTGCTGATCGGCAAGACCATCACCCACCCCGCGGTGATCTCGGCTTACGACGACCTCGCGACGGTGCTGGTCGAGGGCGGCTTCCCCGAAGACGAGGTGCTCACGGTGATCGCGATCATCGACGCATTCGCGATCGGCTTCGGACTCGACCTGGCCTCGCCCGACGAGGTGTGGGAGCCGGGGGAGGGCACGCGCACGCTCGGTCGGGTGCTCGACGGCGCGGAGCGGGGGACAGCGAGGGCCGACCGCACGTTCGAGCTCGGGGTCGGTCTGCTTCTCGACTCGTTGCGTGCCCGCCTCGCGCGCTGAGTCTGCATCGGGGCGACGGAACGCGGAAACCCCGCTGACACTGTCGCGCATTCGGCGGTGGGGGACTGGTTGCCCTCCCGAGTCATCCAAACCCCAATTTGGATCGCTCGAGAGGGCTCACCGTCCTTCCCGGACGGCAGGGGAGGCGGCGAAGTCTCTCGCTGCTCTCTCGACTGATCTCCCCAGATATTCAGCCGGTAGCCCCCGCTACTCCTTGCAGAATATCGCTTAATCGTCTTGTCCGCCATTTGGGGGACAAAGAAATCTACGAATGTTTCTTCCGAATCCGGGGCTTGCCGCGAGAACGTCCACTCATAGAGTGGGTCCATGGACAGAAAGCTCGTGGTCAACGCGCACCTCGCCATCGCTCACGGACACCGCGTCGAGGTGACGGAGCACGTCGACCAGACGACCGGGGAGTCCCTGATCGGATCCGTGATCGACCTCGACACGGGCATTCGGTACAGACGTGTCGATGTGTCGCGAGGTGAGAGCATCCGCTGGCTCGGCCGTGTCATCGACTGCACGGTGGCGATCGGCGGTCCGAGTGCACGCACGGTGCTCACGGTCGACGTGGACGGTGACGGACGCGGGGCGGCCAGTGCTCGAACGGCTCTGCGCGGGGCCGATGCCGCCGTCGATGCGGCCAAAGCAGAAGCAGACCGCTGGGGTGGCGGCGACCGTGAGCCTGAACCGGAGCCCGAGCGCTTCTGGTGAGGTGCACACGTTCGCGGTGAGTTGCACTCATCGGAAGTCCCGCGAACGGTGGGTGACTCCGGTGCGGAGATCTTCGAAGGCGTCGGCGAGGACGTTCACGACTCCCTCCGCGGAGCGCTCGAGGATGCCGCGGATGATGAGCGCGGGCGAATCGCGCGCCACCCGGTGGTAGCGGCTCCACACTCCTGTCGAGCAGATGACGTTGACCAGCCCGCTTTCGTCCTCGAGGTTGAGGAAGGTGACGCCCGCTGCGGTCGCGGGACGCTGTCGGTGCGTCACGAGGCCGGCGACCTCGATGCGTCGCCCGGTCTCGTGGCTCTGCAGGTCTGCGGAGGTGAGCACGCCCCGTTCGCGCAGAAGCGCGCGGAAGTGCGCCATCGGATGATCGTCGGTCGAGACGCCGGTCGCCCAGAGATCGGCGGAGAGCCGTTCGTAGCTGGACTGGTCTGTGAACAGCGGCGGCTGCACGGCGACGGTCGTTCCCGGCAGAAACCGCGAACGATCTTCGGCGGCTGCACCGGACAGCCAGATCGCCTCCCGACGCTGGAGCCCGAGGCACTCGAAGGCCCCGGCGGTCGCGAGCGCCTCCAGCTGCGCCGCCGTGGCATCCGTCCGCCGCACCAGATCGTTCAGGTCACGGAAGAGACCGCCCGTCTCGCGTTCGGCGACGATCCGCTCTGCCAGAGGCAGGCCGATGCCGCGCACTCCGCTGAGGCCCAACCGCACCGCATACCCGCCGTCCCTGCGGTGCGCTGCCGATTCGTCGGGCAGTGATCGGTCGAAACGCGGCACACGGGGTTGCTGGGGATCGGTGCAGGAGTCCAGGCCTGTCGGCATCCGAAGAGGCGCTCCCTCGAGCGGCTCCAGGATCTCGGTCGCCCCTGAGGCGTGCAGATCGGGGCGACGCACATCCACCCCGTGCCGCCGCGCGTCGGCGGTCAGCGTCGATGCGGAGTAGAAGCCCATCGGCTGCGACCGCAGCAGACCCGCGAGGAAAGCCGCCGGGTAGTGCAGCTTGAGCCACGAGCTGGCATAGACGAGGAGCGCGAACGACAGCGAGTGCGATTCCGCGAACCCGAAGTTCGAGAACGCCTGGATCTGTGCGTAGATACGGTCTGACTGCTCGGCGGAGAGGCCACGCCTGGTCATTCCCGCATAGAGCTTGTCACGGACCTTCTCGATCTTCTCGAGTCCTCGTTTCGAACCCATCGCGCGACGCAGCAGGTCGGCCTCATCGGCGGTGCAGTCTCCGATGGCCGTCGCCATCTGGATCAGCTGCTCCTGGAAGATCGGGATGCCCAGCGTCCGCTCGAGGATCGGCTTGAGATCGTCATGCGGATAGGGGATCTCGAGCACGACAGGCTCCTCGCCCCTCGCGGCTCTGCCGCGGTTCTCCTCGTCGAGCGCGTCCTTCGCCATCTTGCGACGGACGAACGGATGCACAGCCCCGCCCTGGATGGGGCCGGGGCGGATGAGTGCGATCTGGATGGCGAGATCGTAGAAGGCCCGCGGCTGCAGGCGGGGGAGCAGACCGATCTGCGCACGCGACTCGACCTGGAAGACTCCGATCGAGTCGGCGCGGCAGAGCATGTCGTAGACGGCCGGCTCTTCTTTCGGGAGGGTCTCGAGCGTCCACCGCTCGCCCGTGGCGTCGTGGATGAGGTCGAAGCAGTGCTGGAGAGCCGCGAGCATGCCGAGACCGAGCAGATCGAACTTGACGAGTCCCATCCAGGCCGCATCGTCTTTGTCCCACTGGATGACGGTGCGGTTCTCCATGCGCGCATGCTCGACCGGAACGACCTCGCCCACGGGTCTCGCCGTGAGCACCATGCCCCCGGAGTGGATTCCGAGATGCCGGGGTGCCTTCAGCAGCTCACCGGCATAGTCGAGCACCTTCGCGGGGATGTCGTGGTCGTCCGTGGCCTCGAGGCCGGCGCTCCAGCCGTCGACCTGACGTGACCAGGCGTCCTGTTGCCCGGGAGAATGGCCGAGCGCTCTCGCCATGTCGCGCACGGCGTTCTTCGGGCGGTACTGGATGACGTTCGCCACCTGAGCCGCACGCTCCCTCCCGTACTGGCGATACACCCATTGGATGATCTCCTCTCGGCGATCGGAGTCGAAATCCACATCGATGTCGGGCTCCTCCTGGCGGGTGGTCGCGAGGAAGCGCTCGAAGGGCAGGCGGTAGAGGATCGGATCGACGGCGGTGATCCCGAGCAGATAGCAGACCGCGCTCGCCGCGGCTGAACCGCGGCCCTGGCAGAGGATGCCCCGACGCCGTGCTTCTGCGACGATGCCGTGCACGATGAGGAAATAGCCGGGGAAGTCCTTCTCCTCGATGACGTCGAGCTCGCGTCCGATCCGGCGGCGGCCGTCGTCATCGAGACGCGGATACTTCGTCGGCACGGCTTCCCACACCAGATGGCGCAGCCAGCTCATCGGAGTGTGCCCGTCGGGGACCTCCTGCTTCGGCAGCGCAGGGCGCGCGCTGCGGAGGGAGAAGGCGGAGGCTGCGGCGAGCTCCAGGCCGTACGAGATCGCACCGGGGTGGCGCCGGAAGCGCGCGGCCATCTCCGCGCCGCTGCGAAGATGCGCGCCTCCGTGTGCGGGGAGCCAGCCGTCGAGGTCGTCCATACTGCGCACGGCGCGCACCGCTGCGACCGCCTCGGCGAGCGATGCACGTTCGGGGGCGGCGTAGTGCACGTTGTTCGTCGCCACCACGGGAAGCCGCATCCGTCTGGCGAGGTCAGCGAGAGCGTCATTGCGCCGGGAGTCCTGGGGGTCGCCGTGGTCGAAGAGCTCGACGGCGACATGATCCTGACCGAACAGATCGACCAGGCGGCGCAACGGCGTGTGCGCGTCACCCGCCTCGAGGCCTCGGCGGACCCCGCCCTTGCGGCACCCGGTGAGGATCGTCCAGTGCCCGTCTGCGGCGGAGGCCAGCTCGTCGAGATCGTAGACGGGGCGGCCCTTCTCGCCGCCACGCAGATGAGCGGCCGTCATGGCACCGGAGAGACGGTGATAGCCCTCCAGGCCGTCGGCGAGCACGAGCAGATGGTCTCCGATCGGATCGGGCGCGCCCCGCTGCGGTGCGTCGAGTCCGAGCGAGAGCTCAGCGCCGTACACGGTCTGCACCTTCACGTCCATCAGCTCCGCGACCTCGGCGAAGCGGGCAGCCCCATAGAAGCCGTCGTGGTCTGTGAGCGCCAGAGCGGTCAGTCCCAGTCGCTCGGCCTCGGCGAGCAGATCTTCGGGAGAGGACGCTCCGTCGAGGAAGGAGTACGACGAATGCGCATGCAGCTCGGCGTAGGGGACGGAGCCCTCCGGTCTGTCGATCGCTGTCGGAGGGGTCCTCTTCCGGCGGGTGCTGACGGGGCCGGGGTCGGGTCGGGTGCCCGGTCGCGTGTCGGGTGGTGTCCCGCCGGTCGGATAGGGCGACTCCTCGCCGCTGAGGGTGCGCTCCAGTTCGTTCCAGGACAGGGGAGGGTTGTGCCAGCCCATCAGCGATACCGCCCTTCCGCCCACCAGCGGTCGCCGGTGCAGAAGACCAACCAGGCCCGATCGTGGTCGTCGACGATCTGCAGGCGGTGCCCTCGCTTGCCGCCTGTGGAATCCCACCGACGCTCGTGGATCGGCCAGGGGCCGGCCCAGGCCTGTACGTCGTCGCCGTCGATGCGTGCCGGGGCGGCGGAAAGGGAACCTCGGTCGTCGACGACGATCGGCTCGCCGCCGGGAGCGAGCACGCCGATCGGTCGAGGGGGACGGAACACCTCGGCGGGGAGCGGATCCGGGAGGCTCCCCGGCCAGGGGCGCTCGGGGTCGCGAGGAGCGACCGCGCGTTCCCCCCAGGGAGTGAGCACCTGCCGGTCGGCGAGCCACCGGCCTCCGGAGAGTGCCGCGGTGACGACTCCCTCGTGGCCGAGCATCGTCTGCACCCGCGAGATGGCGTGATGCAGACGTTCGTCTGTGCCCGAACCGAAGAGGCCGGGCTGGTGGTGTGCGGCATCATCGACTGCGACAGGGACGATCCGCACCATCTCGATGCCGCCGAAGGCCCGTGCTTCATCGATCGGCTCCTTGGCGGACTGCGCCCCCAGCGCCTCAAGCTGCCAGCGCACCCTGTCGACGAGGTCTGCGGCGTCGAAGCAGGTCGGGTGCAGCCAGGGGCGGGAGAACACCGTGCCGTTGTCGTCGATCAGATCGATGCGCACCTCGGTGCACACGACCGAGGCGTCGCCGAGAGCGAGCATCACCGCGTCGGCCGTCTGCCGAACCGCGAACGCCACCTGATCTGCTCCGGCCAGAGCAGGCTCGAACTCGACGGAGCGCACGAGCTCGGGGTCGGGCGGACGCGGCACCACGGCACGGGAATCGGCCCCGGCGGAGAGAGCGTGCAGGCGTGCCCCGCGCTCGCCGAAGCGATCACGCACCTCGATCTCGTCGAGGTCGGCGAACTCGCCGAGCGTGCGCACCCCCAGCCGGATCAGGAGACCGGTGAGCTGTTCGTCGCGCAGCACGCTCACCGGCAGCGGGGCGAGGAACTCCTTCGAGAGTCCCGCGGGTACGACGGTGCAGGGCGTGCGCCCTCGGGCGGCGAGCTCTGCCGTGAAAGGGCCGTCGGCGATGCCCACGCGCACCTCGGGGAAACCGGCCTCGGTGAGGACCTCGATCAGGGCTCGACCGGCTTCGGCCTCGCCGTCGTGATACCGCGAGATGCCCCGTGCGCGCACCGCGGCGAGGCCGGGACGCAGCAGAGCGGCGCCGGGGGCGTGCTTCTCGATGAGCTGGAGTACCGGGAGGAAGGCGCGCTCGTCGCGGGCAGCGTCGTGGGGGAGGACTCGCAGTGACGAGATGTGCCCCTGCGCGACGCGACGGCGCTGCCCCGCGCGCACGCCGTGCTCTCTCGCCGAAGCGGTGCAGGCGATGACGGTGTTCGCCTGCACGAGCGCCGTCGGCGGATGCGGTGGGGGTCCTCCCAATGCTGCGCGCAGCGGCCAATCGGGCAGCCACAGGACCAGGACACGAAGGGGCTCGATCATCCGGCGGCCGCCAGAGGTGGGTAGTCGAGTCTGGCGGCAGCCGCGTCACGCAGGCCGGGCAGCGCGGAGAGCTCCGTGGGAGCCTCGTGGGTCTTCTCGGTGGGCAGCTCCTCGACCGCGCCGTGAGCACCGGGAAGCCGCACACGGACGCTCGCCGGCAGAGGGGTGTGCTTCGTCCTCGCGGTCACGGTCGCGGTGGAGCCTTCTATCAGCCCCCATCCCTCGCCGATCCCGAGCCACTGCTGGTCGTGGAGCCGGATCGAGCCCTCGCTCTGCGGCCAGGCGCCCGACACCGAGGACTCGGCGACGAGGAGTGTGCTCCCGCGATCACGGAGACGGGCGCTCAGCCGGGACACGTCGGCGTCGCGCGCCCGGCCGCCCGGCTGCACGGCGATCAGCGGGACGACCTCGGCGAGGGCGGAGGTCGCAGCGAGCCAGCGGTCTCCTGGTTCGGGGACGAGGATCAGCCGGGCGAGTTCGATGCCGAAGGCGGCCGCCGCTTCGACGCCCAGCGTGGGCATGCCGACCACGGCGCACCAGTGACCCTTGCGGGAGGCCGCGGAGAGAAGGGCGAGGACGAGGCTGGGCGAAGGGGACACCGTGTAGGCGGTGCCGGTCTGCAAGCCCCCCTCGGGGAGCAGGGAGGAGAACGCGGCGTCGAGGGGGAGCAGCGGATGCTCGCTGCGCCTGCGCTGCATCCGGCTGATCTCACGGCGCAGCCGAAGCACCTCTCCGGCACGTGAGTCGCCAGCCGGAGAGAGCGCGGTCACCGCATCGAGCCCGATCCCCATGCATCCATCCTCGAAGATATGTACTAATAAAGCAACTGGAGATGATCACGATAGTTCGAACCTCCGACATGGCGGTGGACGGTTATCCACACCTGTCCGACAGGCGGCTCCACGCTCTCTTAGCCTTCCTGGATGGAACCCCGCGCCATGCTCGTCCTGATCGTGCATCTGGCCCTGTTCGTGGTCGGCTGCCGGCTCATGGTCATCGACATCCACAGCCACCGGCTGCCGGACAGGATCGTGCTCCCCACGCTCGCGGCCCTTCTCGTCCTCACGGCAGTCGACGCTCTCGTCTCGGGCGAGAGCGCCAGGCTGACCGGGGCGGCCTTCGGGATGGCGATACTCGGCGGCTTCTACGCGGCACTCCGTCTGCTCAGCCGGGAGGGGATGGGCGGGGGAGACGTGAAGCTCGCCGCCGTCATCGGGCTGGTGCTCGGCTGGCACGGCTGGCAGGCGCTCGCCGTGGGCGCGGCCTCCGCCTTCGTCCTCGGTGCGCTGCACGCACTGGCGCTGATGGCATCACGCAGGGCGGACGGATCGACGCGCATCGCGTTCGGCCCGTGGATGATCACCGGCGCGATGATCGGGATCATCGTGGGATGAACCCGATGCCGCGGCGACGGGGATAGGGTGAGCACATGGCACTCGCACGACTTCACGGCGGCCCGCTCGACGGGCAGATCATTCCTCTCGGCGACGCGGACGACAAGCTGATCGTCCCCTACAGCGAGACCCAGGTGGTGTACAACCGGCGCGGCGAGGAGCAGAACACCGGCGACGCCGACGGTCCCACCGAGATCGACTACTGGTTCGACGAGTCCCTCGAGGACCTCACCCTCACGGATGACTGAGAGCGGCACTCCTTCACAGCCCGGCTCCGAACCGACCAGGGTCGTCGAGGTCGAGCGCAAGTACGACGTCGACGGGGCCACGCCCCTCCCCGAGTGGGGCGGGCTGCCCGGCGTCGATGTGGTGTCCGAGGGCGAGGTGCGCGAGCTCGACGCCCGCTACCTCGACACCGATGACGCCGAGCTGTCGCGCGCCGGAGTGGCGCTTCGTCGTCGCACCGGCGGCCCGGATGCCGGATGGCACATCAAGGGACCCCGCGAGGGCGACGGACGTCTCGAGATCGGCTGGCCGCTGGGTGACGACGACAGCATCCCGGATGCGGTGATCGAGACCCTCTCCCGATGGACCACGGGACGGCTGACGCCACTCGCGCGCATCGAGAACGACCGCACGGCATACCTGCTCTCCGGTGCCGACGGGGTGATCGCCGAGTTCGTCGACGATCGCGTTCGCGCGACGGACCTCCGGCAGGACGTCCGGCGTGAATGGCGAGAGTGGGAGTTCGAGCTCGGTCCGGCCGCTCCGGCGGATGCGGCAGGGCGTGAGGCTCTGTTCGCCGCCGTCGAGGCGGCGATCTTCGCCGTCGGCGGGCGCGAGGCGTCATCAGGCTCGAAGCTCGCCCGTGCTCTCGGTTTCTGACACACGGCGCAAGCCCCTTCCGCCTCGCCGCGCGATCGTGCTTGAGTGACTGACATGAGCCGTTCCGCCGTCCTCCGCTCGCTGCAGACGATCGTCCCCGACACCGTCATCGAGCAGAACGAGGTGCGCGACATCTTCGCCTCGCAGCCGGATGTCGGAAGGCTCGCGCAACGGATCATCGGAGCCTCCTTCAACGGCTCCGGAATCGACTCCCGTCATACCGTCATCGGAGAGCTCTCGTCCGCCGCGCACACCGACGAGCCGGTCTTCTTCGATCGGGAGTCGGGTCTTCTCCGGTCTCCCGGCACCAAGGTGCGCAACGATCTCTACGTGCGAGAGGCGTCGCGTCTCTTCGTCGAGGTGGCGCGCCGAGCACTGGATGCCGATCCCGACATCGTCGCCGCCGACATCACTCACGTCATCACGGCATCGTGCACGGGATTCCATGCTCCCGGCCCGGAGTACGAGATCGTGCGGGGGCTGGGGCTCTCAGACGGTGTGCAGCGCTATCACCTGGGCTTCATGGGCTGTTACGCCTCGATGCCGGCGCTCCGCGCTGCGAGCCAGTTCTGCGCGGCCGATCCCGACGCCGTGGTCCTGGTCGTCAGCGTCGAGCTGTGCACGGTGCACCTGAGATCGACGGAGGATCCCGATCTGATCGTCGCGAATTCCCTCTTCGCCGACGGGGCGGCCGCGGGGATCGTCACGGCTCGTGATCTTCCGACCCCGACGCCGGGAGTCCGCCTCGACGGCTTCCACACGGCGATCGCCGCCGAGGGCGAGCCCGACATGGCCTGGACGATCGGTGACCACGGGTTCGAGATGATCCTGTCGACCAGGGTTCCCCAGATCATCGGCGAGACCATCATCGGCGCGATCCGCCCGCTCTACGCCCGCGAGGGAGAGCTCGCCGCGGCCTTCGACGAGGGGCGGGTGGGGGATCGGGTACAACACTGGGCCATTCATCCGGGCGGCAGGAGCATCCTCGATCGGGTGCAGGAGCGCCTGCACCTCACGGATGCCCAGCTGCATCCCGCCCGCGAGACCCTGCGCGTGAACGGCAACATGTCGAGTGCGACGATCCTCTTCGTCATCAAGCGGATCCTCGACGACGGGGCATCGGACGGCTCACGGGTCGCCGCGATGGCCTTCGGCCCCGGACTGACGGCGGAGAGTGCCCTGATGACCGTCGCCACCGGCGCCGCATGAGCCACGACCTCTCGACTCGCGCATCCGATGCGCGTGAGCTCATGGACGACCCCGATGCGGATATCACCATGCTCGAGCGCACCTACGAGCGTTTCCGACTCGTGAATGCCCTGGTGTCCGGTCCTGGCGTGCTCTACCGTCGCGACATCCGCCCGCGCGCCCGGCGCGGCACGCTCCGCATCCTCGACATCGGGGCCGGAGGCGGCGACGTCTGCCGGATGATCGCATCGAGGCTGCGACGAGACGGACTGACCGCCGAGATCACTGCGCTCGATGCGGACGACCGCGCGATCCGGTGGGCCGCCGACCACGACAGCGGATCCGGAGTCAGGTACCGTCGCGCCCTGTCGGAGGACCTCGTCGCGGAGGGGGAGAAGTACGACGTCGTCTTCTCGAACCATGTGCTGCATCACCTCACCGAATCGGAGCTGCAGAGTCTGCTGCTCGACTCTCGGCGGCTCGTGGCCGATGGCGGACTCGTGGTGCATCGCGACATCGCCCGAAGCAGAGCCGCGTATGCGCTGTACGGCGCGGTGACCTGGCTCTTCTCCGGCACGCTCTTCCGAGGATCCTTCATCCGCGAGGACGGACTCATCAGCATCCGCCGTTCGTACACGCCGAAGGAGCTCGCATCGATCGCGCCGTCAGGGTGGACGGTGCGATTCGGTCTTCCTTCGCGACTGGAGCTGAGAAGAGACGGCTCCGACCTGCCGTGACGCACGAAGGCCCGGTCACGCGTGAGCGTGCCGGGCCTTCGCGCTGATCCGGTGGGATCAGAAGTTGATCATGTGACCCGCGAGGCCGTGGAAGCCCTCTTGCAGTGCCTCCGACAGCGTCGGGTGCGTGTGCACGTTGCGGGCCAGCTCGAGTGCCGTGAGGTCCCACTTCTGCGCGAGCGTGAGCTCCGGCAGCAGCTCCGAGACGTCCGGGCCGATCATGTGAGCGCCGATGAGCTCGAGGTGCTCGGCGTCGGCGATCAGCTTGACGAATCCGACGGGCTCGCCGAGTCCGTGCGCCTTGCCGTTGGCCATGAACGGGAAGGTGGCGACCTTGATCTCGCGCCCCTCGTCCTTGGCCTGCTGCTCGGTGAGACCGAACGAGGCGACCTGCGGCGAGCAGAACGTGGCACGAGGCATCATGCGGTAGTCGCCGAGCGTCTGGGTCTCCGCGCCCCCGATGGTCTCGGCTGCGACCACACCCTGCGCCTCCGCCACGTGGGCGAGCTGCAGCTTGGCGGTGACGTCACCGATGGCGTAGATGCCCTCGACGTTGGTGCGCATGTGGTCGTCGATGTCGATGGCGCCGCGCTCGGTGAGCTTCACGCCGGTGGCCTCGAGTCCGAATCCCTCGATGTTGGGGGCGAAGCCGACCGACATCAGGACCTTGTCGGCCTCGATGGAGCTCTGCTGGCCGTCCTTGCCGGTGTACGAGACGGTGACGGACGAGCCGTTGTCGACGACGGATTCGACCTTGGTGGAGGTCAGGATGTCGACGCCGTAGTTCTTGTACTGCTTGGCGATCTCCTTCGACACGTCCGCGTCCTCATTGGGGAGCGCGCGGTCGAGGAACTCGATGATCGTGACCTTGACACCGTAGTTCGTCATGACATAGGCGAACTCCATGCCGATGGCGCCGGCTCCGACGATGACGATCGACTTCGGAAGCTCTCGGGAGAGGATCTGCTCCTCGTAGGTCACGACGTTGTCGCTGAGCTGCACGCCGGGGAGCAGGCGCACCTTCGAACCGGTCGCGATGATGGCGTTGTCGAAGGTCACCTCTTCGGTGGTGCCGTCGGCCTTGGCGACCGAGATCGCCTTCGGGCCGGTGAAGGTGCCGCGGCCGTCGTACTCGGTCACCTTGTTCTTCTTCATCAGGAAGTGGATGCCCTTGACGCGCCCGTCGGCGACGACACGGCTGCGGTCGAACGCCTTGCCGTAGTCGATCGTGAACTCACCCGAGATGCCGAAGAAGTCGGCCTTGTGGTTGAGCGTGTGCGCGAGCTCGGCGTTCTTCAGGAGAGCCTTGGAGGGGATGCAGCCGACATTGAGGCACACACCGCCCCAGTACTTCTCTTCGATGATGGCGGTGGAGAGACCGAGCTGCGCGCTGCGAACCGCAGCGACGTATCCGCCGGGACCTGCACCGAGGATGACGACATCGTAGTGTGGCATGCCTTAAGCCTATCGCTCCGAGGGGGCGTCGGAATCGGCGGGAGCATTGCCGCTGCGCCCGCGGGTGACGAGCCAGACGACGATGCCGAGGATCACCAGCACTCCCGCGATCGCGAGCACCCAGATCATGGTCGTCGCGGGAGACGAGTCGCTCTCTTCCGGCGCGGGGGTGACGTCGGTTCCGGGCCCGGCGGTCGCCGCGGGAGTCGGCTCCGCAGTCGTGGGTGACGCCGTCGGCTCGGCGGTGGCGGTGCTCTCTGTGGCGTTCGCGACCGTGAAGTCGAACTCGCCGGAGGTGGGGTGGCCGTCGCTCGAGACGACCTTCCAGACCACGTGATACGCACCGGCCGGCGCCTCGGATACGAGGGGCTGGGTGACGACGGCGCCGTTCAGGGTGGGTGCGCCCTCAATCACGGAGTCGCCCTCGGGATCCGTGACGACGATCTCGGTCGCGCCTTCGCCGTCGATCAGCTTCGCGCTGAAGGTCAGGGTGAGTTCGGCGGGAAGGACGTCGACCGTGCTGTCCGCCTCGGGCGACGACGCGAGCAGGCTGTCGTGAGCGGATGCCGACAGCGGCGCGAACAGGACGAGGAACGCGGTGAGAAGGGCTGCCGCGAGGGCGGTCGGGGCTGCGGGGAGGCGGCGAGCTGTGGTTTTCACATGCCAAGCCTATGAAGCATCGGTATGCGATGGCTGAGTGTGAGGGGGAGCTCCCGCGAGGGGCCGCGGATCAGTTAGTCTGGAGGACTAGGAGGGCATAGTGACAGACAGCCAGAGCCGATCGGGCGGAGACGCCGCGATCCATCGTCCCGTCGAGCAGAGACACGACGTGACGCAGACGTTCGGGCATGACTCGGACCTTTCCTTCGTGCCTTTCGGCGTGGAGCTCACCGATGTGGAGCAGAGCGCCATCGCGGCCCTTCCCTCCGGTTCCGCACTGCTTCTGGTGCGCTCCGGAGCGCTCGCGGGTGCACGCTACCTGCTCGACACGGACGTGACCACGGTAGGGCGCCACCCGGAGGCGGACATCTTCTTCGACGATGTGACGGTGTCGCGTCGTCACGCCGAAGTGACCCGCACGGGCTCGACCTTCGAGATCATCGACCAGCGTTCGCTCAACGGAACGTATGTGAACGGTGAGCGCGTCGACCGCAGTGCGCTGGTCGACGGTACCGAGCTTCGCGTCGGCAAGTTCCGACTGAACTTCTTCGCCTCCCCGGTCGATCGCGTCGCGGCGACCGACTGATGGCGGCTTCCCCCGCCCGCGAACGTTCGGCGTCCGCGGGTCTTCTGAGCATCGGTCAGGTCCTGGCGCGACTCACGCCGGAATTCCCCGAGCTCACCTCCAGCAAGCTCCGCTTCCTGGAGGTCCAGGGGATCGTCACTCCCTCGCGCACCGAGTCGGGATACCGCAAGTTCTCGCAGGCCGACATCGAGCGACTGCGCCTCGGCCTCACGCTGCAGCGCGATCACTATCTCCCTCTCAGCGTCATCCGCGAGCAGCTCGACGAGGCGGAGGCGAACGGCGAATCGACCGCACTCGTGCCGCCGCCGTCGATCACGCCGACGCCGCGCCGCTACCGTCGCGGTGAGCTGCTCTCTGCTGCCGGTGCGGGGCCACAGCTTCTCAACGACGCGATCAGCACCGGCGTGATCGTCGCCCAGGAGAGCTACCCGGAATCCACGGTCACTCTGCTGAGGGGCTTGGTCGCACTCGACCGCCACGGCATCGAACCTCGGCACCTGCGCTCGCTGCGGCAGGGGGCCGAGCGTGAGGTCGCGTTGATCGAATCGGCGATGTCGTCGTTGCTGCGCCGAACGGATGCCGCTTCGCGGGCGAAGGCGAGTGACATGGCTCCGAACCTCGCCTCGAAGATCGATGAAGTGCGTTCGCTCTTCGTCAAGGACGCGCTCGCCCGGTTGCTTTCGTAACGAACTGATTGCGACACACCTTCGGCGCGGTGCGGATGTCATTGCCGGTGCCGGAGGCCTGCTCTAGCGTGGAGGTAACAGCTCCAGGGAGGATTTCAGATGAATGCGGATGAGCGTGCAGGCGACCCGCGGTTCGCACCCGAACTCCTCTTCACGGACGGTCTTCCGGCCATGGACGACGAGGTCGGGTACCGCGGTGCCGTGGCTGCTCGTGCAGCAGGCATCACCTACCGTCAGCTGGACTACTGGGCCCGCACCGAGCTGGTGGAGCCCACCGTACGCGGCGCCAGCGGGTCGGGGTCGCAGCGGCTGTACGGCTTCCGTGACATCCTCGTCCTCAAGCTCGTGAAGAGCCTGCTCGACACCGGGATCTCACTGCAGCAGATCCGTACGGCAGTCGACGAGCTCCGCCGAGCGGGCATCCGCGATCTCGCAGGAACCACGCTCATGAGCGACGGAGCGTCCGTCTACCTCTGCACCTCGAACGACGAGGTCATCGACCTCGTGAGCCGTGGCCAGGGCGTGTTCGGAATCGCCGTCGGAAAGGTGCTCCGCGAGGTGGAGTCCACGCTGGTCGCATTCGATGCGACGGCGCCCGACCCCGTCGACGAGCTGTCCGCGCGCCGCTCCAAGAGATCCGCCTGAGCATCCGTGGCCGCAGGCCGCATCCCAGACCCCAGACGAAGAAACGGCCACCCTCGCGAGAGGATGGCCGTTCTGCTGTCTGCGGGGCGGTCAGGCCTGTGCGCCCGATTCCGCGACCTGGATGCGACCGGTGCGGATGATCCGGTCGAGCAGCTGGTCGAAGTCGGAGGCGAGTTCCTGGGCCGAGTCTCCGGGCCAGATGTGGAGCGGCTTCGCCGCGCCCTGAGCCTGCTGCAGCGATGTGCGCTCGGGCAGCTGGGGAGAGAGGACGAGCGGGCCGAACATGTCGCGCAGTTCCTTGATGCGGAACTGGTGCTCGATCGACTGCGGTCGCACACGGTTGACGACGATGCCGAGCGGCTGCAGGCGAGGGGAGAGGCCTCGGCGGATCTCCTCGATCGCGCGAAGTGCGCGGTCGGCTGCGGCGACGGAGAAGAGTCCCGGTTCGGTCACGACCATGACGCGGTCGCTGGCCGCCCACGCGGTGCGCGTGAGGGCATTGAGCGACGGCGCGCAGTCGACGAGGACCAGGTCGTAGTCGGCTTCGACCGCTGCCAGCGCCTCTTCGAGCTTCCAGACGTCGCGGACGCTCGGGTGCGGGCCGTCGAAGTTGATCGCGGACGGGCTGCCGATCAGCACGTCGATGGTTCCGGGGTGCACCTTCGCCCAGCCGCTCGAGGTGATCGCCTGACGGACGACCTTCTCCTTCGGGTTCGCCAGGACATCGGCGATGTTGAGCCGGCCGGCCACCTGGATGTCCATGCCAGTGGACACATCGGACTGCGGGTCGAGGTCGACGACGAGCGTTCGGACACCACGGGCGAAGGCCGCTGAGGCCAAGCCGAGGGTCACGGTCGTCTTGCCGACGCCTCCCTTGAGAGAGCTGACGCTGAGTACGTGCACGAACACCACGTTACCTTCCCCTAGGCTGGGTGCACACTCAGCCCCGCCCCATGCGCGACGAATCAGGCGTGCATCGAGCCCCCAGAGGTGTGCATGTTCCAGAAGATCCTTGTGGCGAACCGCGGCGAGATCGCGATCCGTGCCTTCCGTGCGGCTTTCGAAGTCGGGGCGAGGACGGTCGCGGTCTTCCCGCACGAAGACCGTGGATCGGTCCATCGGCTCAAAGCCGATGAGGCGTACGAGATCGGCGAACGGGGTCATCCGGTCCGCGCCTACCTCGACGTCGACGAGATCATCCGGGTCGCGAAGGATGCGGGTGCCGACGCGATCTACCCGGGATACGGGTTCCTCTCCGAGAACCCCGAGCTCGCCGAGAAGGCGGCCGCGAACGGCATCGTCTTCATCGGTCCGCCCGCGAAGGTCCTCGAGATGGCGGGCAACAAGGTCGAGGCCAAGCGTCATGCGATCGAGGCCGGGGTCCCCGTGCTCCGGTCGACCGAGGCATCCGATGACGTCGACGCGCTCGTCGCCCAGTCCGCCGAGATCGGCTTCCCCCTGTTCGCCAAGGCCGTCGCGGGTGGCGGCGGCCGCGGCATGCGCCGCGTCGAGAGTGCGGCCGAACTCGCCCCCGCTCTCGCCGAGGCCATGCGCGAGGCGGCCAGCGCGTTCGGCGATCCGCGGATGTTCCTGGAGCAGGCGGTGCTGCGTCCGCGCCACATCGAGGTGCAGATCCTCGCCGACAAGTCGGGCGAGACCGTGCATCTCTTCGAGCGCGACTGCTCGGTGCAGCGCCGTCACCAGAAGGTGGTCGAGATCGCACCGGCCCCGAACCTCGACGACAGCATCCGCACCGCGCTGCACGGATACGCCGTCGCCTTCGCCCGGTCGATCGGATACGAGAACGCCGGCACGGTGGAGTTCCTGCTGGAGACGGCGGGGGAGCGCACCGGTGAGGTCGTCTTCATCGAGATGAATCCCCGCATCCAGGTCGAGCACACCGTCACCGAAGAGGTGACCGACGTCGACCTCGTTCAGAGTCAGATGCGCATCGCGGCCGGTCAGACGCTCGTCGAGCTGGGGCTCGAGCAGAAGAACCTGCACGTGCGGGGCGCCGCGCTGCAGTGCCGCATCACGACGGAGGACCCCACGCAGGGGTTCCGTCCGGACACCGGCAAGATCACCACCTACCGTTCGCCCGGCGGCGCCGGGATACGGCTCGACGGCGGCACGGTGCATCAGGGCGCGCAGATCAGCCCGCACTTCGACTCGATGCTGGCGAAGCTGACCTGCCGCGGCCGCGACTTCCCGGCGGCTGTGGCGCGGGCGAGGCGTGCGTTGGCCGAGTTCCGCATCCGCGGCGTCTCGACGAACATCCCCTTCCTCCAGGCGCTGCTGGACGACGACGCGTTCATCGCCGGGGACGTGAGCACGTCGTTCATCGACGAGCGCCCGGATCTGCTCCGCGGGCGCGAGTCGAAGGACCGTGGCACGAGGATCCTGAACTGGCTCGTCGACGTCACGGTCAACAAGCCGCACGGCACGCATCCGGGCTCGATCGATCCCCGGGCGAAGCTGCCGAAGATCGACCTCGCCGCCGAGCCCGCGGCGGGTTCGCGCCAGCGGCTCCTCGAGCTCGGCCCCGCGGGCTTCGCCGAGAGCCTGCGAGCGCAGAGCGCCCTCGCGATCACGGACACGACCTTCCGGGACGCGCACCAGTCGCTGCTCGCGACACGGGTGCGCACGCGAGACCTCGTGGCCGTCGCGCCGCACATCGCCCGGCTGACGCCGGGACTTCTCTCCGTCGAAGCCTGGGGCGGTGCGACCTACGACGTCGCGCTCCGATTCCTCGGAGAGGACCCTTGGGAGCGGCTCGACAAGCTCCGAGCAGCGCTCCCGAACGTCGCGATCCAGATGCTGCTCCGCGGGCGCAACACGGTGGGCTACACCCCGTATCCGACGGCGGTGACCGAGGCCTTCGTGCAGGAGGCGGCCGCCAGCGGCGTCGACATCTTCCGGATCTTCGACGCGCTCAACGACGTCGAGCAGATGCGCCCCGCGATCGAGGCCGTCCGCAACACCGTCACGGCGGTCGCCGAGGTGGCGCTCTGCTACACGGGCGACCTGCTCAACCCGGCCGAGGACCTCTACACGCTCGACTACTACCTGCGCCTCGCCGAGCAGATCGTGGCGGCCGGCGCCCACATCATCGCCATCAAGGACATGGCAGGGCTGCTGCGCCCCGCCGCGGCCGCGAAGCTCGTCACGGCCCTGCGGGAGCGGTTCGACCTCCCCGTGCATCTGCACACGCACGACACCCCCGGTGGGCAGCTCGCGACGCTTCTCGCGGCAAGCGCCGCGGGGGTGGACGCCGTGGATGCGGCATCCGCGCCGCTCTCGGGGACCACGAGCCAGCCGTCGCTGTCGTCGCTCGTCGCCGCGCTCGCGCACACCGACCGCGACAGCGGCATCGATCTCGGCAACGTCTCCGACCTCGAGCCGTACTGGGAGGCGGTGCGCCGTGTCTACGCGCCGTTCGAATCCGGCCTGCCGGGTCCCACAGGACGCGTCTACCACCATGAGATCCCTGGCGGTCAGCTCTCGAACCTCCGGCAGCAGGCCAAGGCGCTCGGGCTGGCGGACGACTTCGAGCTCATCGAGGACATGTACGCCGCGGCCGACCGCGTCCTCGGTCGAGTGCCCAAGGTGACCCCGTCGTCGAAGGTCGTCGGTGATCTCGCTCTGCACCTCGCGGCCGTGAAAGCCGACCCCGCGGATTTCGAGGCCAACCCCGGCAAGTACGACGTCCCGGATTCCGTCGTGGGCTTCATGGCGGGTGAGCTCGGTGACCTCCCCGGCGGGTGGCCGGAGCCGTTCCGGACCAAGGTGCTTGCAGGCCGTGCCGTCCGCACAGGGGTCACCGAGATCTCGGCGGAGGACGAGGCTGCGCTGGCGGGCGACAGCGCGACGCGACGTGCGCGACTGAACACACTGCTGTTCCCTGCGCCGATGCGCGAGTTCACGCAGATGCGGGAGCAGTTCGGCGATCTCTCGGTGCTCGACACCAGCGACTACCTGTACGGGCTCGTGCAGGGTCAGGAGCACCTCGTCGAGATCGACCGAGGAGTCCAGCTGTTCGTCGGGCTCGAGGCCATCGGCGATGCTGACGACAAGGGCATGCGCACGGTCATGACCACTCTCAACGGTCAGCTGCGACCGGTGTTCGTGCGCGATCGCGCGGTGGCTGTCGACGCCCACGAGGTCGAGAAGGCCGACACCTCGGTGCCGGGCCAGGTCGCGGCGCCGTTCTCGGGAGTGGTGACGCTCAAGGTCGAGATCGGCGCCTCGGTGCGTGCCGGCGAGCCGGTCGCGTCGATCGAGGCCATGAAGATGGAGGCGGCCATCACCGCCTCGGTCGATGGTGTCGTCGAACGGCTCGCCATCGGCGCCACCCAGCAGGTCGAAGCAGGAGATCTTTTGGTCGTCATCAGCCCGGCGCACTAATCTTGTGCGGGCGAGGCCGCGCTCGACGCAGCGCACCCGAGGCCCGCACAAGCTTGGAGCGACAACGTGACCCCGAAGAAAGTGGCAGGAACGCCGGACGAGGAGTCCAGAGGGGTGCTCGACGACGCCGCATCCCTGGACACCTCGGGAATCGGCATCCTCGGCAACACCGCTCAGGTGAGCGTCGTGTTCCCGAAGGACGACGAGGATGAGCTCGAGGACGACGGCATCGTCGACGGTGAGGTCGTCGCCGACCTCATCATCGACGAGCCGGTCGCCGCGGCCAAGGCGGCAGCCGACACTGCCGCCGCGATCGAGACCTCGCAGCCATCGCTGGGTTCTGCCCCGATGGTCATCGAGCTCCCCGCAGAGCCCATCGAGGCCGCATCGGCGGCGGATGCTGTCGCCGAGCCGGAGTCCGACACCGACGAGGTGCCCGACACCGCGGCTGAGCGTGATGCCGATGCGTCGATCGCAGCGGCCGCAGAGTCCGAAGCCGAAGCCGAAGCCGAAGCCGCAACTGAGCCTGAGCCTGAGCCTGAGCCTGAGCCTGAGCCCGCGGCCGATGTCGATGTCGATGTCGATGTCGATGTCGATGTCGAGCTTGCGACTGATGCCGAGCCTGAGGCTGATGTCGAGCCTGCGGCTGATCTCGAGCCTGCGGCTGATCTCGAGCCTGAGGCTGATGTCGAGCCTGCGACTGATGTCGAGCCCGAGCCTGAGGACACCGCCGAGCCCGAGCAGGAGGCATCGCCCGCGCCTGAGCTTGTGATCGAGCCCGCCATCGCGCAGAAGCCCGCGCCCGAGAAGCAGACTTCCGCTCCGGAAGCGTCCGAGCCCGTCGCCTCGCCTGCTCCTGCGGTGCGGCCGTCGCCCACCTCCCCGTCGACCGACACTGTCGCGGCGCAGGCTGCGGCAGCCGCAGCATTCGTCGCCAAGGCGCGCGCCGACATCGAGACAGGCCCCACGTCGCGGAGGTCGGCAGCGGCATCGCTCGCTCAGAAGGAGAGCCCGTCAGTGGACGCATCGAAGCCCAAGACCGTCGCCACTCAGGCGACCAGAGCGGGTCGCGCCGAGGTGCAGCTCGCCGCGAAGCGACTGGACGATCTCGGCGACTCCTCGCGCGAGAGCGCCGACCTGCTCACCGCGGATCGGCTGCTCGATCCGCATCGACTCACGAAGCCGGAGCCGGAGGGCGCGTGGAGTCATTTCCTGTACACGATCTCCGGCCGGAGGATCAACATCGGCGACGGTCGCCGTGCGCGTGAGCGCAAGGCGCTGAGCGCGCGGATCGCCGCGCCGATCGTCGGCGGGGCGCGGTTCGTCCCCGTCCTCTCGCGCAAGGGCGGTGTGGGCAAGACGACCATCACGGCGTTGCTCGGCATGGCTCTTGCTGACGCGCGCGATGACCGCGTGATCGCCGTGGACGCCAATCCTGACCGCGGCACCCTCGCCGATCGCGTCGTGCGCCCGCATCACAACAAGTCCGTGCGCGACCTCGTGCGCATCCACGACGAGGTCAAGGGCTATCACGACATCTCCGCGATCGTCGCACGCGATGCCACTCGCCTCGACGTGCTCGCCTCGGATTCGGATCCACGGATCGCCGAGGCCTTCAGCGACGACGACTACCGTGACGTGGCCGGTGTCGCTGCCCACTACTACTCGCTCGTGCTCACCGACACCGGAACGGGCATCGTCCATTCGGTGATGTCGGCGACGCTCGACCTCGCCGACCAGATCGTGATCGTGTCGGGGCTCAGCGTCGATGAGGCGCGTCTCGCGTCCGAGACGTTGACCTGGCTGGAGAGCAACGGGTATGCCGAGCAGGCTCGTGATGCGGTGGTCGTGCTGAACCAGTCGACACCCGGTGCACCGCTGGTGCGTCTCAACGAACTCGAGACCCATTTCCGCACACGCGCGAAGAAAGTGGTGCGGATGCCGTACGACGCCCAGATCGCCGGTGGCGGAACCATCGTGTTCGCGAACCTTCAGCCCGAGACGCGGGTCGCAGCTCGTGAGCTTGCCGCGCTTCTGGTCGAGGGACTCCGGGCGAAGGGAGCCTGATGTCCATCCGTGAGATCCGGGTCTTCGGAGACCCCGTGCTCCGCACCGTCTGTGCACCGATCGACCAGATCGATGACGGAGTGCGCGCTCTGGTCGCCGACCTCGTCGACACCGTGGAGGTGCCGGGGCGTGCCGGTGTCGCGGCACCGCAGATCGGTGTCGCCGTTCGGGCGTTCAGCTACAACATCGACGGCGACATCGGCTACGTGCTCAACCCGGTGCTGACCGAGGTCCGCGGCGAGCCCGTGCCGACGGGGGAGGGGTGCCTGTCCGTACCCGGTCTCTGGCACGATGCGCTTCGCCACCCGTGGGCCCGCGTCGAGGGCATCGATCTCGACGGCGAGCCCGTGGTACTCGAGGGCGACGGTCTTCTGGCGCAGGCGCTGCAGCACGAGACGGATCACCTCGACGGCAAGCTCTACCTGACCCGCCTCGACGCCGAGACCCGCAAGCGCGCGATGCGCGAGGTGCGCGAGAGCTCCTGGTTCTGACTCGCACCTGCATAAGAGAAGGGCCCCGCCGAAGCGGGGCCCTTCTCTTATGCAGGGGCCTCAGCCCCCGATGGCGACGTTGGTCGTCGAGACGGGCTCGTCGTAGATCGCGGCCACCTCGTCGGCGAAGTCGCTCATGATCACGTTCCGCTTGATGGACAGCTTGGGAGTGAGGTGACCGGATGCCTCGGTCCACTCGCTGTCGAGGATCGTGAACTTGCGGATGGACTCTGCGCGCGAGACGCGGCTGTTCGCAGCATCCACCGCCTTCTGGATCTCCGCACGCACAGCGTCGTTCTTCGCGGCGACCGCGAGGGTCATGTCCTTGTCGAGTCCGGCGTTCGCGAGCCAGGTGGGAAGCATCTCGGAGTCGAGCGTGATCAGCGCCGAGATGAACGGGCGCTGGTCGCCCACGACGACGACCTGTCCGATGATCGGATTCGCACGGATCGGGTCCTCGAGTGCGGCGGGCGCGACGTTCTTGCCGCCGGCCGTGACGATGATCTCCTTCTTGCGGCCGGTGATCGTGAGGAAGCCCTCGGAGTCGAAGCTGCCGATGTCTCCGGTGTGGAACCAGCCGCCCTCGCTGAATGCCTCGGCCGTGGCCTCGGGGTTGTTCCAGTACTCCTTGAAGACGTTGACGCCTCGGACCTCGATCTCGCCGTCATCCGCGAGCCGCACGCCGACGCCGGGGAGAGCGGGCCCGACTGTGCCGATCTTCGACTTGTCGGCGAGGTTCACCGTGGCCGGAGCCGTGGTCTCGGTGAGGCCGTAGCCCTCGAGGATCACGACGCCGAGGCTGTGGAAGAAGTGACCGAGTCGCGCGCCGAGCGGAGCGGATCCTGAGACGGCGTAGACGATCCTGCCGCCCATCGCCTCGCGCAGCTTGCTGTAGACGAGCTTGTTGAACAGGGCGAACTTGAGCCGGGTCCCGAACGGGACGCTCTTCCCCGCTTCGAGCAGCTTGGAGTGCTCGATGGCGACGTCCGCCGCCGCCCGGAAGATCTTGCCCTTGCCGCCGGCCTCGGCCTTCTGCTCGGCCGAGTTGTAGACCTTCTCGAACACGCGCGGCACGGCGAGGAGGAAGGTCGGCTTGAAGGATCCGAGTGCCGGCAGCAGCTGTCGGGTGTCGGGCTGATGCCCCGTGCGGACGCCCGCGTGGATGTTCAGGATCGAGATGAATCGAGCGAAGACATGCGCGGTCGTGATGAACAGCAGGGTCGAGGACCCGGGGGTCTGCACGACCGCGTCCAACGCCTTGGCGGAGTTGCGGGAGAGCTCGACGAAGTTGCTGTGCGTGAGAACGCAGCCCTTGGGGCGACCCGTCGACCCCGACGTGTAGATGAGCGTCGCGATGTCGGATCCGACGGCGATGTTGCGGAGACGCTCGATCTCGGCGTCCGTCACCGACGCTCCCTGGGCGGTCAGCGTGTCGATGGCCCCGAGGTGAAGCTGCCAGACCTCGCGGAGCAGGGGGAGGTCGCCGCGGACCTCGTCGAGCCGAGCGAAGTGCTCGGGGGACTCGACCATGACGGCGATCGCGCCGGAGTCTTCGAGGATCCACTGGATCTGCGACGGTGAGCTGGTCTCGTAGATCGGGACCATCACCGCGCCGGCATAGAAGAGCGCGAAGTCGACCAGGGTCCACTCGTAGGTGGTGCGGGCGAGGAAGCCCACCTTCTCGCCCGGCTGGATGCCCGCGGCGACGAAGCCCTTCGCGAGCGCGATCACCGCGGTCTGGAAATCGGCGGCGGAGATGTCACGCCATCCGTCTCCGTCGGGAACCGCGAACAGAGGACGATCCGGCGTGGCCTCGACGCGCTTCGCCAGCAGGTCGGCGACGTTCGCATCGGGATCGGCGGGGACGACGGCGGGGACTTCAAACTGGACCACGGCAGCTCCTTCGGTACCGGTCGGGCACTGGGTTGCACACGAGTCTAGAGCATGACACCGGGTCGCACTTCTGATGAGACTCAGTCGCCAAATCATCTGCGATCATCAGCGGCGCTGGTGGATGCCGGTCACGGCGCTAGACTTCACCTCGATGTTCTACTGGCTGATGAAGTACGTCGCGATCGGCCCCGTGGTGAAGGCCGTCTTCCGACCATGGGTGGTCGGTCGTGCGAACATCCCCGCGAACGGTGCGGCGATCCTCGCCAGCAACCACCTCTCGTTCGCCGACTCGATCTTCCTCCCGCTGATGATCGACCGTCCGATGTCGTTCCTCGCGAAGAGCGACTACTTCACCGGACGAGGGCTCAAGGGCTGGGCCACCAAGTTCTTCATGAAGGCCACCGGGCAGATCCCCATCGATCGCTCGGGCGGCAAGGCCTCGGAGGCGTCGCTGAACACCGGGTTGCAGGTGCTGGGACGAGGCGATCTGCTCGGGATCTACCCCGAGGGAACCCGCAGCCCCGACGGACGTCTCTACCGTGGCCGTACCGGCATCGCGCGCATGGCGATGGAAGCGAAGGTTCCGGTCATCCCGGTGATCATGGTCGACACCGACACGGCGATGCCGATCGGGCAGCGTCTGCCGCGTGTGGTGCGCGTCGGGATCGTCATCGGAGAGCCTCTGGACTTCTCGCGATACGCGGGCATGGAGAACGACCGGTACATCCTCCGATCCGTCACGGACGAGATCATGGTCGCGCTGCAGCGACTGGGAGAACAGCAGTACGACGACGTCTACGCGTCGACCGTGAAGGACCGCCTGCCGGCCCGCGTCACAGAGCGCTCCTGAGGCATCTCGCCCCCGCCGCGCGCACTAGGCTGGTCTCATGCTCCAGCACCACATCGACGCGCTTGACGCGTGGCGCTCGCTCCCGATCAAGCAGCAGCCTCAGTGGCCCGACGCCGAGCGCGTCTCCGAGGTCTCGTCGCAGATCGCAGCGCTTCCGCCCCTGGTGTTCGCCGGCGAGGTCGACAACCTCCGCGACCGTCTCGCGCGCGCAGCATCCGGGCGGGCTTTCCTGCTCCAGGGTGGCGACTGCGCAGAGACGTTCGCCGGCGCCACCGCCGATCAGATCCGCAACCGGATCAAGACCGTCCTGCAGATGGCGGTCGTGCTGACGTATGGCGCCTCGATGCCTGTCGTGAAGATGGGCCGCATGGCCGGTCAGTTCGCCAAGCCGCGTTCGAGCGACACCGAGACTCGCGGCGACGTCACCCTGCCCGCCTACCGCGGCGACATCGTGAACGGGTACGACTTCACCGAGGGCTCGCGCCGTGCCGACCCGGGTCGTCTGCTTCAGGGGTACCACACGGCAGCGTCGACGCTGAACCTCATCCGCGCGTTCACGCAGGGTGGTTTCGCCGACCTGCGTGAGGTGCACTCGTGGAACAAGGGCTTCGCGCAGAACCCGGCGAACCAGCGCTACGAGCGCATGGCCGCCGAGATCGACCGCGCCATCAAGTTCATGGAGGCGGCCGGCGCCGACTTCGACGAGCTCACCCGCGTCGAGTTCTTCACGGGCCACGAGGGCCTGCTGATGGACTACGAGCGCCCGATGACCCGCATCGACTCCCGCACGGACACGCCGTTCAACACCTCGGCGCACTTCCTGTGGATCGGGGAGCGCACCCGCGAGCTCGACGGCGCGCACATCGACTACTTCTCGAAGATCCGCAACCCCATCGGCGTCAAGCTCGGTCCGACCACGACGCCCGAGACGGCTCTGGCCCTGATCGACAAGCTCGACCCGAACCGCGAGCCCGGACGACTGACGTTCATCACGCGCATGGGAGCCGGCAAGATCCGCGACGCTCTGCCGCCGCTGCTCGAGGCCGTCCGCGACTCGGGTGCGCAGCCGCTGTGGGTCACCGACCCGATGCACGGCAACGGCATCACGACCCCCACGGGTTACAAGACGCGTCGCTTCGACGATGTCGTCGATGAGGTGCGCGGCTTCTTCGAGGCGCATCGCGCCGCAGGGACGTTCCCCGGCGGCATCCACGTCGAGCTCACCGGTGACGACGTCACCGAGTGCCTCGGCGGATCCGAGCACATCGACGAGGCCGCCCTGGCGACCCGCTACGAGAGCCTCTGCGACCCGCGTCTGAACCACATGCAGTCGCTGGAGCTCGCCTTCCTCGTGGCTGAGGAGCTCGAGAAGCGCTGATCGCAGACACCGACACGAAGAACCGCCCTCCCGTTCTCGGGAGGGCGGTTCTTTCGTCTGTCGACGTGGTCTGACGGCAGCGGCGTCGGCCTGTGGCGGTGACGTCAGCAGCGGGTCGTCATCCGCTGAGCTGGATGGAGAGCTGCACCGTTCCGCCCCGAGGCAGCTGCTTGTCGGAGCCCGGATCCTGTGCGGTGACCTTGGCCATCTCGCCGAAGCCGGGGAGATCGCCCCACGCGGCGTAGCTGGCGGTGAAACCGGCATCCTCGAGGACCTGCTTCGCCTCGACCAGGGTCCTGCCCGTCACATCGGGAACGTCGTAGAGCTGCGGACCCTTCGAGACGATGAGCTGCACCGTCTCTCCCGGGCGCCAGTTGCCCTTCTCCGGGCGGTCGGCGACGCCGAGGACCAGATCCTTGTCCATCGACTCGCTGTAGTCGTAGAGGAGTTCGTCCGAGACCTTGAGCTGCTTGTCGGTCAGGGTGTTCTTCGCCTGATCCACCGAGAGCCCGGTGACATCGGGGAAGGCACCTGCCGAGACGTAGAGCTCGACGGTGTCGTCTTCGAGCAGCTCGCATCCCTCGGCGCATGCGTACACCTCGCCGCCGTCGCGAGGCGTCACGAAGGCGTTGATGACTCTGCCCGCGTCGGCGTCGGAGAAGAGCACGAGCGGCGTCTCGGTGACGTTGACCTTCATGTCGGCCAGGTAGTCGCGGGCCTCCTGCTCGGTCTTGCCGTTCAGGGTCTCGGCGGTGTGCGATGCGGGTCCGGTGGAGATGTAGACCGTGACCTCCGCGCCCTTGTCGAGGCGCTCGCCCTCATCCGGGTCGGTGCGGATCGTCTCGTCTCGCGCCACGTCGATCGAGTTCTCCTCGCCGCGCACAGGCGCGAAGCCTTCTGCGGTGAGAGCTGCGGCAGCATCGTCGTACGACAGTCCTGCGACGCTCGGCACGGCCACGAGGGAGCCGGGTCCTGAGCCGAACCACCAGCCCACGCCTCCGGCCACGGTCGCGAGAAGCAGCACGAGTGTCAGCAGGAACGCTCCGCGCGCGCGACGCCGTGATGATCGGCGGCGGAGGAGCGTGGCATTGTCGATCGCTGCGGGAGCGGGCGCCGTCGGGTCGGCGATCACCATCGTGCTCGGCATGACCTTGGTCAGATCGGCCGAGTCGGCCTGCGAGCGCTGCGATGTGGTGGCTGCGGCGACGGCGGGAGCGATGCCGAGGCCTCGTTCGATCTCACGGAGACGATCGAGCATCTGCCCGGCGTCGTCCGGACGCTCGTCCGGGGACTTCTCGGTGGCCCACAGCACGAGTTCGTCGAGTTGTTCCGGCACCCCCGGGTTGCGCACGCTCGGGCGCGGCACGGATTCGGTCGCGTGCTGGAACGCGATCTGCATCGGCTGTTCGCCCTTGTAGGGCTGCTCGCCCACCAGCATCTCGTACAGCATGATCCCGAGCGCGTAGATGTCGCTCCGGGCGTCCGCGGTGCCCCGTGTGACGAGTTCGGGGGCGAGATAGGCGATCGTGCCGAGCAGCTGCTGCCCGGTCGCCGTGTTCGCGGTGGTGGCGCGCGCGAGACCGAAGTCGCCGATCTTGATCCGACCGTCCTCGGCCAGCAGCACGTTCTCGGGCTTGACGTCGCGGTGCACGATTCCGGCGCGGTGGGCTGCGGAGAGTCCGGCGAGCACGGCGTCCATGATCGTGATGGTCTGCGGGATCGTGAGCCGCTTCTGCTCGCGCAGCAGCTCTCGCAGCGTGATCCCCGGGAGGTACTCCATCACCAGGTAGGCGAGTTCGCCGTCCTGCCCCTGATCGAACACGTTGACGACGTGGGGATCGGCGAGACGAGCGGCGGCGCGTGCCTCCTGGATGAAGCGGCTCTGGAAGGCCGAGTCATCGCTGAGGTGCGCATGCATGACCTTCAGCGCGATGCGTCGTTCGAGGCGCAGGTCGGTCGCGACGTAGACCGTGGCCATGCCTCCGCGGGCGATTCTGGCTCGCACCCGGTACCGACCGTCGACAAGCCGCCCGATGAGGGGGTCGGCCTGCTGATTGGTCGTCACGTCAAGATTCTATGGAGAACTGCCTGAAAGCTCGGGGAGCGGCTCGCCCCTCGACCCTGCGGGTTTGCCCGGAAGCGGGTCAACCGTGGATGCCGAGCCACTGATATGCCTGGGTCTCCCACTGGCCGTATCGCTCGGGGTAGGCCGAGATCTGCACCGCCTGGGCGGCATCGGTGAACCGTTTGCCCTCCCAGCCTGCGATGTCGAGAAGCCCGCGGGAGGCCTGTCCGTTCGGGTCGGAGGCGCCCCCGTAGAACACTCTGGTGCTCCGCTCGGCGTCGACCGCCTGCTCGGGTGTGCCCCATCCCATGCTCGGACGCTGCTGGAACAGCCCGAGCGAGTCCCGGTCGCCCCACGTCACATTGCGCATGCTGGACTCGACCATCGCGGTGGCCAGCGCGATGGCGACGGCCTTGTCGGATGCTCCGAGCTCGCGACCGACGCGGATGATGAGCGACGCGTTTCCCGCCTGCTCGGCGTCGAGGGTGGCGAAGAGCTGCGGTGGCGTCTTCGTCGCCGAGGCCGGCGCGGACGCCGGGGCAGGGGTCGGGGCGGAGACCGTGATCTTCTGCCCCGGATAGATGATCGAGCCTGCCGCGAGGCCGTTCAGAGAGTAGAGCTTCGACACGGTGGTGCCGTACTTCTGCGCGATTCCGAACAGTGTGTCGCCGGCGGTGACAGCGTGGGTCTTGCTGCCCGTCGCGACGGGAGGAGGAGATGCCGGAGCGACGGATGCGGCGGGTGCCGCCGACGTACCGGAGACCGCCAGCTTCTGACCGGGGTAGATGACGGATGCCCGGCTGAGGCCGTTCGCCGCCAGGATCTTGTCGACAGTGGTGCCGTACTTCTTCGCGATCGCGAAGACCGTGTCTCCCGCGACGACGACGTGGGTCGTGCTCGACGGTGCTTTCGGCGGAGCGACGGGGGTGACGGGTGCGGAGGCTCCAGAGAGCGAGAGCTTCTGCCCCGGGTAGATCACCGAACGCCAGGTCAGACCGTTCCAGGCGAGCACGTCGACCGTGCGCAGCCCGAATCGGCTCGCGATGGACGAGATCGTGTCGCCGGGTCGAACGGTGTAAGCGACCGGCGCGGTCTGTGCAGCGACGCCCAGGGTCGCCGCAGCCTGCAGGCGTTCGACGGGTGGTGTGACGGCGTCAGCGGACGCGGGAGCGACGGCGATCGCACCGGTCAGTGTTCCCAGAACGGCGGCGGGCACCCCCAGCTGGAGATAGCGCGTCCGGCGCGCGACAGCATGCGTTCTCAAGGTGATCCCCCTTGTTCGGCGTCTGCCCACGCTGACACGTATGTATACGGAAGTCAACAGAAGTGACGCGTGTGACTGGAGTGATCGCGCGCTCGGAAATGCGACCGACGCGCAGAGATGAGATAGTTGCAACGTGTCTGTGCCGTCTGAAAGCAAGTCCTCCGAAACCCCGCAGTCCGAGACCCAGGGGTCCGAGAACAGCGTGACCGCCACCGAATGGCTGGCGATGCCCGATCTCGTCGACGTCCTCGACGAGTCGCTCGGTCGCGTACGCCGGCTGATCGACGAGCACTACCTCATCGGCTCGCGCCGCTCCGGAGTCTTCGCCGTCCCCTCGGTGTTCATCGTCGACGGCCACCCGCTGTCGTCGCTGCGCGGAACGATCATCGTCCTGCAGGATGCCGGATTCACCGACGACGAGGTCATCGACTGGCTGCTCGCCGCCGACGAGGAACTGGGCCGCTCGCCCATCGACGCTCTCCTCGCCGGACACAAGAGCGCGGTCCGTCGCGTCGCCCGCACGCTCGCCTGACGGACGCTCGTCCGACCTGCGTCGCGCGGACTCGAGCAGAGTCGGCGCCGACGCGATGGGCTGCGCCGTCAGGCCGTCCGGACGGTCGCCGCGCGTGCGAGATCGCGCAGGCTGCCGACGGCGGCGTTGTCGAGCTTCGCGCCCGACAGCGCTCGGTCTGCTTCGACGGCGTACGCATCGATCATGCGCTCGACGCGCTCGAGCGCGCCGGAGCCCGAGATCGTCGCCTGCAGGAACGCGACCTGCTCGGCGGTGAGATCGGGGTCGCCGAGCATCTCGTCGAACAGGTTCCTGGCCGACGTGTCGAGCGTCTGCCGGGTGAGCGCCACCAGCACCGTGCGCTTGCCCTCGCGCAGATCGTCGCCCGCGGGCTTCCCGGTGACGGCGGCATCGCCGTAGACGCCGAGCACATCGTCGCGGAGTTGGAACGCCATGCCCACCGGGTGTCCGAACCGACGAAGAGCGGCGATCTGATCGGCATCGCCGTCCGCGATCGACGCCCCGAGGACGAGCGGCTGCTCGATGCTGTACCTGGCGGACTTGAGCGACACGACTCGAAGGGCTCGCTTGACGTGCGAGTCGGTCGCATGAACGCTCCACGCGGATTCCTCGGCGATGTCGAGGTACTGCCCGACCGTGACGTCGCGGCGCATCCGGGCGTATTCGCGACGGACGGCGGCGGCATGGGGGAGTGCCGCGATCGCCTCTTCGAGCAGGTCGTCGCTCCAGGCCACCAGCAGGTCGCCGAGGAGGATCGCCGACGAGCGCCCGAACGCCGCGGCATCGCCCTGCCATCCGGACTCTCGGTGGGTGCTCTCGAGCTCGCGGTGCGCGGCCGGGCGACCGCGGCGGGTGTCGGAGTTGTCGATGAGGTCGTCGTGCACGAGCGCGGCGGACTGGAAGATCTCCAGAGCCGCACAGACGTCCCAGAGTGCGGCGGTCTCCTGCGCGTCGCGGTCGCGGAACCGCGCGACCGCCTGCCACCCTGCGTGGCAGAACCTGGCACGCAGGCGCTTGCCTCCGACCAGGGTGCCGGCGGCGGAGTCGACGAGGCCCGAGGCATCGGGTCCGTACTCGACCGCCTCGCTCCTCATCCGCTCGAGGAACAGCTGCAGGCGCGCGGCGACGGCGTCGGGGACGAGTGTGGGGGACGGCACGACTCCCAGCATACGTAAAGCCAACAGAGGGTCGAACGGCTAGCCCAGACCCGCATACCGCGCGTAGAATGGACGGACGATACCCGAGGGGGACGAAATGCCACTCTCCGAACAGGAGCAGCGTCTGCTCGACGAGATGGAACGCCATCTCCTCCACAACGACGCAGATGTCGTCAGTGCGCCGTCAGGCGATCGCGCACTCAGCTACCGCAATCTCGTGTACGGAGCATTGCTGCTCCTCGCCGGTGTGGGTGGGCTCATCGTCGGTGTGGTGCTCGGTGATGTCTGGGGCGTCGTCGTCGGCGTCATCGGATTCGCCGCGATGCTCGGTGGCGTGATGCTGGCCGTCACCCCGGTGCGCAAGCCCGTCTCCGCGGCTCCCCGTGAGCGGGCGCCCAAGCAGCACAGTTCCGCATCCTTCATGGATCGCATGAACGACAGGTGGGATCGCCGCCAAGACGGTCACTGACCGACAACACATCTTCTTCGAAGGCCCGGATGCTCTGAGCATCCGGGCCTTCGTCGTTTCACGCCGCGATCGCGGGGTGAGGATCGGCTCTGCGCTCCCCGGTGAGCTCTTTCCGCCGCTGGCGCTCCACCGCCCTCCACCTCCCCTCCACTCCTCTCCACCGCGTAATCACGCGGGTGTTCGGCGCGCCCGCATCGATCTAGGGCGCTTATCCCTGGATTGACCGTAGGTTTGTGGAGGAAAGTGGAGTAAAGTGGGGCGCACCTCGAGTTGGCCGGACGGAGAGGGGGTGATGGCTGATGTTGCTGGGAACGCATTCTCCGAAGTTGGACGACAAGGGACGGGTCATCCTTCCCGCGAAGTTCCGCGAAGACCTCGGTGGCGGCATCGTCGTCACGCGAGGGCAGGAACGCTGCCTCTACGTCTTCAGTACGGCCGAATTCGAGCTGATGCACGAGCGGATCCGTCAGGCGCCGCTCGCGAACAAGCAGGCGCGTGACTTCATGCGTCTGTTCCTCTCCGGTGCGAGTGCGGAGATGCCCGACAGCCAGAACCGCATCACCATCCCCGTGCACCTTCGCCAGTACGCGGGCCTGCAGAAGGAACTCATCGTCACCGGTGTCGGCGCCCACGCCGAGATCTGGGATGCAGAGAGCTGGAACACGTACCTCGCGGCCGGCGAGGAGACATATGCCGATCTCGAGCAGGAGGTGATTCCGGGACTGTTCTGACCACGGCTGTGATGCCCCGCCGCTCCTGCCCCGACACACTTCCCCGGTGCCGGGTCGAGAAGCGGAGGGGGATCAGGGCCCTGGTCTCCGACACACAGAGGTCACCCGAGAAAGATCATGAACCTCCGCGACATCCACACCCCCGTCCTGCTCGACCGCTGCGTCGAGCTGCTCGCTCCGGCACTCCAGGCCGACGGAGCGGTGCTCGTCGATGCCACCCTCGGCATGGGCGGCCACTCCGAGGCGCTTCTCGAGCGGTTCCCGAACATCCGTCTCGTCGGTCTCGACCGAGACACCGACGCCCTGCGCATCGCGGGGGAGCGGCTGGCACGGTTCAAGGACCGGGTCACTCTCGTGCACACCGTGTACGACGAGATCGGGCTGCACGCACAGGGAGCCGCTGGCATCCTGTTCGACCTCGGTGTCTCATCGCTTCAGCTCGACGAAGCCGACCGCGGCTTCGCGTACTCGAAGGATGCCCCGCTCGACATGCGCATGGACCAGACGAAGGGCGTCACCGCCGCGGAGGTCATCGCGACATACAGCGAAGGCAACCTCCGCCGCATCTTCGAACGCTACGGCGAGGAGAAGCTCGCGGGTCGCTACGCACGGTTCATCATCGCCGCGCGCGAGAAGCAGCCGATCACCCGCTCGGGCGAACTCGTCGAGATCCTCATCGCCGCCACACCCGCCGCTGCGCAGCGCGCAGGACACCCCGCCAAGCGCGTCTTTCAGGCGCTGCGCATCGAGGTGAACGCCGAGCTCAACGTGCTGGCGGATGCGATCCCGTCGGCGATGGACGCACTCTCCGTCGGCGGACGCATCGTGGTGATGTCGTACCAGTCGCTCGAGGACCGGCTCGTGAAGCAGGCATTCGCCGCAGGCGCGGCATCCACCGCGCCGAGAGGTCTTCCGGTCGAACTGCCGGAGCACGCGCCGCGGTTCCGCATCATCACCAAGGGCGCCGAGCTCGCCGACGACGACGAACGCGCGAGGAACCCGCGGGCCATACCGGTGCGTCTGCGCGCCGCAGAGAAGGTGCGGGACACCCCATGAGCCTGAACGCCACAGCACGCAAGCCCCAGGCGCTGCCCGAGGCACCGGTACGCGAACCGCGCCGGCGCCTGCAGCCCGTCACGGCGCCCGCCGTGCGCCGCAAGCCCAGGCTCGCATACGCACTCATGGCGGTCGCGGGCGCCATGGCGATCGGTGCGGTGCAGATCGGCCTGTCGCTCGCGATCACGCAGGACTCGTTCACGCTCGCGAGTCTCTCGTCGCAGCAGCACGAGCTCGACCTCCAGACGAACGCCCTTCAGGAAGACCTGACCGGTATCAGTTCCCCCCAGTCCCTCGCCACCGGCGCTGCCGCGCTCGGGATGGTCGTGGCCGGCTCGCCCGCCTACCTGCGTCTCAGCGATGGCGCGGTGTTCGGACAGGGCACGGGAGCCGTGGGAACCTCCACGGTCGACCCGAACGGAGCGGGCGCCGTGAGCAACGCCCTGCTCAACGATGTGCCGGTGAATGCGTCGACCGAGGACGACGCCGCGCCCGACGGTGCGGCGGGGCAGACCGCGCAGGATCTGCCGCCGGCCATCACCGACGGCCTGCCGAGCCCCAGCACCCGCTAGCTGAATTCCACCGACCATCACGACCTGACGGAGAGAGTCCATGACGACACGAGCCACCCGGACACCCCGGCGACGCACGGTCGTCGCGCTCGCGGTGATCCTGTCGATCCTCGCGGCGTTCGTCGTCCGTCTCATCGACATCCAGGTGGTGAAGGCCGACGAGCACGTCGCCCAGTCGCTCGAATTCATCGCCGAGGGCACTCCCATCGCAGGACAGCGAGGGGCGGTCGTCGACTCCGACGGGGCGGTCCTCGCCGAGAGCGTGAACGTCTACGACGCGCAGCTCAGCCCGCAGGTCATCCGCATCCTGGAAGAGAACGAGAAGAACCCTCCCAAGCTTCCGTGGGCGGAGGCATCGACCCGGATCGCCGAGATCATGGGGCTGGATGCCGACAAGCTGCGCTCCGACGTCGCGGCGGCCCTCGCCGAGAACCCCGACTCGCAGTACTTCCCCCTGGTCAAGGGGCTCAGCACCGAGCAGTACATCGAGCTGCGGAACCTCAAGGTCTCGTCGTATCTCGTGATGAAGCCGCGCGAGGTCCGGGTCTACCCGAACGGCGCTGTGGCGGGAAACCTCCTGGGCTATCTCGACGGCACCGGCGATGCGAAGGCCGGCGTCGAGAAGATGGACGACAAGTGCCTCGCACCGACGGACGGCGAGGAGTCGTACCGGACAGGCAAGGACGGGGTGGTCATCCCCGGCAGTGAGAGCAGGGTCGACGCCGTCGACGGCGGGACCGTGCAGCTGACGATCAACAGCGATCTGCAGTGGTACATGCAGCAGATGATCGCCGAGGAGGCGCAGACACAGGGAGCGAAGGGCGGCACCGTCACGGTGGTCGAGGTCGGCACGGGCAAGATCCGCGCGGCGGCCGAATGGCCGACCATGGACCCCAACGACCTGGATGCCTCGTCGTCCGACACCTGGGGGAGCAAGCTCTTCACCTATCCGTTCGAACCGGGCTCGACCTTCAAGCCGATCACGGCCGCGGCGATCATGGAGAACGCCGGCGTCACGATGACGAGCCCGACCGTCTCCGCGTCGTCGCACGAGAAGTTCGAGAACGGCGCCGTGATCAACGATGCGTTCGTGCACCCCACCTTCGAGTACACGCTCGCCGGCGCGCTCATCGACTCCTCCAACGTGGCCCTGTCGAAGTTCGGAACCATGGTCAGCCCCGACACCCGATACGACTACCTGCAGCGCTTCGGCGTCGGCGAGCAGACCATCGGATTCCCGGACGAGGCGAGCGGTCTGCTGCACCCCACGAAGGACTGGGACAACCAGTCGCTGTACACGACCACCTTCGGTCAGTACTTCACGGTGACCGCCCCGCAGCTCGCGGGCGCCTACCAGGCGATCGCGAACGGCGGCGAGAAGATCGGCCTGTCGCTGATCGAATCGTGCACGACGCCGGACGGCACCGTGGTGACGCCTGACGCGCCGGAGCACGAGCAGGTCATCAAGACGCAGACCGCCGCGGACATCACCAGGATGCTCGAGAACGTCGCCGTGCAGGGCGGCAATGCCGAGCGGATCAAGGTTCCCGGGTACCGGGTCACCAGCAAGACCGGTACCGCGCAGATCCCCGACGGCAAGGGCGGATACAAGTCCGGCGTGTACTACACGAGCATGGTGGGCTTCGCGCCGGTCGACGACCCCCAGTACGTCGTCGTGGTCACTCTCGACGAGCCGACTAGAATTACATCGTCTGCCGCCACCGCATCGGCCTTCCAGAAGGCGATGACCCAGACCATGAAGACCTATCGCGTGATGCCGTCCTCCACCCCGATGGACGCGCTGCTTCCCAAGTTCGAATAGACGGCGCCCCGCCGCGCCTGGAGACGTCATGATCGCCCTGTCGCTTGCTGAGATCGCCGCCGTCCTCGGGGGTGATCTCCGCCTCGCCGGCCCTTCCACGGCTGACACCGTCGTCGACGGGGTGGTGGACACCGATTCGCGGAACATGGCGCCGGGATCGATCTTCGTCGCCAAGCCCGGCGCCGAGACCGACGGGCACCGCTTCGTCGGCTCCGCCCTCGCGGCGGGTGCCGCTCTCGCGATCGTGGAGCATCCGGTCGACGACGAGATCACCCAGATCGTCGTCCCCGACGCCGTCGGCGCCCTCGCCGATCTCGCCCGCGAGGTCGTCGCCCGCGTGCGCGCCGCGGGAGACCTCAAGATCGTCGGCATCACCGGCTCGAACGGCAAGACGACCACGAAGAACTTCCTCGCGCGCATCCTCTCGGATGAGGGCGAGACGGTCGCTCCGATCAACTCGTACAACAACGAGGTCGGCGCTCCCGTGACGATGCTCCGCATCACGCACGACACGCGCTTCCTGGTCAGCGAGTTCGGCGCCGACGGGCCGGGGAGCATCGCCCGACTCGCCGGGCTCGTCGAACCGGACATCGCCGTGGTGTTGATGGTCGGCATGGCGCACGCCGGCGGTTTCGGCGGGATCGAGGCGACCGCCAGAGCCAAGTCCGAGCTCGTCGCTGCGGCGACGCCCTCGGGAACCGCTGTGCTCAACGTCGACGACTCCCGTGTCGCCGCCATGCGCGAGCTCGCCGTCTCCCGCGGCATGCAGGTCGTCGGCTTCGGTCAGAGCGACTCGGCCGATGTGCGCGCTCATGACCTCGAGGTCACCGCGTCCGGCACGTCGTGCGTCATCGAGGCGGCGGGGGAGCGCATCCCGCTCCGGCTGCAGGTCCTCGGCGCACATCACATCGGCAACGCCCTGGCGGCCATCGCCGCGGCACGGGTGCTCGGGGTGTCGACGGCTGACGCGGTCGCGCGTCTCGAGACCGTCGAGATCGCCGAGCGCTGGCGCATGCAGCCGATGGGCAACGATCGGGTGCGCATCATCAACGACGCGTACAACGCGAGCCCCGACTCGATGGCCGCCGCGCTGCGCACCCTGGCGCAGATCACCGGCCCCGACGAGCGCACCGTGGCCGTGCTCGGCGCGATGAGCGAACTCGGCGAGACCGCCGGCGAGGAGCACGACCGCATCGGCCTGCTCGCGGTGCGGCTGAACATCCAGCGCATCGTGGTGGTCGGTCCGGAAGCGCGTCGCCTCTTCATCTCCGCGATCGGCGAGGGATCCTGGGACAGCGAGGCGGTCTTCTTCCCCGACCAGGATGCTGCCTACGACTACCTGCGCACCGAGCTCCGCGACGGCGATCGCGTGCTCGTCAAGTCATCCAATTCCGTAGGCCTCCGGCATCTCGGCGATCGTCTGGGAGAATTGTTCTCGTGAGATCCCTCATCATGGCGGCTGCGATATCGCTCGCCTTCACACTCTTCCTGACACCCGTCTTCCTCCGGCTCTTCCGGAAGTGGGGCTGGGGTCAGGTCATCCGCACCCCCGAGGCGATCGAGAATCCGAGCCACGAGGCGAAGCGGGGCACACCGACCATGGGCGGCGTGATCTTCATCGTCGGCACGATGGTCGGGTATTTCACGGCCACCTACGTCGGCGGCGGTGTCCCTTCGACATCCGCACTCCTGGTCATCTGGCTGATGGTCGGTTTCGGGGCCGTCGGCTTCATCGATGACTACATGAAGGTCCGCAGTCAGCGCAGCCTCGGTCTCTCGGGCTGGCGCAAGATCATCGGTCAGCTGCTGGTGATCATCCCCTTCGGGATCGTCGCCCTGAACTTTCCGAACGCCTACGACCAGACGCCCGCATCCGGGTCGATCTCGCTCTTCCGCGACATCCCCTGGCTGAACCTGTTCGCCTTCTCGGTCGTCCTGGGGTGGGCGCTCTACCTGCTCTGGATCTCGGTGATCGGCGTCGCGACGTCGAACAGCGTCAACCTCACCGACGGACTCGACGGCCTCGCCGCAGGAGCCGGGGTCATCGTGGTGGGTGCGTACAGCCTGATCGCGTTCTGGCAGTTCAAGCAGTCCTGCGTCGGCGAAGGCGTCGAGAAGGCGGCGATCGGCGGATGCTACGAGGTCCGCGATCCGTTCAGCCTGGCGATCATCGCCGCATCGTTCGCCGCCAGCCTCATCGGCTTCCTGTGGTGGAACGCGCCGAAGGCCAAGGTCTTCATGGGCGACGTCGGCTCGATGGCGATCGGCGGTGTGATCACCGCCATGGCGATCCTCACCCGCACCGAGCTGCTGCTCTTCGTGATCGCGGGCGTGTTCGTCCTCGCGTCGGGATCCGTGATCCTGCAGCGCGCCTACTTCAAGGTCACCCGTGGCAAGCGACTGTTCCTGATGAGTCCGTTCCATCATCATCTCGAGATGCGCGGATGGTCCGAGGTGACGATCGTCGTGCGGATGTGGATCATCGCGGGTCTGCTCGCGGTATCCGCGGTCGGTCTGTTCTACGTCGAATGGCTGACGCGTGTCAGCTGAGTCCAGGCTCGCGACGCTGACCAGCTGGCACTCCGACTGGTCGGGCCTCCGGGTCGCCGTGCTCGGGCTGTCCATGACCGGATTCTCGGTGGCCGACACACTCACCGAACTCGGTGCGGATGTGCTCGTGCTCAGCGAATCGGCCGAGGAGGAGTACGCCACGCTCCTCCCCGTGATCGGCGCGCGTCTCGAGCTCGGGTCGCTCGCAGAGGTCCCCGAGGCCCTGAGCGGCTTCGCGCCCGAGGTCGTCATCGCGTCCCCGGGGTTCTCGCCGTCTCATCCGGTGATCCGGTGGGCGCAGCAGTCCGGCATCGCGATCTGGGGCGACATCGAACTCGCCTGGCGGGTGCGCGACAAGGTGACCAGGGCCGACGGCACGCCCGCGGATTGGGTGCTCATCACCGGGACGAACGGCAAGACCACCACCACTCAGCTCACCGCGTCCCTGCTCGTCGAAGGCGGACTGCGCGCTGCACCCTGCGGCAACATCGGCGTGCCGGTCCTCGACGCGATCCGTGACCCCGCCGGTTTCGACGTGCTCGTCGTCGAACTCTCCAGCCACCAGCTCTGGTACCTCGGGCAGTCGAGCGCCGAGGGCGAGCTGTATCCGTATGCCTCGGTGTGCCTGAACCTCGCCGACGATCACCTGGTTTGGCACGGCAGCGCGCAGGCGTACCGCGACGCGAAGGCGCTCGTCTACCGCAACACACGCGTCGCCTGCGTCTACAACAAGGCCGACGAGGCCACCAGGATCATGGTCGAGGAGGCGGAGGTCGTCGACGGCGCCCGTGCGATCGGATTCGATCTCGGCATCCCCGGTCCGAGTGACCTCGGCGTGGTCGAAGGACTCCTGGTCGATCGCGCGTTCCTCGACGACCGGGCGACCAGCGCCCTGGAGCTGACGACGCTGGCCGACCTCGAGCGGGTCGGTCTCGCGGCCCCGCACATCGTGCAGAACATCCTCGCGGCCAGCGCACTCGCGCGCTCGCTCGGTGTGGAGCCGGAGGCCATCCATGAGGCGCTTCAGTCGTTCCGCCTCGACGAGCACCGCATCCAGGTCATCGCCCGCCACGACGGCATCACGTGGGTGGACGACTCCAAGGCGACGAACCCGCACGCCGCGGCCTCGTCGCTGCGCGCCTATCCCGGAGCTGTCTGGGTCGTCGGCGGAGATCTGAAGGGCGTCGACATCGCGGACCTCGTCGCGTCGGTCGGGACGACGGCGAGTGCAGCCGTCATCATCGGCGTCGAACGAGCGTCGGTCGTCGCGGCATTCGAGCGACACGCGCCGGCGGTGCCGGTGTTCGAGGTCGATGCTGGCGAGACTGGACACGTCATGAATCGCGTCGTGGAGATCGCCGCGGGGATCGTCGAAGGCGAGGGCACAGTTCTGCTGGCCCCCGCAGCGGCATCCTTCGATCAGTTCTCCAGCTACGCGGATCGCGGACACCGCTTCGCCGAGGCGGTGCGGGACTGGATAGACCGGGGGAGCGCCGATGACGCAGGTCGCACGCCCCCCGAAGTCTGAGTCCGCACGGAGCGCATCCGGTGGTCTCGCCGCGCGGGTCTCCCTCGGGCGGCGGTTCACCCCCGTCTCGACCGAGTTCCTGATGATCGCATCGGCAGCGCTGATGCTGACGATCTTCGGCCTCGTGATGGTCCTCTCGGCGACCAGTGCCTCGGCGGTCTCCGCCGGCAAGAACCCCATGGACGGCGCTCTCCGTCAGGGGATCTTCGCCGTGCTCGGCATCCCGCTAATGTTCCTGATCTCGAGGCTGCCGGTCCGGTTCCTCAAGCGCATGGCGTGGCCCGCGCTGTTCGGATCCGTCGCCCTGCAGCTGCTCGTGTTCACGCCACTGGGCATCGCGGACGGCGGCAACCGCAACTGGATCATGGTCGCGGGGTTCACCCTGCAGCCCTCCGAGTTCCTCAAGTTGGCGCTCGCGGTCTGGATCGGCTTCGTGCTGATGCGCAAGCACACGATGCTCGGCACGTGGCACCAGGTCTTCATCCCCGTCGTGCCCGTGTCGGCGCTGGCGATCGGCACCGTGCTCGCCGGTAAAGACCTCGGTACGGCGATGGTGCTCGTGCTGGTCATGCTGGGGTGCCTCTTCTTCTCCGGCGTGAAGCTGCGGCTGTTCATCATCCCGGTGTTCCTCGGTGTCATGTCGGTGCTGGCGCTCGCGCTGACCAGCGAGGACCGGATGCGTCGCATCACCGCCGTGTGCTCCGACATGAGCGACTACGAGAAGAACTGCTACCAGTCGATCCACGGCATCTGGGGCATGGCCTCCGGGGGCATCTTCGGCGTCGGCCTCGGCAACTCGCAGGAGAAGTACGGCTGGCTCCCCGCCGCCGGGAACGACTTCATCTTCGCCATCGTCGGCGAGGAGCTCGGACTCATCGGCTGCATCGTCGTGCTGGCCCTGTTCACCCTCTTCACGGTCGGCGCGTTCCACATCATCCGCAAGACCGACGACCCGTTCATCCGCGTCGCCGCGGGCGGTATCACCGTGTGGATCACCGGTCAGGCGGTCTTCAACATCGGCGTCGTGATCGGGCTGTTCCCCGTGATGGGCGTCCCGCTTCCCTTCATGTCGCAGGGCGGCACCGCACTGCTCGCCGTGCTCATCGCCTGCGGCGTGCTGCTGTCCTTCGCGCGCACCATTCCCGCGCCCGAGGCGCGTGCGGCTGAACGGGTCAACACGGCAGGGCGGGGTAAGGTCACACGGTGACCACGTACCTTCTCGCCGGCGGTGGAACCGCCGGTCACGTCAACCCCCTGCTCGCCGTCGCCGACGGGCTCCGCGCCCGCGACGCAGACGCCCCCGTCCTGGTCCTGGGAACGGCGGAGGGACTCGAGTCGCGACTCGTCCCCGCTCGGGGGTACGAGCTCCTCATCGTCGACAAAGTGCCCTTCCCGCGTCGTCCGAACGGCCAGGCGGCAGCCTTCCCCGCGCGGTTCCGCCGAGCGATCGCCCAGGTCCGCGCGCACATCCGCGACCACGGAGTCGATGTCGTCGTCGGCTTCGGCGGCTATGCCTCCGCGCCCGCCTACGTCGCCGCCCGTCGTGAGGGCATCCCCTTCGTCGTGCACGAGGCGAACGCGAAGCCCGGCCTCGCCAACGTGCTGGGCGCCCGACGCGCCGCAGCGACCGGTGTCGCGTTCGGCGGCACGAAGCTGCGTGGAGGCGAGGTCGTCGGAATGCCGCTTCGACGCGAGGTCATCGAGCTCGACCGCGCCGCGGCGCGCGACGAGGCCGCGTCGTACTTCGGCCTCGATGCGGCGCGGCCCGTTCTTCTGGTCTTCGGCGGATCGCTCGGGGCGCAGCGGCTGAACGAAGCCCTGGCCGACTCGTGGGGCGACATCCTCGCCGCGGACTGGCAGCTCCTGCACGTCACGGGGGAGCGCAGCGACCTCGCCGACCCCGAGGTTCCCGGCTACGCCCTGCGCCGCTACGTCGACCGGATGGACCTCGCCTTCGCGCTGGCCGACCTCATCGTGTCGCGATCCGGTGCGGCGACGGTCAGCGAGATCAGCGCCCTCGGCATCCCGGCTCTCTATGTGCCGTATTCGGTCGGGAACGGCGAGCAGCGGCTCAATGCCGCCTCCGCCGTCGCGGCAGGAGCTGCTCGGCTGCTCGATGACGCGACCTTCGACGGCGACGCCGTGCGGAAGATCGTCATCCCCGTGCTCAAGGATCCGCAGCGAATCGCCGAGATGGCGGCCGCGGCCGAGAAGGTCGGCACCAGGAGCGGGACCGAGAATGTCATCGCCCTGGTGGATCGCGCCCTCGGACTCGTCTGACTCCGCCGTACACACGGCCCCGCGACGCCGAAACGTCCTCACCGAAAAGTAGACTGAACCCGACATGATCAGACCTGACCTCTCCCTTCCGATCCCCGAGTCGATCTCCTCCGCGCACTTCATCGGCATCGGCGGATCCGGCATGAGCGGCCTCGCGAAGATGTTCCTCGACGCCGGCATCCGAGTGTCCGGAAGCGATCGGGCAGACAGCGACAACCTGCGCGCACTCGCTGCGGCGGGAGCGACCGTGCACGTCGGACACGACGCCGCCCACCTCGGTGACGCCGACACGGTGGTGCACACGGGTGCGATCTGGCCCGAGAACCCCGAGTTCGTGACGGCGAAGGAACGGGGACTCCATGTCATCCATCGTTCGCAGGCGCTCCACTGGCTGATCGGCTCCCGCCGACTCGTCTCGGTCGCCGGCGCTCATGGCAAGACGACGTCGACCGGAATGATCGTCACCGCGCTGCAGGCGCTGGGCGCAGATCCGAACTTCGTCAACGGCGGCGTGATCGAGCAGCTCGGCGTCTCGAGCGCCACGGGCACCGGCGAGCTCTTCGTGATCGAGGCCGACGAGTCCGACGGCACCTTCCTGCTCTACGACACGGCGATCGCGCTCATCACCAACGTCGACCCCGATCACCTCGACCACTACGGATCGGACGAGGCGTTCCACGACGCGTTCGTGCGCTTCGCCGACGCCGCCTCCGAGGCCGTCGTGATCTCGAGCGACGACCCGGGCGCCCTGCGCGTCGGAGCCGGCCTGTCGCACCCGAACGTCATCACCTTCGGGCAGGCAGAGGATGCCGACGTGCGGGTGACCGACATCGTCGCGGCGGGTCCCGTGTCGGCGACGATCACCCACGGCGGCGAGAGCGTGCGCCTGCAGCTCGCTGTTCCCGGTGTGCACAACGCGATCAATGCGGCGGGAGCCATCACCGTCCTGCTCTCCGTCGGCTTCGGCCTGGTCGAGTCGGCGCGCGCCGTCGAAGGATTCGCCGGAACCGTGCGTCGACTCGAGCAGCACGGCGTCGCGCGTGGGGTCACCGTGTACGACGACTACTCGCACCACCCGACCGAGGTGCGCGCCGCGCTCGAGGCGATGCGGTCGATCGCCGGCTCCGGAAGGATCATCGCCATCCAGCAGCCGCACACCTACTCGCGCACGCAGCACATGTTCCAGGAGTTCGCCGACGTCCTCGAGACGTTCGCGGATCACACGGTCGTGCTCGACGTCTACGGCGCCCGCGAGGATCCGGTTCCCGGGGTCACCGGAGAGCTCGTCAGCGGAGCCTTCCGTGATCCTTCGCACGTGCACTTCGTCGCGGACTGGCAGCAGGCCGCCGACTACACCGCGTCGGTCGCTCGGGACGGTGACTTCGTCGTCACGCTCGGGTGCGGGAACGTCTACCAGATCATCCCGCAGGTGCTCGAAGCGCTGCGCACGACAGAGGTCTAGCAGATGCGACGTCCGCCTCCGCTTCCCACGCCTCCCGCGGGCGACGTGGGGGAGAGGGGCGAACCTGCGCGGAGAACCGGTCGTCGGGAGAGGTCGCCGATCGGCGACGGCGGGTCCGGGGCGCCATCCGCTCCCCGCACGCCGCCCGTCGCGACGGAGGATCCCCGCGGAGAAGCTGCTGATGGTGGGGAGCACCCCACGTCGACCCGCGATGTCTGGCGCGCGGCGCGCGCGAGGCGCAAGGCCCTTCGGGCCGAGATCCGGCGGTTCACCCAGCGGTCGCGTCGGCGGCGGATCGTCTGGCTCAGTGCGATCGGAGCCCTGGTGCTGCTGATCGGCGGAACCGTCGTGGCCGCATACAGCCCGCTGTTCGCCGTCGAGAAGATCACGGTGGTCGGCGCGACCACTCTCGATCCGGCGACCGTCGAGGCGGCGCTGGCCGATCAGATGGGCACACCGCTCGCCGCCATCGATTCGAGCGAGGTCAAGGCGTCGCTGCTGGCCTTCCCCCTGATCGAGACGTATGCGCTCGAAGCGAAGCCGCCGCACGAGCTGACGGTGCGGATCGTCGAGCGGACCCCCGTCGGCGTCCTCCGGTCGGATGCGGGGTACACGCTCGTCGATGCCGCGGGCGTCGCTCTCGCGACCACGTCGGATCAGCCTGCGGGGCAGCCTCTGCTCGACATCGAGGGAGGCACCGACTCGGCCGCGTTCGAGAGCGCAGGTCTCGTCGTCCGGTCGGTGCCGGCCGATCTGCGCGCCGCGCTCACAGGGGTCAGCGCGACGTCCGCGGATGACGTGACGCTGACGCTCAACACCGGGCTGACCGTCGTGTGGGGCAGCGCAGAAGACTCTCCGCTGAAGGGCGAGGTGCTCTCGAAGACGCTGATCCGCAGCCCGAACGCCTCGTCGATCGACGTCACATCGCCGCATGCGGTGGTCGTCGGCTGAGGTTTCGACGGCAAACGGGCGACACGCCCGTGTCGCTGCGTGTGCGCGGGGGCGTGACGCTTACCTTCGAACAAGAGAAACCAATACCGGGAAATACTTTACACCTCTAGTTGAGGTTTAAGGTTCAACCCGCGGGATCTCGCCCAAAGACAGGCTCGACTATTCGGAGGCCGGCCATGAGCCAGAACCAGAACTACCTCGCCGTGATCAAGGTCGTCGGCGTCGGCGGTGGCGGCGTCAACGCCGTCAACCGCATGATCGATCTCGGTCTCCGCGGAGTCGAGTTCATCGCCGTGAACACCGACGCCCAGGCGCTGCTGATGAGCGACGCCGACGTGAAGCTCGATGTGGGCCGTGAGCTCACTCGCGGCCTCGGCGCAGGAGCCGACCCCGAGGTCGGTCGTCGCGCCGCCGAGGACCACGCCGAAGAGATCGAGCAGGCGCTCACCGGCGCCGACATGGTGTTCGTGACGGCAGGTGAGGGCGGTGGAACCGGAACCGGTGGAGCCCCCGTCGTCGCACGCATCGCCAAGTCGATCGGCGCCCTGACGATCGGCGTCGTCACCAAGCCGTTCTCGTTCGAGGGCCGACGCCGCCAGAGCCAGGCCGAAGCCGGCGTCGTGAAGCTCAAGGAAGAGGTCGACACGCTCATCGTGGTGCCGAACGACCGCCTGCTCGAGATCAGCGACCGTGGCATCTCGATGATCGAGGCCTTCGCCACCGCCGACCAGGTGCTCCTCGCCGGTGTGCAGGGCATCACCGACCTCATCACGACTCCCGGTCTCATCAACCTCGACTTCGCGGACGTCAAGTCCGTCATGCAGGGAGCCGGGTCCGCTCTCATGGGCATCGGGTCCGCGCGCGGAGCCGACCGGGCGATCAAAGCCGCCGAACTGGCGGTCGAGTCTCCGTTGCTCGAGGCGAGCATCGAAGGCGCGCACGGAGTCCTGCTCTCGATCCAGGGCGGCTCGAACCTCGGGATCTTCGAGATCCACGATGCCGCGGATCTCGTCAAGGAGGCCGCACACCCCGAGGCCAACATCATCTTCGGTACGGTCATCGACGACACGCTCGGCGACGAGGTGCGCGTCACGGTGATCGCTGCGGGCTTCGACAGCGGCGAGCCCTCGCTGCGTCTCGACCCCATGGTCGTCACGCGCCCCGCCGCCGCGAGCACGCTTCCCGAGGTGACGCTGACGGACGACGACCAGAGCAAGCCCGCGGCTGAGTCCGTCGAGGCGGAGAAGGCGCCTCAGCAGCGCGTCCCCGCTACGAGCATCGAGCCGGCCTTCGCGGATGACGACATCGACATCCCCGAATTCCTGAAGTGACCCTCGCGCAGGGCCGACAGGAATCGAGTCTGGCCGAGCGGCTGTCGGCGATCGACGCACGGATCGCCGACGCCGCACGTCTGGCCGGTCGCGACCCTGCGGGGATCACCCGGATCGTGGTGACGAAGTTCCACCCGGCATCCCTCGTCCGCGACCTGCACGCCCTCGGCGTGCGAGAAGTCGGCGAGAACCGCCAGCAGGAGCTCACGGCGAAGGCCGGCGAACTCGAGGACCTCGAGCTGCGCTGGCATTTCATCGGGCAGGCGCAGACCAACAAGGCGTCCGCGATCCGCCGGAGCGCGGATGCCGTGCATTCGGTCGACCGCGACAGGCTCGCGGATGCCCTGCACAGGGCCGCTGAGGGAGAGGACGTCCTCGACGTCCTCGTCCAGGTGAACCTCACAGAGGATCTCGGGCGTGGGGGCGTCGCTCCTGACGATGCGCGGTCGCTCGCGGAGCACATCATGTCTCTGCCGTCCCTGCGCCTTCGAGGCGTCATGGCGGTCGCTCCGCTCGACGAGGAGCCCGCATCGGCGTTCTCCCGGCTGCACGCGATCGCCGAGGGCGTGCGTGAGGTCGAGCCCACAGCCGACTGGATCTCCGCAGGGATGACCGGCGACTTCGCCGAAGCCATCAGCGCCGGCGCGACACACCTGCGGATCGGTTCCGCAATCACGGGCCCCCGACCCGACCGGGGTTAACCTGTGAACAGACCAACCCGACTCGTTCGAACCGGAGGACACGATGGGTAACCCGCTGAAGAAGACCATGGTGTATCTCGGCCTCGCCGACGAGGAAGAGGTCTACGAGGAGCAGGCTCCCGTTCGCGCACATCGCGAGCGTGACCGCGACCGAGACCGTGACCGTGAAGAGCCGGCTCCGGCCCCCGTCACCCCGCTTCGGCGCCCCGTCGCCGTGCGTCAGCCCGCAGGAGGGGCCGTGAACGAGATCCTCACCGTGCACCCGAAGCAGTACCGCGATGCTCAGCTCATCGCGGAGAGCTTCCGCGAGGGTGTGCCGGTCATCATCAACCTCTCGCAGATGAGCGACGCGGATGCTCGCCGTCTGATCGACTTCGCCTCGGGTCTCTCGCTGGGTCTGTACGGCCGCATCGAGCGCGTCACCTCGAAGGTGTTCCTGCTCTCGCCGGAGAACATCGCGGTGTCGGGCCACGGGGGAATCGCGCACGCAGACGCTGAGTCTGCGGGCTTCGACCAGTCGTAGACCGTGGGGATCGTCGTCTCCATCGTCGCCAGCATCGTCCATCTGGCGCTTCTGCTGTACCTCCTGGTGCTCTTCGCACGCCTGATCCTGGGGTACATCCCGCTCTTCAACAGGGAATGGCGCCCCAAGGGGGCCGGCCTCGTCGCTGCCGAGCTCGTCTACACCATCACCGACCCACCCGTTCGGTTCTTCCGGCGGATCATCCCGCCGCTGCGGATCGGCGGGTTGTCGCTGGATTTCGGCTTCTCGATCACGATCCTGATCGTGCTCATCCTGATGAGCGTCGTCCGGAACTTCATCTGAGATCCAGCCGACTTCGGCGTCGTGGAGTGTCGCGGCGTCGCGGGTGACAGGCTCGGGGACTATGCTTGGCTCCCAGGTGCGCGCCCCGGGTTCGCGCCAGATCACGACCACGCCATTCTCCAAACTGGCAACCGAACTCATCGAAGGAGCCACCATGGCACTTACCCCGGATGACGTCGTCACCAAGCAGTTCCAGCACGTCCGCTTCAAGGACGGCTTCGACCCGGACGAGGTCGACGACTTCCTCGACGAGATCGTCATCGAGTGGCGCAAGGCCCTCGAAGAGAACGTCGAACTCAAGGCCAAGCTCGCAGCGTTCGAGTCCGGCGATGCGCCGGTCGCTGCCGCGGCTCCCGCCGCCGAGGCGCCCGCTCCGGTCGTCGAGGAGGCTCCTGCCCCCGTCGAGCCCGCGCCGTCGGGTTCTGCGACCGCCACCGCAGGCATCATCGAGCTCGCGCAGCGTCTGCACGACGAGCACGTTGCCGAGGGTGAGGCCAAGCGCGCTCAGCTCATCGCCGACGCCGAGGGCGAGGTCAACCGCATCCGCACCGAGGCCGAGGCCAAGCAGCGCGAGGAGTCGGCACGACTCGAGCGCGAGCGCAACACCCTCGAGGCTCGCATCACCGAACTCCGCAACTTCGAGCGCGACTACCGCTCGCAGCTGCGCGGTTACATCGAGGGTCAGCTCCGCGACCTCGACGAGAAGTCGGCGTCGACGGACTCGACCCCGGTCTCCGCGATCGGACTGTAGGTCGTCCCTTTGCCAGGACGCCCTGCCCTTCGTCGGTCGGCGGCCGGCGCGATCGTTGCGATTCTCGCAGCGCTCGTGCTGGCCGCCGATCAGTTTGTGAAGTACCTCACCACCGAGAACCTGCCTCTGCAGGAGCCCGTCCCGGTGCTGGGTGAGTTCCTTCAGCTGTACTACGTCCGCAATCCCGGCGCCGCATTCTCGCTGGGGTCCGATGTCACGTGGATCTTCACGATCGCGCTTGCGGTCGTCGCCGGAGTGATCGTCTGGAAGGCCCTCGGACTCCGCTCACGGCTGTGGGCCGTCGTGCTCGGGTGCCTGCTGGGCGGAGTGCTCGGAAACCTCACGGATCGTCTCTTCCGCGACCCCGGCTTCCCCATGGGTCACGTCGTCGACATGATCTCGATGCCCTGGATGATGCCGGCGATCTTCAACGTGGCAGACATCTTCATCGTCACCGGGATGATCTCGGTGGCGCTGCTCGTCGTGTTCGGGCTGCGATTCGACGGCACGCGCGAGCGCGATCATGCTCCCGTGGAGACCGATGAGGAGGCCGAGGCCGCGGCCGTGGCCGAAGACGCGGAGTCGGAATCGGCTTCGGGCAGGGGAGAGGCATCCCCGGATGCCTCTGCCGCAGCGTCCGAGGGGCGCTGAGCGTGGAATTCCGTTCCCTGCCCGTCCCGGACGGGCTGGAGGGCACTCGCGTCGACGCGGCTCTCGCCAAGATGCTCGGCTTCTCGCGGACGTTCGCGGCTGATGTCGCGGCCGCCGGAGGGGTGCGTCTCGACGGAGTGACCCTCGACAAGTCCGATCGCCTGAGAGGCGGTGGATGGCTCGAGGTGGAGTGGCAGCCGAAAGAGGAGCCGCGGATCATTCCGATCGCCGTTCCCGAGCTCGGGATCGTCTACGACGACGACGACATCGTCGTCGTCGACAAGCCGACCGGGGTCGCAGCCCACCCGTCGCTCGGCTGGGAGGGCCCCACGGTCGTGGGTGCACTCGCAGCGGCCGGTTTCCGTGTGGCGACCAGCGGCGCGCCGGAGCGACAGGGGGTCGTGCATCGTCTCGATGTGGGCACGAGCGGGCTCATGGTCGTCGCCAAGAGCGAGTCGGCGTACACGGCGCTCAAGCATGCGTTCAAGGAGCGCACGGTCGAGAAGATCTACCACGCGGTCGTCCAGGGGCACCCGGACCCGTTGACGGGCACCATCGACGCGCCGATCGGTCGGCATCCGAACCATTCGTGGAAGTTCGCAGTCGTCCCCGACGGCAAGCCATCGGTCACCCACTACGAGACGCTCGAGGCGTTCCCCGGAGCCTCGCTGCTCGAGATCCATCTCGAGACCGGTCGCACGCACCAGATCCGCGTGCACATGGCGGCGCTCCGTCATCCGTGCGCCGGGGACCCGCTCTACGGCGCGGACCCCACGCTGTCGGCGAAGCTCGGTCTCACCCGCCAGTGGCTGCATGCGCACAAGCTCGCGTTCTCGCACCCGGCGACGGGGGAGTGGGTGCAGTTCGAGTCTGCCTACCCGGCCGACTTCGAGCATGCTCTGGAGATCCTGCGCGGGGAGTGAAGCGGCAGGACCCGATGTCCGCGGTGTGAGTCAGACTGAACCCATGAGCATCGAGGTGCGACCTGCGACCGAGTTCGACGACGTGGCCGCGCTCGTCGGCCCGAAGAAGCCGACGTCGAACGTCTGCTTCTGCCTGAGCTACCGGATCGGCAGCAAGGAGAACAACGAGCTGCGCGGGCCCCAGCGGGCCGACCGAGTGCGCGAGCTCTGCCACCAGGATCCTCCGCCGGGCGTGATCGCCTATCTCGACGACGAACCCGTGGGATGGGCGGCGGTGCATCCGAGGAGCGCGACGAGTTTCGAGCGCAACCGGCTGATCCCGCACATCGACGACCTCGACGTCTGGTCGCTGTGGTGCATCCGCATCCGGCCGGGCTTCCGGAAGCAGGGGATCTCGCACGCGCTGATCGACGGCGCCGTCGCGCACGCGAAGAAGCGCGGGGCGCCCGCGATCGAGGGGTACCCGGTCGACAATCGCGGCGAGAAGGTGAACCTCACGATGGCGTACGTCGGCACCAGGCGTCTGTTCGAGAAGGCAGGATTCGAGAAGGCTGCCGAGACGGGGTCCACTCTCGACGGGTTTCCCCGCGTGCTGATGCGCCTCGATCTGCGATGACTCGGGTGACCGACCCGACCTTCGATGTCGGATGCCGAAAGTAGAATCGAACTCATGGCATCCGACTCCTTCGTCCACCTGCACGTGCACAGCGAGTACTCGATGCTCGACGGGGCGGCGAAGATCGCGGCGATGACTCAGGCCGCCGCCGACTACGACATGCCGGCGATCGCGGTGACCGATCACGGCAACACGTTCGCGGCTTTCGAGTTCTACAAGGCGGCGAACGCCGCGGGGGTCAAGCCGATCATCGGGCTCGAGGCGTACGTCACCCCCGGTACCCATCGCAGCGACAAGTCGCGAGTGCAGTGGGGTTCTCCCGATCAGAAGAGCGACGACGTGTCGGGCTCAGGCGCGTACACCCACATGACGATGTGGAGCGAGAGCACGCAGGGGATGCACAACCTGTTCCGGCTCAGCTCTCTGTCGAGCATGGAGGGCTACTACTTCAAGCCCCGCATGGACCGCGAGCTCCTGCAGACCTACGGCAAGGGGCTCATCGCCACCACCGGGTGCCCGTCCGGCGAGATCCAGACGCGTCTGCGTCTCGGTCAGTACGACGCGGCACGCGCGGCGGCCGCGGAGTTCCAGGACCTGTTCGGCAAGGAGAACTACTTCGCCGAGATCATGGACCACGGCCTCTCCATCGAGCGTCGGGTCATGACCGATCTGATCCGCCTCGCCAAAGACCTGAACATCCCCCTAGTCGGCACCAACGACTCGCACTACACGCACCAGCACGAGGCCGATGCTCACGAGGCCCTGCTGTGCGTGCAGTCCGGCTCGACCCTCGATGACCCGAACCGCTTCAAGTTCGACGGCGACGGGTACTACATCAAGACGGCCGCCGAGATGCGGCAGCTGTTCCGCGACCACCCCGAGGCGTGCGACAACACGCTGCTCATCGCCGAGCGATGCGAGGTCGAGTTCAACACCGCGGCGAACTACATGCCGCGCTTCCCCGTGCCCGACGGTGAGACCGAGGACAGCTGGCTCATCAAGGAGGTGGAGGCGGGTCTGCACTACCGCTACCCCAGCGGCATCCCCGACAAGGTGCGCAAGCAGGCCGAGTACGAGACCGGGATCATCCTGCAGATGGGGTTCCCCGGCTACTTCCTCGTCGTCGCCGACTTCATCAACTGGGCCAAGGACAACGGCATCCGCGTCGGTCCCGGTCGTGGGTCCGGTGCCGGGTCGATGGTCGCCTACGCCATGAAGATCACCGACCTCGACCCCCTCGAGCACGGCCTCATCTTCGAGCGGTTCCTCAACCCCGATCGCGTCTCGATGCCCGACTTCGACGTCGACTTCGATGACCGTCGCCGTGGCGAGGTCATCGAGTACGTGACCAGGAAGTACGGGTCCGAGCGCGTCGCACAGATCGTCACCTACGGCACGATCAAGTCGAAGCAGGCGCTGAAGGATGCAGGGCGAGTGCTCGGGTTCCCGTTCAGCATGGGCGAGCGACTCACCAAGGCGATGCCGCCGCCCGTCATGGGCAAGGACATGCCGCTCGACGGCATGTTCGACTCCGCCCACCCCCGCTTCAAGGAGGCGAGCGAGTTCCGTGCGCTGATCGAGACCGACCCCGAGGCGAAGACGGTCTTCGACCGCGCTCTCGGTCTCGAAGGCCTCAAGCGCCAGTGGGGCGTTCACGCCGCCGGCGTGATCATGTCGTCCGAGCCGCTGATCGACATCATCCCGATCATGCGCCGCGAGCAGGACGGGCAGATCGTCACGCAGTTCGACTACCCGTCGTGCGAGTCTCTCGGTCTGATCAAGATGGACTTCCTGGGGCTGCGAAACCTCACGATCATCTCCGACGCGCTCGACAACATCCGCACGAACCGGGGAGAGGAGCTCGATCTCGAGCATCTCGAGCTCGACGACCGCGGCGCGTACGAGCTGCTCGGGCGGGGTGAGTCGCTCGGGGTGTTCCAGCTCGACGGCGGCCCGATGCGAGCACTCATGCGTCTCATGCGCCCGGACAACTTCGGCGACATCTCGGCGCTCATCGCGCTGTACCGCCCCGGCCCGATGGGTGCGAACTCTCACACGAACTACGCGCTGCGCAAGAACGGGCAGCAGCCGATCACGCCGATCCACCCGGAGTTCACCGAGTCGCTCGCCGACATCCTCGACGAGTCGTACGGCCTGATCATCTATCAGGAGCAGGTCATGGCCATCGCCCAGCGCGTGGCCGGATTCTCGCTCGGCCAGGCCGACATCCTCCGCCGAGCGATGGGCAAGAAGAAGAAGTCCGAGCTCGACAAGCAGTTCGAGGGCTTCCAAGCGGGCATGCACGCGAACGGCTACTCCGACGGCGCCGTCAACGCGATCTGGGAGATCCTGCTCCCGTTCTCGGACTACGCGTTCAACAAAGCGCACTCTGCCGCGTACGGCGTCGTGTCGTACTGGACCGCGTACCTCAAAGCTCACTATCCGGCCGAGTACATGGCCGCCCTGCTCACCAGCGTCGGCGACTCCAAAGACAAGATGGCCCTGTACCTGAACGAGTGCCGCCGCATGGGCATCAAGGTGCTGCCGCCTGACGTCTCCGAGTCGATCAAGTACTTCGCGGCCGTCGGCGATGACATCCGCTTCGGACTCGGTGCCGTCCGCAACGTCGGCAGCAACGTGGTCGAAGGAATCATCGCGGCGCGCGAGGACGAGCGATTCACCTCCTTCCATCACTTCCTCGACAAGGTGCCGCTGCACGTGTCGAACAAGCGCACGGTCGAGTCGCTCATCAAGGCCGGCGCGTTCGACTCGATGGGGGACTCCCGTCGAGCGCTGCTGGAAGTGCATGAGGACGCTGTCGAGGCAGCGGTCGATCGCAAGCGGAACGAGGCCCAGGGCGCGATCGGCTTCGACTTCGACAGCCTGTACGACGACATGGAGGAGGCGGCGCCTGCGAAGGTACCGGCGCGACCCGAGTGGACCAAGAAGGACAAGCTCGCATTCGAGCGCGAGATGCTCGGGCTCTACGTCTCGGACCACCCTCTCGCCGGCCTCGAGGTGCCGCTGGCGAAGCATGCATCGATCTCGATCCACAACCTCATCAACTCCGATGACATGCAGGACGGCGACCAGGTCACGGTCGCCGGTCTCGTGACGAGTGTTCAGCATCGTGTCGCGAAGGCCAGCGGAAACCCGTACGGCATGATCACGGTCGAGGACTTCAACGGTGAGGTGACGGTCATGTTCATGGGCAAGACCTACACCGAGTTCCAGCACATCCTGCAGCAGGACTCGATCCTGGCCGTGCGCGGTCGAGTGTCGAAGCGAGACGACGGACTCAATCTCCATGCGCAGTCGGCGTTCGCCCCCGATGTCGGCTCCTTCGATGCCGCGGGCCCGCTCGCACTCGTGCTCGCCGAGCAGAGAGCGACCGAGAAGGTCATGAACGAGCTCGCCGAGGTGTTGCGTCGTCACAACGGAGACACCGAGGTGGTGCTGCGGGTGCACCGAGGCGGTACGGCGAAGGTGTTCGACGTGCCGATGCCCGTGAAGGTCTCCGCCGATCTCTTCGGCGATCTCAAGTCGCTCCTCGGTCCGAGCTGCCTCGGCTGACGATCGTCGTACACGAGTCGCCCGATGACGTCCTCTCGGACGCACCGGGTAGGATCATGACCCGTTCGGGTGCAGTGCGTCAGAAGCTCTGCACCGTGGCGAAAGGACCCCCCCATGAGCACGGAATCCCCCTTCCTGAACAGCGACGCCTCGTCTGCGGATGACACGTCCCCGGACTCGGAGTCCTCTGTCGACGAGGTCTTCTCCGATGACGACGGCGTCCTGTACGACGACGAGGTGACGCCGGAGTTCGGCATCCTCGGGTTCACCCTGCGAGAGCTCCTCATCGTGGGTGTCTGGCTCGTCGCTTTCGTCGCCTCGTTCTTCCCGTATGTCGGCGACACCTCGATCTGGGGCACCGGCATCCAGTGGGTGCTGCCGATCGGTGTGCCGACCGTCGCGGTCTTCCTGGTGGTGCTTCGTCGTTTCTCCCCGGAGGGGATCCGCCGGGTGGGTTCCCTAGGCATCGACCAGTTCGCTTCCGTCGCCTTCTCCGTCGCTGCCGTGTTCTGGCTCGGAGCTCTCTGGAGCGCCGTCGTGTTCGCGATCGACTTCGGCACGTTCGGTCTGTACTGGAACGGGATCGTCCAGCTCATCGCATCGCTCGCACTCGTCGTTCTCACGGTCTTCGCCCCCCTGATCCCGGGGCTCAAGGAGGACTTCCACGGGCGACTCGTCACCCTCGCGCATCGCAACGCGAACCCCGTTCGTCCGGTCATCGCCCGTCCGCGCCCGGAGCCGGCCACGGATGCCGTCGTGACTCCCGCCGCCGGCTCGGACGCTGTCGCCGAGCCCACGCAGGACAAGCCTGCACAGGACGAGTCGCAGCAGACGGGGCAGCCGGAGCAGACGCCGCAGCAGGCGCCGGCCCCGTACGTCGAATCGACGCCGCACTCGACGACGCAGGCGTACCCCGCTGAGGGTCTCGATGTGGAGCTGTCAGGACAGCACGCCACCGACGAGGTGGCTCGCCTCGATCTGGCCGAGCAGGTGCCGCTCGTCGCGCACGCGTCCGGTGGCGGCACGGGCACCGAGCAGCCGCCGGCATCCGACGAGGACTACGCTCCGACGTACTCGCGCAGCACCTGGGGCCAGGAGCCCGAGATCGTCTCCGACACGGGCAGCATCGAGTCGCTCCTCGGTGCGACCGCGCAGGATGTCTCCGCTCCCGAGACCAGGGCGTTCGCCGCCGTCGACGCCGACGCGGATGACGATTCCCACGAGACGGCCGCGCACGACGCGGGTCTGTCGGCCGGGCAGCCGTTCTGGATCCTCGCGCCGACCGAGCGCGACGTGCACGACGAGCGCGGCGAGGCGATCTTCCAGGTCGGGCCCAGCGCCTGGGCTCTCGTCATCGAAGATCGTGGCGGCGCGTATGTCGTCCGACACGATGACGGTCGAATCGGCTACCTGCACGACATCGCAGACATCACGAAAGGCTGATCTTGCGCACGATCGATCTGCGGGGGCGCGAGCTCTCGCCCGCTGACATGCTCGCGGCAGTGCCGCGGGCCACTCAGGCACGCGCCGAGGCGCTCGACACCGCAGCGCGAATCGTCGAGGACGTCCGTGACCGCGGCGAAGCGGCGCTGCGTGAGCAGGCCGAGCGCTTCGACCACGTCTCCGGACATGACCTCCGAGTGCCGGCCGCGCACATCTCCGATGCCCTCGAGGTGCTGCACCCCGACGTGCGGGTCGCTCTGGAAGAAGCGATCCGTCGAGTGCGCATCGCTTCGGCCGCGCAGGTGCCGGAACCGAGCGTCACCGAGATCGGCCCGGGGGCGACGATCAGGCAGCGTTGGCAGCCTGTGCACCGCGCGGGTGTCTACATCCCCGGGGGCAAGGCCGTCTATCCGTCGAGCGTCATCATGAATGTCGTCCCGGCACAGGTCGCGGGAGTCGAGCAGATCGCGCTCGCATCCCCTCCGCAGCAGGACCAGGGCGGACGCGTTCACCCGACGATCCTCGCTGCGGCCGGTCTCCTCGGCATCACCGAGGTGTACGCGATGGGCGGCGCAGGGGCCATCGGGGCCTTCGCGCACGGCGTCGCCGACATCGGCCTGGATCCCGTGGATGTGCTGTCGGGGCCGGGGAACAACTACGTCGCCTCGGCGAAGAGAGCCGTGGCCGGAGTCGTCGGCACGGACTCGGAGGCGGGCGCCACCGAGATCCTCGTCGTCGCGGACTCGACGGCGGACGCACGTCTGATCGCCGCCGACCTCGTCAGCCAGGCGGAGCACGACGAGCAGGCGTCCGCCGTCCTCGTCACCGATTCCGAGGATCTCGCGGACCGCGTGGCAGCCGAGGTCGCACGGCAGGCGTCGTCCACCCGTCACGCCGTTCGCGTCGAGGCCGCTCTGGGCGGCCCGCAGTCCGCGATCGTCCTCGTCGATGACCGCGCGATGGCGACCGCGTTCAGCAACGCGTACGCACCCGAGCACCTGGAGCTGCACCTCGAGGATGCGGCGTCGGCCGCGGAGTCCTTCACCAGCGCGGGCGCCGTGTTCGTGGGCGATCACACGCCTGTGAGCCTCGGGGACTACATGGCGGGAAGCAATCACGTTCTGCCCACCGGGGGACAGGCGCGCTATGCGCCCGGCCTCGGTGCGTACACCTTCCTGCGCCCCCAGCAGGTGATCTCGTATGATCGCGCCGCCCTCGCCGAAGTCCGTGCAGGAGTCGTCGCACTCGCCGACACCGAGGTGCTTCCCGCGCACGGTGAGGCGATCGAGGCTCGATTCACGGCGTAGGATCGGTCAGATGCACTGCCCCTTCTGCCGTCATTCGGACTCTCGGGTCATCGATTCCCGCACCAGCGACGACGGCCTGTCGATCCGCAGGCGACGACAGTGTCCCGAGTGCGGTGGTCGGTTCACGACGACCGAGACCGCGAGCCTCAACGTCATAAAGCGGTCAGGCGTGATGGAGCCGTTCAGTCGAGAGAAGGTCATCTCAGGCGTGCGCAAGGCCTGCCAGGGTCGTCCCGTCACCGAAGCAGATCTCGCCGTCCTCGCCCAGCGCGTCGAGGAGGCGGTGCGGCAGACAGGCGTCTCGCAGCTCGACACGAACGAGATCGGGCTCGCGATCCTCGGCCCGCTCCGCGATCTCGACGAGGTCGCCTACCTGCGGTTCGCCAGTGTGTATCAGGCCTTCGATTCCCTCGAGGACTTCGAGAGCGCGATCACCGATCTCCGCGCCGACCACGTGAAGCCGGAGCCCGCCGACCGGTAATCTGGCAGGGATGTATCCGCTGCTCTTTCGCGCTGTCCTGTCGCGCTTCGACCCCGAGTTCGCCCATCATGCCGGGATGGCGGTGATCCGCGTCCTCGGAGCGCCCCCGTTCTCCTGGGCGACACGCGCGCTCACGAAGCCTGATCCGTCGCTGCGCGTGGAAGCGCTCGGCGTGACCTTCTCCTCGCCGTTCGGCATCGCCGCGGGGTTCGACAAGAACGCCGTCGGCGTGCGCGGGCTTGCCGCCCTCGGTTTCGGACACGTCGAGGTCGGAACCGTCACGGCGGTCCCGCAGGAGGGCAACCCCAAGCCGCGGCTCTTCCGTCTGATCGCCGACCGCGCGGTCATCAACCGCATGGGCTTCAACAACGAAGGTGCGGATGCTGCGGCGAAGCGACTCGCGAAGCTGCGTCGAGGGGCCCCTGACACGGTGATCGGGGTGAACATCGGCAAGAGCCGCGTCGTCGACGTCGAGAACGCGACGGCCGACTACGTGGCGTCGGCAACCAGACTCGCACCGCTCGCCGACTACCTGGCGGTGAACGTCTCCTCGCCGAACACGCCCGGGCTCCGCGGCCTCCAGGCCGTGGAGACGCTGGCGCCGCTGCTGCGGGCCGTGCGGGCCGCATCCGGGACGACACCGCTGCTCGTCAAGATCGCCCCCGATCTCCCGGACGAGGAGATCACCGCCATCGCCGAGCTCGCGGTGGCCGAGGGGCTCGCGGGGATCATCGCGCACAACACGACGATCAGCCGAGAGGGCCTCACCACGGACGCTGCGACAGTCGAGGCTGCGGGAGCAGGCGGACTGTCCGGTGCCCCGCTCAAGGAGCGCTCGATGCAGGTGCTCCGTCTCGTGCGCACCGCAGTGCCCGCGGACTTCTGCGTGATCGCGGTCGGAGGAGTGGAGACGCCCGCCGACGTGCAGGAAAGACTCGCGGCCGGGGCGACCCTGGTGCAGGGCTACACGGCCTTCCTCTATCGCGGCCCGTTCTGGGGTCGTGAGATCAACCGGGGTCTTGTCGGCCGCTGACCTCGACCGCATACGAAGAAGAGGCGTCTCGAGCTCATCGGAGCGGGAGACGCCTCTTGCGTGAGTCGAGTCGTCAGGCGGGGTAGTCGCCGCGCTTGACCTGAGCCTTGGGCAGGCGCATGAAGCGCATCTGCAGGGAACGCATCGCGGCGTACCAGCCGAGGCCGCGCTCCATGCGCTCCTGGCCGAACTTCGCCGCGACCTTGCGCTTCACGCGGAAGCCGAGGAGCACCATGCCGCCGATCGCGAGGATGAGGTACGCCATCATGACCAGGTACGCCCAGCCGGCGATCGCGAATCCGCCGATCGCGAGGTTGGCGGGGAGCAGCGAGATGAGGATCACGAGCACCATGACACCCATCACGAACTCTGCCGGGTGCCAGCCCGCATCCACGTAGTCGCGCACCCAGCGGCGCTGCGGACCCTTGTCACGGGCCGGGAGGTACTTCTCCTCACCGGCAGCCAGACCGGCCTGCGCGCGGTTGCGGCGCTCGTTGAGCTCGGCGCGCGCGGCGGCCTTCGCCTCCTTGGTGTTCGCGACCAGAGGGCGTCGGCGCGCGGCCTCCTGTTCAGCCCGGGTCGGCGTCGCGCGTCCCTTGCCCGAGGCCGGAGTCTCGGAGGGGTCGTCGTTCGTCGGAGGGGAGACAGGGGAAGTGGCCACGAGGTTCCTCGGTTCGATGAAAAGCGGATCACCTTAAGATTACTCGCATGACATCTCCTGCCCAGCCCGGTGACCAGAATCCGTCCAGCGATCGCGAACCCGCAGTCCTCGAGGCGGCGTCGACAGGTTTCCCCGCGGCCCTGAGCGACCTCGGCCGGCTCGTCCGCATCCCCGGCATGGCCTGGCCGGCTTTCGACCAGACGCAGCTCGAGCGCAGCGCCGAAGCCGTCGCCGCTCTCGCCACCGACACCGGCGTGTTCGACGAGGTCCGCATCCTGCGCGCGGCGATCCCCGGCACCGACGAGCACGGTCAGCCTGCCGTGCTCGCGACGCGCGCGGCCCGCAACGGAAAGCCCACCATCCTGCTCTACGCACACCACGACGTGCAGCCCCCCGGAGACGACGCACTGTGGGAGACGCCGCCGTTCGAACCGACCGTGCGCGATGGTCGCCTGTACGGACGCGGTGCAGCCGACGACAAGGCCGGCATCATGGCCCACATCGCCTCGATCCGAGCGGTCGCCGAGGTCATCGGCGATGATCTCGAACTGGGGATCGCGATGTTCATCGAGGGTGAGGAGGAGTACGGCTCCCGTTCGTTCGCGCAGTTCCTCTCGGACAACAAGGACGCCCTGCGAGCGGACGCGATCGTGGTGGCCGACTCGGGCAACTGGGACTCGGTCACGCCCGGGCTGACGGTGTCGCTCCGCGGCAACGCACGTTTCACCGTGCGTGTGCGCACCCTCGACCACGCGTCGCACTCGGGCATGTTCGGGGGAGCGGTGCCCGACGCGATGATGGCGACGGTCACGATGCTCTCCACCCTCTGGAACGAGGACGGCTCGGTCGCGGTCGCGGGGATGACGGAGCGGGATGCCTCCACTCCCGAGTACAGCGAGGACACCCTCCGCGATGAGGCGGGTCTTCTCCCCGGCACCTCTCCGATCGGCGACGGCACCATCCTCAGCCGGATCTGGAACAAGCCGTCGGTCACGGTCATCGGCATCGATGCGACGAGCGTCGAGGCGGCATCCAACACGCTCCTCCCCGAGGTCACGGTCGTCGTGAGCGCTCGTGTCGCCCCCGGGCAGTCCGGCGAAGAGGCGTATGCCGCCCTCGAGGCCCACCTGCGCGCTCACGCCCCGTTCGGTGCGGAGCTCACCTTCTCCGACGTCGACCTGGGCAACGGCTTCCTCGTCGACACCAGCGGGTGGGCTGTCGCGCTCACGCGTGACGCGATGCGCGACGGCTACGGGGTCGCTCCGGTCGACCTCGGCGTCGGCGGCTCGATCCCGTTCATCGCCGACCTCGTGCGGGAGTTCCCGTCCGCGCAGATCCTGGTCACCGGCGTCGAGGACCCGCACTCGAGGGCGCACAGCCCCAACGAATCGCTGCACCTCGACACGTTCCGCCATGCGGTGGCCACCGAGGCGCTTCTGCTCTCGCGGATGAACGACATCCGCATCTGAGCCCTTTCCTCCTGCCGGAGGGTAAAATCGAGTCACCAGCCGTGCGAGCGCGGCCCGTCACAAGGAGCGACATGAGCGACACCACACTCACTGCAGCAGAGACCACCCAGGCGCACGGCGTGAAGCTGACCGACGCCGCGGCGACCAAGGTGAAGAACCTCCTCGAGCAGGAGGGCCGCGACGACCTTCGTCTGCGCGTCGCCGTCCAGCCTGGCGGATGCTCCGGCCTGATCTACCAGCTGTACTTCGACGAGCGATTCCTCGAGGACGACGTGACCGTCGACTTCGACGGCGTCGAGGTCATCATCGACAACATGAGCGTCCCGTACCTCGACGGCGCATCGATCGACTTCAAGGACACGATCTCGGAGCAGGGCTTCACGATCGACAACCCCAATGCCGCGGGCAGCTGCGCCTGCGGAGACAGCTTCCACTGATCCGGACCCCCTCGCCAACCTGCGTGGTTGGCATGAATCAGGTGTGAGGTTGCCCTAGACTTGGGTGTGCCCTGTCCGCAATCTGAAAGGTGCATCGTGCCCTCGAAACGCCGCCTTCGTTGGGCCGCTCTTCCTCTGGGAGTAGTGGCAGCCGTGGCCCTGGCGGGATGTACTGCCACTGAGCTGAACGGTTACCTCCCGGGCTTCGTGGAGGGTGAGCCCGCGGCCACCAACCAGACCGAGCGCGTCTCGTCGCTCTGGGTCAACTCGTGGATCGTCCTGCTCGCCGTCGGCGTGATCACCTGGGGCCTGATGGCCTGGGCCGCGATCGCCTACCGTCGCCGCAAGGGGCAGACCGGCCTGCCGGTGCAGATGCGCTACAACATGCCGATCGAGATCTTCTACACGATCGTGCCGCTCATCCTCGTCCTGGGAATGTTCTTCTTCACCGCACGCGACCAGAGCGCGATCGAGGCGAAGTGGGATGAACCCGACGTCGAGATCACGGCGATCGCCAAGCAGTGGGCGTGGGACTTCCAGTACGACGGCGAGAAGGAGGACAACTCCGACGCCGTCTGGACCATGGGTATCCAGGCTCAGCCCGATGCTGAGGGCAACATCGATCAGGAGCAGCTGCCGACCCTGGTGCTGCCGGTCGACCAGAAGGTCACGATCAACCTGCAGTCCCGTGACGTCATCCACTCGTTCTGGATCATCGACTTCCTGTACAAGAAGGACATGTACATCGGGAAGGACAACTCCTGGTCCTTCATCCCGACGCGTGTCGGCGAGTACGCCGGCAAGTGCGCCGAGCTCTGTGGCGAGTACCACTCGATGATGCTCTTCAACGTCAAGGTCGTCGAGCAGGACGAGTACGACGCCTACCTCCAATCGCTCGAGGAGGAAGGCAACACGGGAGACATCACGGACGCCTACGACCGTCTGTCGAACTACCCGGGCACCACCGCACCGACCGACTCCGAGGAAGGAGAGGAGTAAGCCATGTCGACAACTGAAGCCCCCCGCACCGACGAGGCCCCCCGCTCCCGTCCCACTGCTCTTCCCGCTCGCCAGGCTGCTCTCATGAGCTCCTCGCGGGTCGAGCAGAAGGGCAACATCGTCGTCAAGTGGATCACCTCCACCGACCACAAGACGATCGGGTACATGTACCTCATCGCCTCGGTGCTGTTCTTCCTGCTCGGTGGCGTGATGGCCCTCGTCATCCGCGCAGAGCTGTTCGCGCCCGGGATGCAGATCATCCCGACGAAGGAGCAGTACAACCAGCTCTTCACGATGCACGGCACGATCATGCTGCTGATGTTCGCGACTCCGCTCTTCGCCGGATTCGCGAACGCCATCCTGCCGCTGCAGATCGGCGCCCCTGACGTCGCCTTCCCGCGTCTCAACGCGTTCGCCTTCTGGCTCTTCCTGTTCGGCTCGACCATCGCGGTCGCCGGATTCCTCACCCCGCAGGGTGCGGCCTCGTTCGGCTGGTTCGCCTACCAGCCGCTCGCCAGTGCCTCGTTCACGCCCGGTGCGGGTGGAAACCTGTGGATGGTCGGACTCGGAATCTCCGGTTTCGGAACGATCCTCGGCGCCGTGAACTTCATCACGACCATCATCACGATGCGTGCGCCCGGTATGACCATGTGGCGCATGCCGATCTTCTCGTGGAACACGCTCATCACGAGCCTCCTCGTCCTGATGGCGTTCCCGGTGCTCGCCGCTGCGATCTTCGCCGCCGCCGCCGACCGCATCCTCGGTGCGCACATCTACGACCCGGCCAATGGCGGTGTCCTGCTCTGGCAGCACCTCTTCTGGTTCTTCGGTCACCCTGAGGTGTACATCATCGCGCTGCCGTTCTTCGGCATCGTCTCGGAGATCTTCCCGGTCTTCAGCCGCAAGCCGATCTTCGGTTACAAGACGCTCGTCTACGCGACGATCGCCATCGCCGCGCTCTCGGTCGCGGTGTGGGCTCACCACATGTACGTCACCGGCTCCGTGCTGCTGCCGTTCTTCGCACTGATGACGATGCTCATCGCGGTGCCGACCGGTGTGAAGATCTTCAACTGGATCGGAACGCTCTGGCGAGGGTCCGTCACGTTCGAGACGCCCATGGTGTTCGCGCTCGGCTTCCTCGTGTCGTTCGTCTTCGGTGGTCTCACCGGCGTGATCCTCGCAGCCCCGCCGCTGGACTTCGCCCTCTCCGATTCGTACTTCGTCGTCGCGCACTTCCACTACGTGGTCTTCGGCACCGTGGTCTTCGCGATGTTCGCCGGCTTCTACTTCTGGTGGCCGAAGTGGACCGGTCGCATGCTCAACGAGCGTCTCGGCTACGTGCACTTCTGGATGCTGTTCATCGGCTTCCACATGACCTTCCTCATCCAGCACTGGCTGGGCGTCGACGGCATGGTGCGTCGCTATGCGGACTACTCCGCGGCTGACGGCTGGACCTGGCAGAACCAGGTCTCCACGATCGGTGCGATCATCCTCGGTGCGTCGATGCTGCCGTTCTTCCTGAACGTCTGGATCACCGCGCGCAAGGCACCCAAGGTCACGGTCAACGACCCGTGGGGTTACGGCGCCTCGCTCGAGTGGGCGACCTCGTGCCCGCCGCCGCGGCACAACTTCACGTCGATCCCGCGCATCCGCAGCGAGCGTCCCGCATTCGACCTGAACCACCCGGAGGCAGCGGAGTTCACGCCTGCCGTTCCCGGCGAGCGAGAGGGTCACTGAGCCATGCGCGACAACGTCATTCTGTGGTGGGTCCTGACCGCCTTCTTCGCGCTGGTGGGCGTCGTCTACACCGGCTGGCACATCCTCGCGACACCGGCGGACAACTTCGCCGCGCGGATCGAGTGGGTCGGAACTGTGGCGCTCTTCTTCGCCGCTTTCATGGGTGCGATGGTGGCCTTCTACCTCGACCGCACTCACAAGGCGCAGAACGGTGAGCTCCCGGAAGACATCCTGACCAGCGACATCGACGACGGTGACCCCGAGCTCGGTGAGTTCAGCCCGTGGTCCTGGTGGCCGCTGGTGCTGGCAGCCTCCGCCGGCGTCTTCGTCGTCGGACTCGCCGTCGGTCACTTCCTGCTTCCGATCGGTATCGCGATCTTCGTCGTGGCGATCGTCGGCTGGGTCTACGAGTACTACCGCGGCAACTTCGCCCGCTGAGCATCACGAAGAAGGCCCCTGGGATTCGTCCCAGGGGCCTTCTTCGTGCGCGAGCTCGGGGCTGTGAACCAACCCCGCCCTATGCCCGCGTGCGTACGCGCGCGATGCCCGTGAGGGGATCGACAGGGCGGCGGTGCACGCCATCCGCGTCCTCGACGGGATAGCCCTCGCGCACCCAGTACTCGAAGCCCCCGATCATCTCCCGCACGTCGTATCCGAGCGTGGCGAACTCCAGCGCTCCCTTGGCTCCGGCGTTGCATCCGGGACTCCAGCAGTACACGACGACCGCCGAGTCGACGGGGATCTCTTCGGGTGCGCGGGTGGCGATCTCGCTGTAATGCATGTGGATGGCGCCTGAGACGCGTCCCTGGGCCCAAGCCTCGCCCGAGCGCACGTCGACGACCACCAGGGACTCTCCGGCCTTGAGAGCGGCGTGGACGTCGCTGGCGTCGGTCTCGTAGGCCAGCTTGGCGGAGTAGTACTCGGTGCGATCGATCATGTCGTCAGCCTACGGATCCGCCGGCGGACATGCCCTCGTCATCCGGACGCGGATCCACCGGATTCCGCCAGAGTGGATCCCTCAGAGCTCGACGGTCATCTGCACGCGACGACCGTAGCGGTCGAGCGAGAGCGATGCCTCCGTGTCGACGAGGCCGCGCTGGAAGGGAGTCTCCGGAATGCTCTCCAGGAACCCGCACGACGAGTAGAACGGGGCATTCCAGGGGATCTCGGCATACGTCCGCAGCGTCATGCGCGTGTATCCCCGTTCGCGTGCCTCATCGAGCGCAGCACTGACGAGTCGGCGCCCGTAGCCCTGACGTCCGGACGACGGGAGGACGGAGAGCTGCTCGAGGTGGGCATGGCCGTCGGCGTCCAGAACGTGGACGAAACCGACGGGGGAGGTGTCGCTGGGGTCTTCGAGCACGAAGACGAAACCGGGAGCGCTCAATCTCCCGGCACCGTCGCCGGCAGGCGGCCATTCCGGTGCGCCGAGACTCTCGATCAGCAAGGCGTCCGCATGCGTCTCGATGGCGTGGAGGGCTTCCGCGTCCTCCGACACGGCCGGACGGATGACGACGTCGCTCATCGTGCCTCCTCCGAGATCGCGGCGACCGCTTCGATCTCGACCAACTGCTGATCGTATCCGAGCACTGTCACTCCGAGGAGGGTGCTCGGTACGTCGTGGGCTCCGAAGGCCGCGTGTACGACGTCCCAGGCCGCCACCAGGTCCTTCTGCGCCGACGAAGCCACCAGCACGCGTGTGCTGATGACATCGGTGAGCGTCGCGCCGCTGGCGTGCAGCGCCGTCTGCAACGTCTCGACGCAGCGGGCTGCCTGCGCGGCATAGTCACCGGGAGCGGTGGTGCTGCCATCGTCTTCGAGGGGACACGCACCGGCGAGGAAGATGAGTCGGGATCCGACTGGAGCTGTGGCCGCGTACGCGTAGGGTGCAGCGGCGAGGTCGGCGGAACGGATGAGGTGGACTGCGGAGCTCATGCCACGATCCTTCCATGACGACATGAGAGGCTCCCGGATGCACGACGAAGGCCCTGTCCGAAACGGACAGGGCCTTCGTCGTGGGGGAGCGGTGAACTTACTCTCCGTCCTCAGACTTCTTCTTGCGAGGCTTCTTCACCGGCTCGGTCGCGATGACCGTGCTGGGGGTGTTCGGCGTCTCGTCGACGTGCGTCTCGCTCACGGTGAGAGGCGCGTCAGGGAAGCCGGCACGCTCGTGGGCGCCCTGGATCTCGGCGGCCTCGGTCTCATCGTTGTGAGCCTCGACGTGGTGCTGGTGAGCATCTGCAGCTTCGACATCGGCCTGCGTGAGCGGGGCGAGACGATCCTCGAAGAACCAGCGCGAGATCGACGAACGCAGGTTCTCGGTCCAGGAGATGCGACCCTTCGCGTTCGGGCGGACCACCAGCGGCTCGTACCCGTCGACGTCGATCAGCTTCCAGCGGTCGTACGTGTCGACCGGCTGGTGCACCTCGATGAACTCGCCGCCGGGGAGGCGGACGATGCGGCCCGACTCGAAACCGTGCAGGACGATCTCGCGGTCCTTCTTCTGCAGGGCGATGGCGATGCGCTTCGCCACGAAGTATCCGAGCACCGGGCCGACGAACAGCAGGGCCTGGAGCGTGTGGATGACACCCTCCATCGTGAGCATGAAGTGCGTCGCGATGAGGTCGGAGGATGCGGCAGCCCACAGCACCGCGTAGAAGATGACGCCGGCCACGCCGATGGCGGTGCGGGTCGCCGCGTTGCGCGGACGCTGAGCGATGTGGTGCTCGCGCTTGTCGCCCGTGATCCACGCCTCGATGAAGGGGTAGATCGCGACGAGCACGATGAAGAGCCCGAGCACGATCACCGGCAGCAGGATTCCGAAGGACCAGGTGCGGTCGAGGAACACGACGTCGAGGTTCGACGGAGCCAGTCGCAGAGCGCCGTCGGCGAATCCGATGTACCAGTCGGGCTGAGTACCGGCGGAGACGGGGGACGGGTCGTACGGGCCGTAGTTCCAGATCGGGTTGATCTGGAAGAACGTCGCGATCAGCACGATCGTGCCGAAGACGATGAACAGGTAGCCGCCCATCTTCGACATGTAGACCGGCATCATCGGGTAGCCCACGACGTTGTCGTTCGTGCGGCCGGGGCCGGCGAACTGCGTGTGCTTGTTGACGATCATGAGCATCAGGTGCACCACGATCAGGCCGATGACCAGCAGCGGCAGCAGCAGGATGTGCAGCGTGTAGAGGCGGCCGACGATGTCGGTGCCGGGGAACTCGCCGCCGAAGAGGAGGAACGAGATCCAGGTGCCGACGAGCGGGAAGCCCTTGATCATGCCGTCGATGATGCGCAGGCCGTTGCCCGAGAGCAGGTCGTCAGGCAGCGAGTAGCCGGTGAAGCCCTCGGCCATGGCGAGGATGAAGAGCACGAAGCCGATCACCCAGTTGAGCTCGCGGGGCTTGCGGAACGCGCCCGTGAAGAAGACGCGCAGCATGTGCACGCCGATGCCGGCGACGAAGACGAGCGCGGCCCAGTGGTGGATCTGGCGGACCAGGAGACCACCGCGGAGGTCGAACGAGATGTGCAGCGACGACTCGAGGGCGGCCGACATCTCGATACCGCGCATCGGGGCGTACGCACCGGTGTAGTGCGTCTCGACCATGGATGCCTGGAAGAAGAACGTCAGGAAGGTTCCCGAGAGGAACACGACCACGAAGCTCCACAGCGCGATCTCGCCCAGCATGAACGACCAGTGGTCGGGGAAGATCTTGCGTCCGAGTTCCTTGACGAAACCGGAGATGCTGGTGCGCTCATCGATGTAGTTCGACGCGGCGCCGACGAATCGGCCGCCGAGAGGCGCCTTGTTGTCCTTGTCCTCTTTGGACAGCGTTGCGGTGCTCAATGGCGCTCCCAGAAGCTCGGGCCGACGGGCTCGGTGAAGTCACTGCGTGCGACGAGGTAGCCCTCGTCGTCGACGGTGATGGGCAGCTGCGGCAGCGGACGTGCGGCGGGCCCGAAGATGACCTTGGCGTGATCCGTGACGTCGAACTGCGACTGGTGGCAGGGGCAGAGGAGGTGGTGGGTCTGCTGCTCGTACAGCGCCACAGGGCAGCCGACGTGGGTGCAGACCTTCGAGTACGCGACGATGCCGTCGTACGACCAGTCCTTGCGGTCCTCGGCCTCGATCAGCTGCTCGGGGCGAAGGCGCATCATCAGGACGATGGCCTTGGCCTTCTCCTCGAGGTAGCCGTCGTGGTGGCTGAGGTCGGCGAGGTCTTCCGGGATCACGTGGAACGCGGAGCCGAGGGTCACGTCCGCCGCGCGGATGGGCGTTCCGTCGGGGTCGCGGACAAGTCGCTGACCCTTCTCCCACATGGTGTGCTTCAGCAGCGCCACCGGGTCGCCCGCAGTGGGGTCGTCGGGCGTGCTGTGCGGGGCCAGCCCGCGGAAGAGCGTCACGCCGGGGATGATCGATGCCACGATCGCTGCGAACAGCGAGTTGCGGATCATCGTGCGGCGACCGAAGCCGGACTCCTCGTTCGCGGTCGCGAACGCCTCGACGACGGCTTCCCGGGTCGAGTCCTTGCCACGGGTGGGGTGGCGGTGCTCGATGTGCTCCTTGTCGCTCATCAGCGCCTTGGACCAGTGGATCGCGCCGATGCCGATCGACAGCAGTGCCAGGGCGATGCCCAGACCGATGAAGAGGTTGTTCTGGCGGATGTCGATGAGCGCACCGCTCTCGATGGGGAACAGCATATAGGCGGCGACCGCCCAGATGCTTCCTGCCAGCGAGAGGTAGAACAGGGTGTAGACCGTGCGCTCCGCAGCCTTCTCGGCGCGCGGGTCCTTGTCGGTCATCCGCTCGCGATGCGGCGGCAAACCGGGGTTCTGCACGGGATCGCTGACTGCGACACCCAGCCCCGGAGAGGGCTGGTAGGCCCTGTCAAGAGCCTGCGAGTCGTCGTCGTGTGCCATGGTGCTCCTCGTACGTTCCTCTTCGATGATTAAGCGTCAGTTGGACTTCGCCGTGATCCACACGGTGATGGCGACGAGTGCGCCGATTCCGAAGATCCAGACGAACAGTCCCTCGGAGACAGGGCCGAGCGAACCGAGCGAGAATCCGCCGATCTGCACGGACTGCTGCTGGAAGAGCAGAGCCGAGATGATGTCGCGCTTGTCCTCGTCCGACAGGTTCATGTCGCCGAAGACGGGCATGTTCTGGGGACCGGTGACCATGGCCGCGTACATGTGCAGTGCGCTGGTCTCGGTCAGTGCCGGGGCGTACTTGCCCTCGGTGAGTGCTCCACCTGCCGCAGCCACGTTGTGGCACATCGCGCAGTTGACGCGGAACAGCTCGGCTCCGTGGGCGACGTCACCCTCGCCGTCGAGGATGCGGTCCTCGGGGAAGGTCGGGCCGGGGGCCTCGGACTGCACGTACGACGAGATCGCCAGGATCTGGTCCTCGGTGAACTGCGGCGTCTTCTGCGGTGCCTGCGGGCCCTGCATCTGCAGCGGCATACGACCGGTCGACAGTTGGAACTCGGTCGCGAGCTCACCCACGCCGTAGAGGCTCGGGCCGTTCGCGGTTCCCTGCAGATCGAGACCATGGCAGGTGGCGCAGTTCGCCGTGAACAGCTTCTCGCCGTCCTCGACGGTGAGCGTGCTCGCCGCAGTGGTCTGGGTGTCCGTCGCAGCGAAGGCCGCCGACGTTCCGGCATACACCGCGCCGGTGATCATGAGGCCTGCTCCGATGAGGGCCGCAGCAGCCAGGGGACTGCGACGACCGTTGGAACGGCGCTTCTTCTCTCGTGCCATCTCGGGGATCAGCTCCGCTCTTATTTCAGGAAGTAGATAACGACGAACAGCACGATCCAGACGACGTCGACGAAGTGCCAGTAGTAGGACACCACGATCGAGGAGGTCGCCTCCTTGTGCCGGAAATTCTTGACGGCGTATGCGCGTCCGATGACGAGCAGGAACGCGATGAGGCCGCCGGTCACGTGCAGGGCGTGGAAGCCGGTGGTGATGTAGAACGCGGAGGCGTAGGAGTCAGCGCTGATCGGCATGCCTTCGGCGACGAGCTGTGCGTACTCCCAGACCTGACCCGATACGAAGATCGCTCCGAGTGCGAAGGTGAGGAAGAACCACTCGACCATGCCCCAGCCGAACAGACGACGACGACCTGCGCCGTTCTTCTGTCCCTTGGCGAGGCGGTACGGCTGCAGGTCCTCGGCCGCGAACACGCCCATCTGGCACGTGAAGGAGGAGAGCACCAGGATCGCCGTGTTGACGAACGCGAACGGGACGTTCAGCAGTTCGGTGCGGTCGGCCCAGAGCTCGGGGGAGGTGCTGCGGAGCGTGAAGTAGATCGCGAAGAGTCCCGCGAAGAACATCACCTCGCTGCCGAGCCACACAATGGTGCCGACAGCTACCGGGTTGGGGCGCTTGATCGTTCTTGCCGCCGGGGCATACGTCGCTGAGGTCGTCACCCTTCCATTATGGCCGATCCTCGGGCGTGATTCTCGCACCGGAGGGCTCCAATTCGCTGTCATGCGACTTAGGCGACCCTAAGAAAACACTGCGAATCCTCGGTGAATCCGCGGGAAACGGGGGATGCCGCGGGCGGTGGCGATCTCGACGAAGACTCTGCACGTTTTCCCGACGCCGATAGGATCGCACACATGGCTGATTCCCTGACCTGGTCCGACGTGCTCACCACTCTCCTGGAGCGCCGCGACCTCAGCGTCTGGGAGTCCACCTGGGCGATGCGTCAGATCATGCGGGGCGATGTGACGGAGGCGCAGCTCGCGGGCTTCCTCGTCGCGCTGCGGGCCAAGGGAGAGACGATCGACGAGATCGTCGGATTCCGCGACGCCATCCTCGAGGCCGCCGTACCGCTGCCGGTATCCCCGAACGTGCTCGACATCGTCGGCACGGGAGGCGACCGCATCGGAACCGTGAACGTGTCGACCACGGCGGCCGTGATCATCGGCGCCACCGGCGTCCCCGTCGTCAAGCACGGCAACAGGGCGGCGAGTTCGGCCTCCGGATCGTCCGACGTCCTGAGCGCGCTCGGCCTCGAGCTCACGCTCGATCCCGCGGCGGTGTCGTCGATCCTCGACCGCACCGGGATCACCTTCGCGTGGGCCGGCGCCTTCCACCCCGGCTTCAAGCACGCGGGTGCCGTTCGCGCGGAGCTCGGCGTCCCCACCGTCTTCAACATGCTCGGGCCGCTCTGCAACCCCGCTCGCGCCGAGGCCAACGCGGTGGGGGTGGCGCAGCTGGAACGCGTGCCCCTCATCACTGGCGTCTTCCGCACGCGCGGGGCGACCGCGCTCGTCTTCCGCGGCGATGACGGTCTGGACGAGCTCACGACGACCGGCCACAGTCGCATCTGGGAGGTCACCCGCGGTGACATCCACGAGCACGACCTCGATCCCCGTGACCTCGGAATCCCGATCGCCGACCTCGCCGATCTGATCGGCGGCACGCCCGATCACAATGCGGACGTGCTCCGCAGGACGCTCGCCGGCGAGAAGGGGGCGGTGCGAGACATCGTGCTCCTCAACGCAGCGGCCGGCATCGTCGCCTTCGAGCTGTCGCAGGACGCGACGCAGGTGCAGCGGCCGATCCTCGAGAGGCTGCGCGAGGGATACGAGCGCGCCGCCGCAGCGGTGGACGACGGTCGTGCGGCTGCGAAGCTCGACGAGTGGATCGGCGTCAGCCGAGAACTGGCCACAGCCCAGGCGAAGTGATGGATCCCGTCGCCGCTCTTCTCGAGATCGCCTCTCTGCTCGAGCGCGAGCGGGCGTCGCGATATCGCGCGAAGGCGTTCCGCCAGGCGGCTGCAGCACTCGAACAGCTGCCTGAGGATGTGCGCACCGATCCCACGCGCCTGCGCGCCGCGAAGGGGATCGGAGAATCGACCTTCGGTGTCATCCGTCAGGCGCAGGCGGGTGAGGTTCCGGACTACCTCGTCGAGCTCCGCGGCGACGTCGAGCCGGAGCGGGTGTCGGAACTGCGTTCGGCGCTGCGCGGCGATCTGCACGCGCACACGGACTGGTCGGACGGGACGACGTCGATCGCGGTCATGGCAGCGGCGGCGCGTGCGCTCGGTCACGAGTATCAGGCCATCACCGACCACTCGCCGCGACTCCGGGTGGCCCGAGGGCTCTCCGCCGAGAGGCTGCGCGATCAGATCCCTCAGGTGCGGGCGGAGTCGGGCGAGGGATTCACGCTGCTCGTGGGCATCGAGGTCGACATCCTCGAAGACGGAGCGCTCGATCAGGAGGACTCGCTGCTCGGTGAGCTCGACATCGTCGTGGCATCCGTCCATTCGAAACTGCGCATGGATGCGAGGCCGATGACGGCTCGGATGATCGCGGCCGTCTCCCATCCGCGGGTGAACGTGCTCGGCCATTGCACCGGACGGCTCGTGCAGGGGGAGCGGGGTACGCGTCCCGAGTCGCAGTTCGACGCCGCCGCGGTGTTCGCGGCGTGCGCCGAGAACGGCGTCGCGGTCGAGATCAACTCGCGCCCGGAGCGCCAGGATCCGCCCGACGAGCTGATCGCGATCGCGCTGGAGGCGGGCTGCCTCTTCTCCATCGACTCGGACGCCCACGCGCCGGGTCAGCTGTCACTTCTCGACCACGGCGCCGAGCGCGCCGAGCGTGCGGGCGTGCCCGCCTCCCGGATCATCACCACGTGGGGGCTCGAACGGCTCCTCGCCTGGGCGAGCTGACTCAGTCCTCGACCGTCGCGACGGCGGCGACCGCACGGGCCATCGACGATCCGAGGTTCCATTTCTCCGCGAGCGCTGTCGCCGCGTCGACCTCGGCCGGATCGAGCGGGCGGAGCGGTTCGGCCGGCGCGCTGATGTCGAGGTCCGTGGCCACGGCGACCACGGTGGGAGCGACGTCGAGATAGTCCGCTGCGGCGAGGACCTTCGCCCGTACGCCTGCGCTCATCCCCTCACCCGCCTCTGCGGCCGCCCGGATGCCGACGAGATCGCCGTGCGTCTGCAGAAGGGTCGCCGCGGTCTTCTCGCCGACCCCGGCGACGCCGGGCAGTCCGTCGGACGCATCACCGCGCATCGTGGCGAAGTCGGCGTACTGGCCGGGCAGCACGCCGTACTTGGCGACGACCACGGCATCCGTCACGATCTCGAGGTTGCTCATGCCCCTCGCGGTGTAGACGACGCGCACGTCCCTCTCGTCGTCGACGAGCTGGAAGAGGTCGCGATCGCCCGTGACGATGTCGACGGGCATGGTCGCGTGCGTCGCGAGGGTGCCGATGACGTCGTCGGCCTCGTGCTCGGCCACGCCGATGATCGGGATGCCGAGGAGGCCGAGCGTCTGGCGGATCAGCGGGATCTGCGCCTCGAGGGGGTCGGGCACCTCTTCGACGTCGGGCCCGGCCGCCACGACCTCGACCACACGATGCGCCTTGTAGCTCGGGATCAGGTCGACGCGCCACTGCGGGCGCCAGTCGTCGTCCCAGCAGGCGATCACGTGCGTCGGTTCGTAGAGGGTGATGAGCTTCGCGATGATGTCGAGCAGGCCGCGCGCCGCGTTGATGGGGGAGCCGTCCGGAGCCGTCACCTTGTCGGGAACGCCGTAGAAGGCCCGGAAGTAGAGGCTGGCGGTGTCGAGCAGAAGGAGCTTGTCGGCGCGTGGCATGCCCACAGTCTGTCAGCGTGGGGGCATCGCGCGATATTGCATCCTTCGAGCGGCCCCGAGATCTGATAACCTTGACTGTCACTCGTGGCGTGCCTATGCATGCCTGCGTGGCAGAAACCAAATCAATCGCTGCAGAGCTCGTGATCGGCCGTGCGCGGCCGGAGCCTTCAGCCCGAGTCTCCATTCACAAGGACAACCCACTACATGACTACCGCAACGACCGCCCCGGCCACCAAGCAGGTCGCCATCAACGACATCGGATCTGCTGAGGACTTCCTGGCCGCGGTCGAGAAGACCCTGAAGTTCTTCAACGACGGCGACATCATCGAAGGAACGATCGTCAAGATCGACCGCGATGAGGTCCTGCTCGATGTCGGATACAAGACCGAGGGTGTCATCCCCTCGCGCGAGCTCTCGATCAAGCACGACGTCGACCCCAACGAGGTCGTCAAGGTCGGCGACGAGGTCGAGGCCCTGGTTCTCCAGAAGGAGGACAAGGAAGGCCGTCTGATCCTCTCCAAGAAGCGTGCTCAGTACGAGCGTGCCTGGGGAGACGTCGAGAAGATCAAGGAGAACGACGGCGTCGTCACCGGTACGGTCATCGAGGTCGTCAAGGGTGGACTCATCGTCGACATCGGCCTCCGTGGCTTCCTGCCGGCTTCGCTCATCGAGCTGCGCCGCGTCCGCGACCTCACGCCGTACCTCGGCCAGGAGATCGAGGCCAAGATCCTCGAGCTCGACAAGAACCGCAACAACGTCGTGCTCAGCCGCCGTGCGCTGCTCGAGCAGACGCAGTCGGAGTCGCGCACCACGTTCCTGAACAACCTGCACAAGGGGCAGGTCCGCAAGGGTGTCGTGTCGTCGATCGTCAACTTCGGTGCGTTCGTCGACCTGGGCGGCGTGGACGGCCTCGTGCACGTCTCCGAGCTGTCCTGGAAGCACATCGAGCATGCCTCCGAGGTCGTCGAGGTGGGCCAGGAGGTCACCGTCGAGATCCTCGAGGTCGACCTCGACCGCGAGCGCGTCTCCCTGTCGCTGAAGGCGACGCAGGAGGACCCGTGGCAGGTCTTCGCCCGTACCCACGCGATCGGTCAGGTCACGCCGGGTAAGGTCACCAAGCTCGTTCCGTTCGGTGCGTTCGTTCGCGTCGCAGACGGCATCGAGGGCCTCGTCCACATCTCCGAGCTCTCCAGCAAGCACGTCGAGCTGGCCGAGCAGGTCGTGTCGGTCGGCGAAGAGGTCTTCGTCAAGGTCATCGACATCGACCTCGAGCGTCGCCGCATCTCGCTCTCGCTGAAGCAGGCGAACGAGGCCGTCGACGTCAACGGCACCGAGTTCGACCCGGCGCTCTACGGCATGCTCGCCGAGTACGACGAGGCCGGCGAGTACAAGTACCCGGAGGGCTTCGACCCCGAGACCGGTGCGTGGAAGGAAGGCTTCGACACCCAGCGCGAGGCATGGGAGCAGGAGTACGCTGCAGCCCAGGCTCGCTGGGAGGCCCACAAGGCTCAGGTTGCCAAGGCAGCCGAGGCCGAGGCGGCCGCTGGCGACGACTTCGGTGGGCAGGTCTTCTCGAGCGAGGCCGCAGGCGCGGGCACGCTCGCTGACGACGAGGCACTCGCGGCACTCCGCGAGAAGCTCTCGGGCGGCAACGCGTAAGCGTCACGCTTTCTGGAACGGGCCGTCATCCTTCGGGATGGCGGCCCGTTCCGCGTATCCGCACCGTGTCGATGAGGTGTCGACGGCTGCATGACCGAACATTACGTCCGCATTCGTCACATTTCTGCGGGTTGGACAGCATGGGGGTATGACCTCCCTGCTCTCCGCGCCGTCCACGGCACGCGGCCCGGCGATCGCCGGCACCGCCCAGCCCGTGCGCCTGCACGGGGTGGAGCGGAGCTTCCCCGTCACCCGTGGCCGCCGAGACGTCCTCCGCGGAGTCGACGTCGACGTCGCCGCCGGCGAGATCGTCGCGATCGTCGGGCCGTCCGGATGCGGGAAGTCGACGCTCCTGCGTCTGGTGGGCGGACTGGATGCGCCGACGAGCGGCCGCATCCTGCTCGATGACTCTGCTGTCGCCGATGTCGACGAGCGCACCGCGATCGCGTTCCAGGAGCCGCGGCTCCTGCCGTGGCGCACGATCGCGCAGAACGTCGAGCTCGGGCTTCCGCGCGGCACCGCCCGACGCGAGGGGCGTGAGCGTGTGCGGGAGCTGCTCGAGCTGGTCGGTCTCGGCCAGGCCGCAGATCAGCGTCCGCGGGAAGTGTCTGGCGGAATGGCGCAGCGCGCCTCTCTGGCACGGGCGCTCGCCCGCAACCCCGGTGTGCTCCTGCTCGACGAGCCCTTCGGAGCGCTCGACGCCCTGACCCGTCTGCGGATGCACGATCTCCTCCTGAAGATCCACGCCGCCGAGCCCACGACCGTCCTCCTCGTCACCCATGACGTCGAAGAGGCCCTCTACCTGGCCGATCGCGTGCTGCTGCTGCGCACGCTCGTCGGCGACGCCGAGACGGATGCGCCCTCCATCGTGCGCACGATCACCGTTCCCGGCATCCGACCCCGTGACCGCGCCGATCGCGGTCTCGCGGACCTCCGCGCCGAGCTGCTTGAAGGACTCGGCGTCGACACCCACCACAGCACCGCCACCGAGGAGACCCGATGAGCACCATCACCCGCCGAATCATCCCCGCGATCGCCGTCGCCGGGACGATGATGCTCGTCGCGACCGGCTGCGTCGCCGGTGAGAACGCCACGGCCTCGGACTCGAAGGACGACGCCGCGTCGACCGGGGACTGGTCGTCCGACACGCTGTCGATCGACTTCGCCACGTACAACCCTCTCAGCCTCGTGATCCGCGACCAGGGCATCCTCGAGGACATCCTGGGCGACGACGTCGAGGTCGATTGGGTGCAGTCCGCCGGATCCAACAAGGCGAACGAGCTGCTGCGCTCCGGCTCGATCGACGTGGGCTCGACCGCCGGTTCTGCCGCGCTCCTCGCTCGCGCGAACGGCTCTCCGATCCAGGTCATCGACATCTTCTCTCAGCCCGAATGGTCGGCGATCGTCGTGGGTCCCGACAGCGACATCACCTCGGTCGAGGACCTCGAGGGCAAGTCGGTCGCCGCGACGAAGGGCACTGACCCGTACTTCTTCCTGCTGCAGTCACTCGAGGAGGCCGGTCTCTCGGTCGACGACGTCGAGGTGCAGAACCTCCAGCACGCGGACGGGCGCGCCGCGCTCGACGGCGGCTCGGTCGACGCCTGGGCCGGACTCGACCCGATCATGGCCGCGGCCGAGGTGGAGTCGGGTGACCAGCTCATCTACCGCAACGTCGACTTCAACACCTACGGGTTCCTGAACGCGACCGAGGACTTCATCGAGAACCACGCCGATCTCGCCCAGGCGGTGGTCGACGCTTACGAGCAGGCGCGCGAGTGGGCTCTCGAGAACCCGGACGAGACCGCGGCGCTGCTCGCCGAGGTGGCCGGCATCGACGTCGAGGTCGCCAAGACCGTGATCACCGAGCGCTCGAACCTCGACGTAAGCGGGATCCCCGGTGACGATCAGGTCGCCGTGCTCGAGAAGATCGCGCCCGTGCTCGCCGACTCCGGTGACGTGCAGGGCGGCAAGGATTCGGTCGACAAGGCGCTCGACTCGATCGTGAACGCCACCTTCGCCGAGAAGGCGGTCGGAGGCGAGTGACCGACCAGACGGTGGTGGTCCCCGCCGACGCGCGTGAGGCGCTCGACGCCGCTCGCGGTGTCCGTCGGCGGCCCGAGGTGGGCGCGCGGCATGCGTGGGACCGTCCGGCAGTGCGGATCGCCGGCGGGTTCCTGCTGCCTGTCCTCATCCTCATCGCGTGGCAGGTCGTGACGACCACCGGAGTCGTCGCGCCCTACCTGCTGCCGTCTCCGGAATCCGTCTTCGCTGCCGGTGTCGAGCTGGCCGAGCGGGGGATGCTCTGGACGCACATCGCGATCTCGGTGCAGCGCGTGCTGCTCGGCTTCGCGATCGGATCCGTGATCGGACTCGCGATCGCGGGGATCGTCGGGCTCTCGAGGATAGGCGACGTGCTGCTCAGCCCGACGCTCTCGGCAGTCCGTGCGGTCCCGTCCCTGGCCTGGGTGCCGCTGCTCATCCTCTGGATGCAGATCGGTGAGGAGTCGAAGGTGACTCTGATCGCGATCGGCGCCTTCTTCCCCGTCTACACCACGGTCGCGTCGGCGCTCCGCCATGTCGATCCACTCCTGGTCGAGGCCGGGCGCTCGTTCAGCCTGCGCGGCTGGTCGCTGTTCCGCACCGTGCAGCTGCCCGCTGTCGTGCCGTCGGTCGTCGCAGGTCTCCGACTCGCTCTCGCGCAGGCCTGGCTGTTCCTCGTCGCCGCAGAGCTCATCGCCTCGTCGATGGGGCTCGGGTTCCTGCTCACGGACTCGCAGAACAGCGGACGCGTCGACAGGATCATCCTGTCGATCGTCCTGCTCGCGCTTCTCGGCACGATCACGAACGCTCTTCTCGTGCTGGTCGAGAAGTACCTGCTCCGACGGTGGGTGTGATCATGACGGAAGCCCGGCTGCACGAGACACGTACCTATCCGACGCCCGCAGGGTTCGCCGCGACGGCGAACGTGACCGAAGAGGCCTATGCGCGGGCGGCCTCGGACCCGACCCTCTTCTGGGAGCAGGCGGCCGAGCGGCTCGACTGGGCCGAGCCGTGGCATACGGCTCACGAATGGGAACCGCCCGCGGGAGATGCCGTTCCCGCTGCGCGCTGGTTCGTCGGCGGACGCCTCAACGTCGCGTACAACTGCGTCGACCGCCACGTCGAGGCCGGGCGCGGCGACAAGGTCGCGCTGCACTTCGAGGGCGAGCCGGGCGACCGCATCGCCGTGACATACTCCGACCTCCAGGACAGGGTCTCGCGTGCGGCCAACGCGCTCATCGCACTCGGCATCCGACCGGGCGACCGCGTCGTCATCTACCTCCCGGTGCTGATCGAGACGGTCGTGATCACCCTCGCCTGCGCGCGCGTCGGAGCCGTGCACTCACTGGTGTTCGGCGGGTTCTCCGCCGAGGCGGTGCGGTTCCGGCTCGCGGACACCGGCGCAAAGCTGCTCGTGACGAGCGACGGCCAGTTCCGTCGGGGCACCGCCACCGAGGTCAAGTCGACGGCCGACATCGCGGCTGCCGATCTCCCCGACCTCGAGCACGTGCTCGTGCTCCGGCGCACCGGCCAGGAGGTCCCCTGGACCGAGGGACGCGATGTGTGGTGGCACGACATCGTCGACACCGCCTCGTCCGAGCACGTGGCAGAAGCGTTCGAGTCCGAGCATCCGCTCTTCATCATCTACACGTCGGGCACCACCGGGAAGCCGAAGGGACTCGTCCACACCTCCGGCGGCTACCTCACGCACGCGAGCTGGGCGCACTGGGCCCATTTCGACGCGAAGCCCGACGACGTCCACTGGTGCACGGCGGACCTCGCCTGGGTGACGGCCCACACGTACGAGATCTACGGTCCGCTCTCGAACGGACTGACGCAGGTCATCTACGAGGGGACGCCGGACTCTCCGAACCGAGAGCGGCATCTCGAGATCATCGAGCGCTACGACGTGACCGTCTACTACACCGCGCCCACGCTCATCCGCACCTTCATGACCTGGTTCGGCACCGAGCTGCCGCAGGGGCACGACCTGTCATCGTTGCGCCTGCTCGGAACGGTCGGGGAGGCGATCAACCCCGAGGCGTGGATCTGGTTCCGCCGCAACTTCGGGCGCGACGAGCTCCCGGTGGTCGACACCTGGTGGCAGTCCGAGACCGGGGCGGCGATGATCGCACCGCTCCCCGGCGTCACGACGCTCAAGCCCGGATCCGCATCCGTGCCGCTGCCCGGTATCGACGCGACCGTGGTCGATGTGAACGGCGATGAGGTCGCGCCCGGAAGATCCGGCACGCTCGTCGTGCGACGTCCGTGGCCGGGGATGGCCCGCACCGTGTGGGGCAACCCGCAGCGCTACCGCGACGCGTACTGGGCGACGTACGCCGGACACGGCGAGTACGGCGGATACTACGTCGCCGGTGACGGGGCCACCCGAGACGCTGACGGGTACATCTGGATCCTCGGCCGACTCGACGACGTCGTGAACGTGTCCGGTCACAGGCTCTCGACCATCGAGATCGAATCGGCCCTCGTCGCGCACGACACGGTCGGAGAGGCCGGAACCGCAGGCGTCGCCGACGCGGTCACCGGCCAGGCGGTCGTCGCCTTCGTCACCGCATCCGGACGCTCGGAGGTCTCGACCTCGGAGCTGCGGGGCCAGGTCGCCACGGCGATCGGACCTGTCGCCAAACCGAAACACATCGTCGTGGTGCCCGACCTGCCCAAGACCCGCTCCGGCAAGATCATGCGGCGACTGCTCGCGCAGCTCTGGGAAGCCGAGCAGGACCGACGAGCAGGACGCGCACCCGCACCCCTCGGGGACACGACATCTCTGCAGAACCCGTGGGCCGTCGACGACATCGCCGCCGTGCTCGAGAACGCTGAACTGAGGACATGATGACGGAAGAACACCGCTTCGGATTTCGCACGAGGGCGCTTCATGCCGGCGGCACTCCTGACGCAGCCACCGGCGCGCGCGCCGTGCCGATCTATCAGACGACGTCCTTCGTCTTCGAGGATGCGACGGATGCCGGCAACCTCTTCGCTCTGCAGAAGTACGGCAACATCTACTCCCGCATCGGCAACCCCACCGTCGCCGCACTCGAGGAGCGTCTGGCCTCGCTCGAGGGCGGGATCGGCGCCGTCGCCACCGCCTCCGGCATGAGCGCGGAATTCATCACCTTCGCCGCGCTCGTCGGAGCCGGTGACCATGTGGTGGCCTCCGCACAGCTCTACGGCGGCACGGTGACCCAGCTCGACGTGACGCTTCGCCGTTTCGGCGTCGAGACCACGTTCGTCCCCTCCACCGACCCCGCAGACTACGCGGCGGCGATCCGCCCCGAGACCAAGGTCGTCTACGTGGAGATGATCGGCAATCCGTCCGGCGAGATCGCCGATATCGAGGGTCTCGCAGAGGTCGCCCACGCTGCGGGCGTGCCGCTCGTCGTCGACGCGACACTGGCCACCCCGTACCTCGCGCGTCCGCTCGAGCACGGCGCGGACATCGTCATCCACTCGGTGACCAAGTTCCTCGGCGGTCACGGGACGACCCTCGGGGGAGTCGTGATCGAGAAGGGCACGTTCGACTGGGGCAACGGGCGGTTTCCGCAGATGACCGAGCCTGTCGAGTCGTACGGCGGGATCAAGTGGTGGGACAACTTCGGCGCGTACGGGTTCCTCACCAAGCTCCGCACCGAGCAGCTGCGTGACATCGGGCCCGCGTTGAGCCCGCAGTCCGCCTTCAACCTCCTGCAGGGTGTCGAGACGCTCCCGCAGCGCATCGACGCACATCTCGCCAACGCGCGCATCGTCGCGGACTGGCTGGCGTCCGACCCTCGCGTGGAGTACGTGACCTGGGCGGGGCTCGAGGGGCATCCGCACCATGAGCGGGCCGCCAAGTACCTGCCGCTCGGACCGGGATCGGTGTTCGCCTTCGGGGTCAAGGCCGACGACGGTCGCGCGGCGGGGGAGACCCTGATCGAGAACCTCCAGCTGGCATCGCACCTGGCCAACATCGGTGACGCGCGCACACTCGTCATCCACCCGGCATCCACCACGCATCGGCAGCTGACGGAGTCTCAGCTCGCGGCTGCCGGCGTCCGTCCGGACCTCATCCGCATCTCGGTGGGCCTCGAGGACACGGACGACATCATCTGGGACCTCGACCAGGCACTCAGCACGGCGACGGGAGCGAACCGATGAGCGGCACCGACATCGCGGCGGGCGACGCCTGCGCCGTGCCCACGCCTCAGGATGCCGTGGCGTGCGCGCTGCCCACAGCCGCCTCGCTGCACCCTGAGCGCACATGGCAGGGCCCGAACCAGCAGCAGCGCTTCGGCATCCTGCGACGCGCGAAGTCCGTCGCGATCGTCGGCGCGTCGAACAACCCGGCCCGCGCGTCGTACTTCGTCGCGACCTACCTGCTATCGAGCACCGCCTACGACGTGTACCTCGTCAATCCGCGTGAATCGTCGATCCTCGGCCAACCCGTCTACGCATCGCTCGCCGACCTCCCCGTGGTCCCCGACATCGTCGACGTGTTCCGTCGGCACGAGGATCTGCCGGGTGTCGCGCAGGAGGCGATCGACGTCGGCGCGCAGACGCTGTGGCTGCAGCTCGGCTCCTGGAACGAGGAGGCGGCTGCTCTCGCCGAGGATGCGGGACTCTCCGTGGTGATGGATCGTTGCGTGAAGATCGAGCACGCTCGGTTCCACGGCGGACTGCACCTGGCAGGGTTCGACACGGGTGTCATCAGCTCCCGTCGGCAGCTGCTCGGGCGCTGAGCCGGCCAGGCCGAAGCCTAGACTGGCCGCATGGCTCTCATCGCGCTCACCGGCGGCATCGCCTCCGGGAAGTCGACCATCGCACGACGGCTGGCGGAGAGGGGAGCCGTCATCGTCGACGCCGATCAGATCGTGCGCGACGTGCAGGCTCCCGGGACCCCGGTGCTCGACGCGATCGCCGAGACGTTCGGTGCCGAGGTCATCGCCGCCGACGGGTCACTCGATCGTGCAGCGCTGGGAGCGAAGGTCTTCGGGCACCCGGAGCAGCTCGCCCGGCTGAACGCGATCGTGCATCCTGCGGTCCGCATCGAATCACAGCGTCGGTTCGACGAGGCGGCGGCCGACTCCGGCGCGGTGGTCGTCTACGACGTGCCCCTGCTCGTCGAGGCGCGGGTCGACGACCCCTGGGACCTGATCGTCGTCGCACACGCGCCCCTAGAGGAACGTAGACGTCGGCTGGTGGAGCTGCGCGGTATGCCCGAGAGGGCCGCGCAGGAGCGGATCGACGCGCAGGTCTCCGATGAGCGACGCCTGGCCATCGCGGACGTGGTCATCGACACGTCCGGATCGCTCGAGCAGACGCTCGCACAGGCGGATGCTCTCTGGGAGCGGATCAGCACGTCGTGACCTTCGCCGGTCACGCACCCGGGTCAGCCGCGTATCGACGGCTCATCGTCGGGCTGTTCTTCGCCGGCATCGCGACATTCGCGCAGCTCTATTCGCCCCAGGCCGTGCTGCCGCGGCTGTCGATCGACATGGGCATCTCGCCGGCGAGCGCCGCTCTGAGCGTGTCCGCGGCGACGCTCGGCCTCGCCGCCGCCGTCATCCCGTGGTCGATGGTGGCCGACCGTATCGGGCGCGTGCAGGCGATGGCGATCGGCGTGCTCACCGCGACCGCGCTGGGGCTCTTCGCGCCGCTCAGCTCCGGCTTGGAGATGCTGTTGAGCTTCCGCCTCCTCGAGGGAGTCGCGCTCGGGGCGGTGCCTGCGGTCGCGTTGGCGTACCTGAGCGAGGAGGTCAGCCCGCGGAATGCCGCCGCGGCGGCAGGGAGCTACATCGCCGGGACGACGGTGGGCGGGCTGCTCGGACGGATCGTGTCCGGCATCGTCGGCGAGCAGACGGGATGGCGGGAGGGCATGTGGACGGTCGCGGGGGTGTGCGCGCTGGCGGCCGTGCTGTTCCTCTGGCTGACGCCGAAAGCGCAGGGTTTCGTGCCCGGACGATTCCGCGACCACGCCGGACCGGGCGTCCTCACGCGCCTGCTGACGCCGCTGCGGTCGGGGCGTCAGCTCGCGCTGTATGCCCAGGGCTTCCTGCTCATGGGCGCGTTCGTGGCCGTCTACAACTACCTCGGATTCCACCTCGCCGAGCCGCCCTTCGCGCTTCCGGCCTGGGTGGTGACACTGCTGTTCCTCGCCTACCTCGCCGGCACCGTCTCGTCGCCCTGGGCCGGTTCTCTGGCCTCGCGTTTCGGGCGATACCCGGTGCTGCTGGGCGCGATCGCGGTGATGGCAGCGGGTGCGGCCGCGATGTGGGCGCACGCCACTCCGATCGTGCTGCTCGGGCTGCTTCTCTTCACCGGGGGCTTCTTCGGAGCGCACGCAGTGGCATCGGGGTGGGCGCCGGTGGCAGCAGGACCCGACAGCAGAGCACAGGCATCCTCGCTCTATTACTTCGGCTACTACGCGGGATCCAGCCTGTTCGGCTGGGCGCTCGGCATCGTGTTCGGCCAGGTGGACTGGGTGTGGTTCATCGTTGTGATCCTCGCGATGTGCGCCCTCGCGGCGGCCTCGGCCGTCGCGAAGCTGCGCGGATCACCCGATGACGGTGTCTCCTGAGCGACGATCGACCGCTCGTGACCGGTGTCACTGCGAGGATGGGCGCATGCGCCTGAATCTCCTCGCCGCCTACGACGCACAGCTTCGGACCGATGCGGAGACCGCTCACGCACTGTCTGTCTCATCGATGGGGCCCATCCGTCTCGCGGTCTTCCCCGGCGGACGCGGGTTCGTGTCGTACGCGAACCTGGACGGAGCGGATGCCGTGCGGGTGGCCGAGCTCGTCGATGCGGCGATCGCGCACTTCCTCGGCATTCCGGGCATCGCGAGTGTGGAGTGGAAGACCCGTGGCCATGACCCTGCCCCCGGGCTGCACGATGCGCTCATCGCACGAGGGTTCGTGCCCGAGGACACCGAGTCGATCATGATCGGAGAGGCGGCATTGCTCGCCGAGGAGGTCGCGGTTCCTGACGGAGTGGAGCTGCGCCGTGCACGCACCGAGGCGGAGGTGCTGGCCATGGAGGAGATGCAGGGCGCGGTCTTCGAGGACCCGCACTGGCGTGCGCGGGCCGAGATGACTCTGCAACGCGTCCGTTCGGACGATTCGGTGGAGTTGTGGATCGCGGTGTCGGACGGCGCCGTGATCAGCGCGGGACGCCTCGAGCCGGTGGTGGGGACCGACTTCGCGGGATTGTGGGGTGGTGCGACGTTGCCGTCGTGGCGAGGGCGCGGGATCTACCGCGCACTCACCGCGCAGCGTGCGCGGTCGGCGCTCGCTCGCGGCAAGCGCTATCTCCAGTCCGACTCGACGGAGTTCTCCCGACCCATCCTCGAACGTGCAGGGCTGATGAAGGTGTCGACCACCACTCCCTACGTCTGGACCCCCGTGACCGACTGATCCGCCCGCCGTGCGCGACGGCGCCGAGCGCGTCGCCGCAGGAGCACGATCACCGCGACGACGAGTCCGACGAGCATCATCGCCGCCAGCACCGGCACGATGATCGCTGCGGCGGCGAGGGCGAAGGACGCTCCGTCTTCGACGCTGCTGAGCACCGGTGCGGCCAGACCGCCGGTGGTCGTGTTCGCAGCCACGCGAGCCGTGGCCTTGACCACGTGCACGACCAGGGCGATCGCGATGCCTGTGACGACGGGAACCCAGGTGTTGTCGGTGAAGAACGTCGCGGGGTCGTCGACGGCGATGGTCTGGGCGCCGGACCCCGCCCCGAACGCGATGCCTCCGGCGGCGGGGCGCAGGATGCTCTGGATCACGTCGTTCACCGAGTCGACTGCGGGGATCTTGTCGGCGACGATCTCGAGGAGCAGCAGGACGCCCACGACCCACAGGGCGATGTCGCTCGACAGCCAGGACCACGCCGAGGGAAGCGTCATGGCCGGCAGCAGCCGGTCGGCGAGCCCGAGGAGGAACAGCGGCATCCAGGCGTTCAGACCTGCGGAGGCCGCGAGGCTGGTGCCGATGATGATCTCGATCACGCCCCCACTCTAGGTGCAGCGTCGGACGCGCGACCCCCGGTGTCGGTGGCCCGGCATACGCTGGAGGTATGCAACCCACGCGCAGTGTCCGTCCCTTCGAGGTCATCAGCGAATACGCGCCGGCCGGCGACCAGCCGAAGGCGATCGCCGAACTCGCATCGCGCATCAACGCCGGCGAGACTGACATCGTGCTGCTCGGCGCCACCGGTACCGGAAAGTCGGCGACCACCGCCTGGCTGGTCGAGCAGGTGCAGCGTCCGACCCTCGTGCTCGCCCACAACAAGACTCTCGCGGCCCAGCTCGCCAACGAGTTCCGTGAGCTGATGCCCAACAACGCGGTCGAGTACTTCGTCTCCTACTACGACTACTACCAGCCCGAGGCGTACGTCCCGCAGACGGACACCTTCATCGAGAAGGATTCGTCGATCAACTCCGAGGTCGAGCGTCTTCGTCACTCGACGACGAACTCGTTGCTCAGTCGCCGCGACGTGATCGTCGTCTCCACCGTCTCGTGCATCTACGGTCTCGGTGCGCCGGAGGAGTATCTTCGCGCCATGGTCGCCCTCCAGGTGGGGGAGCGGTACGACAGAGACGCCCTCATCCGGCAGTTCATCGCGATGCAGTACAACCGCAACGACGTCGACTTCTCGCGCGGCAACTTCCGCGTCCGCGGCGACACGATCGAGATCATCCCGGTATACGAGGAGCATGCGATCCGCATCGAGCTGTTCGGTGACGAGATCGAGGCGCTCTACACCCTGCATCCGCTCACCGGTGAGGTCATCGAGAAGCTCGATGCCGTTCCGATCTTCCCCGCCTCGCACTACGTCGCGGGCACCGACGTCATCCAGCGTTCGATCGGAACGATCGAGCACGAGCTCGAAGAGCGTCTCAAGGAGTTCGAGCGTCAGGGAAAGCTTCTCGAGGCTCAGCGTCTGCGGATGCGCACCACGTTCGACCTCGAGATGCTTCAGCAACTGGGCTTCTGCTCGGGAATCGAGAACTACTCCCGGCACATGGACGGGCGTCAGCCCGGCGAGCCGCCGCACACGCTGCTCGACTTCTTCCCCGACGACTTCATGCTCGTGATCGACGAGTCCCACGTCACGGTGCCGCAGATCGGTGCGATGTACGAGGGCGACGCGTCGCGCAAGCGCACGCTCGTGGAACATGGATTCCGTCTGCCGAGCGCGATGGACAACCGACCACTCCGCTGGGACGAGTTCAAGAACCGCATCGGTCAGACCGTGTATCTGTCGGCGACGCCAGGCAAGTACGAGATGGGCATCGCCGACGGTGTGGTCGAGCAGATCATCCGCCCGACGGGACTCGTGGATCCGCACATCATCGTGAAGCCCTCCAAGGGGCAGATCGACGATCTCCTCGAGGAGATCCGGGTCCGTGTGGGGCGTGACGAGCGCGTGCTCGTCACGACGCTCACGAAGAAGATGTCCGAAGAGCTCACCGACTTCCTCGGAGAGCACGGCGTGCGGGTGCGCTATCTCCACTCCGATGTCGACACGCTCCGCCGCGTCGAGCTGCTCAGCGAGCTGCGTGCCGGTGTCTACGACGTGCTCGTCGGCATCAACCTGCTCCGCGAGGGGCTGGATCTTCCGGAGGTCTCGCTGGTCGCGATCCTCGACGCCGACAAAGAGGGCTTCCTGCGCTCCGGCACGTCGCTGATCCAGACGATCGGTCGAGCGGCGCGAAACGTGTCGGGTGAAGTGCACATGTACGCCGACAAGATCACCGACTCGATGGCCAAGGCCATCGAGGAGACCGACCGTCGTCGAGAGAAGCAGGTGGCCTACAACCTCGAGCACGGCATCGACCCGCAACCGTTGCGCAAGCGGATCGCCGACATCACCGAGGTGCTCGCTCGAGAGGGCGCCGATACGGCCGAGATGATGTCCGGACGTGGGCGTGCGACAGGCAAGGGCAAGTCGCCGACACCCAATCTGCGACGTACGGGAATCGCTGCGGAGGGCGCCCAGCAGCTCGAAGCGGTCATCCAGGACCTCTCCGATCAGATGCTCGCGGCCGCCGCCGAGCTCAAGTTCGAACTCGCCGGACGGTTGCGCGATGAGGTGCAGGACATGAAGAAGGAGCTGCGTGCCATGGAGAAGGCCGGGCACGCCTGATCTCAGGAGGAGACGAGGATGGACGCGTCAGGAGACGAGCTCGCCGATCGTGTACGCGCACTGCTGACCCTCGATGGTGACGTGGAGGAGAAGCGGATGTTCGGCACCCGCGCGTTCCTCCTCGACGGACACATCCTGGTCGGAGCCCGCAACGGAGGCGTGCTCCTCGTGCGGGTCGACGAAGAGCACGGCGCCGCCCTCGTCACCAGGCCGGGCGTCCAGACGGCGGTGATGGGCCCGCGGACGATGGGGACGGGATGGCTCGATGTGTCGCCGGCTGTGTTGGCCGCTGACGACGATCTCGCATTCTGGCTCGACGTCGCACGCGAGGATGCGAGACGCGACGGCTGAGGCGCCGGCGACGGACGCGGATCTCAGGGGCAGTGGACGAGCGTCTTCGGACCCGACCGGTCGATCTCGTGGTCGCTCATGGGTGATCCGCACAGAGGGCAGGCACGTTCCGCTCGCTCCGAGGCGGTCGGCGGCGGCGTCTTCTCGTAGGGCCCGACCGATGCAGGACCGGCCAGGCGGATCAGGTTCGAGTTGATCCAGGAATAGAGGCCACCTGCCTCGCGGATCCGCGAGCGAAGGGGAGGACGATCACCGGAGCGTGTCATGTTGCTTAGTGTACTAACTATTAGTGGCGTTGTATAGTCGAGCCGTGACCGCTACGGATGACCTGCTCAAGCTGGACAACCAGCTCTGCTTCGCCCTGGTGACCGCGGCGCGCAACGTCGTCGCCATCTATCGGCCGATCCTCGAGCCGCTCGGGCTCACGCATCCGCAGTATCTCGTGATGCTCGCGCTCTGGGAGCGCGCTCCGCGCCCGCTCAACGATCTCGCGGCCGACCTCGCTCTCGAGCCGGCCACCGCATCGCCGCTCGTGAAGCGTCTCGAGGCCGACGGACTGGTCGCGCGGCAGCGCAGCTCGGAGGACGAGCGTCGCCTCGACATCACCCTCACGGATGCCGGTCGCGCGCTCCGTGAGCGTGCCCTGGATGTTCCTCGCCAGGTCATGGCGGCCGTGGGCATGGATCTCGCGCAGATCGCGACGCTGCGCGACGGGTTGTCGGCTTTCGCGGGTCGCCGCCCGACCTCGGAGTGACCGAGTCGTAGGGTGTGGGCATGCCGAGTGACCGCCCGACACGTGATGCGCGTCGAGGTGTTCATCGGCTCGGGATCGTGAGCGCCGTCGCCGTACTTTTCCTCATCGTGATGATCGCCGCCGCGATTCAGGGACCCCCGACATTCCGTCCGGCCGAGCCCGCGCCGCTTGCGTCGTCGGAGCCGGTTCCGACGACGATCCCCGGAGAGACGGGGCTCCCGGAGGAGATCGAGATCGATCCCACGAGTGGGGCGGTGGTGCAGGCGTTCGCAGCGATCCTGATGCTCCTCGTGGTCGCCGGCGTCATCGTGCTCCTCGTGATCATCGCTCGGGCGCTGCTGCGGGCCTGGCGGAACCGGCCCACAGGGCTGCGTGATGGAGCCGAGGTCGCTGCCGAGGTCGCCGAAGTGACCGCGGTTCCCGAGCCGGAGGTGGCCGTCGACGCCGTCCGACGTGGTATCGCCGGGGCGCTGCAGGCGATCGACGACCGCGCGCTGCCGACAGACGCCGTCATCGCCGCCTGGGTCGGCCTCGAAGAGAGCGCGGCGGATGCGGGGGCGAGCCGTGCGCCGAGCGAGACTCCTGCGGAGTTCGCGCTCCGGATCATCACGCGGCGCTCCGGGATCGAGGACGAGGCCTCCGAGTTGCTGACGCTGTTTGAGCGGGTGCGCTTCGGCTCCCACGTTGCCACCGAGTCGGAGAGGCACGCCGCACGTGCTGCTCTCCGCCGGATCGAAGAGGTGTGGCGATGACTCGGGGGCGCACCGTCGCCGCCGTCGTGGCCGCGGTGGTCGCTGCGCTGGTGCTCACCGGGTTCGGCTTCACCTGGCCGTTCGTGATCGGGTGGAGTCTTCTCGTGGGCGCGCTTTCGCTCCTCGCGCAGCTCGCGGTTCCTCTCGAGCCCAGCGCCGACGCCCCGCACATCCCGGTGGAGCCCGACCGCAGGCCGACGGAGATATCCCGGCTGGCCTGGGCGCTGAACACCCACACCGGGCTCGCCGGCCCGCAGATCACACGTCGCGTCCGGGAAGCTCTTCGGCACCGCCTCCGGCACCGAGGAGCAGACCCGGCGGACCCGGCGACACGATCGCAGGTCATCGACCTGATCGGCCCCGACCTGTGGGATCGATTGCAAGGCCCGGGGACCACCATCGTCGACATCGAGCGCGCGCTCGAGGCGATCGACGCTCTCAGCCCGGGGCCGTCCGCAGAGATCACGACGACACCGGATGCACCGACCTCACCCACCGGCCGCGCGCCGCTGTTCCCGAGACACAGGAGATCACATGACGACATCCACCGAGATCGCTGAGGCCGGCGATCGAATCCTCGCCGCCGTGCGCACTGTCGTCGTCGGGATGGACGATCCGCTCGAGATCGCGCTCGCCTCGATCCTGGCCGGGGGACATGTGCTCTTCGAGGACGTGCCCGGCCTCGGCAAGACGCTCGCGGCACGCAGCCTCGCCTCGGCGCTGGGGCTCTCCTTCCGTCGGCTGCAGTGCACCCCGGACATGCTGCCGGGCGACGTCACCGGGTCCTACGTGTACACGCCCGACTCCTCGGACTTCGTCTTCCGGCCGGGGCCGATCTTCACCGGTCTTCTCCTGGCCGACGAGATCAACCGCACGACGCCGAAGACGCAGTCGGCGATGCTCGAGGCGATGGCCGAGCGACAGGTCACCGTCGAGGGCAACAGCTTCCCCCTGCCCGCGCCGTTCCATGTGATCGCGACCTCGAACCCCATCGAGTACGAGGGCACATATGCCCTCCCCGAGGCACAGCTCGACAGGTTCATGGTCAGGCTCTCCGTCGGGTATCCGGATGTGTCCGGGGAGGCTCAGATCCTGCAGAACCGCGTCAGCCGGCGCCAGGAGGCCACGCACGTCGCCGCCGTCATCGATGCGGAGCGTCTGGTCGAGCTCCAGGCCGTCGTCGAGGCCATCCATGTCGATGAGGACATAGCGCGCTACTGCGTCGAGATCGCACGTGCGACGCGCACGGCGTCGAACGTGGAGGTCGGTGCCTCGCCGCGCGGCTCGCTCGGCCTGTTGCTACTCGGTCGCGCCCTGGCCGCGCTGGACGGCCGAGACTTCGTGCGCCCGGACGACATCAAGCGGATCGCCGTACCCGTGCTCGCCCATCGCCTCACGCTGACGCCGCAGGCCTGGGCGCAGGGCGCATCGGCCGCCGACGTCGTGCGCGCGGTCGTCGGCCAGGTGCCTGTGCCTCCGACCGTGAAGGAGCGCGTATGACGAGACCATCGACGCACGGTCGTTGGAGCCCCGCGCTGACCGTCGCGATCGCCGGCGCGATCGTGCTCGCCGTGATCGGGCTCCTCTTCTCGCGTCCTGACGTCGTCGCCATGGGGCTTCCCGTCGCGCTGTGGAGTGCTCTCGCCCTCGGGCGAGGAACCTCGGGTCTCCGCACCGAGCCGAGCGTCGCCGCGCGCTCCGGCACCGACGGCGAACTTCACACCGAGATCTCGGTCGAGAGCGACGCCGAGATGGTCGAGCTCTTGGTCGTGCAATCCGAGCGCAGGAGCCGACGTGCGATCGTTCCCGGCTCCGATGCCACGGTCCTCGCACGCAGCCGCGTCCTCCATTCGGGCCCCGCACTCCCGGTGCAGGTCTCTACGCGCGGCCTCGCCCTCGACGGGGCGGTCCTCTCGGTGCCGTCCGCGATCGTCCGAAGCGCGCGCCAGGTCGCTCCGACGCCCAGGAGGGTCGGGATGCTGCCGCTGCCGAAGCGGTTGACCGGTCTTCACGGCTCGCACGAGGGACGGCGGCCGGGGCAGGGCGGCGACTTCCGGGACATCCATGCCTTCGCGCCGGGAGATGAACTGCGTCGCGTCGACTGGCGCGCGACGGCGCGGATGGCGCGGAGACCGGGCGATCTGCTCGTGCGGCGCACCCACACGCTCAGCGATGCGTCCGTCGTGATCGCGATGGACACGTCGGAGGACCTCGGCGAGGTCGTCGCATCGTGGGGGAGCGGAGACTTCGAGCGCAGCGGTGTGACCTCGCTCGACAATGCCCGCGAGGCCGCTCGCGGGCTCGCCGGAGCCGCCATCGATGCGGGCGACCGTGTCGCCCTGCACGTCCTGGTGCATGGCGGGCGTTCCCTGCGCAGCGGTGGGGGCTCCCGTCATCTCGCACGACTCGAGGCGGCGATAGCGGCGACGGGGCAGGCTCGCGACGATGCGGCCTTCCGCAGGACCCCGCATGTCCCGCACGGCTCGGTCGTCCTCGTCCTGTCCACGTTCTTCCAGGGAGCCGCCGCGCAGACCGCGCTGATGTGGCGGGCGAGCGGTCACCGGGTCGTCGCGATCGACGTCCTGCCCCGGCTCGACCGTGCTCGCCTCAGTCGCCCTCAGCTCATCGGTCTGCGGACGGTGCTGGCGGAGAGGGAGAACGTGTTCGCCGACCTGCACGGTGCGGGCGTCGACGTGGTGGCATGGGCAGACGACCCATCCTCCGCACTGCGCGAGCTCGCGAGGGCCAGACGATGAGAGCGCCGAACGACGTGCTGCAGACCGCGCCGGCTGTCTCGTGGATCGCGGTGCGGATCGTGTTGATCGCCGTGGTCTCGGTCGGGGCGTTCGTGCTCAACCCGCTCGTCGGGTGGCAGTGGGTCGCCGTCATCCTGGCGGTCGTCGCCGCGGTCTTCCCGCAGACCTTCGCCGCGTGGGGCGGGGTGGCGTGCATCGTGATCGGGATGCTCGTGTCCGAGCCGGACCTCGGCCGGGCGATGCTCGCGGTGCTCGTCGTGCACGCGATCCACGTCCTGACCTCGCTGACGCTGGTGATCCCGCGCGGTTCACGGGTCGTGCTGGCCGCACTGCGCGCGACGGCGGTCCGCTTCGTCGTGTTGCAGGCGATCGCCCAGTCACTGACGGTCGTCGTCATGCTCGGCGCCGACGGAGCTGGGGGGAGCGTTCCGTGGGCGGTCGTCGCCGGTGCCGTCGCTGTGGTCGCGGCCGCGGTGCTGCTGCTGGTGAACGCGAATCGGAGCGCCTCGCCGGAGCGGCGATGAGGGTGAGCACCTTCCTGTGAGCCCTCACGGAGCCAATGTCCGTAGCCCCTCGTAGACTTGATCAGTGCCTATCGTCCCGGTTGCAACCCCAGGAAAACTCAGTGTCCGCGGTGCCCGCGTCCACAATCTCAAGAACGTCGACATCGACATCCCACGCGACTCGCTCGTCGTGTTCACCGGCCTGTCCGGATCAGGGAAGTCCAGCCTCGCGTTCGACACGATCTTCGCCGAAGGGCAGCGTCGCTACGTCGAGTCGCTGAGCGCCTACGCGCGCCAGTTCCTCGGCCAGGTCGACCGACCGGACGTCGACTTCATCGAGGGGCTGAGCCCCGCGGTGTCGATCGACCAGAAGTCGACCAACCGCAACCCGCGGTCGACGGTCGGAACGATCACCGAGATCTACGACTACATGCGCCTGCTCTGGGCCCGCATCGGCATCCCGCACTGCCCCGAGTGCGGTGAGCGCATCCAGCGCCAGACCGTGCAGCAGATCGCCGACCAGCTCATGGAGCTGCCGGAGCGCACCCGGTACCAGATCGTCGCGCCCATCGTCTCGCAGAAGAAGGGCGAGTTCGTCGACCTCTTCCGTGAGCTCGGAGCCAAGGGGTACTCGCGTGCGATCGTCGACGGCGACCTGATCCAGCTCGCCGAGCCGCCCACGCTCAAGAAGAGCTACAAGCACGACATCGCCGTCGTCGTCGACCGTCTCGTCGCGGCCGACGACATCCTCGGTCGTGTCACCGACTCGGTCGAGACCGCACTCGGCCTGGCCGGTGGCGTCGTGCAGGTGAACTTCGTCGATGAAGAAGGCGACGACGCCTGGCAGTCGTTCTCCGAGAAGCTCGCATGCCCGAACGGTCACGCGCTCTCCCTCACCGAGATCGAACCGCGCACCTTCTCGTTCAACGCGCCGTTCGGTGCCTGCCCCGCCTGTTCAGGACTCGGCACGCGCATGTCGGTCGACATCGATCTGATGCTCGGTGACGAGGAGCTCTCCATCCGCGAGGGCGCGATCGTGCCCTGGACCACCCAGGGCAAGGGCCTCTTCCAGTACTACGAGCGACTGCTCGAGGGACTGGCCGACGACCTCAACTTCTCGCTCGACACTCCGTGGCAGGACCTCAGGGTCGATGTGCAAGACGCGATCCTCCGCGGCGACAACTACAAGGTCACCGTCAAGTTCAAGAACCGCTACGGGCGCGAGATGCGCTACGCGTCGGGCTTCGAGGGCGTCGTCCCCTACATCGAGCGTCAGTACGCGCAGGCCGAATCCGACACGCAGCGCTCGCGCTGGGGCGAGTACCTCCGCGAGGTGCCGTGTCCCGTCTGCGACGGCAACAGGCTCAAGCCCGAGGTGCTCGCGGTGCAGGTGCACGGCCACTCGATCGCCGAGGTGTCGCACCTCAGCCTCGCCGACGCCCGCTCCTTCATGGAGACACTGACCCTCACCGATCGCGAGGCGAAGATCGCGGCGCAGGTTCTGCGCGAGATCCGTCTTCGACTCGACTTCCTGCTCCAGGTCGGTCTCTCCTACCTCAACCTCAGCCGTTCCGCCGGCTCGCTCTCGGGCGGTGAGGCACAGCGCATCCGTCTGGCCACGCAGATCGGATCCGGACTCACCGGTGTCCTCTATGTGCTCGACGAGCCCTCGATCGGTCTGCACCAGCGCGACAACCGGCGTCTGATCGACACTCTGCTCAAGCTCCGCGATCTGGGCAACACGCTCATCGTCGTCGAGCACGATGAGGAGACCATCGAAGCGGCCGACTGGGTCGTCGACATCGGACCTGGTGCCGGCGTGAACGGCGGCGAGGTCGTGCACTCAGGGCCGTACTCGGCTCTCCTGAACGAACCCGACTCGATGACGGGGGAGTACCTCTCGGGGGCTCGCGAGATCCCGACGCCGACGAAGCGACGCAAGCTCGACAAGAAGCGCAAGATCAGCGTCGTCGGGGCTCGTGAGAACAACCTCAAGAACGTGAGCGTCGACTTCCCGCTCGGTGTCCTGACGGCGGTCACCGGCGTCTCCGGATCAGGCAAGTCCTCTCTGGTCAACGACATCCTGTATCAGGTGCTGGCCTCGCGGCTCAACGGAGCACGCACGGTTCCCGGCAAGCACACCCGCGTCTCCGGACTCGACAACCTCGACAAGGTCGTGCACGTCGATCAGGCGCCGATCGGTCGCACACCGCGGTCCAACCCGGCGACCTACACGGGCGTCTTCGACAGGATCCGGTCCCTGTTCAGCGAGACCCCCGAGGCGAAGGTGCGCGGCTACCAGCCGGGTCGGTTCAGCTTCAACGTCAAGGGCGGGCGCTGCGACGCGTGCTCGGGTGACGGCACGATCAAGATCGAGATGAACTTCCTCCCCGACGTGTACGTCGACTGCGAGGTGTGCCACGGCAAGCGCTACAACCGCGACACACTCTCGGTGCACTACAAGGGCAAGAACATCGCCGAGGTGCTCGAGATGCCGATCGCGGAGGCCGCGGAGTTCTTCGAGCCCATCCAGGCCATCCACCGCTACATGAAGACGCTCGTCGATGTCGGCCTCGGGTACGTGCGCCTCGGCCAGTCCGCGACGACGCTCTCGGGCGGCGAGGCGCAGCGCGTCAAGCTCGCCACCGAGCTCCAGCGTCGCAGCAACGGGCGCAGCATCTACGTCCTCGATGAGCCGACCACCGGTCTGCACTTCGAAGACGTGCGCAAGCTGCTCGAGGTGCTCAACGGCCTCGTCGACAAGGGCAACACGGTGATCGTGATCGAGCACAATCTCGACGTGATCAAGTCGGCGGACTGGGTCATCGACCTCGGACCCGAGGGCGGATCCGGCGGCGGCGAGATCCTGGCGACCGGAACCCCCGAGCACATCGCGCGGGTCGAGGACAGCCACACCGGCCAGTTCCTCGCCGAGATCCTGGGTGAGGGGCGCGCCGCGAAGAAGGCCAGCTGATGGCCGACGTGCTGCCGTACAAGCCGAGAGCCGGCGAGATTCCGACCAACCCCGGCGTGTACCGGTTCCGCGACGCCGACGGTCGTGTGCTGTACGTGGGCAAGGCCAAGAACCTGCGTCAGCGCCTGTCGAACTACTTCGCGCCGCTGCGTACCCTGCACGAGCGCACCCGGCGGATGGTGACGACGGCATCGTCGGTGGAGTGGACGGTCGTGTCGACGGACGTCGACTCGCTGCAGCTGGAGTACATGTGGATCAAGGAGTTCGATCCGCCTTTCAACGTGCGGTACAAGGACGACAAGTCCTACCCCTTCATGGCGGTCACGCTCGGTGACGAGGCTCCTCGAGTGATCGTGACCCGGAACCGCAAGATCCCCGGTGCGCGGTACTTCGGTCCGTACCCCAAGGTCTGGGCGGTGCACGAGACGATCGACCTGATGGTCAAGGCGTTCCCCATCCGCACCTGCAGCGACTCGAGCTACAAGCGGGCGATGCAGACGGGGAGGCCGTGCTTCCCCGGGCAGATCGGCAAATGCGGCGGGCCGTGCTCGATGACCGTCACGATCGAAGAGCACCGGGCGATGGTCGACGATTTCGTCGCCTTCATGGCGGGCGGCGACGAGCGATTCACCCGAGAGCTGACCACGCGGATGCTGGCGGCATCCGCGGCGATGGACTACGAGGCCGCGGCCAAGTACCGCGACAAGCTCTCGGCGATCGAGGCCGTGCTCGGCAAGAGCGCGCTGGTGCTGGCGACCGACGAGGACGCGGATCTGTTCGGCATCGCGGAAGACGAGCTCGCCGCCGCCGTGCAGCACTTCGTGATCCGCGGCGGGCGCGTGCGCGGTGTCCGTGCCATGACCATCGAGAAGGAGATCGACATCTCCAGCGCCGATCTCGTCGATCAGGTGCTGCAGCGCGCCTACGGCGATGCGCAGGACGTGCCTCGGCGCATCCTCGTGCCGTCGCTTCCCGATGACGCGGCCGAGCTCGAAGTGTGGCTGAGGGAGCGGCGAGGGAAGAAGGTCGAGATCGCGGTCGCCCAGCGCGGTCAGCGCGCCGACCTCATGCGCACGGCGACACTGAACGCCCAACAGGCCCTGATCCGGTACAAGACGAGGCGCACCAGTGATTACGTCGCGCGCACCCAGGCATTGACCGATCTGCAGGATGCGCTGGGGATGACCGAGGCGCCCCTGCGCATCGAGTGCTTCGACATCTCGCACCTCGGCGGCACCAACGTGGTCGCCTCGATGGTCGTCTTCGAGGACGGTCTTCCCCGGAAAGACCAGTATCGATCGTTCAACATCCCCGAGACGACCGATGACACCGATTCGATGTACCAGGTGCTGCGTCGACGCCTGGCCTACCTCGACCGCCCGGAAGAGGCCGAAGAGCCTGCAGCGGAGGCGGCCCTCGCGGGGGAGACGGGCGCCGGCCTCGAAGACGTCGTCGTCGAGGTCAAGCGCAAGCCTCGGTTCGCGTATCCGCCCCAGCTGCTGCTCGTCGACGGTGGTCAGCCGCAGGTCGAGGCGGCAGCGCGGGCCCTCCGCGATGCCGGGCACACCGAGATCGCGGTGTGCGGCATCGCGAAGAGACTCGAGGAGATCTGGCTGCCGGGCGAGGACTTCCCGGTGATCCTCCCGCGCACCAGCGAGTCGCTCTACCTGCTCCAGCGGCTGCGCGACGAGGCTCACCGCTTCGCGATCACGCATCAGCGCAAGCGGCGCAGGAACGACATCTCCTCGGTTCTGTCGGAGGTGCCGGGGCTCGGCGCATCCCGCATCAAGGTCCTTCTCAAGCACTTCGGCTCGGTCACCGCGCTCCGGGCAGCGGCGCCGGGAGAGATCGAGGAGGTGCAGGGGATCGGCCCCGTGCTCGCGCAGAACATCCATACGCATCTCTCCACTCGCTAGGCTGGTGCGTGCGGGGGAGAAGGAGTAACCATGGCTGACGGGGACAAGGGCGAGTTCCTCATCGTCACGGGCATGTCGGGCGCAGGGCGCACGACTGTCGCCAACGCACTCGAGGACCTCGGCTGGTATGTCGTCGACAACCTGCCACCGCAGATCCTCCGTCCGCTGCTCGACCTCACCGACATGGGCGGCAACGCGCTGCCCAAGGTCGCCGCCGTGGTCGACGTGCGCGGACGCAACCTGTTCGACGACTTCCCCGGAGTCGCGCGTGCGCTGCGATCGCGTGGGTCCGTCCGAGTGCTTTTCCTCGACGCGTCCGACGACGTCCTCGTGCGGCGGTTCGAGTCGGTGCGTCGACCGCATCCGCTGCAGGGCGACGGCACACTCCTCGACGGCATCCGCATCGAGCGTCAGAGGCTCGCGCCGATCCGCGAGTCCGCCGACCTCGTGATCGACACCTCGGCCCTCAACATCCACCAGTTGGCCACGCAGGTCTCCGAGCTCTTCTCGGAGGAGGGGGCTGCTCGGCACCGCGTGACGCTGATGAGCTTCGGCTTCAAGTACGGCCTGCCGACCGACGTCGACCTGGTCGCCGACATGCGCTTCCTGCCGAACCCGTTCTGGAACGAGGAGCTGCGCGGCCTCACAGGCAAGGATGAACCCGTCAGGGACTACGTGCTGTCGCGCGAGGGGGCAGCAGAGTTCCTCGACGCGTACACGGCGGCGCTCACCCCGGTGCTCGAGGGGTACCAGCGTGAGAACAAGAGCCACTCGACGGTCGCGATCGGCTGCACGGGCGGCAAGCACCGCTCCGTCGCCATGGTCGAGGAGCTGGCGCGTCGACTGGCCGCCGTCCCCGGCGTCGCGGTCAACGTGCGTCATCGGGACCTCGGCAGGGAATAGCAGGAGCCTCCGTCAGAGTAGGCTGGAGGTTTGCGTCGCGATCCGGCGCGTGAGCGTAGAGGAGTGTCGTGGCACTAACCACCGACGTCAAGGCTGAGCTGGTCAGCATCCGCAATGCACCCCCGACGGTGCGTGTCGCGGAGGTCACCTCGATCCTCCGGTTCGCCGGCGGACTGCACTCCATCGCCGGGCGGGTCGCCGTCGAGGCGGAGGTGGATGCCGAGATCCTCGCGCAGCGTGTCGCGCGCGACCTCGCGGAGATCTACGGTGTTCGGCCCGAGATCGCTCAGGTGCAGTCCAGCACCGCGAACGACGGTGCCCGCTGGGCTGTCAGGGTCATCGCGTCGGGCGAGACGCTCGCCCGTCAGACCGGTCTGCTCGACCAGCGGCGTCGCCCCGTTCGCGGGCTTCCCAACCGTCTCACGACCGGATCTCGCGCCGAGATCGCAGGGCTCTGGCGTGGCGCGTTCCTCGCCGCGGGAACCCTCAGCGAGCCGGGCCGATCGGCCATGCTCGAGGTCGCCTGCCCGTCGTCCGAAGCCGCCATGGCCCTCGTGGGCGCCGCGCACCGACTCGGCGTGGCCGCGAAGGCACGCGAGGTTCGCGGTATGCCGCGCGTCGTGGTTCGTGAGGGCGAGGCCATCCGCACCATCCTCAGCGAGATGGGCGCGCAGAAGACCGCCGTCACCTGGGAGGAGATGCGTCAGCGTCGCGAGGTGCGTGCGGGCGTCAACCGACTCGTGAACTTCGACGACGCCAACCTGCGTCGCTCCGCGCAGGCAGCCGTCGCCGCGTGCGCCCGCGTCGAGCGAGCGCTCGAGATCCTCGCCGACGATGTTCCCGATCACCTGAAGGTCGCGGGTGAGCTCCGGCTCGCGCACCGCGACGCGAGCCTCGACGAGCTCGGCCATCACGCCGACCCGCCCATGACGAAGGATGCCGTCGCCGGACGCATCCGTCGTCTTCTCGCCATGGCCGACAAGCGCGCGCAGCAGGAGGGCATCCCCGGGACCGAGGCCGCCGTTCCCGCCGGACTCGACGTCTGAGACGTCCACCGACACCAGCGAGGCGATCCCTGTCAAGGGGTCGCCTCGCTTCGTCACATAGGGGAAGGATCAGGGTCGGCGACGCGTTGTCGTCACTAGGATGAGTTAAGTCCGCTCTACGCCGCACCTCGGCGGCGCAGAGGATCGGCAAGCGCCGCGGCGCGGCGCGGATTGGATGAAAGCGACATGGCGATTTACACGCTCCCCGACCTTCCCTACGACTTCGCAGCCCTCGAGCCGCACATCAGCGGCAAGATCATGGAGCTGCACCATGACAAGCACCACGCGACGTACGTCGCCGGCGCGAACACCGCCCTCGAGCAGCTCGCCGAGGCCCGTGACAGCGGCAACCTCGCCAACGTGAACAAGCTCGAGAAGGACCTCGCGTTCAACCTCGGCGGCCACGTCAACCACTCGATCTTCTGGACCAACCTCTCGCCGACCGGCGGCGGACAGCCCGAGGGCGAGCTCAAGGCCGCGATCGACGAGTTCTTCGGCTCGTTCGAGAAGTTCCAGGCGCACTTCACCGCCAACGCCCTCGGCATCCAGGGTTCCGGCTGGTCGGTGCTGAGCTGGGACTCGATCGGTCAGCGCCTGATCATCCAGCAGCTCTTCGACCAGCAGTCGAACACGGCCGCAGGCACCGTTCCGCTGTTCCAGCTCGACATGTGGGAGCACGCCTTCTACCTCGACTACCTCAACGTGAAGGCCGACTACGTGAAGGCCGCGTGGAACATCGCCAACTGGGAGAACGTCGCCCAGCGCTTCGAGGCAGCCCGCGAGAAGACGAACGGCCTGCTGGTACTGTCGTAATCGGGTCGCGTCCCGACGGGCCAAGTCTCGTCGGGACGCCATCTCAGCCAAAAACCCCCGCGCATCGCGCACGCACGATTGCTGCGCACCGCGCACGAGAAACAGGGAGACCTGAGTGTCTGTCAAGATCGGTATCAACGGCTTCGGCCGTATCGGACGCAACTACTTCCGCGCGGCTCTCGCGCAGGGAGCGGACATCGAGATCGTCGCTGTCAACGACCTCACCGACAACAAGACCCTTGCCCACCTTCTGAAGTACGACTCCGTGGGCGGCGTCCTCGATGCTGACATCAGCTACGACGACGAGAGCATCACGGTCAACGGCAAGGCGATCAAGGCGTTCGCAGAGCGCGACCCCGCCGGCCTCCCGTGGGGCGAGCTGGGCGTCGACATCGTCATCGAGTCGACCGGCTTCTTCACCAAGGCCGAGCTCGCCAAGAAGCACATCGAGGCAGGCGCCAAGAAGGTGCTCATCTCGGCACCGGGAACCGGCGTCGACGGCACGTTCGTCATGGGCGTGAACGAGGACACGTACAACCCGGAGACCGATCACATCATCTCCAACGCCTCCTGCACGACCAACTGCCTCGCACCGCTGGCACAGGTCTTCAACGACGCGTTCGGCATCGACCGCGGATTCATGATGACGGCTCACGCCTACACCGCAGACCAGAACCTGCAGGACGGCCCGCACAGCGACCTGCGCCGTGCACGTGCCGCCGCGATCAACATCACCCCGGCGTCGACCGGTGCCGCCAAGGCGATCGGCGAGGTCCTGCCCGAGCTCCAGGGCAAGCTCTCGGGCTCGTCGTACCGCGTTCCGGTTCCCACCGGCTCGATCGTCGACCTCACGCTGATCACCGACCGCGAGAACCTCACGGTCGAAGAGGTCAACGAGGCGTACAAGAAGGCCGCTGCCGACGGTCGCCTCGCCGGCTTCCTGCAGTACAACGAAGACCAGATCGTCTCGAGCGACATCGTGCACAACCCGCACTCGTCGATCTTCGACGCCACGCTGACCAACGTCAGCGGCAACCTGGTCAAGGTCTCCAGCTGGTACGACAACGAGTGGGGCTACTCCAACCGTCTCGTCGACCTGACCGAGTACGTGGCAGAGCGTCTCTGAGACTCCTCCCATGACTCTGCGCACCCTGGATTCACTGGGTTCGCTCGAGGGCAAGCGTGTCATCGTCCGTTGTGATCTCAACGTCCCCCTGCGGGATGGGATCATCACGGACGATGGCCGTGTCCGCGCCTCGTTGCCTACCCTCAACGCACTGATCAACGCGGGCGCCCGCGTCGTCGTGTGCTCGCACCTCGGTCGCCCCGACGGTGCGCCCGACCCGCAGTACAGCCTCGCGCCGGTCGCCCAGCGACTGTCCGAGCTGCTCGGCAAGCCGGTCGCGTTCGCGCGCGACACCGTCGGCGAGTCGGCGCAGGAGGCCGTGGCCTCGCTCGAGGACGGCGGCATCGTCGTCATCGAGAACCTGCGGTTCAACCCGGGGGAGACCTCGAAGGACGACGCCGAGCGCGGCGCCTTCGCGGCTCAGCTCGCAGAGCTCGGCAACGTGCTGGTCTCCGACGGATTCGGTGTCGTGCACCGCAAGCAGGCGAGCGTCTACGACCTCGCCGAGCTGCTGCCGTCCGCTGCCGGTCTGCTCATCGCAGCGGAGCTCGACGTCCTCGACCGTCTCACCGAGAACCCCGAGCGCCCGTACGCGGTCGTGCTCGGCGGCTCGAAGGTGAGCGACAAGCTCGGAGTGATCTCGCACCTGCTCCCGCGCGTCGACCGCATCCTCGTCGGCGGCGGCATGCTGTTCACCTTCCTGAAGGCACAGGGCCACGCCGTGGCATCCAGCCTGCTCGAAGAGGACCAGCTCGAGACCGTCCGCGGCTACATCGCCGAGGCTGAGAAGCGCGGCGTGGAGCTCGTGCTCCCGACCGATGTCGTGGTCGCATCCTCGTTCTCGGCCGATGCCGAACACGAGGTCACGGCGGCCGGCGCGATCGAGAACACGGCATTCGGCGCTGCAGGCATCGGCCTCGACATCGGCCCAGAGACCGCTGCTCGATTCGCCGAGGTCATCCGCGGCTCCAAGACCGTGTTCTGGAACGGGCCGATGGGCGTGTTCGAGTTCCCGGCATTCGCGGGCGGAACCAAGGCCGTCGCGCAGGCGCTCACCGAGGTCGACGGACTCAGCGTCGTCGGCGGCGGCGATTCCGCCGCGGCGGTGCGTCAGCTCGGCTTCACCGACGACCAGTTCGGTCACATCTCGACCGGCGGCGGCGCCAGCCTCGAGTTCCTCGAGGGCAAGAAACTACCCGGCCTGGAGGTGCTCGGATGGGCTTGAACACCCGTACCCCGCTGATCGCGGGAAACTGGAAGATGAATCTCGACCACCTGCAGGCGGTCGCGTTCGTGCAGAAGCTGCACTGGACCCTGAAGGATGCCAAGCACGAGGACGGCTCAGTCGAGGTCGCGGTCTTCCCGCCCTTCACCGACATCCGCAGTGTGCAGACGCTGATCGACGCGGACAAGATCCCGTTCGCCCTGGGCGCGCAGGACATCTCGGCACACGACTCCGGTGCGTACACCGGTGAGGTGTCGGGCGCGTTCCTCGCGAAGCTCGACGCGAAGTACGTCATCATCGGCCACTCGGAGCGCCGCGAATACCACGCGGAGTCCGACGAGGTCGTGGCGGCGAAGACGAAGGCCGCGCTCAAGAACGGTCTCTCGCCGGTGATCTGCGTGGGTGAGACCGCGGAGGACCTGGAGAAGTTCGGCGCCAGCGCCGTGCCCGCCGGGCAGCTCGAGGCAGCCCTGCAGGGCCTGTCGAAGGACGCGGACATCGTCGTGGCGTACGAGCCGGTCTGGGCCATCGGCTCCGGCCAGGCGGCGACGCCGCAGCAGGCGCAGGACGTCTGCGCCGCGCTGCGCACCGTCATCGCCAAGGTGCTGGGTGACGACGCCGCGGCGCGCACCCGGATCCTCTACGGCGGATCGGTCAAGGCGGCGAACATCGCCAGCTTCATGCGTGAGCCCGATGTCGACGGCGCACTCGTCGGAGGCGCGAGCCTCGTGGTCGACGAATTCGCCGCGATCATCCGCTTCGAGAAGCACGTCGGCGTCTGAGTGTGGCGGGGNCGCCACACCGTATACTTGACCGTTACCGGGGCAGTCGTGCCCCAGCGAAAGGCTCTTCCTCGTGGAAATTCTCGAGTTCGTCCTGCAGGTGGTGCTGGGCATAACCAGCGTCCTGCTGACTCTCCTCATCCTGCTCCACAAGGGTCGCGGTGGCGGCCTGTCCGACATGTTCGGTGGCGGAATGTCGTCGGCCGTCGGCTCGTCCGGCCTCGCAGAGCGCAACCTCAACCGTTTCACCGTCGTCCTCGCTCTCGCGTGGTTCGTGTCGATCGTGGCGCTCGGTCTCATCACGAAATTCGAGGTCATCTGATGGCTACCGGTGGAAACGCGATCCGCGGAACCCGCGTGGGTTCCGGCCCCATGGGCGAGCAGGACCACGGCTACCACGCCGACCGCATCGCGGTGTCCTACTGGGACGGCCTCGGCAACGAGACGGTCCGCTACTTCGCGGCGGGTCTTCCTGAAGAGGAGATCCCCGAGACGATCGACCACCCGCAGTCGGGTCTCCCCGCCGGGCGTGACAAGGCGAATCCGCCCGCTCTCGCGAAGGCGGAGCCCTACAAGACGCACCTCGCATACGTGAAGGAGCGTCGCACCGACGAGGAAGCCGTCCAGCTCCTCGAGGATGCGCTGACCCAGCTGCGTGAGCGCCGGGGTCAGTGACCTCGGTCTGACTTCACGAGAGAAGCCGTCGCGATCCGATCGCGGCGGCTTCTCTGTTCTCGCGCGACTCTCAGCGGCATCCGCTCGCGGCATCGATATACGACTGCGGCGGATAGCCGTAGGCCCACACGCCGTTCGCGTCGTCGGAGAAGCCCATGCTGATGGCCCACGCGGTGGCCCACTTCTCGATGCTGTCCTGCGTCGACGAGTCGTACATGTCCTCGCACTTGACGCTGATCGCGTGACCGACCTCGTGCGCGACGAGGGCCTTGCTGCGGTCGGAGGGCCACTGCTCGGCGACGGAGTTCGAGAGTTCGATCACCGCGCGGTCGGGTTCGTCCCACCACCAGGTGGTCAGGCCGCCCATGCTGCCGTTGGAACCGGCGCCGTTGACGATCGGGTTCCAGTCGAATTCCATCAGCACGCCGGGGGCGAGGGAGCGGGCGAACGCTTCGATCTCGAGCCGCACGCTCTTCAGCGGACCGGCCTTCTCGGACAGCTCGGCCTTCTCGGAGGCGATCACCTGGCTCGCGGCATCCTGGAGTGCGACGAAGGAGGTCACGGCGGTGTCGTCGAGGGCCGAGGCACCCGCGGCGATCGTCGCCGCGTCACGCAGCGCGATCACGGCGTCGTTCCCGGCCGAGATGTGCGCCTGCTCGAAGGACGCCGCAGCAGTGGCGGCGGATCCGAGGAACGCCAGGCCGGCATCCGTCAGCTGCGTCTCGGCGCTCGTGAGCGCGGGGGACTCCTTCGACAACTCGGTGTCGAGGTCGTCGAGGCGTTCGATGTCCTGGCGGAGGCCCTCCGATGCGCCGAACAGCTCCCAGAAGAAGGCGGGCTTGGAGTCGGCCTCGGGCAGCGCGGCACCGACGACCTTCTCGGCGGATGCCGTGGCATCGCCCGCCCCGTCGACGGATGCCGTCAGCTCGTCCTTGGCCGCGCTGTCGGCGAGCACACCGGAATCGCTGTCGAGCAGGAGTACGGCGGTGTCGGAGGTCGCGACGAGAGCGTCGGCGGCACGCGAGACCTCTGTCACGGTGGCCTGCGTCGCATCGAGCGTGCTGTCGAACTCGTCGCGCGTGTCGTCGTAGCCGAGGCTCGCCGTGATCTGCAGCGCACCCACGGTGGCGACGGCGACAAGGGCACCCGTGACCCAGAGGACGAGTCCGGTTCTCCTTCTTCGCGGTTCGACCGTCGCGGTCGCACTGGTGAAGCGCGCCGGGAGCGCGTGCCCGCCGGGCGTGGGGACGGCGACGCCGGTGGGGTCGGACATGCGGTGGGAACCTCCGGTGGGAACCTGCGTATCTCGACTCTGCCAGATGCATCCCCATACCGGGAAAAGTCGAAGGCCCCCGCATCTGCGGGGGCCTTCGGAGTGAGGGGCTGACGAGAATCGAACTCGCATCATCTGTTTGGAAGACAGAGGCTTTACCACTAAGCTACAGCCCCGTTGTCGACGGGAACCTCTCGGTGTGAACCGACTCTTCGATCATAGCGGACTGACGGAGGTGCTCACGTCCGTTAGACTCGGTGGGGCTGAATCTGCATGCGGATTCCCCGGGGCGTAGCTCAGTTTGGTAGAGCGCCCGCTTTGGGAGCGGGAGGTCGCAGGTTCAACTCCTGTCGCCCCGACACGGCTTCAACGGCCTGACAGCCGCGATTCAGCGCGGAAATCACAAGGAGAGCACACCAGAATGGCGAACAGCACCGTCGAGAAGCTGACCCCGACCCGGGTCAAGCTCAGCATCACGGTCACCCCCGACGACCTCAAGCCCAGCATCGCGCACGCCTACGAGCACATCGCTCAGGACGTTCAGATCCCCGGCTTCCGCAAGGGCAAGGTCCCCGCTCCGATCATCGACCAGCGCATCGGTCGTGGCGCGGTCATCGAGCACGCGGTCAACGAGGGCCTCGACAAGTTCTTCCGCGACGCGACCGTCGAGCACAAGCTCCGCGTCGTCGGTCGCCCGGCTGCCGACATCACGCAGTGGCCGAACGAGAAGGACTTCTCGGGCGACCTGCTCGTCGACATCGAGGTGGACGTCCGCCCCGACATCGAGATCCCCGCGTACGACGGAATCACCCTGACGGTCGATGCCGTCGAGGCTGACGATGCCGCGCTCGACGCCGAGCTCGAGAACCTGCGCGCGCGCTTCGGCACGCTCGTCCCCGTCGACCGCCCCGCGGCGAAGGGTGACTTCGTCGAGCTCGACCTCGTCGCCACCATCGACGGCGCCGAGATCGACCGCGCCGAGGGTGTCTCGTACGAGGTCGGCTCCGGCGAGCTCCTCGAGGGCATCGACGACGCGATCGAGTCGCTCACCGCCGGCGAGGACACCACGTTCCGCTCGGCGCTCGTGGGCGGCGACCACGCCGGCTCCGAGGCCGAGGTCTCCGTGACCGTCAAGGCCGTCAAGGAGCGCGAGCTTCCCGAGGCCGACGACGACTTCGCGCAGATCGCCAGCGAGTTCGACACGATCGCCGAGCTCCGCGCGAGCCTCGCCGAGCGTGTCTCGCAGCAGGGTGTCTTCACGCAGGGCTCCGCCGCGCGCGACAAGCTCGTCGAGACGCTGCTCGAGCAGATCGACATCCCGGTTCCGCCGAAGCTCATCGAGGACGAGGTGCACAACCACCTCGAGGGCGAGAACCGCCTCGAGGACGACGTGCACCGCGCCGAGGTGACCGAGGCCAGCGAGAAGCAGTTCCGCACGCAGGTGCTGCTCGACACGATCGCCGAGCAGGCCGACGTGCAGGTCTCGCAGGAGGAGCTCTCGCAGTACCTCATCCAGTCCGCATCGCAGTACGGCATGGCTCCCCAGGAGTTCGTCGAGGCGCTGCAGTCGTCGAACCAGCTTCCCGCGCTCGTCGGCGAGGTCGCCCGTAACAAGGCTCTCGCGATCGCGCTCGGCAAGGTCAAGGTCGTCGACACGAACGGCAAGACCGTCGATCTGTCGGACTTCATCGTGACCGACGACGAGGCCGAGACCGAGGCAGCCGCCGAGGAGAAGCCGGCCAAGAAGGCTCCCGCCAAGAAGGCTCCCGCGAAGAAGGCCGCCCCTGAGAAGGCCGACGACGCCGAGTCCGCTGAGAAGCCGGCCGCGAAGAAGCCCGCTGCCAAGAAGGCTCCTGCGAAGAAGGCCGACGACGCCGAGGCTGCCGAGAAGCCGGCCGCGAAGAAGCCCGCTGCCAAGAAGGCTCCGGCCAAGAAGGCAGCCGACAAGGCTGAGTGATCGAACACGATCTGTGTGAAAGGGGCGGATGCTGCGGCATCCGCCCCTTTCTCGTGAATGGCCGGAATGAGGAGTGAGCACATGACGAAGACCTGGGATGAGCGCATCGACGAGGTGTGGGCCGACGCGTCGGGGGAGGAGGTCGGCGACGACACCATCGCGCGGATCGACGCCCTCGCCGCAGAGCGCGGCCCGGACGATGCGCGTGCGGAGTTCGAGCGGGCCGGTGCCAGAGACTCCGCCGGTCGCCCGGCGGAAGCGGTCGAGCTGTACCGGCGCGCACTCGCTCTGGGCCTCGACGACGAGCACCGCCCGCAGTGCGTGATCCAGTTGGCCAGCTCGCTGCGCAATCTGGGCGACTACGACAAGGCCCTGTCGGTGATCCGCGCCGAGGAGGCGCTGTCGTCGGACGGCCCGTATCGGGATGCCGTGGCCACCGTCCACGCGCTGATCCTGGCGAGCTCGGGGCGACCGGCTCACGGTCTGTCGGTGGCGCTGCTGGCTCTCGTCCCGCACCTTCCGCGCTACCACCGCTCGATGACCGCGTACGCCCACGAGATCGCGGAACTCGACGCCTGATATGCCGACGGCGAACACGGCCTGGGCGCTGCGTTGTCGCCGGTAGATTCGAATCACTGAAACACGGAATCAGGAGCTGACATGGCTGCAGAACCCCTCCTCGCTACGAGCGTCTTCGACAGGCTGTTGAAGGACCGCATCATCTGGCTGGGATCGGAGGTGCGCGACGAGAACGCCAATGAGATCTGCGCGAAGATCCTCCTTCTCGCCGCAGAGGACTCCGAGAAGGACATCTACCTCTACATCAACTCGCCCGGTGGATCGATCACCGCCGGTATGGCGATCTACGACACGATGCAGTTCGTGCCGAACGACATCGTCACCGTCGGCATCGGTATGGCCGCATCGATGGGCCAGCTGCTGCTGACCGCGGGCACCAAGGGCAAGCGTTACATCACGCCCAACGCCCGCGTGCTGCTGCACCAGCCGCACGGTGGCTTCGGCGGAACCTCGAGCGACATCCAGACGCAGGCGCAGCTCATCACCTCGATGAAGAACCGCCTCGCCGAGATCACCGCCTCGCAGACCGGAAAGTCGGTCGAGCAGATCAACGCCGACGGTGACCGCGACCGCTGGTTCACCGCCGACGAGGCGCTCGAGTACGGCTTCGTCGACCACATCCGCGACTCGGCCACCGACGTCGTCGGCGGCGGCGGAACCGACCAGGACACCAAGTAACGGAAAGCGAAAGGACTCTCATGTACACACCCACCTTCCGCTCTGCCGGCGATCTGCCCTCCAGCCGCTACGTGCTTCCTCAGTTCGAGGAGCGCACCGCGTACGGCTTCAAGCGCCAGGACCCGTACAACAAGCTGTTCGAAGATCGAGTGATCTTCCTCGGCGTCCAGGTCGACGACGCGTCGGCCGACGACGTGATGGCCCAGCTCCTGGTGCTCGAGAGCCAGGACTCCGAGCGCGACATCACGATGTACATCAACTCGCCCGGTGGCTCGTTCACCGCGATGACGGCGATCTACGACACGATGCAGTACGTCGCGCCGCAGATCCAGACCGTCGTGCTCGGCCAGGCGGCGTCCGCCGCATCCGTGCTGCTCGCGGCCGGTCACCCCGGCAAGCGTCTCGCTCTGCCCAACGCCCGCGTGCTCATGCACCAGCCGGCGATGGGCGAGGCCGGACACGGTCAGGCATCCGACATCGAGATCCAGGCGGCGGAGATCCTCCGGATGCGCACCTGGCTCGAGGAGGCCATGGCCCGCCACACCGGCAAGCCGGTCGAGCAGGTCAACCGTGACATCGACCGCGACAAGATCCTGTCCGCCGCTGAGGCGCTGGACTACGGCATCGTCGACCAGGTGCTCACGTCGCGCAAGCGTATGTGACATACCGCGGTTCAGAAAGGACGTCGGCCCCTCGGGGTCGGCGTCCTTTCTCGTATACGCGGCGGATGTGCACCCGGTCAGCGGCGAAGTGCGCATATGAGCACGTAGATGCGCGAACGGTGATCGAGTCGTACACTGGAATCGAGAGGAGGATTCCGTGGAAGAAGAACTCACCATGGTCCGCGTCGCCGAGCTGTACTACGACGAAGACAAGACTCAGGACGAGATCGGTGCCCTCCTCAAGCTCTCCCGCTGGAAGGTGGGGCGCCTGCTGACTCAGGCGCGTGAGCGCGGCATCGTCCGGATCGAGATCGTGCATCCGCGCGCGCGGCGTCTCGGGCTCGAGCGTCAGCTCGTCGAGCGCCACGGGCTCAAGGCCGCGGTCGTCGTTCCGGCTCCCGACGGTGACGACGGAACCCTCGAACGTGTCGCGCAGGCGGCCGCCGACTTCCTCACCGCCATGCGCCCGGTGCCGCGCACCCTCGGCGTCAGCTGGGGGCGCACGCTCCGCGCCGTCGCGGAATCGCTGCCCGACGGGTGGGCGACCGGCGTCACGGTCGTGCAGCTCAACGGGGGAGTGAGCCTCAACCGCCGATCGGGCGGGGCTGCCGGCCTCGCCGTCACGATCGCCCAGCGCGCATCCGGCCATGTCTCCCTTCTGCCGAGCCCCGCGATCCTCGAACGGGTCGAGACGAAACAGGCGATCGAGGCCGACCGCACCGTCGCGGCCGTCCTCGAAGAGGCAGCCGAAGCGCAGGCGTTCCTGTTCACGGCAGGGCCGTGCGACGCCACCTCTGCCCACGTCGAGAACGGCTACCTCTCGGCATCGGACGTCGAGGAGCTCGCCCGCCGCGGCGCCGTGGGCGACGTGCTCGGGCGTTACATCGACGCCGACGGCAACATCGTCGACCCGCAGCTGGATGCCCGGACGGTCGGAGTCGACCTCGGCAGACTGCGCGCCGCGAAGCGCTCGATCTTCGTCACCGCCGGTGACGCCAAGCATGACATCGCGCGCACGGTCGTGACCAGCGGCCTGTGCAGCGTCCTGGTGACAGATGAGACCACAGCACGAGCATTGTTGGAGGAACAATGACGACCCAAGAACTCAGCCGCAGGGCGGCGGTGGACGTCCTCGGCGGTGAGCCGGATGACGCCACGCTCCGCCGGTTCCTGCACGGACTCCCCGGCGTCGACGCCGTCGGGCTCGAGCAGCGCGCTGCCGGGCTCGGCACGCGATCGATCAAGACGACGTCGAAGGCCTGGGCCCTCGACACGATCATCAAGCTGATCGACCTCACCACCCTCGAGGGCTCGGACACACCGGGCAAGGTGCGCTCGCTCGTCGCGAAGGCCAAGAACCCGGATGCGGCAGACCCGTCGACCCCCAAGGTCGCCGCCGTCTGCGTGTACGGCGACATGGTCGGTGACGCGGTCGAGGCGCTCGGCGCCCTGCACGGCGACCCCGATGACGGACTGATCTCGGTCGCGGCCGTCGCCACGGCCTTCCCGAGCGGGCGCTCCTCTCTCGCGATCAAGCTCGCCGACACGGCCGAGGCCGTCGCCGCAGGTGCCGATGAGATCGACATGGTCATCGACCGCGGAGCGTTCCTCTCCGGCCGGTACGGACTCGTGTACGACCAGATCGCCCAGGTGAAGGAGGCGTGCCGCCGTGCGGACGGCTCGTACGCGTCGCTCAAGGTCATCCTCGAGACCGGCGAGCTGAACACGTACGACAACATCAAGCGCGCATCGTGGCTCGGCATCCTCGCCGGCGGCGACTTCATCAAGACGTCCACCGGCAAGGTGCAGCCCGCGGCCACCCTGCCGACGACGCTGCTCATGCTCGAGACCGTACGCGACTGGCACCGCGGCACCGGTCAGCGGATCGGCGTGAAGCCGGCCGGTGGCATCCGCGCATCGAAGGACGCGGTCAAGTACCTCGTCACCGTGGCTGAGACCGTGGGTGAGGAGTGGCTTCAGCCGCACCTCTTCCGCTTCGGCGCCTCGAGCCTCCTGAACGACGTGCTGCTGCAGCGCCAGAAGCTCACCACCGGCCACTACTCCGGCCCCGACTACGTCACGATCGACTAGGAGCCCCGAATATGTCATTCCTGGAATACGCTCCGGCACCGGAGTCGAAGGCCGTCCTGAACCTCAAGGACAGCTACGGGCTGTTCATCGACGGCGAGTTCGTCGACGGTTCGGGCTCGAGCTTCACCACCATCTCTCCCGCCGACGAGACCCGTATCGCCGAGATCGCGTCGGCGTCCGATGAGGACGTCGATCGCGCCGTCGCCGCCGCCCGTCGCGCGTACGACAAGACGTGGTCGAAGATGAGCGGTCGCGATCGGGGCAAGTACCTGTTCCGTATCGCGCGCCTCGTGCAGGAGCGTGCTCGTGAGCTCGCGGTCGCCGAGAGCCTCGACAACGGCAAGCCGATCAAGGAGAGCCGCGACGTCGACGTTCCCCTCGTCGCCTCCTGGTTCTTCTACTACGCGGGCTGGGCAGACAAGCTCGATCACGCCGGCCTCGGCGCGAACCCGCGTTCGCTCGGCGTCGCGGGCCAGGTCATCCCCTGGAACTTCCCGCTGCTCATGCTCGCGTGGAAGGTCGCCCCTGCTCTTGCCGCCGGCAACACCGTCGTGCTCAAGCCCGCCGAGACCACGCCCCTCACGGCGCTGATCTTCGCGGAGATCCTGCAGCAGGCCGATCTCCCCGCAGGTGTCGTCAACATCGTCACGGGCGCCGGCGCCACGGGAGCCGCTCTCGTGCGCCACCCCGACGTCGACAAGGTGGCCTTCACCGGTTCGACCGGAGTCGGCCGTGACATCGCCCGCGCAGTCGCCGGCACCGGCAAGAAGCTAACGCTCGAGCTCGGCGGAAAGGCCGCGAACATCGTCTTCGACGACGCTCCGATGGAGCAGGCCGTCGAGGGCATCGTGAACGGGATCTTCTTCAACCAGGGGCATGTGTGCTGCGCCGGCAGCCGTCTACTCGTGCAGGAGTCGATCCACGACGAGGTCATCGACCGGCTGAAGAGCCGCCTGTCGACGCTCCGTCTCGGCGACCCGCTCGACAAGAACACCGACATCGGTGCGATCAACTCGGCGGCGCAACTGGCTCGCATCCGGGAGCTCAGCGACATCGGCGAGGCCGAGGGTGCCGAGCGCTGGACCGCGGACTGCGCGATTCCCGACAAGGGATTCTGGTTCGCTCCGACGATCTTCACCGGTGTCGAGGCATCGCATCGCATCGCCCGCGACGAGGTCTTCGGGCCCGTCCTGTCGGTCCTGACGTTCCGTACGCCGGCCGAGGCGATCGCGAAGGCGAACAACACCCCGTACGGTCTCTCCGCCGGGATCTGGTCCGACAAGGGATCGCGCATCCTCGCCGTCGCAGACCGTCTTCGCGCGGGCGTCATCTGGGCGAACACGTTCAACCGATTCGACCCGTCGAGCCCGTTCGGCGGATACAAGGAGTCCGGATACGGCCGCGAGGGCGGGCGTCAGGGTCTCACCGCATACCTGAAGGGGGCATCCGCATGAGCAAGCGATTGACCGTTCCGAAGACGTACAAGCTCGCCATCGGAGGCGCGTTCCCCCGCAGCGAGTCTGGGCGCACCTACGAGGTGCTCTCGGCGAAGGGCGCGTTCCTCGCGAACGCCGCTCAGGGATCCCGCAAGGATGCCCGCGATGCCGTCGTGGCCGCTCGCTCGGCCGTGAAGGGCTGGTCGGGCGCGACCGCCTACAACCGCGGACAGGTGCTCTACCGGGTCGCCGAGGTGCTCGAGGGGCGTCGCGCGCAGTTCATCGACGAGATCTCCGCGCAGGAGGGTGTCTCGGCCTCCGCCGCGGCAGCGCAGGTCGACGAGGCGATCGATCTCTGGGTCTGGTACGCGGGTTGGTGCGACAAGTACGCGCAGGTCGCCGGCAACGCCAACCCGGTATCGGGTCCGTACTTCAACATCTCGGTCCCCGAGCCGACGGGAGTCGTCGCGATCGTGGCACCGCAGGACTCCGCGCTCCTCGGTCTGGTGTCGGTCGTCGCGCCCGCCCTCGTGGCGGGTAACGCGGTCGTCGTGATCGCGAGCGAGCGGCATCCGCTCTCGGCCATCAGCCTCGCCGAGGTGCTCGCGACGAGCGACGTGCCGGGGGGAGTGGTGAACGTCCTCACCGGGTCGCCGGCCGAGATGGCACCGTGGCTCGCGTCCCACCAGGACGTCAACGCCCTGGACCTGGCGGGTGCGGGCGATCTCGAGTGGATCGACCTGCAGATCGCCGCCGCCGAGACGCTCAAGCGCGTCCTCGCACCCGGCGAGGTCATCGCGTCGCCCGAGCGCATCGGTGCCTTCACCGAGGTCAAGACGGTCTGGCACACGAAGAGCATGGTCTGATCCGAACACCCCGGAGGCCCGTCCCGCGCAACGCTCGGGGCGGGCCTTCTGTGTACCGGTCGATACGGACTCGAGATGTCCTCCGACGCGCCAATGCGTCCCGGTGTCGGGTGCAGCGGTTAGGCTCAGTAGACGATCTCTGGATCCCCCTAGGAGGACGCGCATGGCCCGTATCGGTGAAAGCGCTGACCTGTTCAAGTGCTCGTTCTGCGGAAAGAGCCAGAAGCAGGTGCAGCAGCTCATCGCTGGCCCCGGTGTGTACATCTGCGACGAGTGCGTCGAGCTGTGCAACGAGATCATCGAGGAGCGGATGGCAGAGTCGTCCGCCGAGGGTGGCGCAGACTTCGAACTGCCCAAGCCCCGCGAGATCTTCTCCTTCCTCGAGGAGTACGTCGTCGGTCAGGAACCCGCGAAGAAGGCTCTGGCCGTCGCGGTGTACAACCACTACAAGCGCATCCGGGCGCACGGCACGCTGCAGACGGCCGAGCAGAAGGCCGAAAGCATCGAGATCGCCAAGAGCAATATCCTGCTCATCGGTCCGACCGGCTGCGGCAAGACCTATCTGGCCCAGACGCTCGCGAAGCGCCTCAACGTGCCGTTCGCCGTCGCCGACGCCACGGCGCTGACCGAGGCGGGCTACGTCGGTGAGGACGTCGAGAACATCCTGCTCAAGCTGATCCAGGCGGCGGACTACGACGTCAAGCGTGCCGAGCAGGGCATCATCTACATCGATGAGGTCGACAAGATCGCCCGCAAGGCGGAGAACCCGTCGATCACGCGCGACGTCTCGGGCGAGGGCGTGCAGCAGGCGCTGCTCAAGATCATCGAGGGCACGGTCGCATCGGTGCCGCCTCAGGGCGGACGCAAGCACCCGCACCAGGAGTTCCTGCAGATCGACACGTCGAACGTGCTGTTCATCGTCGCCGGCGCATTCGCCGGCCTCGAGGACATCGTGTCGGCGCGCGTCGGCAAGCACGGCATCGGCTTCGGTGCACCGCTGCATGACAAGGGCAAGGACCTCGATCTGTTCAGCGAGGTGCTCCCCGAGGACCTGCACAAGTTCGGTCTGATCCCCGAGTTCATCGGTCGACTGCCCGTGGTCACCTCGGTCTCGCCGCTCGACCAGGATGCGCTCATCGACATCCTGACCGGCCCCCGCAACGCCCTCGTCAAGCAGTACCAGCGCATGTTCGAGCTCGACGGCGTGCAGCTCGAGTTCGAGGAGGACGCGCTTCGGTCCATCGCCGACCTCGCGGTCGAGCGCAAGACCGGCGCCCGCGGACTCCGCGCCATCCTCGAAGACGTGCTCGGCCCGATCATGTTCGAGATCCCCTCCGCCGAAGACGTCGCGAAGGTCATCGTGACCCGAGCCGCCGTCGACGAGGGCGCCCCTCCCACGATCGTGATGGAGCGCAAGCGCAAGAGCGCGTGAGCCCGACTCCGGCGCCCTGGCGGGTCGTCGACAGCGAGACCGTCGTCGCCGACCGATGGATCCGCGTGCGTGCCGACGACTGCCGCGATGCGGACGATCGTCGGATCGCGCCCTATTACGTGCTCGAGTACGGAGACTGGATCTCAGTGCTCGCGCTGGATGCCGACGGCCACGCGATCGTCGTCGAGGAGTACCGTCACGGAGCGGGGATCGTCGCTGTGGGCACGATCGGAGGCGGCGTGGAATCCGGCGAATCTCCGATCGGCGCGGCGGCTCGGGAGCTTCGCGAGGAGACGGGGTACGAAGCGGGCGAGATCGTCGGACTCGGATCCACCTGGGCGAACTTCGGCAACCACACCAATCGCGTGCATCACTTCCTCGCCCGCGACTGCGTCCGCGTCACCGAGCAGGAGCTCGACGACAGCGAGGCGATCGCCGTGCACGTCGTGTCGCTCGACGGCCTCGGCGATCACCTCGCGCAGAGCTACCACCAGCTCACCTGGTACAAGGCGATGGAACTGCTCGACCGCTGAGACGAGCGGGAGCCCGGAGGATCCGGCTCAGGTATCCAGTCCTCGCCGCGTCAGCAGCGGTGCGATCTCGGCGTCGCGTCCGCGGAAGTCGCGGTAGGCGTCGAGCGGGTCCTTCGAGCCGCCCACGCCGAGGAGGCGTGCGCGGAACCGATCGCCGTTCTCGCGTGTGAGTCCGCCGTTCTCGCGGAACCAGTCCACGGTGTCGGCGTCGAGCACCTCACTCCAGATGTACGAGTAGTACCCGGCGCTGTACCCGCCCGAGAACACGTGCGCGAAGTAGGTCGACGAGTAGCGTGTCGGCACCACCGGGTCATCGAGGCCGATGTCGGCGAGCGCCGCAGCCTCGAACGCGGCGACGTCGGCGACCTCGGCATCGGAACCCACTCGGTGCCATGCCTGATCGAGCCACGCGGCCGCGAGGTACTCGCTGGTGTCGTGCCCCTGGTTGAAGGTCTCTGTCGCGCGCAGGCGCTCGACGATCGCGGGGTCGAGTGCCTCACCGGTCTCATGATGCCGGGCGTAGTTGTCGAGGACCTCGGGCCACAGGATCCACATCTCGTTCACCTGGCTGGGGAATTCGACGAAGTCGCGGAAGACGTTGGTGCCGGCGAAGTGCGGATAGGTCACCACGGCGAAGAGGCCGTGCAGGGCGTGCCCGAACTCGTGGAAGAGCGTGGTGACCTCGTCGAGAGTCAGCAGGGTCGGTTCGCCGTCGCCGGGCAGCGGCACGTTGAGGTTGTTCACCACGACCGGCAGGCTGCCGCGAAGGCGCGACTGGCTCACGATCGGGTTCATCCATGCGCCCCCGCGCTTCGAATCGCGCGTGTAGAGGTCGAGCACGTACAGCCCGAGCTCGGTGCCGTCGGCGTTGTGCACCTCGAACACGCGCGCGCCCGGGTGATAGGCCACCAGGTCGTGCCGTTCGCTGAAGGTGACGCCGTAGAGCTGTGTGGCGGCGAAGAAGACGCCGTCCTGCAGCACTCGCTCGGCCTCGAACCAGGGGCGGAGAGCGCTCGTGTCGATGTCGTAGCGCGCGGTGCGCACCTTCTCGGTGTAGAACGCCCAGTCGTGCGCCTCGACAGGGAAGGGAGCGCTCTCGGTCTCGTCGACGATGGCCTGCAGGGCTTCGCGTTCCGCGCGGGCATTGCGTGCGGACGGGGCGGCGAGGTCACGCAGCATCCGCTCGACCGCCTCGGGGGTCCCCGCCGTCTCGTCGGCCGTGACGTAGGCGGCGTGCGATGGGTAGCCGAGCAGTTCCGCACGCTCTGCGCGCAGTCGTACGATCTCGCGCAGCACCGGGCGGTTGTCGTTCGCGTTGTCTCGTGATCCCCTGGCTCGAGAGGCGGCCATGATCCGCCGGCGCGCGTCGCGGTCACGGAGCTGCGCTAGGTAGGGGTGCCCGGTGAACAGGGGGAGCGAGATCACGAACCTGCCGTCGAGACCGCGTTCCTCGGCGGAGCGGGAGGCGGCAGAGAGCTCACCCGAGCTGAGACCCGCGAGTTCGTCGGCGGAGTCGAAGACGACAGCGAGGTCGTTGGTGTCGTTCAGCAGATTGCGCTCGAAGGTGTTGTTCAGCGTCGAGAGCTGCTGGTTGAGCTGCGTGAGGCGGGCTTTCGCGTCGTCGTCGAGGGCGGCTCCTGCATGAGTCATCTCGCGGTGGTGTCGTTCGACGAGGTAACGCTGCTCCTCATCGAGGTCGAGATCCGCGAGCTGTGCGTGCACCTGCTGCACGCGCCAGTAGAGGGCGCCGTCGAGCGTGATCGCATCCTGGTGCGCGGCCATCAGAGGGGCGAGCTGCTCGTCGATCTTCTGGATCTCGGCGGTCGCATCAGCCGAGGTCACGGTGTAGAAGGCATGCGCCACACGGTCGAGAAGTTCGCCCGCGCGCTCGAGCGCCTCGATCGTGTTCTCGAAGGTCGGCATGGAGCGCACCATCGTGATCCGCGAGACCTCCCGGAGGTGCTCGTCGAACGCGGCCTCGAAGGCGGGCAGATAGTGCTCGGACCTGATGGCGGCGAAGTCGGGAAGACCGTAGGGGAGCGTGGACGGCTGGAGCAGCGGGTTCGAGGCGTCGGTCATCCTCTGAGCCTAGCCATGACCCGCTGCAGGGCCTCGACGACGAGGCGCACGGACTGCCGCCTCAGGTTCTCGGGCCGGGCGAGCACATCGATCATCCGGTGGGTGCTGACGCCACGCAGCGGCAGTCGGACGATGTCGCGGTCGTCGACGGTGCGGGTGGTGTAGCGCGGCAGCATCCCCAGAACCCCTCCTGCGGCGACGACCGCCGCGACGGCCCCGTAGTCGTTGACACGGTGGCGGATCTCGACGGGGCGTCCGGCGACGGCCGAGACGGCGCGCAGCACGTCGTCGGGGGAGTAGCCCGCGCGACTCGTGACCCACGGGCTGTCGACGACGTCGAAGGACGTCACCTGTCCGCGCGAGGCGAGGGGGTGGGCTGCCGCGACGGCGACGTCGAGCGGCTCGCGCACGAGCGCCAGACTGCGCACGCCGTCCGTCGGCCACGGTGGGGAGTGCTCCATGCGATGTGCGAGCACCAGGTCGTATCGGGCGGTGAGTGCGGGGAATTCGCTCTGCGCCACGTCCTCGTCGGTGAGCCGCACGTGAGGAGCCGCGTCTGCGGCGTCGAGCTCACGGATCAGAGAGCCGAAGAGCGCCTGCCCCACGCTGTGGAACCCGCTGATCGTGACGATGCCCGTGCTGTCGCCTTCGAAGTCGTCGAGCGCGCTCCGCGCTGCCGCCATGGCATCGATCGCCTCGGCGCCGGCCGTGGCCAGCACCCCTCCCGCGGAGGTCAACATCAGGCGACGGCCGTCCTTGCGAGTGAGCGGCGTGCGGAAGTTCCGCTGCAGAGCCGCCAGGTGCTGCGACACCGCGGATGGGGTGACGCCGAGGTTCTCGGCGACGGCGGCGACGCTGCCGAGGGCGCCGAGCTCTCTGAGGATCTGCAGCTGATGGAGTTCCATTCGGAAAGGTTAGCTCCGACTACATGATCGGTGCAGCAATCTGCGATTGTTCTACATCGTCGGATGCGGTGTGATCATCGTATGAAGGCATTGTTCAAAGCCGAACGCGCAGCCGGGCTCGAGCTGGTCGATCGTCCTGAGCCCACAGCGGCGGCCGATGAGGTCGTGATCCGCGTGCTGCGCACAGGGATCTGCGGCACCGACCTGCACATCCGTCGCTGGGATGACTGGGCTGCATCCGCGATCGATGCGCCCCTCATCCCCGGACACGAGTTCTACGGCGAGGTCGTCGAGGTGGGTCCGCTCGTGCACGACATCGCTGTGGGTGACCGCGTGTCGGGTGAAGGCCACATCGTGTGCGGCACGTGTCGCAACTGTCGAGCCGGGCGGCGGCAGATGTGCATCCGTACGATCGGCCTCGGGCTCCAGCGCGACGGTGCGTTCGCCGAGTTCCTCGCCCTGCCTGCGACCAACGTCTGGGTGCATCACGCCGATGTCACCCCCGAGCTCGGCGCGATCTTCGATCCGCTCGGCAACGCCGTGCACACGGCACTCACCTTCCCCCTCGTCGGCGAGGACGTACTCGTGACGGGATGCGGGCCGATCGGTCTGATGGCGATCGCCGTCGCCCGGCATGCCGGAGCCCGCTTCATCGCGGCCACCGACGTGAGCGCGCCGCGTCTCGAGATGGCCCGACTGATGGGCGCGGACGAGGTCGTCGATGTCTCGGTCCGCGACATCCGTGACGCCCAGCACTGCCTCGGACTCCGCGAGGGCTTCGACATCGGTTTCGAGATGAGCGGGGCGCCGTCGGCGCTGCCGGCCATGATCGACAACATGAACCATGGTGGTCGGATCGCGATGCTCGGGCTGCCCAGCACGGGGTTCGACATCGACTGGGGCAAGCTCGTCACGCACATGCTGACGATCAAGGGCATCTACGGACGTGAGATGTTCGAGACGTGGAACGCCATGGGTGCGATGCTGCAGACCAGCGCGACGCTGCGCGACTCGATCGGACGGGTGATCGCCGACGTGATCCCCGCCAGGGATTGGGAGCAGGGCTTCGCCGCGGCGGAGTCCGCAGGCACGGGAAAGATCATCCTCGACTGGACGGAGCTGTGATGTACGGGACATTCCGGAAGCATGTGGCGGGCGAGCTCGACGGCATCGAGGCCGCGGGGCTCACGAAGCGCGAGCGCGGCATCCGCGGACCGCAGAGCGCTGAGATCACGGCAGACGGCGCAGAGGTGCTCAACTTCTGCGCCAACAACTACCTGGGGCTCGCGGACGACCCGCGAATCCTCGAGTCCGCGACCGCGGCGCTGCAGGAATGGGGCTACGGACTCGCGAGCGTCCGCTTCATCTGCGGCACCCAGGAGCAGCACCTGGAGCTGGAGCGCCGGCTCGCGGGGTTCCTCGGAACGGATGACGCGATCCTGTACTCGTCGTGCTTCGACGCCAACGGGGGCGTCTTCGAGACGCTCTTCGGCGCCGAGGACGCGATCATCTCGGACGAGCTCAACCACGCGTCGATCATCGACGGGATCCGTCTCTCCAAGGCCCGTCGGCTGCGGTACCGGAACCGCGACATGGCGGACCTCGAAGAGCAGCTGCAGGCGGCATCCGATGCCCGTTTCCGGGTGGTCGTCACGGACGGGGTCTTCTCGATGGACGGCTACATCGCACCCCTCGCCGAGATCTGCGACCTGGCGGAGCGGTACGACGCCCTCGTCTTCGTCGACGACTCGCACGCCGTCGGGTTCGTGGGTGAGAACGGCCGGGGCACTCCCGAGCTCTGCGGCGTCGCCGATCGTGTCGACATCTACACGGGCACGTTCGGGAAGGCGCTGGGTGGAGCATCCGGCGGCTACGTCGCTTCGCACGCCGACATCGTCGCCCTGCTGCGTCAGCGCTCGCGTCCGTATCTGTTCTCGAACACGCTCGCACCGGCGATCGTGGCGGGCACCCTGACGGCTCTCGACCTGGTCGAGGGGTCGGCCGATCTCCGTGCGCGTCTGCGCGACAACGCCGCCCTGTTCCGAGAGCGGATGACGGCGGAGGGCTTCGACCTGCTGCCGGGGGAGCATCCGATCGTTCCGGTCATGTTCGGCGACGCGGGTCTCACGGCACGCATCGCGACCGAGATGCAGGTGCAGGGCATCTACGTCACTGCGTTCAGCTTCCCGGTCGTTCCCCGCGGGCTGGCGCGGATCCGGGTGCAGCTGTCGGCGGCGCACACACCCGAGCAGATCGAACGCTGTGTGGCGGCGTTCGTCACCGCGAGAGCCACCGTGAGCTGACCCCGAGGCTGGCAAAGAGGTCTTTGCAAAAGAAAGCTTGCAAAGACCTCTTTGCAAGCGTATCTTTGCATGCATGGCAGACGAAGAGCAGCTACGACGACTCGACTCAGGGGCGCTCAAGGCGCTGGCGCACCCGCTGCGCGTGCGGATCTTCGATCTGCTGAGCGCTCACGGGCCGCAGACTGCGAGTTCACTCGCCTCGATGCTGGGGGAGACCTCCGGCTCCACGAGCTACCACCTGCGCACCCTGTCGGCCCACGACCTGATCCACGAGGTCGAAGGACGAGGCACGGCGCGGGAGCGATGGTGGGAGCTCCCCCAGGGGCGCATCGACATCCCCGGTCCGAGCCAGAGCATGTCGCCGGCCAACCGCGCAGCCGCGCAGATCGTGTCGTCGGAGTTCTTCCGGCTGCGGCACGAGACCCTGATGTCGTACGTGAACCGCCCCGACATCGAGGTGCCGGAGGGGTGGAAGGATGCGGGCCTGATCGCCACGACCCTCCTCGAGATGACTCCTTCGCAGATGGAGGATCTCAAAGACGAGCTCATGGCCGTCATCGACAGTGCTGTCGCGCGGTATCGAGGCCAGACCGGGCCGGACGTGCGTCGCGTATCGATGCGCACCGAGCTCTTCGATCTTCCGTCGACGGGGCCTGTGCTCTCCGACGCCACCGACTCGAACGAGGAGGAGTCATGACCAGCGCGACCATCCATCTCGTCGCCCCGACTCAGGCGGAGCGGAAGCTCCTCGGCTTCGCCGATCTGCTCACCGCCTTCGTCGAACGTCGCATCGCACGTCGGGCAGAGAAGCGGCTGCTCGCGCTCGACCTCCTGCGTGAACAGCAGACCAGGCGCCAGGATCCGCGGGCGGTCGATCACATGCTCGCGCAGGTCGGGCTCTCGCGGCGCTGAGGCGCTGAGGCGCTCCGATCGCAGCGAAGCCCCCTGCCGCAGGCGCGGACAGGGGGCTTCGTCGTCTGAGTCGGATCAGTCCTCGAACGGGCGGGCGATCACGTCGCCGGAGCCCGTCTGCACGACTTCCCAGCCCGCATCGAGCTCGGCGATCGCGCGGCCCTCGAGCCAGGTGAGCGTCCAATGCCCCGTGAGACCGCGCGATTCGACCTCGGCGATGGCCGGCCGGAGCGCGGCGGGAACGGATGCCGGCGGCTCGGAGCCCGTGGCCCACCGCGTGCCCAGCTGCATCAGGCGCCCTCGACCGGCGCGAGCTCGATCGCGGTGACCGCGAACTCGTCGGCCTCGGTGAACTCGAGCTCGGCGATGCGTCCCACGGCCCTGAGGTCGTCGGCTGCGGCACGGAGTGCCTCGAGCTTGGCGGCGGGTGCCGCGATCGCAGCCCGCGACACCGGCGTCTTCTGGGAGGCCTTCGCCTCCGTCTTGGCACGGCGGATGCCGATCAGCGCCTCGCTCGCGGCCGACAGCACTGCGGTGTCGCCCTCGATGCCGAGTGCCTCGGGCCACGCCGCGGTGTGCACCGAGCCCTCTTCGAACCACGACCACACCTCTTCGGTCGCGAACGAGATGATCGGGGCCAGCAGGCGCAGCAGGGTCGACAGTGCCAGACGCAGTGCGAGCGCGGCGGATGCCTGGCCCACGTCGTTCTGGTTGTAGGCACGCTCCTTGACGAGCTCGAGGTAGTCGTCGCAGAAGGTCCAGAAGAACGCCTCGGTGACCTCGAGTGCCTTGGCCTGGTCGTAGTTCTCGAAGGCTCTGGTGGCCTCCGCGATCACGGCGTCGAGCCCGGTCAGCATCGAGGCGTCGAGCGCATGCGTCACCTGCGCACCCTCGGGCACGGGGAACGACAGCACGAACTTCGCGGCGTTCAGCACCTTGATCGCCAGGCGGCGGCCGATCTTGACCTGCGTCGGGTTCTGCGGGTCGAAGGCGGCATCCATGCCCAGGCGGCTCGAGGCGGCCCAGTAGCGCACCGCATCCGATCCGTGGGTCTCGAGGATGTCCGCCGGCGTGACGACGTTGCCTTTGGACTTCGACATCTTCTTGCGGTCGGGGTCCACGATGAACCCCGAGATCGCGGCGTTGCGCCACGGCGAACGACCGTCCTCGAGAGTCGAGCGCAGCATCGTCGAGAAGAGCCAGGTGCGGATGATGTCCTGACCCTGCGGACGCAGGTCGAACGGAGCCGTGAGGTTCCACAGCTCCTCGTCGCGCTGCCATCCGCCGGCGAGCTGCGGGGTGAGGGAGGAGGTCGCCCAGGTGTCGAGGATGTCCGCTTCGGCCTCGAAGCCGCCTGCCGCGCCGCGCTGGTCTTCGGTGTAGCCCGCGGGCACGTCGGTCGTCGGGTCGATCGGCAGCGACGCGTGGTCGGGGGCGAGCACGCGGTCATAGTCGCGGTCGCCGTTCTCGTCGAGCCCGTACCAGAGGGGGATCGGCACGCCGAAGAAGCGCTGACGCGAGACGAGCCAGTCGCCGGTCAGGCCGCCGACCCAGTTCTCGTAGCGCACGCGCATGAAGTCCGGGTGCCAGGCGAGCTCGGTGCCGTGCTCGAGCAGCTCATCGCGGAGCTTCGCGTCGCGGGCGCCGTTGCGGATGTACCACTGCCTCGTCGACACGATCTCGAGCGGGCGGTCGCCCTTCTCGAAGAACTTCACCGCGTGGGTGAACGGCTTGCCGACCGCTGTCATGTCGCCGGTCTCCTGCAGCTTCTCGACGATCGCCTTGCGAGCAGAGAACACGGTCTTGCCGGCGAGCTCGGCCTCGTACCAGGCGATAGCGTCGGCACCGGCGACGATCGACGGTGCGGTGGGCAGGAAGCGTCCGTCCAGGCCGATCGTCGTCATGTTGGGCAGGTCGCCGCCGTCGACGGTGCGCAGCTCGCGCCACCAGATGATGTCCGTCACGTCGCCGAAGGTGCAGACCATGGCGGCACCTGTGCCCTTGTCGGGCTGTGCGAGGTGGTGTCCGTGGATCTCGATCTCGGCGCCGAAGAACGGGGTGCGCACCTTGGTGCCGATCAGGTGCTTGTGCGGCCCCTCGGGGTGCGTCACGATCGCGACGCAGGCGGGGAGCAGCTCCGGGCGGGTCGTCTCGATCGTGATCGAGCCCGAACCGTCCGCGAAGGGGAAGTCGATGGTGTGGTACGCGGCCTGCTGATCGCGGTCCTCGAGCTCCGCCTGCGCGATGGCCGAGCGGAAGTCGATGTCCCACAGCGTCGGCGCGAGCGACTGGTAGGCCTCGCCGCGCTCGAGGTTGCGCAGGAACGCGAGCTGGCTCTGACGGATCGTGTCGTCGGAGATCGTGCGGTACGTCTGCGTCCAGTCGACGCTGAGTCCGAGCTGGCGGAAGAGGGCCTCGAACTGCTTCTCGTCCTCGATGGTCAGGCGCTCGCACAGCTCGATGAAGTTGCGGCGGCTGATCGGCACCTGGTCGGCCGCGCGGCTGGACTTGTTGTCGCCACCCTCGAAAGGCGGCGTGAAGTCGGTCTGATACGGGAGCGTCGGGTCGCAGCGCACACCGTAGTAGTTCTGCACGCGGCGCTCGGTGGGCAGACCGTTGTCGTCCCAGCCCATCGGGTAGAACACGTTCTTGCCGCGCATGCGCTCGAAGCGCGCCTTGACGTCGGTGTGCGTGTACGAGAACACGTGTCCGATGTGCAGGCTTCCGGATGCCGTCGGCGGCGGAGTGTCGATCGAGTAGACGCCGTCACGGCCGGACTGTGCGGCGCGGAGACGGTCGAAGAGGTACGTGCCCTGCTCGGACCACGACTCACCCCACTTCGCTTCGAGGCCTTCGAGTACGGGCTTGTCGGGAATCACGGACATGGAGGTCTCCTCGAGCGATGTGTGCGGCACTGTGTGAGCGTGCCTGAGTGTGGGTTGTGCCCCACAGTCTAATCGCCCCGCACGGGTGCGGAGTCTCGCCACCCCCGGAGCCGCGCGCCCGAGTCGCCGTGGTGGATCTAGACTTGGATCGAGTCCAAGAACTGATGCATCCGCGTCGTCTCCCGCATTCCCTCCCGAGGAACAGCATGCCCATCTCCTTCCTGCGCCGCGCGATCCCGCTCGGCGCCACCGTCGTCGTGAGCGCACTGCTGCTCAGCTCCTGCGCGACACCCGCATCCGATTCCGAGTCCGAGGGCGGCGAGCTCGTCTGGTCGATCGAGGGCGCGAACCTCTCGGCGGGGCACATGGATCCGCAGGTGAGCCAGCTCGACGTCTCGGGCATGGTGCAGCGCGCGGTGCTCGACTCCCTCGTGTTCCAGGAGGACGACGGATCGTTCGTGCCCTGGCTCGCGAAGGACTGGAAGGTCTCGGACGACAGCACCGAGTACACGTTCATGCTGCGTGACGACGTCACGTTCACCGACGGCGAGCCGTTCGACGCGGAAGCGGTCAAGGCGAACTTCGACCGCATCGTCGACCCCGAGACGGAGTCGGCGCAGGCGGCGTCGATGCTGGGCGCCGACTTCTACGAGGGCACCGAGGTCGTCGACGAGTACACGGTGAAGGTCAGCTTCACCCAGCCGTACGCGCCGTTCCTACAGGCGGCCAGCACGCCTCAGCTCGGCTTCTACTCACCGGCGGTCCTCGAGGAATCCGCCGACCAGCTGAAGGCCGGAGGGCCCGGCATCACGGTCGGCACCGGCCCGTACGAACTGACCGAGTACACGCCCGATCAGGAACTCGTCTACACGCGCAACGACGACTACGCCTGGGGTCCGCACGGCGAGAAGGCGCCGAAGGTCGAGACTCTGCGTGTCGAGATCCAGCCGGAGGCCTCCGTGCGTACGGGCGTCGTGCAGAGCGGCGAGGCGGATCTGGCCAGCAACATCCCGCCGAACCTCGCCGGCGATCTCGGCGACGGCATCACGGTCGACTCGATCGAGTACCCGGGTCTGCCGTACTCGCTGTACCTCAACGAGAAGTACGGGGTGTTCGCCGACGAGAAGGTGCGTCAGGCCTTCGCCCGAGGCATCGACGTCGACGCGGCCGTCGAGGAGATCTTCTTCGGACAGTTCCCGCGGGCGTGGAGCGTGCTCGGATCGACGACCCCCGGCTACGACGCCTCGCTCGAGGGCACGTGGACTTTCGATCAGGATGCGGCGAACGCGCTGCTCGACGAGGCCGGCTGGACCGAGCGCGACAGCGACGGCATCCGGATGAAGGACGGGAAGCGTCTGTCGGCCCGGTGGATCGCTTGGACCCCTGTGCCGGACGACCGTGCGGCTCTGGCGAACGCGATCCAGTCCGACCTCAAGGGGATCGGCTTCGAGGTCGTCCGCGAGGTGCTGGAGCCCGGAGCGTACAACGAGCAGTACGGTCCGAAGACCTTCGACCTGACCGACTGGGGATTCTCCGGCGTCGACCCTGACTTCCTCCGCGCGCACCTGCACACCGACGGATTCCAGAACGCGTCGCAGGTCACGGATCCCGAGATCGACACGCTGCTCGACCAGGCCGTCGCCTCCAGCGACCAGGACGAGCGCAACGGCATCTACACGCAGCTGCAGGAATGGAACGCCGAGTACACCGCGATCGTTCCGCTCTACAGCCCGTCGGCCATCACGGCCGTCGGCGAGCGCGTCAGCGGTCTCGACTACGACCTCTATGGACGTCCGCTCTTCTACGACGTGAGCGTCGGCTGACCCCTGAGCCGTCGAGCGCCCTTCGGCATTTGGCTGCGGTATCGTTCGTGAGCGAGCGCCGCGAGCCGGAGGGCGCTCAGGAACCGTCGAGAGGGCGCCCACGGTGAAGGCAGCGTTCCTCCGCATCGCCGGTCTTCTTGCATCGGTCGTGATCGTGCTCTGGGGTGCGGCGACGCTCGTCTTCCTGGCGTTCCGCATCGTCCCCGGTGATCCGGTCTCGGTGATGCTCGGCCCGCAGGCGCAGGTCAGTGAAGCCGTGAAGGACGGCATCCGTGCCGATCTCGGGCTCGACCGCCCCCCGCTCGAGCAGTATCTGACGTTCATCGGTCAGCTCGCCCGGGGAGACCTGGGGGAGTCGTACCAGCTGCGGATGCCGGTGACCGAGGTCATCGGACGTCAGCTCGGGGCGACGCTGCAGCTGTCGGCGCTGGCCCTGGTGATCGCGGTGCTGCTCGCTCTGGCCGTCGCCGTGCTCGTGCGCGGTCAGGTTGGACGAGCCGTCGCCTCGGGCGTCGAGCTCGTCATCCTGTCGTCGCCCGTGTTCTGGATCGGCCTCATCCTGCTCAGCGTCTTCGCCTTCGGGCTCGGCTGGTTCCCCGTCTCGGGTGCCCGGAATCCGGCGACGATCGTGCTGCCGGCCATCACCCTCGCTCTGCCCGTCGCGGCGCTGCTCAGCCAGGTGCTGCGTGACGGGCTCGTGCAGGCCGAGCGGATGCCGTTCGCCGAGACCGTCCGGGCCCGAGGCGCGGGTCCGACGTGGTTCACCCTGCGTCACGGGCTGCGACACGGCGCCGCGAGCGCGGTGACCCTTGCGGCCTACCTGACCGGATCGGTGCTCGGAGGAGCCGTGCTCGTCGAGACCGTGTTCGCCCGTGCAGGTCTCGGACGCGTCACCCTCGCCGCCATCACCAACCGCGACCTCCCTGTGATCACCGGCATCATCCTGCTCAGCGCCATCGTCTTCGTGACCGTGAACCTCGTGATCGAGTTGCTGCATCCGCTCATCGATCCGCGTCTGCGCGCCGAACGCGGAGGCCCCCGATGAACCGCGCGCAGGCCGTGCTGCTCTGGTGCGCGGTGGCCGTGCTCGTGGTGCTGGCCTTCGCCGCAGCCTTCCCCGGAGTCCTCGCCACCCACGACCCGCTCCAGACGGATGTGCGCTCGGGTCTGCTGCCGCCGAGCGCCGAGCACCTCTTCGGGACCGACCAGAGCGGCCGCGACGTGTACTCGCGGGTGGTCCATGGAGCGGGCCGCTCGATCGGCATCGGTCTGCTCGCGACCGCCATCGCGGTCGCGGTGGGACTGCTCGTGGGTGCCCTCGCGGGACTCGCGCCACGCGGGGTCGATGCGGCGCTGATGCGCGTGAACGACGTGCTCATGGCGTTCCCCGAGTTCCTCGTCGCGCTCGTGGTCGTCGCGGTGCTCGGGCCGGGGCCGGTCAACATCGCGATCGCGGTGACGCTCGCCGCCGTGCCCGTCTACATCCGTCTCGCCCGGGTGCAGACCCGCACGCTCCGCAGCGCCGAGCATGTCGAGGCGGCACGCATCCTCGGGGTGCCGCCCGTGCCCGCGTTCGTCAGGCACGTGGTGCCGGGGGTGCTCGGCTCACTGAGCGTGCTCGCGACGATCGGCATCGGATCGAGCATCCTCGCCGCGGCCGGACTCAGCTTCCTCGGTCTCGGTCCGTCGGAGCCGACTCCCGAGTGGGGACTCATGCTGGCGGGCGGCCGCAACGTGCTGGGCCAGGCCTGGTGGATCGCGGTCTTCCCCGGCATCGCGATCACCCTGACCGTGATCTCCGCCACGATCGTCGGACGTGTCCTGCGTGCCAGGGCAGAGGGGCGGACGTCATGACGGCGGCACTGGAGCTGCAGGGTCTGCGCATCGACTTCGGCGGAGCGCCCGTCGTCGACGGAGTCTCGATGTCCGTGGCACGCGGAGAGTGCGTCGCGATCGTGGGCGAATCGGGAGCGGGCAAGTCGCTCACGGCCCGCGCGCTGCTGGGGCTGACTCCCGCGAACGCTCGCGTGCGGTTCGACCGGCTCGTCGTCGACGGCACGGATGTCGCCGGATTCGGTGAGCGGCGCTGGCGTTCGCTGCGCGGCGTAGGCATCGCCCTCGTCTCACAGGATGCTCTGGTGTCGCTCGACCCCCTGCAGCGGGTGGGCTCGGAGATCGCCGAGCCGTTGCGCATCCACGGCGTCGTGTCCGGCCGCGCGGCGCTGCGCGAACGGGTGCAGGGGATGCTGCGCCGGGTCTGGATGCCGGATGCGGTGCGCCGGGCGCGGCAGTATCCGCACGAGCTCTCGGGTGGCCTCCGTCAGCGGGCCCTCATCGCCTCGGCGATCGCGGCCGAGCCGGCCGTCCTCATCGCGGACGAGCCGACCACGGCGCTCGACGCCACCGTGCAGGCTCGGATTCTCTCGCTGCTCCGCGACATCGCGGATGCGGGCACCGCGATCGTGTTCATCAGCCATGACTTCGCGGCCGTCCGTCGGATCGCCGACCGCGTGCTCGTGATGCGCGACGGCGTGGTGGTCGAGTCAGGGCCGGTGGCGGAGGTACTGGAGGCGCCCCGGCACGAGTACACCCGGCAGCTGATCGCGGCGACCGTTCACGAGCCACGGGTGTCGTCGGCAGAGGCTGTGTCGCCTCTGCTCGTCGCCACGGGCGCGACCAAGACGTTCGGCGCATTCGCAGCGGTGCGCGAGGCGTCCTTCGCCGTGAACGAGGGGAGGACTCTCGGCATCGTCGGGGAGTCGGGGTCGGGCAAGACGACGCTTGCGCGCATGATCGTCGGCGTCGAGCGACCCGACGACGGAGGGCTGCGCTGGATCGGGGAGCGCCGCGTGCAGCTCGTGCACCAGAATCCCCTCGGCGCCTTCGACCCTCGATGGACCATCGGGCGATCGCTCAGGGAGGCGCTCGCCGCGGGCGGCGTGCCCCGGGCGCGGCGAGCGGCGCGCGTCGTCGAGCTTCTCGCCGAGGTCGACCTCGACCCGGTGCTGGCGACCCGTCGGCCCCTCGCCCTGTCGGGCGGGCAGCGTCAGCGCGCCGCGATCGCACGGGCGCTGGCGGCCGAGCCAGAGGTGCTGGTGCTGGACGAACCTGTGTCGGCTCTGGATCCCTCGGTGCGCGAACGAGTGCTCCACCTGCTGCTCCGACTGCAGCGGGAGCACCGGCTGACCATGATCTTCGTCTCGCACGATCTCGACGTCGTCGGCGCCGTCGCGGACGAGGTCCTCGTGATGCAGGACGGCGTCATCGTCGAGCAGGGCGCGGTCGCAGACGTCTTCGCATCGCCGCAGCATCCGTTCACGCAGGAGCTGCTGGAGGCGAGCGGGTCCGTCAGTCCCTGACCTGGATGCCGATTCCGGCGGCGAGCACCGGTGCGAGCTGTTGCACCTGGAAGCTGCTCAGCGTCGTGCCGCGGAGGCTGTTCGCATCGAGGAATGCCGACGCGTCGAGCCCTCGGAGGTCGACATGCGCGGCGCGCATGCCGCGTGAGTCCACCTCGTCGGTGCGGGTGTCGGTGAAGCGGACGCGGGTGAGTTCCGCCTGGGGCATGTCGATCGTCCGGATGCTGCACCCGGTGATCTCGATATCGGTCGCCCGCACCCCGCCGAGGTTGAGGTAGTCGATCCGCACATCGCGGAGCTCCAGCTCGTCGATGCGCGCACCGCTGAGATCGAGCGTGCCGATGCGGCCGCCGCTGACGCGGACGCGGCGCACTCCGGCATCCCTCATCTTGAGCGACGCGATGCGGACACCCGCCATGTCGACGTCGATGAGCGTGGCTCCGGTCAGGTCGACGCTGTCGGCATCGGCCGTGATCGTGCACTGCTCGAGTGAGGCGTGGGCGAGGTCTGCCGTGACCTCGAGATCGAGCCGTGCCGCGAGCAGGTCGGCACTGCGCCTTGCGGTCGCGGACTCGAACTCGCGAGGAAGGTCGGGGGGCGAGACGCGGGGAGCCGCGGGGGATTCGGGGGAGCGGGCCATGCTTCGAGAGTAGGGTTTCTCGGTCCTGAAGCAGAATTCCGGTATCACCTGGCGGTTTCGGATGCTTTCGTCGACTCGACCCGTCGTGGTCCGGGTAGTGTTACTGGCCAATCTGGGGATATGGGGGAGTGGCGGCTGGGGCATGCCACTCCGACGCCGATCGTGTGCATCCTCCCGCTTTTCGGGGGATGGCTCGACACGGCAGCGGGACGGGTGCGTTCATCGCGCCCGAATGTGAACGACCCATCTCCTCGAAAATCTGAGGGGACACAATGAAGCGCGAGACCTGGGTGCGGATGCTTCCGCACGAGATGCGCATCGCCGCGAAGCAGTCGTTCTCGACTCGACGTGTGCCACTCGAGTCGATGCGGACCCTGGTCGGGGGAGCCGTCCGTCCGCGCTCCGGCGACGTCGTCATCGCGCGGATCGAGAGACTCGGCCACCACCGGCACATCGAGCAGCCGCACGGTCGTCGCAGCCTGCTGCACGTCGGTGATCTGATCATCGTCGCGTACGCCGACCGCTATGCGACAGACCAGTTCGAGTCGTATGTTCCGCGGCATCTGGGCCCGGTCAACCTCGTCGCCAGCGGGGGAATAGCCTCCGCGGCGATCTCCCGGAGCAGATCAGTGCGTCCCGCGACGGACATCGTTCCGATCGGACTGATCGGCGATGAGGCGGGCCGCCCGCTCAACGTGGCGGACTTCCGGCTGCCGACGCTGGCGCCGCCTGCCGAGCGTCCGCGCACGATCGGCGTCCTCGGTACGTCGATGAACGCCGGCAAGACGACGACGATCCATTACATGGCACACGGGCTGTCCAAGGTCGGTATGCGCCCGGGTGTCACGAAGGTGACGGGAACGGGATCGGGCAACGACTACTGGGTCATGCTCGATGCCGGTGCGCACATGATGCTCGACTTCACGGACGCGGGCCTGGCATCGTCTTTCCGCCAGCCCACATCCGTGCTCGAGGAGGTCATGTCGCAACTGGTCGCGAACCTGTCGCTCGGCGGAAGCGGAGTGAACTTCGTGGAGATCGCCGACGGGGTGTTCCAACGCGACAATCGAAGCCTGCTGGAGTCGGCGGTGGTGCACGATCTCATCGACTGCGTCGTTCTCGCCGCATCCGATGCGATGGGCGCGGCTCAGGGACTCCGATCCTTGACCGATCACGGATTCGACGTCGTCGCACTGTCGGGGACCATGACGAAGTCGCCGTTGGCGATGCAGGAGGCCGCTGAAGAGCTGGACCTGCCGATCTGGGGTCTTCCGGAGCTGGAGAACGCCGAGCTCATCGCACCGGTGTTGGGTATCGACTCGACCATGCTGCGTGCGCCGGTTCCGCCGCCCCAGCCCGCGTGGCCGATCGACCTGGCGGGTCTGGAGCCCCTCGCCGAGACCCGGCTCGCGACGTCCACGGTCGAACTCGCAGGTCGACGCGGCGGATTCCGTGACTCGACTGAGCTGATCGAACAGGTGCGGGCATCGTCTATGGTGCTCTCGTGACCCCGCAGGTCGACGACCTCGACGGCGACCCGCGCGACCCGTCCCGCGGCGACCTCCGACGCCTCCTCCGTGTGCGGCGCCGCGATCTCGTCGTGGTCGCCCTGCTCGGCATCCTCCAGGCAGCACTGATCATCGATTTCATGCTGCTGGCACGTCTGGTGATCGATCAGCTGGTCCCGTCCGGCGTCGGCGAAGCCGCCGACTCGACGTACCGGCAGACCCTCTGGTTCTGTCTGCTCCTCGCCGTCCTGGCCGTGGTGATGGGAGCCGCCCGTTCCTGGGAGTTCACGTGGGCGGAGCGCGCGGGATACGAAGTGGTCCGGAAGCTGCGGATGGAGATGTACGGGCACCTGCAGCGGATGCGTCCCGAGCACCTGCGGCATCGTGCCCGGGGTGGACTGCTGCTGCGTCTCACCGGCGATCTGTCGATGCTGCGCATGTGGTTGAGCCGGGGCCTTCTCGAGGGGCTGTCGGCCGGCATCGTTCTGAGCGCGGCACTCGGAGTCCTCGTGTGGATGGACGTGTGGCTCGCGCTCGCGGTCGTCTGCGTGCTGGCATCCGGTGCCGCACTGTCACTCGGGCTCGGGCGTGCGATGCGCGATGCCACCCGTTCGATGCGTCGACGACGATCTGCGTTGATGAGCAACGTCGACGAGCAGATCAACGCCCTTCGCGTCAGTCAGGTCTCGGGGCGGGTACAGGGCGAATTCCGTCGGCTGTCGCGACAGAACGACGCGCTGACCGTCTCACTGTCGCGAGTCGCGGGGCTTCGGGGGAGACTGCGCGGGATCGCCGCCGCGATCTCGCTGGTGAGTGTGGTCGCGGTGCTCACTGTCGGCGTCATCCAGGTCCATCGCGGAGCGACGAGCGTCGGCGTCGTGGTCGTCGGAGCGCTTCTCGCCCGCTATCTCGCACGCCCCGTGCGCACCCTCGGTCTCGCGCACGACTACTGGCACCGCGGTGTCGTCTCCCGGCAGAAGGTCGTGGAGTTCCTCGGGAGCTCCAGTCGCCGGGTCGAGGAGGAGGCGCAGGCGCCGCTCGTCGTCAAGGGCGGTCGCATCGAGTTCGTCGACGTCGAGGTTCCCGGTGCGCTGAGCGGATTCACGGCGATCGCGGACCGCGGCGAGTTCGTCGCGATCACCGGTGCATCGGGCACCGGGAAGTCCGCGGTGCTCGACGTGCTCACCAGGATGGCGGAGCCGACCCGCGGGAGCATCCTCATCGACGGTCAGCTCCTGTCTGACACGTCTCCGTCGTCGATCGGTGCGATGGTGGGCGTCGCGAGTCCCGACCTCCCGCTGCTGCGAGGCACCGTACTGCGCAATCTGACGTACGCGGCTCGCCAGGCGGGGCCCGGTGAGGTGCAGAGGATCGTGAAGGCCCTGGGGCTCGATGAATCGCTGGCGCGGAACGACGATCCGGGCGTCATGGGCTGGGTCATGGAGGGCGGCGCGAATCTGACGGCGGGCGACCGCCAACTCATCGCGCTGGCCAGGGCGATGGTGGGTACTCCACGGATCCTTCTCCTCGACGAGCCGCTTGCCGGGATGGATGCCGATGCGCGGTCCCGCGCGCGGGAGGCGATCCTCCGTCATCGCGGCACGGTGCTGATGGTCACCCAGGATCCCGACGCGCTCGCACTGGCCGACTCCGTCTGGGTGATGTCCCCGGGTGGCGCCGTGACGGCGCTCACCGGGGAGGAGTACCGAGACCACGTCTGGCGGAACCGGAACACGAGGAGCAAGAGATGGACGGCGAGCGCACGATGACACCTCCGCAGAGGACCCGCCGACGACGCGCGGGGAGAAACCTGAGACGCGACCGACGCTGGATCGGAGCGAGCCTCGTCGTGGCGGTCGGGTCTGCAGCCCTTCTCGGCAGCCAACTCGCCTTCGCCACGCCGGAACCGCCGCCCGTGGTCGCGGCATCGGCACCGGCGCTGTCAGACGGCGTCCTCGATCTCGGATTCGCCGGAGACACGATGTTCGGTGACGGTTCGGCCGAGAAGCTCGCGGCGTCGGGACCGATGCCGCTGCTGGCCGGGGTCGCGCCCATTCTCGACGACTTCGACTACACCATCGTCAACGCGGAGGTCCCGTTCACGACGATCCAGACCCCGGCGAACCCCGGAGCGAAGTACACCTATGCCAGCGATCCCAGCGATCTCGCCGCACTGCGTGAGATCGGCGTCGATGCGCTGAACCTCGGCAACAATCACGCGATGGACCGCGGCGGCGAGGGGCTGGCCGACACGATTCGCTATGCGGAGAGCGACGGACTCGCCGCGTTCGGCGCGGGGGCGACCAGAGCCGACGCATCCATGCCCCTCGTGGTGCGCTCCGCGCAGCTCGATGTGGCCGTGGTGTCGTTCGGCGAGGACTTCGGAGCACTCCATCGCAGCACCGACACGACACCGGGGATGCTGCCGCTCCGATTGGATCGCGTCGAGCAGGCGATGCGGTCGGCGCGCGACAACGGTGCAGACAAGGTGGTGGCGTTCGTGCACTGGGGGAACAACTACGAAGACGTCAACGCGCAGCAGCGATACTGGGCCGGCGTGTTCTCGGATGCGGGATACGACGCCGTGATCGGCAGCGGATCCCACACCCTCCAGGAGGTCGACGTTCTCGACGGGATGCCCGTCGTGTACGGCATGGGCAACTTCGTGTTCGGCGCACCCGGTCGCTTCGCCGCCTACGGCAAGCCGGGCCTGGGGGCTGTCGTCGGTCTGCGCTGGAACCACGGAGGCACGGGCACTGTCAGCGTTCGCGTGATCGCGACCGACAACAAGATCGTCGACTACGTGGCGAGGCCCGTGCCCGAGTCCGAACTCTCCACGGCCCGGGCCATCATCGGGGATGCGGTGACGTGGCACGGCGACGTCGCGACGCTCCGCTTCTGATGCGTCGCAGCTGGGGGATCCTGATCATCATGTCCATCGTCCTCTCCGCCGCGCTCGCCGCCTGTTCGCCGATCCCGCCGGTCTCCGGACTCCTCGGCAGCGGCAAGTACGTTCTCCGGGTCGAGGGTCGTGAGCCGATCCCCGTCTACTACGTCACGGGCGCACGTGCGACCGAGCAGGCGACGATCATCGTCGTCATGCACGGGGTCGAGCGCAATGCTGCGGACTACCGGAACACGTGGACCGAGCTCGTGCGCGACCGCGACGTGGTGGTGGTGGCGCCGCAGTTCAGTGATGACGAGTTCCCCGACGCGGAGAACTACAACCTCGGCGGTCTCGCCGATGCCGAGGGATCGAATGGCGACGACTCTCGCGTCCTCGACGGCGCCTACGGATACATCGAGCCGCTGTTCGAGGATGCCCGTGACCGGATCGGAGGCGAGCAGAGCGGCTTCTCGATGTTCGGCCACTCCGCGGGTGCCCAGTTCGTGCACCGCTACGTGGAGTTCGTCCCCCACGCTCCCGTCGACGTGGCCGTGGCGGCGAATGCGGGGTGGTACACGATGCCGGATGACTCCGCACGGTTCCCGTTCGGACTCGACGGTCCCGACGCACCGGACTTCGACGCGACCGCCGCGTTCGGCCGTCATCTGATCGTGCTGCTCGGGACCGACGACGTCGGAACGAAGAACCTGAGGCGGGATCCCGATGCCAGCGCCCAGGGAGACACGCGGCTCGAGCGCGGTCGGGAGTTCTTCGACCGATCGATGCGCGCGGCCGACCAGGACGGCGTGGCCCTCCGGTGGGAGCTGCACGAGGTCCCCGGGGTCGACCATGACCAGGTCGCGATGGCCGCCGCCGCGGTGCACTACCTCCTCGACCGTGGGCGGGCGCGCTGAACGGCGACGGGCGGGAGGCTCCGGTTGGCGCGTACAATGGAGTCACGAGCTGTGATCCGACATCACCGGGGAGCTCTCGGAAGAACGGTCGCCTCGCACGGGGCGACTCACTAGAACCGAGCGGGGCAGGCCCGTCACAGCCGCAGTGAGAGTGGCTCCGCCGTGAGGCGCGGCACGCGAGGTGGTACCGCGGTTCCCCGGAACGACAGTCCGGACGGATCGTCCTCGCAGCAGCATCCGCCACGACTCCTGCGAGACGACATGACCTACCCGCGTTCCTCCTTCGGCCCCGCCGCCGACCAGGCTGCCTCCGTCGCCCCGAGCCCTCGGTTCCCCGAGATCGAGCGCGACGTGCTCGACTTCTGGGAGACCGACCAGACCTTCCGTGCCTCGATCGAGCAGCGCGAGGGCGATGACGAGTGGGTCTTCTACGACGGCCCGCCGTTCGCCAACGGTCTGCCGCACTACGGGCACCTTCTCACGGGCTATGCCAAGGATGTGTTCCCGCGTTTCCAGACCATGATCGGCAAGAAGGTCGACCGCGTCTTCGGCTGGGACACCCACGGTCTGCCCGCCGAGCTCGAGGCCATGAAGCAGCTCGGCATCACCGAGAAGAGCGAGATCGAGGCCATGGGCATCGACGTCTTCAACGCGAAGGCGAAGGACTCGGTGCTCAAGTACACGCACGAGTGGCAGGACTACGTCACGCGTCAGGCCCGCTGGGTCGACTTCGAGCGCGGGTACAAGACGCTCGACCTCGGGTACATGGAGAGCGTGCTCTGGGCGTTCAAGACCCTGTTCGACAAGGGCCTCGCCTACGAGGGATACCGTGTGCTGCCGTACTGCTGGCGTGACGAGACCCCGCTGTCGGCGCACGAGCTGCGCATGGATGACGACGTCTACCAGAACCGCCAGGACCCATCCGTCACCGTCACCTTCCCGCTGACCGGCGCCAAGGCCGAGGCGCTCGGACTCACCGCCGTGCGCGCCCTCGCCTGGACGACGACCCCGTGGACGCTGCCGACCAACCTCGCCCTCGCCGTCGGACCCGACATCGAGTACGTCGTGCTTCCGGCAGGTCCGAACGGAGCCGCCGACGTGCACGCGGCTGCCGGAACCACGGATGCCGCGATCGAGGCCTCCGCGCACCGGTACCTCCTGGCCCGCGAGCTTCTGGGCGGCTACGTCAAGGACCTCGGATACGAGAACCTCGACGACGCGCTCGCCGCAGTCGATGCGACCGTCAGAGGCGCCGACCTGCAGGATGTCACCTACGACCGTCTCTTCGACTACTACGCCGACACCGAGACCTACGGCACCGATAACGCCTGGCGCATCCTCGTCGACGACTACGTCACCGTCAGCGACGGCACGGGCATCGTCCACCAGGCTCCCGCCTACGGTGAGGACGACCAGCGGGTGGCCGGTGCCGCCGGCATCCCCACGATCCTGTCGCTCGACGACGGCGGCAGGTTCCTGCCGAACGTGACCGACGTCGCCGGCCAGCTCTGGATGGACGCGAATACGCCGCTCATCCGTCTGCTCCGCGCCGAGGGCCGCCTGCTGCGCGAACAGAGCTACGTGCACTCGTACCCGCACTGCTGGCGCTGCCGGAACCCCCTGATCTACAAGGCGGTGTCGAGCTGGTTCATCCGTGTCACCGACATCAAGGACGACCTGCTCGCGAACAACGAGCAGATCACCTGGGTGCCCGAGAACGTCAAGCACGGCCAGTTCGGCAAGTGGCTCGAGGGTGCACGCGACTGGTCGATCAGCCGCAACCGCTACTGGGGATCGCCTATCCCGATCTGGAAGAGCGACGACCCCGAGTACCCGCGCGTCGACGCGTACGGCTCGCTGGAGGAGATGGAGCGCGACTTCGGCACGCTGCCGCGCAACCCCGAGGGCGAGGTCGACCTGCACCGTCCGTACATCGATGATCTGACGCGTCCGAACCCCGACGACCCGACCGGCAAGAGCACCATGCGCCGCATCGAGGACGTCTTCGACGTGTGGTTCGACTCGGGGTCGATGCCGTACGCGCAGGTGCACTACCCGTTCGAGAACCAGGAGTGGTTCGACACGCATGCGCCCGCCGACTTCATCGTCGAGTACATCGGTCAGACCCGTGGATGGTTCTACGTCATGCACGTGCTGTCGACCGCGCTGTTCGACCGCCCGGCGTTCACCGGCGTGAGCTGCCACGGCATCGTCCTGGGCAACGACGGCTACAAGATGTCGAAGTCGCTGCGCAACTATCCGGACGTCTCCGAGGTGCTCGACCGTGACGGTTCCGACGCGATGCGGTGGTTCCTCATGTCGAGCTCGGTGCTCCGCGGTGGCAACCTCGCGGTGACAGAGGAGGGCATCCGCTCGGGTGTCCGCGAATTCCTGCTCCCGCTGTGGAACTCCTGGTACTTCTTCGCGACCTACGCGAACGCGGCGAAGCCCGGCGGGTACGAGGCGACCTGGCGCACGGACTCGACCGACGTTCTCGACCGCTACATCCTGGCGCGTCTCGGCGACCTCGTGCGCGAGGTGCGGGCCGACCTCGAGGGGCTCGACTCCACCACCGCGTCCGCGCGTCTGCGCGACTTCGCCGAGGTGCTCACCAACTGGTACATCCGCCGCTCGCGCGATCGGTTCTGGGAAGGCTCGTCCACCGACGCGTTCGACACGCTCTACACGGTGCTCGAGACGCTGACCCGCGTCGCCGCGCCGCTCGTGCCGCTCATCAGCGAGCGCGTGTGGCAGGGGCTCACGGGCGGTCGCAGCGTGCACCTGCAGGACTGGCCGGACGACACCGCGTTCCCCGCGGCCGACGAGATCCGCGACGCGATGGATGCCGTCCGCGAACTGTCGAGTGTCGGCAACGCGTTGCGCAAGAAGGAGAAGCTGCGCGTGCGCCTGCCTCTCGCGCGGCTCACCGTCGTGTCGCCGCTGGCGGCCACGCTCGGCCAGTTCGAGGACATCCTGCGCGAGGAGCTCAACGTCAAGTCCGTCGAGCTGGTCGCGCAGTCCGAGACGACCGCGGCGGACTACGGCATCAGCCACCGGCTCAGCGTGATCGCGCGTGCTGCAGGGCCTCGTCTCGGCAAGAACGTGCAGACCGTCATCAAGGCGGCGAAGGCGGGCGACTGGTCGGAGACCGACGGCGTCGTCGTCGCGGGCGGCATCGCGCTCGAGCCGTCGGAGTACGAGCTCGCACTCGAGACCACCGGGCGTCCGGAGGGCGAAGCTCTCGCTCTCGTGCCGACGGGCGGCGTCGTGCTGCTCGATACGCAGACCACGCCGGAGCTCGAAGCCGAGGGGCTCGCGAGAGACATCATCCGCGCCGTGCAGGACACTCGCAAGAATGCGGGCTTCGACGTCAGTGACCGGATCCAGCTGGTGCTGACCTTCCAGGACGCGCAGGATGCGCAGTACGTCGCGTCGGCGTTCGACACGGCCGACGTCGCGGGCGAGACCCTGGCACGGGAGTTCGCCGTGCGCTCGGCCACGGAGACTCACGTGGAATCGGGAGAGCACGCGGCGGCCGCCGAGTTCGAGGCGGTCATCCCGAAGGGCACGTACGCGAACAGCGGCGACTTCACGGTCGCCGTGCGCCGGATCGGAGTGTCCGCATGAGCGCGCGGGACAGGGCGGATGCCGTCTTCGAGACCCTGCTGAGTCGCGCGGGGGAGCGGTGGGTGCAGCCCCGCAAGGAGCGCACCGCGCGGATCCTGGCCTTCCTCGACGATCCGCAGCGCACCTACCGCGTCGTGCACATCACGGGAACCAACGGCAAGACGTCGACGGCCCGGATGATCGAGAGCCTGCTCCGTGCGCACGGTCTGCGCACCGGACTGTTCACGAGCCCGCACCTCGAGCGCTTCACCGAGCGCATCATGATCGACGGACAGCCGATCGAGGATGCTGCGGTCGCCGACGCGTGGGACGAGATCGAGCCCTTCGTCGGGATCGTGGATGCCGAGCTGGAAACTGCGGGAGAGGAGCCGCTCACGTTCTTCGAGCTGCTCACCGTGCTGGCCTTCGTCGCGGTGGCCGATGCTCCGGTCGACGTGCTCGTGCTCGAGGTGGGCATGGGCGGCGAGTGGGACTCGACCAACACGGCCGACGGCGATGTCGCGGTCTTCGCGCCGATCGACATCGATCACGCCGATCGCCTGGGGAGTACGATCGCCGAGATCGCCACGGTCAAGGCAGGGATCATCAAGGAGGGTGCGGCCGTCGTCTCGGCGCAGCAGCCCACCGAGGCGGCTGAGGTGCTCCGGCGCGTCGCCACGGAGAAGAACGCCACGATCGCCTTCGAGGGTGACGAGTTCGGTCTCACCGACCAGAAGCTCGCGGTCGGCGGGCAGCTCATCTCGATCCGCGGACTCGCGGGGGAGTACCTCGAGGAGTACCTGCCGCAGTACGGCGCCCACCAGGGCCACAACGCCGCCCTGGCCGTCGCAGCGGTCGAGTCGCTCATCGGCGGTGGACAGCATCGGATCGCCGCCGACATCGTCTCGGAAGGGCTGCAGGGCGCGACGTCTCCCGGTCGCCTGCAGCTGCTCGGCATCGCCCCCACGGTGATCGTGGATGCCGCGCACAACCCGCACGGTGCCGCCGCGCTCGCTCAGGCGATGGACGACAGCTTCGACTTCGACGAGTGGGGCGTCGTGCTCGGGGTGCTCGCCGACAAGGATGCGGCGGGCATCGTGACGAAGCTCGCCCCGGCCGCCGCGCATGTGTTCGCGACCGCGCCGGACTCCGACCGCGCGAGCGACGCCGATGCGATCGCCGACCTCGTCGAGGCCACGGGCAATCGTGCCACCGTGCACGCGACGCTCGCCGATGCGGCAGACGCGGCACGCGAGTGGGCGGCATCCTCCGATCGCCGCGCCGTGGTCATCGCAGGGTCGGTCGTCCTGGCCGGCGAGGCGATCGCGCTGTCGGAGGAAGAGGACTGGAAGTCGGGGTGGCACGCGTGAGTGCCGATGCCGCATCGGCGAGACCGCCCCGCGCCCCGAGGCCGCCGCGCACCCTGGTGCAGAAGCTCGCGCCGATCGTGCTGGGATTCGAATCGATCGTCGTGTTCCTCGCCGGTCTCACGGTCTTCGGGCTGAAGACGCTGCCGCCCGGCATCCCCCAGTGGTGGGGGATCGTCGGCGGTGGTGTGGTCGGACTCGCGTGCCTCGTCGTGGCGGGCATGATCACGAAGCCCTGGGCGATCACGGCCGGATGGGTGATCCAGGCGATCATCGCCGTCGCCGCCGTCCTGGTTCCGGCCATCCTGCTCGTGGTCGTGATTTTCGGCGGCATGTGGGGGTATGCGACGATCATGGGGGCTCGATTGGACGCACGACGTCCGGCCGGGCCCACGACCGAGACTCAGACAGAGAGTGAATGACATGGCCACCGAAGAAACCCTCGTCCTCGTCAAGCCCGACGGTGTCGCGCGCGGCCTCACCGGAGCGATCCTGGCGCGCATCGAGTCGAAGGGCTACGCGCTCGTCGACATCCGTCTGGTCGAGCCAGACCGCGACCTCCTCGCAGAGCACTACGCCGAGCACGAGGGAAAGCCGTTCTACGAGCCGCTCCTCGAATTCATGCTCTCGGGCCCGTCCGTGGCGATCCGCCTCGCGGGCAACCGTGTGATCGAGGGATTCCGCTCGCTCGCGGGCACCACCGACCCGACGACCGCGGCACCCGGCACGATCCGCGGCGACTTCGGCCGCGACTGGGGCCTCAAGGTCCAGCAGAACCTCGTGCACGGCTCGGACAGCCCCGAGTCGGCCGCACGCGAGCTCGGCATCTGGTTCGACTGAGCGTCCGTTCGACGACGAAGCCCGCCGCACGATCTCGTGCGGCGGGCTTCGTCGTTCGGGCGGCCTCGGATCAGAAGATGATGCGCGCCATCTCGCCGAGGAAGTCGAGGCCCTGCAGTTGAGCCATCATGATGATGACGGCGTACGCGAGGATCGTGGCGAGCGGAACCCAGACCATGAGCTTGTCCGCGCGCTCCTGAGCCTTCTCGCTCTTCGTGAAGGTGCCGTTGCGGGTCAGATGCAGCATGGTCGCGAAGAATGTCGGAATCGTGACCGCCCAGGTGACCATGCACCAGGGGCACAGCACACCGAGGTTCTGGGCGTACAGGCTCTGGCCGATCAGCCAGCAGACCAGTCCGAACGCGAACGTGATGCCGGCGCCGAAGGCAGCCCAGAACCAGCGGGGGAAGCGGGCGCCGGCGAGGATGGCCACACCGACCACGAGGGGCGCGATCCATCCGGAGAGACCCATCAGCGGGTTCGGGAATCCGAACACCTCGCCCTGCCAGGAGCCGAGGTTCTTGCTGCACTGGATGAACGGACTGACGTCACAGGCGAGTGCATCGGTCGGATTCTCGAGAAGCACGAACTTCTCGACCGTGAGCTGGAAGGCGGCGAACCAGCCGACGACGCTCGCGATGATCAGCCAGACGGCATAGACGACGGGGCGGGTGCGCTGCTCGCTCATATGTGGATTATCCCAGTGATCACTATGGATCGGGCGTGAGGCGGGCCGGAGAAAACGACGCGAGCATGCGCCGATGCCGCGAAACGGCCCACTTGGTGCGATAATGGCCTGTGATGCATCGCTCGACCTTGTCGTTGTGGGCGTCGACGCAGACTTCGGGGCCGTATGCCCCTCGTGACCAGAGCCATGAGCCGGTCACACACTGAATGAGTTCGCGGCACCTGTAGGCGCCGCATGAGATTTAGCGGAACACGAAGTGTCCGCCACGAGGAGCACGCCAGAGATGGCCGAAGACAACAATGACTACGACGCACCTACCCTCGATTTCTCTGCGGATGCCGACGCATCCGCAGAGGTAGTCGCCGACGCTCCGGAGGCTGACGGCACGCCCGACGCTCCGGAGAGCGACGAGGTCGAGGCACCCACGGAGGACGCACCTGTCGAGGCTGCTCCTGCGGAGGAGCCTGCTCCTGCGGCTGCTGAGGAGGCTGCTCCTGCGGCTGCTGAGGAGGCTGCTCCTGCGGCTGCTGAGGAGGCTGCTCCTGCTGAGGATGCTGCTGCCGCGGACGCACCGGTCGAGGCGGAGGCCGCCACGGCCGAGTCCGACGACGAGAAGCCTGCCGACGAGAAGCCTGCCGACGAGGCGCCTGCCGACCAGGGCCCTGCTGACGAGAAGCCCGCCGCGGCACCCGCGCCCGAGGCGCCTCAGCCGATCACGGCCGTGTCCCTCGGACTGCTGCCCGAGGTCTTCGTCTCGCAGGTCTCCACCCAGCTCCACTTCTACGCACCCGAGGTCGTGCCGCTCCCGGCCCGTCCGGGTCGCGAGCGCGTGTTCGACCGCATCGCCGAGCGCGAATCCGACGACTCTGCATCCGGTCGTCGTGGCCGTCGCCGTCGTGGCGGCGCGGATGATCTCGACCAGCGCGAGCCGCGCGACCAGCGTGACGAGCCGCGCCAGCCGCGCCAGCGCGTCGTCGAGTACATCACCGAGCCGAAGGCGATCAAGGGTTCCACCCGCCTCGAGGCCAAGAAGCAGCGCCGTCGTGACGGTCGCGACGCCGGTCGTCGTCGTCCGGTCGTGACCGAGGCCGAATTCCTGGCTCGTCGCGAGTCGGTCGACCGCAAGATGGTCGTCCGGTCGAAGAACGGTCGCACGCAGATCGGCGTCCTCGAAGACGGCGTGCTCGTCGAGCACTACGTCGCCCGCAATCAGGACGCGTCGCTGATCGGCAACGTCTACCTCGGCCGCGTGCAGAACGTCCTCCCGAGCATGGAGGCCGCGTTCGTCGACATCGGTCGCGGTCGCAACGCCGTGCTGTACTCGGGCGAGGTCGACTGGGACGGCGTCGAGACCGGCAACCAGCCCCGTCGCATCGAGCTCGCGCTCAAGGCCGGAGACCGCGTCCTCGTGCAGGTCACGAAGGACCCGGTGGGCCACAAGGGTGCTCGTCTGACCAGCCAGATCTCGCTCCCGGGCCGCTACCTCGTGTACGTGCCCGGCGGTTCCATGAACGGCATCAGCCGCAAGCTCCCCGACAACGAGCGCACGCGCCTGAAGCGCATCCTCAAGGAGGTCCTGCCCGAGTCCTCGGGCGTGATCGTCCGCACGGCGGCCGAGGGGGCCACCGAAGACCAGCTGACGCGCGACGTGCAGCGGCTGACGTCGCAGTGGGAGCACATCCGCAAGCAGGTCGAGAATCAGCAGGCGCCTGCGCTGCTGCACGCCGAGCCCGACCTGCTGGTCAAGATCGTCCGTGACGTCTTCAACGAGGACTTCACGAAGATGCTCATCCAGGGCGAAGAGTCGCAGCGCACGATCCGCGCCTACCTCGAGAGCGTCGCGCCTGACCTGCTCGAGCGCGTGGAGTCGTATGAGGACGAGGCTGATCCGTTCGATGCGTTCCGCATCACGGAGCAGATCGAGAAGGCGCTCGACCGCAAGGTCTGGTTGCCCTCGGGTGGGTCCCTGGTCATCGACCGCACCGAGGCCATGACGGTCGTCGACGTCAACACCGGAAAGTTCGTCGGCTCGGGGGGAAACCTCGAGGAGACCGTCACCAAGAACAACCTCGAAGCCGCGGAGGAGATCGTCCGCCAGCTGCGACTGCGCGACATCGGTGGCATCATCGTCGTCGACTTCATCGACATGGTGCTCGAGTCCAACCGCGATCTCGTACTCCGTCGCCTGATCGAGTGCCTGAGCCGCGACCGGACGAAGCACCAGGTCGCGGAGGTCACCTCGCTCGGCCTCGTGCAGATGACCCGCAAGAAGCTCGGCCTCGGCCTGCTCGAGACGTTCAGCGAGGCCTGCGACGTCTGCGCCGGTCGCGGCGTCATCGTGCACCACGACCCCGTCGTGAAGCACCGTGCCAGCAGCAACGGCAACGGCAACAGCAACGGCGGCTCCTCGTCGAACCGTCGTCAGCGCGGTGGCAACGGGCAGAACCAGAGCCAGAACCAGGCGGCGGCGTCGGTGACGACCCACAGCATCCCCGAGGGGGCGAAGTCCGCACTCGCACAGATCGCGGCGTCCACGCGCACGCCGAACGCCGAGGACCCTGCTGCGGAGGCCGCGGCACCGGCCACGGAGCAGGTGGAGGCTCCTGTCGTTCAGGAGCGTGCGAAGAAGCCCCGCAAGAAGCGCGGAGCAGACCGCAAGTCTCCGAAGTCGCCGGCCGAAGCGCTGCTCGACTCGGTCCTCGACGCTCTTCCCGAGCCGAAGGCTCCCGGTCAGGGGCGCGGTCGTCGCCGTGTCTCGACGGCGGCTCTCACGGGCACTCCGGTGTCCGTGAACTCCGAGCCGTCAGCGCCTGTCGCGGGCGGGGATGCGCAGTCCTGACGCGATCAGCCTCCGGACCAGCTCTTTGCCGTCGACGTGTCGTGCGCCGGCGGCGATGAGCCGGGGGACGAGCTCTTCCGGCACGTCGTAGTGGTCGAGGTCGAAGGCGCGCGCAGGCACGTCGTGAGACCTCGCGAAGGCGTGGAGTTCGTCCAGGCTCTCGTCGCTGACGAGGTGAGCCCACAGACGCCCGTGCGCGGGCCAACGGGGGTCATCGACGAGAACGGTCATCTCGTCAGCCTATGGCCGGACACACCGGGCGGCACGTTTTGCCTCCGTGTCCTGCTTCCGGTAAAGTAGTCCCTTGGTGCGTATGCCGCGTCGTCCTGGACGGTCGAGGCGGAGAGTCTTGCGTTCGTACCCGTCGCCCCCCGCGACGCATGCAAGCAACAGTCTTCCCGTGAGATCTCGGAGCCGCGAGCTCCCCAACGAAACAGGTATGAAGTGGTTTACGCAGTAGTGCGCGCCGGTGGGCGGCAGGAGAAGGTCGAGGTCGGCACGATCGTTCAGCTCGACCGTGTCAAGGCTGCCCAGGGCGAGAAGATCGAGCTGGCCGCAGTGCTGCTCGTCGACGGCGCCACGGTGACCACCGACGCTGATTCGCTGGCGAAGGTCAAGGTCACGGCAGAGGTCATCGGCAACCTCCGCGGCCCGAAGATCATCATCCAGAAGTACAAGAACAAGACCGGCTACAAGAAGCGCCAGGGCCACCGTCAGGAGCTCACGCGCGTCAAGATCACCGGCATCAAGTAAAGACCGAGGAGACCAGGACATGGCACATAAAAAGGGCGCAAGCTCCACCCGTAACGGTCGTGACTCCAACGCTCAGCGACTTGGCGTCAAGCGCTTCGGTGGACAGCAGGTTCTCGCCGGCGAGATCATCGTCCGCCAGCGTGGCACGCACTTCCACCCCGGCGTGAACGTCGGCCGTGGCGGCGACGACACGCTGTTCGCTCTGGCCGCAGGCGCGGTCCAGTTCGGCGCGAAGGGCGGCCGCAAGGTCGTCAACATCGTCGCCGCTGCTGAGTGATCACAGCACGACAGTAGACATCCGATTCGGGGCGGGCTTCGGCCCGTCCCGAATTGCTGTATCAGGCCCGGACTCTGTCTCGGGCCGAAATCATCATTGAGGAGTGGGACATGGTCAGTTTCGTCGACACCGTGACGCTGCATCTGCGCGCGGGCAAGGGCGGCAACGGCTGTGTCTCGGTGCACCGCGAGAAGTTCAAGCCGCTCGGCGGCCCGGACGGCGGCAACGGCGGTGACGGCGGCGACGTCGTCCTCGTCGCCGACACGCAGACGGGAACGCTCCTGTCGTACCACCACTCGCCGCACCGCAGCTCAGGCAACGGCGGCCCCGGCATGGGCGACCACCGCGCCGGATTCATGGGGGAGGACCTCGAGCTTCCCGTGCCCGTCGGCACGGTGGTGAAGAACCCGGCAGGCGAAGTCCTGATCGACATGATCGAGCCCGGCGAGCGTTTCGTCGTCGCGAAGGGCGGCTACGGCGGCCTCGGCAACGCGGCTCTCGCCACCCCGAAGCGCAAGGCGCCCGGTTTCGCGTTGCTCGGCACCCCCGGTGCCGAGGGCGACGTCATCCTCGAGCTCAAGACCGTCGCCGACGTGGCCCTGGTCGGCTACCCGTCGGCAGGAAAGTCGAGCCTGATCGGTGCGATCTCGGCAGCGCGTCCGAAGATCGCCGACTACCCGTTCACCACGCTCCACCCGAACCTCGGAGTCGTGCAGGCGGGCGAGTCCCGGTACACGGTCGCAGACGTCCCCGGTCTGATCGAGGGAGCCAGCGAGGGCCGTGGGCTCGGTCTGGAGTTCCTCCGTCACGTCGAGCGCTGCACGGCGCTGCTGCACGTGCTCGACTGCGCGACCCTCGAACCCGGGCGCGACCCGATCTCCGATCTCGACGTGATCCTCGCCGAGCTCGCCGCATACGAGGTGCCCGAGGGCCAGACTCCGCTGCTCGAGCGCCCTCAGCTCATCGCACTGAACAAGATCGACGTGCCTGAGGCCCGCGACCTCGCCGACCTCGTGCGCCCCGACCTCGAGGCGCGCGGCTTCCGCGTGTTCGACATCTCCACCGTCTCGCACGAGGGACTGCGTCCTCTGACCTTCGCGCTCGGCGAGATCGTCGACGCGCACCGTGCGGAGCTCGCGGCCAACGAGACGCCGCGCGAGCGTGTCGTCCTCCGCCCGAGGGGTCCCAAGAAGGGCTTCGAGATCCGTGTCGAGGGTGGCACCTACGGCAACCTCTACCGCATCCTCGGCGAGAAGCCGGTGCGCTGGGTCCAGCAGACGGACTTCCAGAACGAAGAAGCCGTCGGGTTCCTCGCCGACCGTCTCGAGAAGCTCGGTGTCGAGGACGAGCTGTTCCGCCTCGGTGCGGTGCAGGGATCCACCGTGGTGATCGGCGAGGGCGACAGCATCGTCTTCGACTGGGAGCCGACCATGACCTCGGCTGCCGAGCTCATGACCGCTCCTCGAGGCACCGACCCCCGTCTGGCGCCGAACAGCCGTCGCACCACCTCCGAGCGTCGCGAGACCTATTACGAGCGCATGGATGCCAAGGCCGAGGCGCGTGCCGAGGTCGAGGCGCAGCGACTCGCGGCGTACCGCGAGGACGGCGAGTGACCGCTCGCACCAGGGCGGACCTCGCCACCGCCTCGCGCATCGTCGTGAAGGTGGGATCGTCCTCGATCAGCGGAGAGTCGTCCTGGCGCATCCCCGTGCTGGTGGAGGCGCTGGCCGCCGCGCATGCGCGCGGAGCCGAGGTCATCCTGGTGTCGTCCGGTGCGATCGCCACCGGAATCCCCTTCCTGCGCCTGGACGCGCGGCCCACCGACCTCGCCACGCAGCAGGCCGCGGCAGCTGTCGGGCAGAACATCCTGGTCTACCGCTACCAGGAGTCTCTTCGTCCCTTCGACATCGTCGCCGGCCAGGTGTTGCTCACCACAGGCGACCTCGAGAACCCGACCTCGCGTTCCAATGCGCGTCGGGCGATGGAGCGCCTGCTCGGTCTGCGCATCCTTCCCATCGTGAACGAGAACGACACCGTCGCCACTCAGGAGATCCGCTTCGGCGACAACGACCGCCTCGGGGCGCTCGTCGCACAGCTCATCGAGGCCGACGCGCTGGTGCTGCTCAGCGATATCGAGTCGCTCTACACGAAGCCGCCATCCGATCCGACGGCCGAGCCGATCGACGTGGTCGCGCCGGATGCCGATCTGTCCGGCCTCGAGTTCGGATCCACCGTCGTCAACAGCGTCGGCACCGGGGGAGCGGCGACGAAGGTCTCTGCCGCGCGCCTCGCCGCAGCATCCGGAATCGGAGTTCTCGTGACGAGTGCAGACCTGGTCGACCAGGCGCTCTCGGGTGCCGAAATAGGGACCTGGTTCGAGCCCGCGCTCTCCTAGACTGGGCGGATGACCGACCAGACCCCGCAGGTGCGCCTGGAGCGCGCCAAAGAGGCGTCCCGCGCCACCGCCGCCCTGACCAGCGACGACAAGGCCCGCGTCCTCGAGGCGATCGCCGTCGCCCTGGAGAAGAACGCGGGCAGGATCATCGAGGCCAACGGTCTCGACATCGCCCGCGGGCAGGCCGACGGCATCGGTGACTCGCTGATCGATCGGCTTCGTCTCGACGAGAAGCGCGTCTCGGCACTCGCCTCGGCGGTCCGTGACGTCGCCGGGTTGCCGGACCCGGTCGGTCGCGTCGTCGGCGGACACCGGATGCCGAACGGCGTCTCCCTCGAGCAGGTCAGGGTGCCGTTCGGAGTGGTCGGGGCGATCTACGAGGCGCGTCCGAATGTCACCGTCGACATCGCCGCGCTCGCACTGCGTTCGGGCAACGCGGTCGTGCTTCGCGGCGGCAGCGCGGCACGCGACTCCAACACGGTGCTCGTGCAGGTCATGCGCGACGCCCTCGAGAGCGCAGGGGTCCCACCCGAGGCGGTGCAGACCGTGGACGACTTCGGGCGAGACGGCGCCAAGGCGCTCATGCAGGGCCGTGGCTTCATCGACGTCCTCGTCCCTCGGGGCAGCGCGGGGCTCATCGAGACCGTGGTCACGGAATCGACGGTCCCCGTGATCGAGACCGGCGCGGGTAACGTGCACATCGTGCTCGATGAGAGCGCACCCGAGGACTGGGCGCGCGACATCGTCGTGAACGCGAAGGTGCAGCGACCCAGCGTCTGCAATGCGGTCGAGACGGTTCTGGTGCTGCGCCAGGCCGCTCCGAGACTCGTGCCGCTGGTCGCGAGCGCGCTGCAGAGCGAGGGTGTGGCGATCCACGGCGACGACATGGTCGCCGGGCTCGTCTCGAACGTGATCCCCGCGACCGAGGAGGACTGGGCGACGGAGTACCTGAGCCTCGACATCGCGATCAAGGTCGTCGACACGCTCGACGACGCGATCGGTCACATCCGCCGCTACAGCACCGGGCACACCGAGTCGATCGTGACCACGGATACGCGCAATGCGGAGCGATTCCTCGCCGAGGTCGACTCGGCGGTGGTGATGGTGAACACCTCCACACGCTTCACCGACGGCGGTGAGTTCGGCTTCGGTGCCGAGGTCGGCATCTCGACCCAGAAGCTGCATGCGCGAGGGCCGATGGGGCTTTCCGAGCTGACCAGCACGAAATGGCTGGCGCGTGGGTCGGGGCAGACCCGCGGCTGAGGGCTAGACTAGGGGGCGCTGTGGCTCCCTGCGAGTCATGCCCGCCAGCCACGAAACGGAGTCAGGATGAACCTCGTCGCACAGATCGCGATGGCCGCTGCCGAAACCGAGCATCACGGCAATGTCCAGCTCGAGACGCTGATCTTCGGCGTGATCGCGATCATCGTGTTCGCATTCCTCGGCCTGGTCACGCTGTCGTACAAGAACGTCGCCAACCGCCACTCCGCCAAGGCCGATGCCTGGGCGGCGAAGCACGGCAAGGACGGCCACGAGGCAGGGCACGGCCACTAGGCCCCTATGGACGACACGACCTCGCGTCCCCCGCGCATCGGTGTGATGGGCGGCACCTTCGACCCCATCCACCATGGGCACCTGGTCGCCGCCAGCGAGGTCGCTCACTCCTTCGACCTCGACGAGGTCGTCTTCGTCCCCACCGGACGTCCATGGCAGAAGCCCGAGGTCACGCCCAGCGAACACCGGTATCTCATGACCGTGATCGCGACCGCGTCCAACCCGCAGTTCACCGTCAGCCGAGTCGACATCGACCGCGAAGGCCCGACGTACACGATCGACACCCTTCGTGATCTGAAGGAGAAACGTCCTGATGCCGAGCTCTTCTTCATCACCGGAGCCGACGCCGTAGCGCAAATTCTCAGTTGGAGGGACCATGATGAACTGTGGGAGTTGGCCCACTTCGTCGCGGTCTCGCGCCCAGGACACGTTCTGAGCACCGACGGCCTCCCGAGCGACAACGTCAGCCAGCTGGAGGTGCCGGCGCTGTCCATCTCGTCGACGGCCTGCCGTGTGCGTGTCCGTGACGATGAGCCGGTCTGGTACCTCGTCCCCGACGGAGTCGTTCAATACATCGCGAAGCATCATCTGTATCGGAGCAAGGCATGAGTACATCGGATCGGCAGGATCAGGGTCCGCTGACGCGAAAGCAGCTGCGTGAGATCCGGCTGACCGGTTCCACGCCGGTCATCACTCCGGAGGAGGCGGCTGCTGCCGCCGTCGCGGCACCGCCCGCACCCCCGTTGCCGAGTGCGGTCGACGAGGCCAGCACGGTCGACGAGGCCGAGCACGTCGAGTCCGCAGCCGCACCGTCTTCTCCGTCCTCTGAGGCGTTGCCGGAAGACGAGTCCGGTGCCGTACCCCTCACTCGCCGACAGGTCCGTGAGCGCGAACTCGCCAAGACCGGATCCGTCGCGATCGATGGCGGAGAGCACGACGACGACTCAGCGGACGAAGACGCTCCTTTCGCTGAGAAGACGGGTGAGGATGCTCCGTCCGAGCACGCGCCCGTCGAAGCCGCCGCTTCCGCAGACCCGGTGCTGGACACTCCCGCCCTCGTCACTGCGATCCCCTCCTTCACGCCGCCCGTCCCGTCCGATGACGTCGACGATGCCGATGATGATGTCGACGACGAGATCGCGCACGCTCCGGTGAGCGCCGCGTCGGGTGTCGAGACCTCGGGGGATATCCCCTTCGCATCTGCTCCACTCGACGACGATGGCGTTCCTGCATCCGAGGGCCCCGCCGAGTCCGAGCCCGCGGTCGATGCGGACTCCGACGAGGACCCTGCGGCCGCAGTCGCGGAGCTCGGCATCGAGGTCGACACGGTCGAAGACCGCGACGAGATCGACCCGGACGACGTCCTCGCCGACGTCGATGCCTCCGACGACGACGACCTCTCTGCAGAGACGAACCCCACGGTGAACCCCGCGTTCGGACAGGGGCTGCTCAGCGATGCGGCCGACGCGACGAAGCCCTTCACTCCGTCGTTCGACGAGTTGCTGACGGTCGGGGATTCGACCGGTTCGCAGCATCTCGCTCCAAGCACCCTGATCTTCAATCCGTCCCCCGGAGACGGGTCGCTGTCGGGCCCCGTCGCTTCCACGGGTGAGATCCTCGTGACCGGCTCGTACGAGCTGCCCAAGGGCCTCGGTTCTCAGGGCCACGCCCACGGCACGACCGACGGCAAGGACGTCGACGCCGTGCTCATCGACGGCGAGCTGCCTCCGGCATCGTCGCCGACCCCGATCGCCGCCAGCTCGGCCGTCAGCACCATCAAGCCCGCGGGCGAGGTCATCCGCCCGCCCGCCCCCGAAAAGGGCAACAAGCTCATGCTCATCCTCGCGATCGTGGCGGGTGGTCTTGCGCTCGCACTGGGCGTCGCCCTGATCGTGGCCTTCACCGGAAATGTGTTCTGAATCTGATGCAGTCACCTGAAAACGCCGTAGAGATGCTGCAGCTCGCAGCAGACGCAGCCGTCTCGAAGGGCGGTGAGGACCTCGTCGCGCTGAACGTGTCGGAGCCCCTGCCGCTCGTCGACATCTTCCTCCTCATCACCGGAAACAGCGAGCGCAACGTCGCCGCCATCGCCGATGAGATCGAAGACAAGCTGATCGAAGCCGGGCACAAGCGTGTGCGCCGCGAGGGACGCGCGGAGGCCCGCTGGGTGCTCCTCGACTTCGGCGACCTGATCGTGCACGTCTTCCACCAGGAGGAGCGGGTCTACTACGGACTCGAGCGCCTGTGGAAGGACTGCCCCGTGGTCCCGTTCGAGCTCGCCGACTCCGCCGCAGACCGCGGCTGACATGAGTGTCCACCTGATCACCGGTGCCGGATCCGGTATCGGCGCGGTACTCGCGCGCCGCCTGCTCGACCGGGGTGATGAGGTCGTGGTCCTCGCGCGCGATGCGGGCCGGGCCAAGGAGATCACGGCCTCGCTGCCCGGTTCGTCGGCGATCGTCGGCGACCTCGCCCAGCCGGGGCGTCTCTCGTGGGCGCTGTCCAAGCAGACGGCACTTCCCGAGCGCATCGACTCACTCGTGCACGCTGCGGGCGTCGTCGATCTCGGCTCGGTGGCCGACCTGCCGGCCAACCTGTGGGAACGCCAGCTCGCGGTGAACCTCGTGGGGCCTGCCGAGCTCACTCGGCTGCTGCTGCCCGTGCTGCGTGTCTCGCGCGGCCGGGTGGTGTTCGTGAACTCGGGCGCCGGTCTGCACGCGCACGCGGGCTGGTCGGCCTACGCGGCATCCAAGCACGGTCTCAAGGCGCTGGCGGACTCGCTGCGCGCCGAGGAGGCCGAGCACGGCGTGCGGGTCACCTCGATCTATCCGGGGCGCACGGCTACTCCCATGCAGGAGCGAGTGCATCAGCAGGAAGGGCGTGAGTACGACGCCGCGCGCTTCATCTCGCCGGATTCGGTCGTGACAACCATCCTGACCGCGCTCGATCTGCCCGACGATGCCGCTCTCACCGACCTGACGATCCGCCCGACCGGCTGACCTCCAGGCCGACTCCGCCTTCCGACCCTGTCAAGGGGGTATCCGCCAGAGCGTCCGCGATGGATGATCTGCTGGGGAGACAAGTCTTGGAGGGCTGTTAAATGTCTGGAGATCCAGAGCCTAGATACGTACTGCGACCGGTCACTGCATCGGATTGGGTGATCAACGACCAGCGGTACGACGCCGACGATCCTCGGCATGTCGTGGCCTGCGTCTACGACGCGGAAGGCGGGGTCGAGGTCGTGTGGCTTCGTGACCTCCAGCTCGAGACGCACTACCAGAGGGCGTCGGAGGTTCTTGCGGCAGTCGCACAGGCCAAGGATCCGAGCAGGGCGACCAGGCCGATCGTCATCCCCTCGCGTCCGCCGTTGCTCGCGAACTGAGCGGATCGTGCGGCGGAGCCGCTCTCGTGAGCTCCGCCGCACGATCGGTCAGACGGCGTCGTCTTCTCCGGGGCGTTCCGCAGCCAGACGGTCGGCCTCCGCCCCGTCGATCTGATCGGCATCGACGTCCGTGTCGAGGACGGATTCGCCGTCGACCTCGCGCTCGGGAACGCCTGTGGGATCACCGTCGTCAGGCAGAGGGATCAGCGGTGGGGTCGGTGTGGACATGATGGACTCCTCTCGTGTCATCGTGGCGGCAGACTATTGGCGCTGTCCGCCCGCCGGGAGTGGGTTGACCGCTGCACCTCGGCAGAGTAGCGGTGAGGATCAGCGTCAGCGGTGCGCACGCCGTCGAACGACGATGCAGCGAAGCCGCGCACGACGGCGGGCGTCCTGGACTCGGCCACCACCCAAATCTGGATGACTCGTCGCAGCGCGCGTACCCCTCATGTGGGGACTTCTCTCCATCGCAGCGCTCGTGCGCACTCGGTAGGGTTTCGATGGCGTGCCGATCGGGTGACCGGCGCGGACGAACGGGGGAGATGTGCACGCTTCGGTGACGGCTCGAAAGATGTACGGACCGCCGAGGGCCATCGCTCTCGCGTTCGGGAGGCCCGAGCCGACGATCGCCTACGCGACACCGCTCGTGATCGTCTGGATCGTCGCCGCGTCGATCCTGATGACGGTGTTCTCCGGCGATCTGGCGATCGTCAACAGCGAGGTGTCCCCACTCCGTGCAGGCCCCGGTGCCACGATCGGTGTCGCGATCCTGGCCGTCGCGGTGGCGGTCGCCCACGGTTTCGGCATCACCGCCGCGACGCTCGCCATCATCGCGGCATCCGATGGGCGACCGATCACCGTCCGCGAGGCATGGCGCGGGGCGCTGCGGCGCCCGGCAAGCGTGACGCTCGCCGTGGCGGTCCTTCTCGTCCTCGCGGCGATCGTTCTGGTCGTGACGTCCTTGGCGGCGATCCTGCCGGTCATCGGCATCGCTGCGGGCATCGTCCTGCTCATCGTCGGGATCATCCTCGCTCCGCTGCTGCTCGCCTGGCCGATGCTGGTGACACGCAGGAAGTCGCTTCCCTCGGCACTCGCATGGGGATGGCGATCGCCTCGCATCTTCCTCGGTCAGTTGACCGAGCCGCTCGGCAATCCGCGGCTCGCGATCGTGGTCACGATCGTCCTCGCCGGTGCTGTCACGCTCGCGGTGAGCTGGCTGGCCGGCCTGCTTCCCTCGGGGTGGTGGACACCGTTCGTCGGCGTCGTGCTCGCGCTGGTGCCGGCATCGCTCGTTCAGCTGCTTCTGGCCGCCGTGGCGGTGCGTGGCGCCGCCCTCCGCGTCGACGAGCCGCTCCTGGCGGCGACGGACGACGTCGAGGTCGCTCCTCTCGAGCGCCGTCGGGGCGCCCTCATCGGTGTCGCCGTGCTCGCCGTGCCCGCGGTCGTGGCTGCCCTGCTCGTCGCCGTGAACCCGTGGCACGTCCCGGCATACGCGGCTGCCGACGTGCACCGCGTGTGGACCTCGTCTCAGATCGTGCCGTGGCAGGGCGGAACCGTCGTGCTGTCCCGGCTGGGTGGCGAGGACTCCTCCGCGAGAGTGTGCGCGGGTAGCGAGTGCGGACCGGAGCACGAGATGGTCTCGATCCTCCCGACGGCCATCGCTCCCGCCGCAGACGGCGGGGTGCTCTCGGCTTCCTGGTATCCGATCGAAGGTGCCGACGACGGATCGGGAAGCTTCGAGCTGCGCGTGGCGCACAGCTCCCCGGAGTCGCTGGCGACCTGGTCTGAGCCGCTCGGAGAAGACGCGACCGACACCGAGAGATTCGACGCCTGGTCGGGATTCCCCGGGGACGAGCGCGTGCTCGGGGCGCTCGAGTCGAGTTTCCGACCCGCGACGTCGGTCTTCGACCGAAGCAACCAGAGCCTGATGGCCGTGGCGATCGATTCGAGCGGAGACGCCCCGGTGATCGCCTCGATCGTGCGGCCGTCGGACTCTCGCACCGCGACCCTCGCCCTCGACTTCTGCGCGGATGCCGACTGCACGGCGAGTGAGCGCACGACGCAGACGGTGCAGTGGGCCTCATGGAGCACCAACTCCACGACACTCGACGTCGCCTCGACCGACGACGGCGGTGCGGCCCTCGTGACGCTCACCGATCGGGGTGAGGACGAGGAAGACATCGCTCTCCGGGTGATGACCGCCACCGCCGGTGGCGACTGGACGACAGAGGCGCTCGACGCTGACGTCGCCGGCGAGGCTGTCACGGACCTCGATCAGACGCACGGAGCGCAGATTGCGATCGGTGCCGACGGGCTGCCCGTGGTGCTGTTCCGTGCCGTCGACAACTCGACGCTGCGGCTCTTCTCCTGCGCGGACGCATCGTGCTCGACGGCAGGGGTCACCGACATCCCCGCTGAGACCGACCTGCTGCACACGCCCGCTCTGGCGATCGACTCGACCGGGCGTCCGCTCATCGGAACGATCGACAGCGCGGTGAATGTCGCCCTGATCTCGTGCGGTGACGCGGCGTGCGAATCCCGCACGAGCGCGCCCGTGCTGGCTGCCGCGCCGACCGACGGCGGTTTCTCCAACGCTCTCGCCCTCGCGGTCGACGACAAGGATCGTCCGCTCATCGCGGTCGGTCTGCGACGTGCGGGTTCGGAGGCGAAAGCCACCGACAGCGGGTCGATCGTAGCCTGCACCGCCGCACGCTGCGGCGTCGAGTAGTCGGGCGGCGCGTCAGAACGCTTCAGGAGAACCGCCTCAGACGGTCTCGGGGCGCTTCTTCCGGAACGGAGCTGCGGGAGTGTGCGGCCCATCCCAGACCGTGATGATCCCCCAGGCCACAGCGGCGATCGGCACCGAGAGCACGGCCCCCACGATGCCGCCGAGGATCGTGCCCGTGGTCAGGGCGAGCAGGATGACGAGGGCGTGGAGCTTGAGGGAGCGCGCCATCACGACGGGCTGCAGGAAGTTGCCCTCGAGCTGGTTCACGAGGACCACGATTCCGACGACGATCAGGGCCGCCAGCGGGCCGTGGGTGACCAGTGCCACGAGGGCGGCGAGGATTCCGGCAGCCGTCGCCCCCACGAGGGGGATGAACGCCGTCAAGAAGACGATGACGGCGAGGGGGAGGGCCAACGGGATCTGCAGAATCGCGAGACCGACGCCGATGCCGATGGCGTCTGCCGCGGCGACGATCGACGTTCCGCGGATGTACCCGCCGAACACGTCGACCGTCTTATCGCCGATGCGGCGCGCCCGCTCGTAGCTCGTGCCGGTGAAGGGGCGCAGCAGGAACTCCCAGATCCGGGGTCCGTCCTTCAGGAAGAAGAAGAGAACCACGATCATCAGGGCGAGGCCCGTGAAGAAGCTCGCGGTGGCCGAGACTCCTGCGAGTGCTCCTCGACCGAAGGAAGCGCTGGTGAGGAAGTCGCCGGCACTCGCCCACACGTCGTCGAGATCGATCGCGTCGATGTCGAACGGCAGGGTGTTGAGCCAGGCCGTGACCTGGGTGATTCCGTCGGTGGCGGAGTCGACGAGGTCATCCCACTGCGAACGGACCGTGAGGACGATCACCCAGACGATGCCGCCGAGGATGGCGAGGATGCCGATGAGAGAGATCCACGTCGCGAGGATCGACGGAACCCCCCGGCGCCGCATGAAGGAGACGAGCGGGTGGATGGCCGACGCGAGGATCAGGGCGATCGTCACCGGGATGAACACCAGCGACAGCTGCGTGATCCCCAGTACCGCGACCGCCACGAGGGCCAGCACTGCGAGCGTCTGCAGGCTTCGGGTCGCCGCGAGGCCGAGCCCCCGTGACCAGAGACCGGGATCGCGGGGTGACGCTGCGCCGTCGGCAAAGGGCTCCGGTCGTCGAAATAGTCCCAGCACGCGTGATCTCCCGCTCTTCAGGATCGCTCTTCCAGCGATCGATGGCGTCGTCTGTCTACCGGCCGCGCCAGAGGAAGACAAGCCCCTGGCGAACGGCCACGGACTCAGTCTGCGGGATGCGGCGAACCGCGCCGCGAGCGACGCCGCTGTATGGCGCAACTCAGGGGTTCTTCGCGTGCGGTCGTGGGATCCGCTCGACTCGTCGCGTAACGGAAAACGGATTCGCGAGTCTCTTAGATGGAGGCGGGACGGCACGGTCGTGCGTGAGTCGCCGGATGAGAGGAGCGCTGCCGATGGGTGCGCTGACACGGACGCGTCTGCGTCACCGGTTCCGGGCGGAGAACATGATGCAGGCTGCGGTCCGGGACTTCGCCGTGGTCGGCTTGCCGACTGACCCTCTCGTCGCCCGAATCGAGGTCGGGGCGCAGGGGACCTTGGCCGCGCACCTCGATGTCGCCGGTCGGACGCTGCGCGTGTGCGCCGAGCAGCATCACCGGCTGGCCGTCGCCGTCGCGTCGTTCCTCCAGGAGGGGGAGTTCCTGCGCGGCAACAGTTGGCCATCGATTCCCGGACTCGGTCTGCTGCGCCCGATGGTGCAGGGTGATCGCGCAGTGTGGGCGCTTCCCGACGGTTCCGTCCTGTGCGAGATCGGCGACCTCTTCGAGCCGACCCCATAGTCGGCCACGAACTCAGGAGTGGGAGAAAACAAGAAAACCCGCGATCTCTCGCGGGTTTCGTTGTGGACCTGAGGGGACTCGAACCCCTGACCCCCTGACTTCGGTTCGAGTATCCCTCGCAATCCCGGCCTTGCCCGACAGAGCCCGGTATCACTGGGTTCGCGGAGGTCTTGACCCTGTCGGCGGACTGTTATGACGAACTCAATGAGGGCAGCAATGCGGGCACCTATGCGGGCAGTGCCGTCTCGATGCGACCAGAGCGGAGGGGCAACCTCCGAATCGCCGCATATCACTCAGCCTCCCGGCAAGGGCGTGGTCCATGGGAGCGGTTGACGCCGCGCATCGAGACGTTGTCGGTCGGCCCAGACAGCACGGCCCCAACGGAAGAGAGTCTTCATATCCCGTCTCACCCGCTTGACGAATATCATCGACGAAGCCGTCACCGGCCACGGAGGCTTCGTCGCCGACGAAGGCGTCCCCGCGTGGGTTCGCTATCAGGGCGAGCTCGATGACCGACGCATCGGCGACGGCGACCTCATCCTCGACCTCTCGGGCGGGTCGCGCCTCGAGGACTTGATCGCCACACGAATTCTCGACCGATGGGCAGATGCGCTCGATTTCTCGTTGGGTGGCATCGACGGCCGCGACGCGTTCCAGGCGCTGGTGGCGTGGACCCTCATGCGGGAGTTCGTGGCGGTCCCGCCGTCCTTCGACGCTTTCGGTCGTCGCGCGGCTATCGAGAACTCGCGAATTCGAGTTCACCGCGACGCCGTCATGCAAGCCCTGGTGGAGTCGTTCGACGGCCCCTTCGATGATAACCGCTCAGAATTCTGGGACGCCGCCCTGACGGTGGCCCCGTCGAGGTCATCCCCAGCGGTCGCGAGCGGTTGCGCGATCTCGCTTCATGTAGCCGTAGGTGTGGTTGTCGGAAACTGATTCGGGTCGGGCCATACAACAGCCTTGTCGAAGCGGTCCTTTGTTCTTCGCGCTGGCGATTTCCTCGGGGCCGCGGAGCACTCGTTGACACCCGAAGTTGGCACTTGCGGGCCAGGTTAGGGCTCAGTCGTGTCCGCGCTGAGCGACATGCGGCAGTCCGTTATCGCGGGGGAGAACCCGTGCTTGGACGGGCCAACTCTCAGGTCCTTCCTCGATAGGCGCTGAAAAAGGTATGCCAGGCAAGCGGCAATGTCGCCGGATGGCTGAATCCAAGGTGACCTCGACCGGGCGAGACACTTACCTGCTGCTTTCGCCCGCGGGTCGTCGGCGGCGCGTGCATTCCGAACGATGAGCGCCTCCGCGCGTGGTCCGCCGGCTTGCCTGCCCCGGCCCACGCGACGACGATGTGCGCCCTACTCAGTACCGCTTCGCTGCCCAACGGAATCATCTTTTCCGGTGCGCGGGTGCCGCGTCGAAAGCGGCGTCATTCCGGAACGGCCCCTTGAGGCATGCCACGAAGTACTCCATGAGGAAGGTGACGTTGACGACGATGCGCAACTCGGCAGCGCCGGCATCTCGCCGTCGTGCTGCGCGGCGGAGTATGCGTCCGTGAGCGTTTCGCCTTCGGGCGACTCTGCGACTGCCGAGAACACAGTTTGCCAAGTAGTGAAAGAGGTTCCGGGACATGAATCCGGCGGGCGAGATCTCGGATGTCGAGCACCAGGTCGCCGTCGATCGTGATGTGGCACACATCGAACTTGTTGTAGTGGCGCCAGCGGCTGTCGTCGCCGAGCGCGGAGACGAGGTGGTCGAACTGCTTGTTGTGGTTGACGGCTGTATTCTCTTCGGCGACGGTGCCACCGTCGGACTGAAACTGTGCGGTCGTCGGCGCGATGAGTTTTTCGTGGCCCGTGGTATCGCCGGAGATGTGTTGGTAGGCGGTCGTTTGCTGGAATTCGCCCGAGGGTGACGAGCGGCTGCGTCGTCACCATCTCTAAGCGCGGTTCGGCGGCGGGGGAGTCGCACTTGTCGCATCTGCTGGAACCCGGGCGGTTGTCGCACGGTGCGACGCAGTGGGGCTGTATCCACTGCAACCTGTTCTCCCGCGTTATTCCGGCTGTTATGGGATATCAACGCAGTTGGACCCGTCAATCGGATTTCGAGCCAGTGAGACGGCCATGCTCTAAAGTGCAGATCCTGCGCGAAGTGAGAATCTACCGTTTCGCTGCGCTTCGGGAGCGAGGAGGCCGCCGCGGCTGGCCGGGGCCAGGTGCAGTTGGGCAGGCGGGACTGCAGGCGAACAGCGAACGGCGAACGGTGTGAGCCGTTTTAATGGAGCCGCGTCGACGAACAAGCGGAAACCCCTCCGAGTGTATGGAAACAGTTGTCGGCGAACGTCCGACGCCTGTCGCCTGTCGCCCCAGTGCGTAGGCCGATCGCTATTCACATGCTTGCTAGCTTGACGCTAAGAGTTCTGCCTAGCTGAGAGCAATGTCCATCAGCGTGTCGGTGGGTTTAAATCCCACCGTCCCCGAAACCCCCGAGAAATCGGAGATTTTTCCGTATCCGGGGCGAGGCGTGGTGCATTTCTGATGCGGAATCTGCCGATGCCGCCCCGGCCCTTGGGGAACGTTCTTCGCGCTGCGACGCGAACGCGGCTCGGTTCCACCCTCACCGCCGCTACCACAGGCCCGCACTCTCGCTGCCACGACCGGGACGCGGGTTCTCGCTGCCACGACCGGGACGCGGGTTCGTCGTGTCATCGCCGCGAGAAGCGGTCTCACATCGGCAACGCGAGCAGGAGGTAGTACGAGCTAATGGTGGCTCGGTGGGAGTCGACGCCATCGCAAAGTCTGCTGCCATATACGCCGCCCCCTTGCTTCGAAGCGCTGGCGGAAGCGAGACGCCCATGAATCGAGAATGAGATCCATGATCTTCGGCGAGGTTTACCGGGCAGCACGATCACCCTGGTTGTTTACCGCTAGGAAGCATCGTCTCGCAGATTTCGCTTGGTGGCTGCCAATGGTGAGGTGACGGTTTCAGCCAACGCAGATCGCAATCCCCGGGGCCCGTCCTGCCCGATCCACCGCGATAGGAACCGTGCGGAGAATACCTCGTTGAGCGCGAGTACGGCGGCGCCGATGATGCCTTCCGAGTGAGCCAGTGGAGCCTCGGCGAGGACTAGCTCTTCTGTCGCGATGGGCAGCGACCGGGCGGCCACGGCGTCGCGGAGGGGCGTCAAGAACAGTTCGTTGGTGCGTATTAGGCTTCCGCTGATGAGCACCGTTGCCGGGTTGAAAAAGTTGACAAGAACGGACAGCTCACGTCCGATAAGAGTCCCTGCGCGGCCGACTAGTTCCACACAGACGGCCTCGTTGTTCAGCGCCCCGGTGATGACGTCTTCTACGCTGAGCTGACCGGCGACCTTCACCAGGTTTGCGAGGAATTCGCTTTCTCCGCTGCGCGCCGCGAGTTCGGCGTCTCGAGCGAGCGCCCACCCGCCTGCATACGCTTCCAGACATCCGAGGTTGCCGCAGCGACAACGGACCGTTGAGCGCTCGGCGATGGCGTTGTGTGCGATGTCGCCTGCTCCGCCGCGTGCACCGCGGTGAAGCAGTCCATGCGAGATCAGGCCGGCACCGACGCCGGTACCAGCCTTCACCAGAATCATGTCGTCGCCACTATCGAGGCGAGTCTCGTGCCATGCTCCGAGCGCCATCAAATTGACGTCGTTATCGACCCACACAGGAACGTCGAACCGGGCTTCGAGGCGCTCACGTATCGGGAAGTTGTCCCATCCGGGCATGATGGGCGGGGCCACCGGTCTGCCCGCTCTGAAGTTCACCGGGCCCGGGACGCCCACGGCCGCCGCCCACAGCGATCGTCCTGGGTGCTGTTCGAGGAGTTGGTTGGCACGGGAGATGAGGTGAGCGAGTGAGCTCTCCGGCCCGTCGTCCACGTTCCATGGCGTCAGGTCATGGTTGAGGATCTTGCCTGAGAGGTCGGCGACCGCCACATGGAGGCGCGAGGCTCCGAAGACAGCGGCGAGCACGATGCCGCGTTCCGCTGCGATTCGCAGAACCTTAGACGGGCGCCCTCCCGTGGACAGGGCCTGGTTGTCTTCGACGAGGAGGCCGGTGACGATTCCATCTTCGACGCGCTGTCCGATGACCCCGCGACCGAGGTCGGTCTGTCGAGCCAGCTCAGGCCGCGTTACCGCGCGGCCTGAGCGGATCAGGTCGATAATCAGAGCGAGCGTCTGGGTGTGGTCAGCCACCGTGCCTCCTCGACGTCATGTTGCTTAGGCTGCTTCGCGAGCCCGAAGACTCTCGACGATACCGGCGTGCTTCGCGTCTAGGTCGTAGAACGCGAGTGCGATGCCCTGCAGGATGGCCAGGCCGATAGGTATGGCGATGAAGGCCAGCGCGATTCCGAAGATCGCACCCTCCGTCAGCTGAGTCGGGTCATAGGCGAACCATGCGAGAAATCCTGCGAACAGCGCGGCGCCGACGGCGTTGCCCACCTTAGTGCCGAAGCTGTACCCCGAGTAGAGCAGTCCTTCGTTGCGCGTGCCAGTGCGGTACTCCTGGTAGTCGACGGAGTCGGCCACCATCGGCGGGGCGGCGATGAGTCCGAAGCCGCCGACGACACTGGCGACGAAGAATAGAGCGCAGGAAACCCAGACGTTGTCCATGAAGGTGAACAGAAGGGCGGTTGCCACGATGTTGATGCCGAGGCCGAGAAGGGTTCCATTGCGGCGTCCGAGGCGGAGGAGGATCGGGGGGCAAAGGGCGGAGCCCAGGAGCATCGCGATGCCGTAGGAGGTGAGCAGGATGCCGACGGCCCAGCTGGCCTCAAGCACGTACATGCCGTAGTAGACGGCGCCTCCGAGGATGACACCCAGGCGCGTGAACGCGAACACGGAACTGATGAAGACCGAGAGCCATGGCCGGTTTCGGAACGCAGCCTTGATGGCGGGGCGCAGCGGCTCCTTCGTGGTCCGCGCCGCGATGGACTTCGCTTTGTATACGCGCTCCTTGCAGATGGCGAAGACGAGGAAGAACCCGATGACCGAGAGCAGGGAGTAGAGACCGACGACGGTCACGAAGCCGATCTGCTGGTTGCCCTGGCCGAAGTACTCAACCAGCGGCATGGTGGCCAGCGAGATGAGGAGGGTCGCGATGGCGAGACCGGCGATCCGGAGGCTTCCGAGCTGAAGGCGGACCTTCGAGTCGCGCGTCATCATCGGCATGAGAGCGCCGTAGGGGATGTTGACGACGGAGTACAGGATGCCCACGATGAGGAACGTCCCGAAGGCCCAGGCGATCTGGATGCCCTGGTCGGCGTCGGGAGTGACGAAGCTGAGCGTCGTCAGGACAGCAAGCGGGATCGCGCCGAAGAGAAGGAACGGGCGCGCGCGACCGAAGCGGGTGTTGGTGCGGTCGAGCCAGATGCCGATGAACGGGTCGATGACCGCGTCGATGATGCGGGCGACGAGGAACAGCACTCCGGTGACAGCCGCGGGGATCAGCGCGACATTCGTGTAGAAGAACAGCAGGTACGTGGTGATGGTGGTCCACGACATGTTGGAGGCGAAGTCTCCGAGGCCGTACGCGACCTTCTCGCCCCAACCGACCCGGCTCGGGCTCACCACGATGTGGTTGCGGGACTCGGACAGTTCAGCTTCGGGTGCTGTGGTTCGCGGTGTATTACTCATCCTTGAGCCTTAGGTGTCTAGGCGGGTGTGCACGCGGTCACGTGAACGAACGCTACTTTATACACGTTCGCGCGAAAGTCAACGCGATCTGCTTCCAGAATCGGGGGACTTTGAGCTAATCTAAGCAAAAGTCTTCAACATGGAGGAGTGTGAGATGAGTCTCAAGAATGGACTGCTTGGCGCGGCTGCGTTGCAGAGCGAACCGGATGGAATCCGACTGAACGTGCAGATCCCCTGGTACCGCAGCCTGCCCCTGTCCTGCATCGAGGGAGTGACCGTCCACCTCGACGGTGCTCCGCTGGACCTCAACGAAGCGCGCCTGCTGCTGAACGACAAGAGCTTCCCGCTCGGCGAGTTCGGATCCCACGTGGACGAGGTCTGGTTCATCCAGGATTCCGGCGGCATTCACGTCCCGGGTGTCGACATCGCTCCGGGCTCCGTCCACGACGTCACCGTGCGCATGGACATGCGCATCCCATACATCATCGTGGGGCCCGAGAAGGCCCTTCCCAACTCCGTGACTGTCACCAAGCAGCTCACCGCCAAGTGATGAGGAACAGCCACATGACAACGACCATCGCAGGGACTCAGATCTCCCTCGGCACGACGCTCTACTCCTTCACCAACGAGTGGGTGGCCCGCAAGTTCGACCTTGAGCAAATTGTCAAAGAGGTCGCGGGTCGCGGTATCGGACCCGGCGTCGAGATCGTCGGCTTCCAGTCCATCCGCAACTACCCGCACGTCGACGACAGCTTCGTGAACTTCTGGCGCGGCCTGCTCGACACCTACGGGTTGGTGGGCACCTCCCTCGGCTCCAACATCGATGTCGCGCTGCGCCCAGACCGGTTCTTGAATACCGACGAGATGCTCGACTACCTCGCCGTTCAGATCGAAGCGGCACGACGACTCCAGTTCCCGATCCTCCGTATCCAGATGGGAGCCACTCCCGAGGTGCTCGAACTCGCAGCTCCCATTGCAGAGCGCGCCGGCGTCACACTCGGTATGGAGATCCATGCGCCAGAGGGTGCTCTGACGCCCGCCGTCGTTCGCGTCCGCGAGCTCTACGACCGCTTGCAGTCCGAGCGCCTCGGATTCATCCCCGACTTCAGCTCCACCATGCGCGCCATCCCGCCGGGATTCGTCGACCTCGGCGCCCGTGCCGGCATTCCTCAGAAGCAGCTCGCAACGCTCCAGGAGATCTGGGCGCAGGACGGACTGCCGCATGAGCGTTATGCGACGTGGTCCGAAGGCGCCCAGGCCGCCGGCGTCGACGCCGACGCCATCGCTGAGATGCAGCTCGCCTTCGCGATGTTCGGTCACGAGACGGTGGAAAGCTGGGCCGAAATCCTGCCTCAGACGGTCCACGTCCACGGCAAGTTCTACAGCTTCGAGAATGGCATCGAGCCCTCCATCGACTACGAGAAGGCGATACGCGTGCTCGTCGAAGGCGGGTACAGCGGCTCCATCTCCTCCGAGTGGGAAGGCCACACCTTCACCGAGGTCGATGACGTCGACGTCGCCGCCCTCATCAAGCAGCATCACGAGCTGGAGACCGCCGTCATCACGAGCGTTGCCGAGGCGGCGCGTTCATGACTCGCGTCATCGTTGTCGGCAGCGGCCCCATCGGTTCGGTGTACACCCGGCTGCTGCTTGACGCGCTCCCCGACGTGAATGTGCTGATGGTGGAGGCGGGCCCCGACCTATCGCCCCACCGCGGGGAAAACCTTCGCAACATCGCTGACCGTGCCGCACAGGCTGCGGGACGGGTTGCCGCGCAGGGGCCCAACTCCACCGGTCTCGGCGCCAGCGTCCCCGGTGCCGTCGCGGTGGAGGGCACGCTCACCGCGCGCCAGGGCACCCACCTCGTCGATGACGGCTCAGAGCACTCCGGTCACTCGGCCGGTATGCCGGCAGCCGCGCAATCCACGGGCGTCGGCGGCCAGGGCGCGCACTGGACATGTGCAACGCCCCGCCCTGAGGACACCGAACGGGTGGACTTCATCGACGACGCGGAATGGGACGGACTCATCACTGACGCCGAGAAGCTCCTTCACGTCGTGAAGAACGCCTTCGCAGACTCCTCTCTCGGCAAGGTCGTTCGCGACACCGTCGCCGCAGAGTGGAACAAGACCCTCCCCGCGGGGCGCGAAGTCGGCATCTTCCCCACAGCCGTCAGCCAGGAACGCGGCGAAGTGCGATGGACGGGCACCGACACCATCCTCGGCGACATCCTCGACGACACCTCCGAGCGCGGTCGACGCTTCGAGCTGCGGGCGTCGACACTCGCGACCAAACTGGAGCTCGACGGCGACACGGTGACCGGCGTGTTCCTCCGCAACCGGAAGACCGGCGAGGACTACGTCGAAAGCGCGGACCTCGTCGTCGTTGCAGCGGATGCGTTCCGCACGCCGCAGCTCCTGTGGGCATCCGGGGTTCGCCCTGCGGCGCTCGGACGCTATCTCACGGAGCACCCGGTGATCTTCGGCATCGTCGCACTGAGCGACCGCACCGTCCAGCAGGTGTTCCCAGACGGGGTCCCCGTCGGCGAGAACATGGTCACCGCCGCGGGAGACCTGGTCAGCGCAATGAACCGTATCCCGTTCGTGGAAGGTGTTCACCCGTTCACAGCGCAACTGATGCACCTGAAGACCAGCCCCGTGCCCTTGCCCGAAGGACACCCTCTGGCCGACAACGCCCACGGGTACGTGAACGTCGGATGGGCGCTGAGGAAGTTCCCGCGACTCGAGGACGGACTGACATTCAGCGACGACGAGACAGACGCCTTCGGCATGCCGAACATCACCATCGACTACGCGCTGACCGAACGCGAAGAGGCTGAGGCCGAGCAGGCCATCGCGCTGCAAGCTCGCACCGCCGCCCTCCTCGGGGACGTCATCCCGGGAGGCGAGGCGCGTCTGCTCCCTGCAGGCAGCTCGCTGCACTACCAGGGCACCTTCCGCACGGGCGCTGCCGATGACGGGACGAGCGTTATCGACCCGTGGTCCCGTGTGTGGGGCCTCTCCAACCTCTACCTCGGAGGCAATGGCACCATCCCAACCGCGACCACCGTCAACCCGACGTTGTTCAGTACAGCCCTCGCCATCCGTGGCGCACGTGCGGCCATCGAGCAGCTCTCACAGAACAGGAGCGCTGAATGAGCGTTCATCAACTTCGGATCGCTGTTATCGGCACGGGGATGATTGCCGCCGTTCACGTGCGTTCCGCACGAGCCGCCGGCGCACAGGTCATCGGTGTCCTCGGGCGCAATGCACGAAAGTCCGAGGAAGCAGCCGAGGCGTTCGGAGCGGGCCGCGGGTACGCGGACCTCAACGAGCTGCTTGCCGACCAGCCTGATGTGGTTCACATCTGCACGCCGAACAGCCAGCACTACCCGCAGGCGATCGCCGTCATCAGCGCCGGCATCAACGTCATCTGCGAGAAGCCTCTCGCAGTGAGCGTCGAAGACGCCGACGACCTCGTCCAGGCCGCAGCGAACGCCGGTGTCGTCGCGACGGTGCCCTTCGTGTACCGATTCCATCCGATGGTTCGGGAGATTCGCGCGCGCATCGCGGGTGGAGACCTCGGCCGCGTTCTCACTATTCACGGTCACTACCTTCAGGATTGGATGCAGGACGAGGATGCGTCCTCGTGGCGCGTGGACTCTGCCGAAGGCGGAGACTCGCGCGCATTCGCTGACATTGGCTCGCACTGGTGCGACCTCGTCGAGTTCGTCACGGGCACCCGGTTCACGGATGTGTCAGCGGCCACGGACATCGTCTACGACACGCGACCAGGCGCCGGGGGGCAGTCTTTCGCAGCTCGGGATGATGGGCAGTCTAAGACCGCCGCACGCATGCCCGTGATGACGGAGGACAACGCGGTCGCCCTCTTCCGCACGGAGGAAGGCAGGCTCGCGAACGTGGTCATCTCCCAGGTGGCCGCCGGCCGTAAGAACCGGCTGTGGTTCGAGGTCGACGGCACCCAGGGAAGCGCGGCATTCGACCAGGAGAACCCGGAGACGGCGTGGTTCGGCAACAAACGCGGGTCCCAGACGATTGTCCGCGACCCCTCGCAGGGCTCCGCGGATCAGCGTCGGCTGTCCCTCGCGCCCTCCGGCCACACGCAGGGTTGGGTGGACGCGTTCGCCGCCTTCGTCCTGGACACCTACACCGCGGTGCGCACCGGCGAGGCTCCGGAAGGGCTCCCGACCTTCGCCGACGGTGCACGGTCCGTACGCCTCGTGGACGCTGTGATCACCTCAGCGCGAAGCCGTTCATGGAGTCCCATCCCTACGCAAAAGGAGGCTGTGTGATGTCCGCAGCAACCAATCCCGTCACGCTGTTCACTGGACAGTGGGTCGATCTGCCGCTTCGTCAGGTGGCCGAATACGCCTCCCAGTGGGGATACGACGGCGTCGAGCTCGCCTGCTCGGGGGAGCACCTCGACGTTGCGCGTGCGGCGGAGGACAGCGAGTACCTCGCTGAGCGGAAGCAGATCCTCGAGGACAACAGCCTCGTCGTCCGTGCGATCTCCAATCACCTCACCGGTCAGGCCGTGTGCGATAACCCCATCGACCTCCGCCACAAGGGAATCGTTCGTGAAAGCGTATGGGGAGACGGGGTTGCCGAAGGGGTAAGACAACGAGCCGCCGACGAGTTGAAGCAGACGGCGAAGGTCGCCCGTCAGCTCGGGGTCGACACCGTCGTCGGGTTCAGCGGGTCTTCCATCTGGCAGTACGTGGCTATGTTTCCGCCCGTTCCGGACTCGGTCATCGACGAGGGGTACGAAGACTTCGCCCGGCGATGGAACCCCATCTTGGATGTGTTCGACGGGGAAGGCGTGCGGTTCGCACTCGAGGTTCACCCGTCGGAAATCGCCTACGACTACTGGACCAGCGCTCGTGCGCTCGAGGCGGTTGAGCACCGAGATGCGTTTGGGTTCAACTGGGATCCGTCCCACATGCTCTGGCAGGGCGTTGACCCGGTGTCTTTCATCACGGACTTTGCCGACAAGATCTACCACGTCGACTGCAAGGACACGAGGCTTCGCTCGCGTGACGGACGGAGTGGCATCCTGTCGTCGCATCTTCCGTGGGGCGACCCGCGGCGTGCATGGGACTTCGTGTCTACCGGTCGCGGAGACGTGCCGTGGGAGGACGCGTTCCGTGCCCTACGCTCCATCGGATATGACGGACCGATCTCGGTGGAATGGGAGGACGCCGGTATGGACCGACTGCGCGGCGCCGCCGAGGCGGTCGGGTTCGTCAGATCACTACTCTGGCCCGTTCCTACGCGGCGTTTCGACGACGCATTCTCCAGCAATAACTGACGCGAAATCACTGCGTAGACCCGTGCTGCGGGACCGCACCGCCCGTGGAGCTATTTGGGAGATCGGCGCGAGAGTCGGACACCGGCAGAGCCCTTCTGATCCGAAGACGGCTGCGGGAGGTTTGTGGGTGCTTGACGACGTCAACGCCGTCGGTCAGGTTGTCCGCGACGATGCTGAGTGCCCGCTGCTGCGCGTTCCTGCTGGTTTTGCCCCCGCGGGTGGCGACACGGCCAACGAGTGCGTTCAGCAGGAGGCCAAGTCCGAGCCGCGACGTCGTCTCGATCTCCTCCTGGAATGACCAGCCTGCTGACGCAGCGACGAGAACGATGTCCGCAACCGTTGCCAGGGGGGACTTCGCAAACGCGGTGAACGCCAGCACGGTCCCACCGCCGTCACGTGCGGCTTGCGCCGCGCGCACTGACACTTCGTTAACACCCGACCCGCTGACGACTACCAGCACCTCCCCAGAGTCCAACTGCCCTGCGGTGAGCTGCTGAGAGAAAGCGTCGAGCGGAGCACCGACGGTTGCCCCCAGCGCGGTCAGCCTCAGAGCGAAATCGAGGGCCAGCGGGGTGGACAATCCGTTGGCGACACACAGAACCCGGCGCGCGGTCGCCAGCGCGTCGATGGCCGCGTCCACGTCCTCCGGATGAAGCAGGTCGAGGCTGCTGGAGGCAACGGCCAGCGCGCGGAGGATCGTCTCGCGCATCGAGTCCAGTTCCGTGGCTTGCGCGGGGAGGATCGCGTTCGAGCCGACCTTCTGAGCATGCACGTGCCGGGTGAGCTCAACTCGCAGGTGCGAGAAGCCGTTATACCCGAGCGCCTGGGGAGTGCGGATCACGGAGGTTCGGGCCACGCCGACTCGGTCCGCGAGCTCCTGCGCGGTGAGCTCGACGACCTCGCCGGGGGAGTTGCGTAGGGTCTCCGCCACACGCATCTCCGCCGGGCGCAAGGTGTTCGCTATCGCCGCCAGACGGGTTGTGGACACGACGTCCAAGCTGTGAGTGATAAATGGAAGAGTGTCCTTCGGAAGATGAACGGCAGTTGAAGCGCTGGGGAATGCGCGGTGTCGCAGGAGGGGCACGTAGGACCACGGCATTGACCAACCATGGTTATCGAATCGAGAGGTCTGAAGTTATACCTCTTTGGTACGACATGTGTAACACTGGATGTCATACATCATGGTCTAGCCGGTATTAGACAAAGGAGCGCGGCATGAGCACCATTGATGACTTCCTCGAGCAGCAACTGACTGCCCCGGTCGGTCAGCCTCTGCGCATCGCGGTCTACTCCCGCCTCGCGCACGGCATCCGTTCCGGAGTCTTTCCGCTCGGTGAGGTCCTTCCGCGCGAGACGGAACTCGCGGTCAACCTCCGCGTCAGCCGCACGGTCGTCCGCGAAGCCCTCATGCTCCTGGAGGAGGACGGTCTCATCGTTACGCGCCGCGGTGTCGGACGGTTCGTAACCTCATCGCTGCCGCACATCGGTCTGGAAGAGCTCCGCCCCATCGAGCGGGCGCTGGAGCAGCCGAACGGTGAAGTCACGGTCGAGCAGGTCACCTTCGACCTCCAGTCCACGACCGATTTCGTCTCCAATAAGCTCGCCCTCGATGCAGCCGCGAACACCTGGTTCCGGGAGACGGTGCTGTCCATCGACGGTTCCCCGATCGCGATTGCGCAAGAGCACCTGCCAGCCGGCCGCTACCTCAGCGAGATCCATCCCGGCATCGCGCGCGAACTCGACAATATGGCCGCGGAGCCGAGCACGCTTCTCGCGGCGGTCTTCGACAAGTTCGGTTCCATCTTCTCCGGCGGTGTCTGCAACCTCGCAGCGAACGTCGCGGGAGCAACGCGGGGCTCACAACTCAAGGTCAGTGCGACCAGCCCCGTCCTCGTCCTGACGCAGACCGCTGAATACGAGGACACCCCGATCTACCTGGCGAAGTACATCATTCTTCCCAAGATCGGTCTGTCGATAGTCCAGTCCAGCTAACCCGAAAGACCTTCCTATGGCGTCATCCACTCTCTCTCACATTGTTGTCGTCGGCAGCTCGAACGTCGACATCACCGCCTTCGTCGACCGGCTCCCGACCCCTGGCGAAACCATCGCCGGCGGACGTCTCGCCCGCGACCTCGGCGGGAAGGGTGCGAACCAGGCGGTCGCGGCCGCGAAGCTCGGCGGGCAGGTTCGTATGGTGGGAGCTGTCGGCGCGGACGCTGACGGCGAATGGATGCGCTCGGAGATGGTGGACGCTGGTGTCGACGTCACAGACTTGCTCATTGTGGATGCTCCCACAGGCAACGCCCTCATCGTCGTCGATGCCGCCGCGGAGAACCAGATCGCCGTGTGCCCGGGTGCGAACGACCAGGTCACGGTCGACGGCGTCGCCTTCGCCAAGGACGAGGCTGTGCTCATGCAGCTGGAGATCGCCCTGTCCGTGGTGGAAGAAGTCGTCGCGAAAGCTCCCGGATTCATCGCAGTCAACGCAGCCCCGGCCCAGACGCTCCCGGAGAGGCTCCTGAAGCGCGTGGACCTTTTCATCGTGAACGAGACCGAGCGCGAGCTGATGCCGGAGCTCGCGGATGCGGCGCTGGTCGCGGTCACCTACGGGTCCGAGGGCGCCGCCCTGTACAGCCATGGCAAGGAAATCGCTCGCGCTCAGGGCGTCTCCGTCGATGCCGTGAACACCGTTGGTGCCGGTGACTCATTCTGTGCTGCGCTCGTCTTGGCGCTCCAGACCGGGCACTCGCCGGCAGACTCTCTGGCCGCCGCATGCGCCGTAGGTGCCGCCGCCGTGTCCCACCTGGCATCGCAGCCGCCGTTCGAGCACCTGAGCCACTACCTCCCGTCTTAGAAGTAGCTACATCCTTGTGCCCGGGGCAGCGCTCCCGGCTCCCTCTGACGTGCCCTGAAAGGCCTCTCATGACTGATCTCTTGTGGAACGACATCGACCAGCGCGCAGTGGACACCGCGCGCCTTCTGGCTGCGGATGCCGTGGAGAAGGTCGGTAACGGCCACCCCGGTACTGCGATGAGCCTGGCTCCGGCCGCGTATCTCCTCTACCAGCACGTGCTTCGGCACGACCCGAAGGACACCCACTGGCTCGGCCGTGACCGCTTCATCCTGTCGGCGGGTCACTCCTCCCTCACTCAGTACGTCGAGCTGTACCTCGGCGGCTTCGGGCTCGAGCTCGACGACCTCAAGTCGCTCCGCACGTGGGGCTCGCTGACGCCGGGTCACCCCGAGTACGGCCACACCAAGGGCGTCGAGATCACGACCGGCCCGCTCGGCCAGGGGCTCGCCTCCGCCGTGGGCTTCGCCTACGCCGCCCGCTACGAGCGCGGCCTGTTCGACCCCGAGACCCCGGCCGGTGAGAGCCCGTTCGACCACTTCGTGTACGTGATCGCCGGTGACGGCGACCTGCAGGAGGGCGTGACCAGCGAGGCCGGTTCGCTCGCGGGACACCAGCAGCTCGGCAACCTCATCGCGATCTACGACTCCAACCAGATCTCGATCGAGGATGACACCAACGTCGCGTTCACCGAGGACGTCGCCGCACGCTACGAGGCGTACGGATGGCACGTGCAGACGGTCGACTGGAAGAAGACCGGCGAGTACGTCGAAGACGTCGCCGAACTGAACGCAGCCATCGAGGCCGCCAAGGGCGAGACCTCCAAGCCGTCGCTCATCATCCTCAAGACGATCATCGGGTGGCCGTCGCCCGGCAAGCAGAACTCCGGAAAGATCCACGGCTCCGCCCTCGGTGGCGACGAGCTCGCAGCGACCAAGAAGGTCCTCGGCTTCGACCCCGAGGAGCACTTCGTCGTCGCCGACGACGTGATCGCCCACACGCGTGCTCTCGCCGACCGGGCCGCCGAGACGCGCGCCGCCTGGCAGACGTCGTTCGACGCGTGGGCCGCCGCCAACCCCGAGCGCAAGGCGCTCCTCGACCGCCTCGAGGCCAAGGAGCTCCCTGCCGACATCACGTCCGCTCTCCCGGTCTTCGCCAGCGGCAAGGACGTCTC
>NZ_JBQEPC010000008.1:0-169779 GCF_052045655.1 Microbacterium sp. 22215
GACCGATTCCCGGGTCATTCACGCGATTCGAACGCGTCGGGGCTGTGGACAGCGCGAGCCCCGCCCTGAGATTCATGTCACCGTGACGCGATGGGACCAACGACGAATCTTCCGGACGAGTGCGGCGACGGATTCCCGGTCCGTATCGCCCGGATGCACGGGGTGAGCCGAAGCCGACTTCGAGGGCGAGACCTGGAGGCGCCGTTTCGCGGTGTGCGCATCCGCGCCGGGAGCATCCCGTCGCTCAGCGAGGCCACGGACCCATACGTCAGACAGCGACAAGCGAGGATCCACCGCGCGCGCACCTACGCGCCCGGACTCCACCAGGGACACTTCTTCAGCCACCAGACGGCGGCATCGATCTGGGGTGCACCGCTGCCACTCGAGTTCACCGACGACGACCGGATCGCCGGATACGCCGACCTCGCACTGCACGTGAGCGCCGCCGGTGCGACGCCATTCCCACGGGCCACCGGCGTGACAGGACACCGCACGCTGGCCAGTCTGACCTCGATCCGCCAGCAGGACGGACTCCGGGTCACATCCCCAGCCGCGACGTGGGTGTCGCTGGGCACACTCCCTCTGTTCGACATCGTGGCACTCGGAGACCACATGTGTCGGGCATGGCGCGAGGGTCGGGGCAGACCGACGCCTGGCCGTCGATCGCTCTGCACGGTCGATGATCTGCGGGCCGCGATCGATGCCGGACGACGGCGTGGCGCCGCCCGGCTGCGCACCGCCGTCGAGTTGATCCGCGAAGACTCCTGGTCGCCCCGAGAGACGCGGGTGCGATGCATCCTCATCGCGGCCGGTGTGCCGGAGCCCGAGCTCAACGTCGACCTCTTCGACGAACACGGGCGATTCCTCGGCTGCGTTGACATGGCGTATCGACAGGAGCGTGTCGTCATCGAGTACCTCGGGATGCTGCACGACGCCAGGTGGGCTGCCGACGTCGAGCGCATCGCGGCTCTCCGGGCCGCGGGGTGGACGGTCATCGAGGTGACATCACCACTCCTCCACAGGCCGGAGGAACTGGTGCGTCGCGTGACCGCAGCGCTGCGACGGTGACCTGCCCTGCCGTTCGAATCGCGTGAATGACCGCATCTCGCCTGTTTTCAGGGTCATTCACGCGATTCGAAAGGAGATTGGAGCCGAGCCGGATGCCGGGCCTACAGCCGCTCCACGATCGTCGCGTTCGCCATGCCGCCGCCCTCGCACATGGTCTGCAGGCCGAAGCGGCCGTCGACGGCGTCGAGCTGGTCGACGAGCGTGCCGAGCAGGCGGGTGCCCGACGAGCCGAGGGCGTGCCCGAGGGCGATCGCCCCTCCTCGGGGGTTGAGCTTCGCGGCATCCGCCCCGACTTCGGCGGCCCAGGCGAGCGGCACCGACGCGAAGGCCTCGTTGACCTCGTACGCGTCGAGGTCGTCGATCGTGAGGCCGGTGCGTTCGAGGATGCGCCGCGTCGCGGGGATCGGCCCCGTGAGCATCATCAGCGGGTCGTCTCCGACCACCGTGAACGCGTGGAATCTCGCTCGCGGCGTGAGCCCCAGCGCGTCGGCGCGCTCGGCGCTCATCAGCAGCGCGGCGGATGCTCCGTCGGTGAGCGGCGAGGAGTTGCCGGGGGTGATGCGCCAGTCGACGTCGGGGAACCGCGCGGCGAGCGCATCCGTGCGGAAGGCCGGGTGAAGTCCCGCCAGCCCCTCGGCCGTCGTGCCCGCACGAACGGTCTCGTCGTCGACGGCATCCGGAGCCTCGGCGACCGAGATGACCGTGCGGTCGAAGAATCCGTCGGTCCACGCGGCCGCGGCGCGGCGGTGCGATTCTGCCGCATAGGCGTCGAGGGCAGCGCGGTCGAGGTTCCAGCGCTGGGCGATCAGCTCGGCCGAGACGCCCTGGTTCACGAGCCCGTCCGGATACCGCTCGCGCAGACGCGGCGACATCGGCGAGCCACCCGCGGCGGATGACCCGAGGGGCACTCGGCTCATCGACTCGACACCACCGACGATCACCGCGTCATAGGCGCCGGCGATGATGCCCTGCGCGGCGAAGTGCACGGCCTGCTGGCTCGATCCGCACTGCCGGTCGATCGTCGCGGCCGGGACAGACTCGTCGAATCCGGCGGCGAGCACCGCCTGACGGGCGATGTTCGACGACTGGTCGCCCACCTGGCTCACGCAGCCGAGCAGCACGTCGTCGATCTGTCGCGAATCGAGCCCGCTGCGCTCGAGGATCGCGGCGAGCGCTCCGGCAGCGAGATCGACCGGATGCACCCCCGACAGGGCTCCGCCCGGCTTGCCCCGCCCGACGGGGGTCCGGACGACATCGATCAGAACGGCTTCGCTGCGCGTGCTCATGCGTCCCATTCTCTCCCCCTCCCGGAGGGCGGGTCGCGGGTCGCCGCCGTCGGAACCTCGGATGCCGTCTTCGCGCGCCGCGAAAACCGGGCGGCGACCCCGGCATCCGAAATACAATCGTTGATGCGCCCGCACCCTGGCGCATCCCCCACCGTCGAGGCGCCCGTGACCCGGGCGACCGCAGTCTCCGAGGACCCACCATGTCCAGCGAACCCATCACCGTCTCCATCCGCCGCGAGGTCGATCCCGAGCATGTGGCCGCAGCCACGGCCTGGGTGCAGACCGGCGTCAACCTCGCCCACCGGTATCCGGGATTCCTCGGCTCCGGATGGGTCCGCGACGGCGAGGACTCGCACGTCTGGCACATGCTCTACCGCTTCTCCGACGAGAAGTCCCTCGTCGCCTGGGAGCAGTCCGGCGAGCGCGAGTGGTGGAAGTCGACCGGCGACCAGTTCGTGCGCAGCGAGCGTGTACGGCGTCGCAGCGGCATCGAGGGCTGGTTCGACGAGCCGACCACCGACACGATCACGCTGCCGCGGGCGGACGGATCGACGACCACGGTCGCGATGGTCAGCACTCCCCCGCGGTGGAAGCAGGCCGTGTCGATCTGGCTCGGATTCTTCCCGCTGAACGTCGCCCTCACCTACGCTCTGAGCCCCGTGCCCGGCTGGAACGAGCTGCCGATCTGGCTGCGGGTGCTCGCGACGACGGTCGTGCTCACGCCGATCATGACCTACTGGGTGCTGCCGTTCGTCACGCGGTCGCTGCGCACCTGGCTCAACCGCTGACGGCGAGCCGGCGCTCCCGTCGCAATTCGTGCCGCGCCTCAGCCTGCTCAGCGGCACGATCTGCGACCGGAACGACCGCACCGAGCGGCCTCAGACCGCGGAGATCCTCCAGGATGCCGCGTGCGCAGCGCCCGGTTCGAGCACGACGAGGTCGGTTCCCGAGTTGAACGCGTCCGGCGGGCAGGTCATGGGCTCGACCGCGAGGCCGATGCGATGGATCGCGTCGATCTCGGGGTTGTCGGCCGTGTGCACCTGCACCCAGGGGCAGCGCTCGTCGAACGTCATCGCGACGCCGGTTCCGGTATCCGTCACCAGTCGCACCTCGGCGACACCGCCCTCGCGCGCGAGTCCGGTGAAGGCGTGGTCGATGAACACGTCGGAGATCGGGCGCGCAGCGCGGAAGTCCCACTGCGGATGCTCCGCCACACCCTCGAGAGCCACGGGGCTCAGCCGGTCGTCGGTGACGGTGAGCACCTCGGATGCCGGCAGGGTGAGCGTCCAGTCATCCACGCGGCCGTCGGGCCCGGCGACGAGATAGGGGTGCGGTCCGGTGCCCCACGGCGCAGCATCCGCCCCGAGGTTGTGCGCGGTCACGGTCTGACGCAGTCCGTCGGCGTCGATGCGGTACTCCGTCTCGACCTCGACGCGGAACGGATACCCGGTCTGCGGCTCGATCACGGCCGCGAGCACGACCCGGTCGTCGAGCACGAGACGGTCCTCGAACTCGGCCCAGGCGAGCAGGCCGTGCAGCGCCTGACCACGGGCGGGCTCGGTGAGGGCCAACTGGTGCTCGGTGCCGCCGAACGGGTAGCGGCCGTCGACAATGCGGTTGGGCCACGGCGCGAGAGTGGTGCCCCGGTATCCGGGCCGCACCTCGTCGGCGTCGAACGGCACGACCAGGTCGCGGCCCTCGAACGACAGCACCCGCAGCGATGCGCCGACGCTGGCGATCACGGCCTCGTAGCCGTGCCCGGCGATGCGCAGCTGACGACCCGAGCGCGGGCGCGCAGCGGTCGCGACGTCCACGGTGACCGAAGAGACGTCGGTCATCACAGCCCCTGAGCGAGTCGGTAGTACGCCTGGTTCCAGCGCACCTGCTTCTGGAACTCGGGCAGCGTGGTCGCATCGTCGATCACGAGCAGCTCGACCTCGGCCATCTCGGCGAAGTCGCGGAACGCCTCGAGCCCCACGGCCGTCGACATGACCGTGTGGTGCGCGGCGCCCGCGGTCAGCCAGGCGGCGGCGGAGGTGGTGAAGTCGGGCTGCGGCTTCCAGACGGCGCGGCCGACCGGGAGCTTCGGCAGCGACTGACGCGGCGGCACGTTCTCGACCACGTTCGCGGTGAGGCGGAACCGGTCACGCATGTCGCTGAGTGCGACGACGATCGCCGGGCCGGGGTCGGCCGTGAAGACCAGGCGCACCGGGTCGTCCTTGCCGCCGATGCCGAGCGGGTGGATCTCGAGCGTCGGCTTCGCGGTGGTGAGCGATGGCGAGACCTCGAGCATGTGCGCCCCGAGGATCAGCTCGTCGCCGGGGGTCATGTCGTAGGTGTAGTCCTCCATGAGGCTCGCACCACCGGGCAGCCCCGCGCCCATCACGTTGGCGACGCGCACGAGGATCGCCGTCTTCCAGTCACCCTCGGCACCGAAGCCGTAGCCCTCGGCCATCAGGCGCTGCACCGCGAGACCCGGCAGCTGCGTCAGGGCGCCGAGATCCTCGAACGAGGTGGTGAAGGCGCCGAAGCCGCCCTCCTCGAGGAACGTCCGCAGACCGATCTCGATCGCGGCACCATCGCGCAGCGACTGGTGGCGGTCGCCTCCGCGACGAAGCTCGGGGACGACCTCGTACAGCTCTTCATACTCGGCCACGAGGGCGTCGATATCGGACTCGGATGCCGCGGCGACCGCATCCGCCAGATCGTTCACGCCCCACGTGTTGACCTGCACACCGAAGCGCAGCTCAGCCTCGGTCTTGTCGCCCTCGGTGACGGCGACGAAGCGCATGTTGTCGCCGAAGCGGGCGAGCTTGAGCGAGCGGGAGGCCGCGAGGCCGGCGGCCGCACGCTGCCACGTCGCGATCTCCTGACGCACTCGCGGGTCGCTCGCGTGACCGACGACGGTCTTGCGCGGCACCCCGAGACGCGTCTGGATGTACCCGAACTCGCGGTCGCCGTGCGCCGCCTGGTTCAGGTTCATGAAGTCGAAGTCGATGTCGGCCCACGGCAGCTCGACGTTGGCCTGCGTGTGCAGGTGCGCGAGCGGCTTCTGCAGCGCGTCGAGACCGGCGATCCACATCTTGGCGGGGCTGAACGTGTGCATCCAGGCGATCAGGCCGATGACCCTGTCGTCGGCGTTCGCCTCGAGCGCGGTGCGCTTGATGGCCGCGGCATCCGTCAGCACCGGCTTCCAGACGATCTTCACGGGCACCTCGCCGGCCTCGTCGAGGATGCGCGCGATCTCCTGCGACTGGTCGGCGACCTGGGCGAGCGTCTCGGGGCCGTAGAGGTGCTGGCTGCCGGTGAGGAACCAGACCTCGTAGCCGTCGAGCGAGGTGGTGAGCGGGGTGCGGGGCATGAGTGGTCCTTCGGTGTTCCGGTATCAGCGGGAAGAGTTCAGAGAGCCGTGGTCGCGGCGGCTTCGATGGCGAGGCCCGCGCGGTAGCGGTCGAGATAGGCGGTGAAGCCGGCGACGTCGTCGGGGTCGGGGTCGGCGACCGCGAGGGATGCCGAGGCGAAGACGTCGCTCTCGAGATACTCCCCCAGCGTCTGCCCCTCGGCGCGTGCGAGGTACGACGCGAGCACCGCGATGCCCCACGCCCCACCCTCGGAGGCCAGTTCGCCCACCGCGACCGGAGCACCGAGCGCTCCGGCGAGGAAGCGCTGGGCCACTCCGGCGGTGCGGAACATGCCCCCGTGCGCGAACATGCGGTCGAGCTCGACGCCCTCTGCGGCGAGCACCTGCATCCCCAGCGCCAGCGTGCCGAACACGCCGTACAGCTGTGAGCGCATGAAGTTCGCGAGGGTGAAGGCGCTGTCGGGGGTGCGCACGAACAGCGGGCGCCCCTCGGTCAGGCCGGCGATGGGCTCGCCGGCGAGGTGGTTGTAGGCGAGAAGCCCGCCGGCATCCGCCTCACCGTCGAGAGCCTCACGGAAGAGGGCGTCGAAGACGGCGTCGTCACTCAGCGGCTGACCCGCCGCGGCCGAGAAGCGGGTGAAGAGACCCGCCCAGGCGGCGAGCTCGCTCGCACCGTTGTTGCAGTGCACCATCGCCACAGCGTCACCGGCGGGAGTCGTCACGAGGTCGAGTTCGTGATGCACCTCGGCCAGCGGGCGCTCGAGAACGACCATCGCGAAGATGCTCGTGCCGGCCGAGACGTTGCCCGTGCGCGGAGACACGGAGTTCGTCGCCACCATGCCGGTGCCGGCGTCGCCCTCGGGAGGGCAGAGGGGGATGCCGGATGCCAGCGCACCGGTCGGGTCGAGCAGGGCCGCCCCCTCCTCGGTGAGCGATCCTGCGGCGGCACCCGCGGCACGGACGGTCGGGAGCAGATCCTTGGCGCTCGCGGGGAGGCGGTCCGCGGCGAGAGCGTCGTAGGCCTGCAGCATCCGCGCGTCGTAGTCTCCGGTGGCCGAGTCGATCGGGAACATGCCGGACGCATCGCCGACGCCGAGCACGCGCTCGCCCGTGAGGCGGGTGTGCACGTAGCCGGCCAGCGTCGTGACGAAGTCGAGCTGCGGCACGTGCTCCTCGCCGTCGACGACCGCCTGATGCAGGTGCGCGATCGACCAGCGGAGCGGGATGTTCACGCCGAGCAGGTCGGTCAGCTCGGCCGCGGCCACGCCCGTGTTCGTGTTGCGCCAGGTGCGGAACGGCGTGAGCAGCTCGCCCTTCGCGTCGAAGGCGAGGTACCCGTGCATCATGGCCGAGATGCCGATCGCGCCGAACGTCTCGGGGCGCACGCCGTGGCGGTTCTCCGCGTCGGCGACGAGCGCGGCGTAGGCGGCCTGCAGGCCTGTCCAGACCTCGTCGATCGCGTACGTCCAGAGTCCGTCTTCGAGCCGGTTCTCCCACGCGAACGACCCGGTGGCGAGCACATCGGTGGCGTTCGGTCCGATCAGGCACGCCTTGATGCGGGTCGAGCCGAGCTCGATGCCGAGGCTCGTGCGACCGGCGAGGATGTCGTCGCGGGCGGTCGTGGCGGTGGTGTCGCTGGTGTCGGTCGTGTCGCTCATCGTCGGGCGTCCGAGTTCTGTCCGTAGACGTTCTGGTAGCGGGCGAAGAGGCTGTCGATCGCCTCCTGCGGAATCGGGATCAGAGGGCCGGCCTCGCGGGCGTAGTGCACGGTGCGGGCGACGTCCTCGACCATGACGGCCGCCTTCACGGCATCCTTCGCGTCGACTCCGATCGTGAAGGGGCCGTGGTTCTGCATGAGCACCGCGCGGCTGCGATGACCGCTGAGGGTCTGCACGATGCCGCGGCCGATCGAGTCGTCGCCGATGATCGCGAACGGGCCGACCGGGATCGGTCCGCCGAACTCGTCGGCCATGGCCGTGATGACGCAGGGGATCTCCTCGCCGCGGGCGGCCCAGGCGACCGCGAACGTCGAGTGGGTGTGCACGACGCCGCCGACCTCGGGCATGTGGCGGTAAACGTAGGCGTGGGCCGCGGTGTCGCTCGAGGGCGAGCGCTCGCTGCCGGGGGTGCCGGGGATCACCGCGCCGTCGAGGTCGCACAGGATCATGTTCTCGGGGGCGAGGTCGTCGTAGCTCACACCCGAGGGCTTGATGACGAAGAGGTCGGCGCCGGGCACGCGGCCGGAGACATTGCCGCCGGTCCAGACGATGAGGTCATAGCGGACCAGCTCGCCGTGCAGACGGGCGACGTCCTCGCGGACGGCCTGGATGGCGGCGGCGATCTCCGGGGAGAAGGCATTCTCGTCAGAGAAGGCGGGGGCTTCGTTGCTCACGGGTACCTCGGGGTCGGCGGTGGTCACTGTGACCGGTCACAGCAGTGTGTCACGAGGGCACGTCGAGCGTCAAGAAACGGATGCTCGCCGGACCGCTCAGCGCGGCGGAGCGACCGAGGCGCGGGTCACGAGCACCGGGGCCACGGGCGGGAGGTCGGATGCCGCCTCGCCGGAGATCCCCGCCAGCACCGCCGCCACCGCGCGGCGGGCGAGCTCCGAAAAGTCCTGCCGCACGGTCGTGAGCTTCGGCCAGTAGTACGCGGCGTCCGGGGTGTCATCGAACCCCACCACGCTGATGTCGCCCGGCACCGCGAGCCCGGCCTCGTGCAGGCCGCCGAGCAGGCCGAGCGCCATCTGGTCGTTCGCCGCGAACACGGCCGTGACTCCCGATCGCCGCACGGCATCGGCCGCCGCGTAGCCCGAACCCGCGGTCCAGTCGCCCTCGAACACGGGTCCGGCGGCGAGTCCTCGGGCGGCGAGCTCGGCGGCGAATCCCTGGATGCGCGACTCGGCCTCGAGCCAGTCGGCGGGTCCGGCGAGATGGGCGATGTGCGTGTGCCCGGCATCGGCGAGCGCCGCGACGGCGAGCCTGGCTCCAGCCGCCTGGTCGACCGAGAGTCCGCGCGCACCCCGGTCGGCCGCGTGCAGGGTCACCACGGGAACGCCGATGCGCACCTCGTCGAGCGCATCGAGGGTATGGGCGTGGGGCGCGACGACGACGATGCCCTCGACTCCCTGCATCACGAGGTGGTCGACCGCGGCGACGACGGCATCGGCATCCCCTGCATCCGCGAAGGCCGCGCTCAGCCAGTAGCCGACCTCGCGGGCCGACGCCTCGAGCGCGGCGATGCTGCGCGAGGGACCGTAGTGCAGCGCGTCGGTGGCGAGCACGCCGAGGGTTCGGGAGCGGCGGGTTCCCAATGCCCTGGCGGCGTTGTTCATGCGGTAGCCGAGCTCGGCCATCGCGGCGAGGACGCGCTCGCGGGTCTCGACCGCGACCTCGGGATGGTCGTTGAGCACGCGCGACACGGTCTGCCGGGAGACCCCCGCGAGCACAGCGACATCGCGCACGCCGACGGTGCGGCGGGGCCCGCTGCTCGTGTCACTCACGCCGATGAGTGTATGCCGAGCGGCCCCGACACCTCATCGTCGTGCCACCCTGGTGACATGCGCATCGCACTCACAGGATCATCGGGCAAGCTCGGCAGCGTCGTCGCGCGGGAACTCCGCGCCCACGGCCACGAGGTCATCGGCATGGACGTCGCGGGGGTCCGCGGACCCGACTTCGTGCAGGTCGACCTCACGGATTACGGCCAGGTCGTGGATGCTTTCACCGCCGTCGGCGACCGGCACGACGGCATCGACGCCGTGGTGCATCTGGGCGCGATCCCGGCCCCCGGCATCCGCAGCGATGTCGCCACGTTCCACAACAACATGCCGGCCACGTTCAACGTGTTCTGGGCGGCGGTGCGCCTCGGCATCCGGCGCGTCGTCTACGCGTCGAGCGAGACCGTTCTCGGCCTGCCGTTCGACGTGCCACCGCCCTACGTACCTGTCGACGAGGACTACCCCGCCCGCCCCGAATCGGTGTACTCGCTGGTCAAGACGCTCGAGGAGCAGCTGGCGAGGGAGCTCGTGCGCTGGCATCCCGACCTCTCGATCACGGCGCTGCGCTTCTCGAACGTGATGAACCCGGACGACTACGCCGAGTTCCCCGACTTCGACGCCGACGCCCTGCGCCGCAAGTGGAATCTCTGGGGCTACATCGACGCGCGCGACGGCGCGCAGGCCGTGGAGCGCGCGCTCGAGGTGGCGGCCCCCGGGTTCGACAACTTCATCATCGCGGCGGCCGACACGGTGATGTCCCGCCCGAACGCCGAGCTGCTCGCCGAGGTCTTCCCCGATGTGCCGGTCGCCCGCGAGTTCGGCCCGAACGAGACTCTGCTCTCGATCGACAAGGCTCGCCGGGTGCTGGGGTTCGACCCGCAGCACTCCTGGCGCGACCACGTCTGATCGGACGGACCGCCTTCGAATCGCGTGAATGACCCTGTTTCGCGAGGAAACGGGGTCATTCACGCGATTCGAAGACGCGAGGGGCCGCCTCAGCGCCGGGCGATCGTCGACCCGCGGATCACGAGGCGCACCGGCAGGTGGTGCGACCCCTCTCCGATGTCGATCCCGTCAATCGCGTCGAACACCCGAAGCGCCGCCTGACGCCCCAGCTGCTGCAGGTTGGCGTCGATGCTGGTGAGCTCGGGTCGCGCGTTCGTCGCGAGCACTTCCCAGTTGTCATAGCCGATCACCGCGAGATCGTCGGGAACAGTGCGTCCGAGATCCCGCGCCGAGTCGAGCACGCCGCGTGCGATCTGGTCCGAGCCGCAGAACACGGCGTCGATGTCGGGATGCCGGTTCAGCAGCATCGCCGCGGCATCGCGCCCCCAGTGCTCCGTCCACTCCGAGAACATCGGCTCGCCGACGAGCTCGAGGCCGGCTTCGGCGAGCGCGGCCCTGGCCCCGGCGAGGCGGTCCTGCGCTGCGGCATAGGTCGGGTCGCCCGAGATGTGCGCGATGCGCCGGCGTCCGCAGGCGAGCAGATGCTCGATCGCCAGCCGCCCTCCCGCGTAGTTGTCCGGCGTCAACGACAGGTCGCGCGGATCGTCGGACGGCGCGTAGGCGTAGACGACGGGCACGGGGATCTCCTGCCCGAGCGAGGGGCGGGCATCCGTCTGGCGACCGACGACGATGATGCCGTCGACCCGGCGACTGAGCAGCTCGCGCAGGTGGTGCTGCTCGCGGATCGCGTCACCGCGCGCGTCGCAGAGGAAGACGTTGATGCGGCCCGCCCCGAAGGCGTCCTCGGCGCCCATCAGGATCGGGATCATGAAACGGCCTTCGAGGTCGCTCGTGAGCAGGCCGACGGTTCCGGTGCGTCCGGCGAGGAGTCCTCGCGCCATGGCGTTGGGCGTGAAGGCCAGCTCCTCCGCGATCGCGCGCACCTTGGCCCTCGTCGCTGCAGAGACGTCTCCCCGGTCATTCAGCGCCTTCGACGCCGTCGAGATCGACACCCCGGCGCGCGCGGCGACGTCGCCGAGGGTCACCGCCCTTGTTCCCGTCGTGTCGCTCATCCCGCTCCCTGTTGCTGAAAGGTTATCGGAACGAGGGTTGACTCCCCCGCTGAAACCACGCTATACCTTTTCGAAAGGGTTTTCGTAGATTTCGGAGAACCCGATCTCCACCTCATCTCCACACCCGGCGCTGCACTGTCGAAGCGCCACACCGCACCCGCTCGAGGACGAGCCCAGAGGAGCCCCCGCCCATGAACACCACCCGTACACACGCCGCACGCCGGGCAGCAGCCGCCGTGATCGCGGCAGGCCTGCTCGTCGGCGGTCTCGCCGCCTGCGCGCCTGCCGCCGACGACAACGTATCCGACGAACCCATCCCCGCCGAGGGCACGGATGACGGCACCACGCTGACGCTGTGGACCCGCGCTCCGATCGAGCGCCAGGCGAAGCTGCTGGTCGACGCCTACAACGAGAGCCACGAGAACCAGGTCGAGCTCACGGTCGTCCCCAACGACGACTACGTCGCCAAGGTCGGCGCCGCCGCAGGGTCGGGCGGGCTGCCCGACCTGTTCGCCGCCGACATCGTCTACGTGCCCAACTGGGCGCAGCAGGGCCTGTTCCAGGACATGTCCGCGCAGATCGACGCGCTCGACTTCAAGGACGAGATCAACCCCGGTCACCTCTCGGCGGGCACCGTCGACGGCGCCGAGTACGTGCTGCCCTTCGCGCTCGACCTCTCGATGCTGTTCTGGAACAAGGAGCTCTTCGCCGAGGCCGGCCTCGACCCCGAGAAGGCACCCGCCACGCTCGAGGAGTTCGCCGACGCGGCCATGGCCGTGCAGGCGCTGAACAAGCCCGACACGTATGGCACGGCGACCGGCCTCAACTGCGGCGGATGCCTGGTCTTCACGTGGTTCCCCTCGATCTGGGCATCCGGCGACGAGGTCATGAGCGACGACGGCACCGAGTCGCTGCTCGACGGCGACTCCGCCCAGGCCGTGTACGACACGTGGTCCGAGCTGCAGGATGCCGGAGCCATCCTCCCCAGTTCGACCGATGAGGCCGGCCCCACCTGGACCGCGGCGTTCAGCGAGGGCAAGGTCGGCGTGATGCCGTTCCCCGCGACGCTGCTCCCCTCCCTCGAGTTCGACGCGGGAGTCGCCGGCATCCCCGGTGTCGACGGCGGCGCCTCCACCTTCGTCGGCGGCGACGGCATCGGCATCTCGAAGGACTCGAAGAAGTCGGCACAGGCCTGGAACTTCCTCAACTGGATGATGTCGGAGGACGCCCAGGTCGAGGTGCTCGCGAAGGACGGCAACGCCGTCTCGCGCGGCGACCTCGCCGACAACGAGTACGCCGCGGCCGACCCCCGTCTGGTCACGATCAACGAGGTCGCCGCCCAGGGCGACACCCCGGTGGCGCTGAACTTCCAGCAGGCGTTCAACGCACCGGGGAGCCCGTGGCTCACGCTCGTCCGCAACGCGGTGCTGGACGGCGACGACTCGGTCCCCGCCGACAACGAGGAGATCACCGCGATCCTGTCGCAGTGATCTCGTGCGGGGGCGGCGCGGAGCGCGTCGCCCCCGCATCCTCCCGCACGCCCCCGCACTCCCGATCGGAAGAGAACGAGATGACCCAGGCCGCACCCCCGCTGCCTCGCCGCAGACCGCGCACCGGCTTCGGAGGCCCCGTGCAGGGCTGGCTGTATGCCGCCCCGACCGCGATCTTCGTCGCCCTGCTGTTCATCGTGCCGCTGGTGCTCGTCGTGCAGATGTCGGCCTCGGACTGGCCGCTGCTGAGCGGCAACCGGGGCATCAACTTCCCGGAGAACTACACGGATGCCGTCACGCACCGCCTCTTCTGGGACTCGATCCGCTTCACCCTGCTCTACACCGTCATCACGACCGTCATCCTGATCGGCCTCGGGCTCGGACTCGCCCTGCTCGTGCAGGAGTCGACCCGGTGGAAGGGGTTCCTGCGCACGGCGTTCCTGATCCCGAGCGCCCTGGGCCTCGCATCCGCTTCCCTGCTCTTCTACGTGCTGTACTCCCCCATCGCCGGCCCGTTCGCGAACCTCATGAAGTCGTGGGGGATCACGTTCCTCGGCACCCCTGAGGGCGCGCTGTGGTCGACGATCTTCCTGATCGTCTGGCGCTACGCGGGCTTCTACATGCTGCTGATGCTCGTGGGGCTGCAGGGCATTCCCGACGACGTCTACGAGGCCGCGCGCATCGACGGCGCCAACCGGTGGCAGACGTTCCGCGACATCACGGTGCCGCTGCTCAAGCCGACCTTCGCGCTCACGACCGTGATGTGCGTGACCGGGTCGCTGCTCGCGTTCGAGCAGTTCTACATCCTCACCAAGGGCGGCCCCGACAACAGCACCATGACCGTCGTGCAGCTGATCTACAACGTCGCATTCCAGGGGCAGAACAGCCTCGGGATCGCCGGCGCCCTCTCGGTGATCGTGCTGCTCGCGCTCATCGTCATCAACGTCTTCCAGCTGCGCGCGTTCCGCCGCACGGATGAGAACTGAGCTGAGAATCATGTCCCAGACCCTGACACGCACCATCGTCGCCCCGAATCATCAGCCCACCGCGCCCCGCTACCGCTCGAAGGCCGCCCGCGTCGTCTTCGGCATCCCGTACTGGGTGTTCACGACCGCCCTCGCGGTGATCTTCCTCTACCCGCTCATCTGGACCGGCGTCTCGTCGGTCAGCCCGATGGCGGGCACCAGCCAGACCGACGGCTGGGGCTTCGGCAACTACGCCGCCCTCGGCGAGTACCAGGCGGGCATCTGGGTGTACCTCGGCAACTCGCTGTTCGTCTCGGTGCTCACCGTGGCGCTCACGCTGTTCATCTCGCTGCTGGGCGGCTACGCGTTCGCGCGCTTCTCGTTCCCCGGCAAGAACGCCCTGTTCCTGCTGACCCTCGCGATCCTGATGGTGCCGTACGCGACCCTGCTCATTCCGCTGTACGTGATCCTCAACGCGGTCGGCCTGCAGAACTCGCTCGTCGGCGTCGCGCTCGTGATCACCATGTTCCAGCTGCCGTTCTCGATGTTCATGATGCGCATCTCGTTCGAGTCGATCCCGCGCGAGATGGACGAAGCAGCGATGGTCGACGGATGCTCCAGCTGGGGCGCCCTGTGGCGGGTGCTGCTCCCTGCCGTCAAGCCGGGGCTCGTCACCGTCGGCCTGTTCGCGTTCCTCACCGCGTGGAACGACTTCATGGCCCCGCTGATCCTCATCAACGACACCAACCGCATGACGCTGCCGCTCGCGGTCGCGAATCTCCGAGGGCAGGTGCAGGGCGTCGTCGACTACGGCGCCACCGAGGCGGGGGTCGTCGTGCTGGCGCTCCCCTGCATCCTGCTCTTCCTGATCCTGCAACGACACTACGTGCGCGGCTTCATGTCCGGCGCTTTCAAGGGATGACCATGTTCGACACCACCACACCGGCCGCTCCGGTGGTTCCCACGCGCGGACGCCTGCGCCCCCTCGGCCTCGACGAGGTGCGCATCACGGGAGGCTTCTGGGGCGATCGCCAAGCCGTCAACGGCACGGCCACGCTCACGCACATCGAGTCGCGCCTGGAGTCGGAGGGCTGGCTGCCGAACTTCGACCTCGCCGCCGCCGGCACGCTTCCCGCCGGGCGCCGGGGGCGCGAGTTCGCCGACTCCGAGATCTACAAGTACCTCGAGGCGCTCGCATGGGAGATCGGACGCACGGATGCCGCGGCCGACGATGAGCTCGAGCGGCGGTTCCGCCGCGTGGTCGACCGGGTCGCCGCCGCGCAGGAACCCGACGGATACCTCAACACGATGTTCGGGCGCGAGGGTCAGGGCGAGCGCTGGTCTGCCCTGCAGTGGGGGCACGAGCTCTACTGCCTCGGACACCTGTTCCAGGCGGCCGTCGCCCGGGTGCGCACGAGGCCGGATGCCGACGACGGCCTGATCGACATCGCCCGCCGAGCCGCCGACCTCGTCTGCCGTGAGTTCGGCGCAGACGGGCGCGACGCGATCTGCGGGCACGCCGAGGTCGAGGTCGGTCTCGCGGAGCTCGGCAGGGCCCTCGGCGAGCAGCGCTATGTCGACCAGGCCGCCCTCTTCGTCGAACGCCACGGGCGTGGGTCTCTGGGCGAGATCGAATGGGGTCGCAGCTACTTCCAGGACGACGTGTCGGTGCGAGACGCCGAGGCGCTGCGCGGGCACTCCGTGCGGGCCAACTACCTGTCCTCCGCCGCGGTCGACGTCGCTGCAGAGCTGTCGGACGAGTCGCTGCTCGCTGCGCTCCGGTCGCAGTGGGACCGCACGGTCGAACGTCGCACCTACGTCACGGGCGGCCAGGGGTCGCACCATCAGGACGAGGCGTTCGGCGACGACTGGGAGCTGCCCCCGGATCGCGCCTACTCCGAGACCTGCGCCGGCATCGGCTCGATCATGTTCTCGTGGCGGCTGCTGCTCTCGACCGGCGAGGCGCAGTACGCCGACCTGATCGAGCGCACCCTGTTCAACGTCGTCGCGACCTCGCCCGGCGACGACGGTCGCTCGTTCTTCTACGCCAACACGCTGCACCAGCGCACGCCCGGCATCCCCGCGGATCCGGATGCCACGTCGCCGCGCGCCTCGTCATCGCTGCGGGCCCCGTGGTTCGAGGTGTCGTGCTGCCCGCCGAACGTGGCGCGCACCTTCGCGAGTCTCGCCGCCTATGTGGCCACGGCGGATGACGAAGGCGTCCAGCTGCACCAGTACGCGCCGTCGACCATCCGCACGGCGCTCCCGGACGGCCGGGTCGTGGCGTTCGAGGTCGAGACGGGGTATCCGGCCGATGGCGGCATCCGCGTCACGATCCGCGAGGATGCCGAGTTCACCCTGACTCTGCGCGTGCCGGCATGGGCCGAGGGAGCGACAGTGCGCGTGCACAGCGGTGGCGAGGTCGAGTCGTCGGAGGCGGCCCCGGTCGGCTCCGTGTCGGTGACGCGCGCGTTCCGCGCCGGCGACATCGTCGACCTGCGCCTGCCGATCGTCGCGCGCGTCACGTCGCCGCATCCGATGGTCGATGCGGTGCGAGGCAGCGTCGTGATCGAGCGCGGGCCCGAGGTGCTCGCCCTCGAGTCGATCGATCTCGGAGCCGACGTGGGCGACGCGGTCGTGGTCGGCGATCCCGTCGAGCACGACGGTCACGTCGTGCTGCCGGTGCGGCATCGCTCGACCGGCGACACGGTCGATACGCCGCTCATCGCCTATCACGACTGGGCCCGGCGGGGTCCGTCGACCATGCGGGTCTGGATCCCGACGACCTGAACCGGCACCCCCGCACGCGGAACAGGCGAACGGCCCCCTCTCGATCGAGAGGGGGCCGTTCTTCGCTGCGGTTCGACCGGAGCTACTCGCGTCTACGGGTCACGACGCGCTGCAGCAGCACGAACACGAGCAGGATGCCGCCGGTGATGATGGTCGTCATCTCGGGCGGAATACCTCCGTCGCGGGTGATCAGCACGTTCATCAGACCGAGCACCAGCGCACCGACGACCGACCCGAGCACGTAGCCGTAGGCGCCGGTGAGCACAGTGCCTCCGATCACCGCGGCGGCGATCGCGTCGAGCTCCCAGCCGATGCCGGTGATGTTCTGAGCGGTGCCGAGTCGCGCGGTGTACAGCACCGCGGCGAGACCGGCGAGAGCGCCGCTGATCACATACACGAGCACCTTCGTGCGGTGCACAGGCAGCCCCATCAGCAGCGCTGAGCTCTCGGAGCCGCCGATGGCGTAGACGGTGCGTCCGGTGCGGGTGCGGTGCAGCACGAAGAACGCGGCCGCCACGACGATGACGGCGACGAGCACCGCGGGAGTGATCACCAGGTCGTTCACCTTGGGGCCGTCGATGATCTTCAGCTGCGTGCCGATCCAGCGGATGGGTGAATCCTCGCCGAGCCGCTCGGGCTTGGTGCTGAGCAGCGAGGCGAGGCCCCGCCCGAGGAACATCATCGCCAGCGTCGCGATGAACGGCTGCACACTGAAGTACCGGATCAGTACGCCCGACACGATGCCGAAGAGCACGCCGATGCCGATCATCGCGACGATCACGGCGACGGCGTTCCACCCGGCATTCGAGAGCATGACGCCCGCGACCGACGACACCGCGATGATCGAGCCCACCGACAGATCGATGCCTCCGGTGAGGATCACGAAGGTCAGCGCGACGGCGAGCACGATGAGGTGCGCGTTGTTGATGAGCAGGTTCGACAGCGTGTTGAACTGCAGGATGCGGCCGTAGGCCACCTCTCCGAAGATCACCATGCCGACGAAGATGACGACCGAGGCGATGGTCGGCAGCACCGACGGATTTGCCCTGATCATGCGGCGCACGCGGTCGGCGATCGTCTCGGCCGGGCGCACGGTGGGGCTCGGACTGGGGCTGGCGATCAGGGCGCTCATGCCGACACCTCTTCCTTCTGCAGCAGCTGTTCGACCGGTCGGGCTGTGCGGCGCCGGCGGAACCAGCTGCGCACCCGCTGCGACTGCAGCAGGCAGAGCACGACGATCACGATGGCCTTGAAGGCAGGAGTCGCCGACGACGAGACGCCGAGATACAGCACGGTCTTGTCGAGCGTGGCGATCAGCAGCGCTCCGACGAACGCCCCGCTGAGCGAGAACTTTCCGCCCGCCAGCGAGGCACCGCCGATGACGACCGCGAGGATCGCATCGAGCTCGAGCTGATACCCGGTGCGCGAGATGTCGACGGTCATGACGCTGCCGACCGACATGATGCCCGCGATGCCCGCGAGGATGCCGCTCATGATGTACGCCGTGAGCAGCAGACCCTTCGGCTTGATGCCCGCCATGCGGCTGGCGCGCGGGTTGATGCCGATCGCCTCGATCATGAGCCCCAGCGCACTGCGTCTCACGACCCAACCGACGGCGAGCACGATGAGCACGGCGAGGATGAACACCACGGGGATGCCGATCACGAAGCCGTTCGCGATCCAGCGGAAGGCGTCGTTCGAGGCCGTGGTGTTCTGCCCGCCCGTGATCACCTTGGCGATGCCGCGGCCGGCGAGCATGAGCACGAGGGTGGCGATGAACGGCTGCAGCCCGACGTAGGCGACGAGCAGTCCGTTCACCGCCCCGAGAATGCCGGTGATCACCAGCGCGAGTCCGACCGCGGCGAGCGCCGCGCCGAAGGAGTCGCCGGCGGCACTGAGGAACTCCATCGAGACGGCCCCGGCGACCGCCATCAGCGAGCCGACCGAGAGGTCGATGCCGCCGGTCGCGATGACCAGCGACATCCCGATCGCGATCATCATCACGGGCGCCGCTTGGCGCAGGATGTCGATGAGGTTGCCGACGAGATTGCCGTTGTTGGGGTTGATCGAGAGAGCGAGGTACGTCGGATCCTTGATCACGTTCAGCGCGAGCAGCGCGACGATCGCGACGATGCCCCAGAAGAACGGCTTGTGGATCAGATCCCGCCAGATGGTGGTGCCGGCTGCGGCGGTCATCGCGCTGCCTCCTTGTCAGTCGTGTGGCCGATGGTATCCGGCAGCGCGCCGTCGGCGTCGTCGAGGGTCTCGGCGGCGGCCTCGACCCCGTGGGCGGCGATCACGTCGACGATCACCTGGGCGGTGACGTCGGGGCCGTTCTGGATCTCGCCGATCTTGCGGTGGTCCTTCAGCACGACGATCCGCTCCGACAGTCGCACCACCTCTTCGAGCTCCGACGAGATGAAGACGACGGCGACGCCGTCTTCGGCCAGCTCTGCGACCGCCTCCTGGATCTCGGCCTTCGCGCCCACGTCGATGCCGCGGGTCGGCTCGTCGAGGATCAACAGCTCGGGCTGCGTGGCGAGCCAACGCCCGAGGAGCACCTTCTGCTGGTTCCCGCCGGAGAGGTTCTTGATCATCCGGTCGGGGTCGGCGGGGCGCACGTTCAGCTGCTCGATGTAGCGGTCGACGATGGCATCCTGCTCCTTGCGGCTCATCGGCCGCGCCCACCCGCGCTCGGCCTGCACCGCGAGGACGATGTTCTCGCGCACCGTCAGGTCGCCGATGATCCCCTCGTCGCGTCGGTTCTCGGTCGAGAAGGCGATCTTCTTCGGCATCGCGTCGGACGGCGATCGCAGATCGATCCGGCGTCCGTGCAACTCGATCACGCCCTGGTCGGTGCGGTCGGCTCCGTAGAGGAGACGCGCGAGCTCGGTGCGCCCGGAGCCGAGCAGGCCGGCGAAGCCGACCACCTCTCCCGGGCGGATCTCGAGATCGGTCGCCTCGACCGCGCCCCGCCGGGCGATCCCGGATGCGGCGAGCAGCGGCTTCTCGTCGGTGTCTCTCCGGGCGCGGCGGCGATTGCCGCCGAGGGACTTCAGTGCGTCGAGGTCCTTGCCGATCATGGTCGAGATGAGGGCGTGTCGGTCGAGGTCGCGGGTGAGGTACTCGCCCTGGTACCGGCCGTTTCGCAGCACGGTGAGTCGGTCGCTGATCGCGTAGACCTGATCGAGGAAGTGCGAGACGAAGAGGATCGCGACCCCCTGGTCGCGCAGCGAGCGGATGACGGTGAAGAGCCCCTCGACCTCGGCCGCGTCGAGGCTCGAGGTCGGCTCGTCGAGGATGAGCACCTTGGCCCTGATGGCCATCGCACGGCTGATGGCGACGAGCTGCTGCAGCGCGATCGAGAGGGTCGAGAGCGGCTTGCGGGTGTCGAGGTGGCCGAGCCCGAGGCGGCCGAGGGCCTCGGTCGCGGCGCGATGGGTGGCCGTCCAGTTGATGCCGAACACGCCCCTGCGCTCATGACCGAGCATCACGTTCTCGCCGATCGAGAGGTTGGGGGCGAGGTTGACCTCCTGGTACACCGTCGATATCCCGGCATCCTGCGCATCTCCGGCACCGCCGAAGCTGCGTTCGGCTCCCGTGACGACGATCGAGCCGGAGTCGATCGGATAGACACCGGTCAGCGCCTTGATGAGGGTCGATTTGCCGGCGCCGTTCTCGCCCATGAGCGCATGCACCTCGCCCGGGAAGAGTCGGAAGTCGACTCCGTCGAGGGCTTTCACCCCGGGGAACTCGATCGAGATGCCCCGCATGTCGACGATGGGCAGTTCTTCGTTCATGTCTGTCTCTCCGTCCGGGAGAGCCCGGGTGGCACAGGATCTGCCCCACCCGGGCTCGCTGCCGGATCGCTCCGGCGTCGGTGCTCGGTCAGTACTTGCGGTCTGCGAGCACGGCCTGCGCGGCCTCGGCGGAGTCGAACGCTTCGCTCGGGACGACGATGTACGACTCGACGTCTTCACCCGCGAGGGCCTTCTCGACGACCTCGAGCGCGGTCTCGCCGAACAGCGGGTTGTACTCGTGGACGTAGCTGAGCTGACCGTCGGCGAGCGCCTGCATCGCGTTCTTGGTGCCGTCGATGGTGGCGATCTTCACGTCTTCACCGACGACGAGGCCGGCTTCCTCGGCGGCCTGCGCCGCACCGAGGCCCATCTCGTCATTCTGCGCGAACACGAGCTGGATGTCGTTGTTCGAGGCCTTCAGCATGGTCTCGAAGACGCTCTTGCCCTCTTCGGCCGACCAGTTCGCGGTCTGCGCGTCGAGCTTCTCCAGCGACGAGTCGCCGAGGCCCTCGTCGAAGCCCGTGTTGCGCTCGTTCACGACACCGACGCCCGCCGGCCCCTCGAGCACGACGTAGTTGCCGCCGTCGGGGAAGGTGGCGGCGGCCCAGGTGCCGACCTCCTTCGCGACCTCGACATTGTCGGGAGCGATGCGGGTCACATAGAGGCTGTCGTCGTCGGGCTCGATGCCGCGGTCGAGCAGGATGACGGGGATCTCCGCCTCCTGTGCACGCTTGAGCGAGTCCTCCCAGCCGGAGGCCTCGGTGGCCGACAGCAGGATCACATCGACGCCCTCGTCGACGAACGACGTGAAGGCGTCGATCTGCGACTTCTGGTCGAGGTTGGTGGCGGGGGCGTACTTCAGGTCGTATCCGGCTTCCTCCGTGAAGGTGTCCTGGATGTTCTGCTCGTTCGCCTCACGCCAGGCGCCCTCGGGGCCGACGGCGACGAATCCCACGGTGGTGATCTCGTCGGAGCCCCCATCACCGCCGTCGTCGCCCGAGCCTCCGGTCGAGCAGGCTGCGAGGCCGATGGTGAGTGCGCCGACTGCTGCCAGGCCGAACGCGATGCGGATGCGCTTCTTCGCGGACATTTCTTCTCCTCATTGAGATGCCGGTGGTCACTCCGGCAATGGTGGACCCGTCATGGTCCTGTCGTGATTGCAGGACACCTGCACCGCATGCCCTGCGGTGATGTTACCGGGAACATTTTCTGGAACACAAGACTTCATCGTAAAGTCGGTCGAATCAGAGCGCCCGAACCTTGTTACCGATCACAGTTCGGCACTGTGACTCAGCTCGGCGGCGATCATCTCGACCACCGTGTCGACGGTGACGCCCGGCCCGTTGCTGAGCTCGCCGATCTTCTCGCGGTCTTTCAGCACGATGATCCGGTCGCTCAGCCGCACGACCTCTTCGAGCTCCGACGAGATGAAGACCACCGCGACGCCGTCACCCGCCAGCTGGCTGATGCGCCTCTGCACGTCGAGTTTCGCGGCGATGTCGATGCCGCGCGTCGGCTCGTCGAGGATCAGGACGTGCGGACGCACGGCCAGCGCGCGCGCGAGCAGGACCTTCTGCTGGGTGCCGCCGGAGAGCAGCCCGACCGGGCGATCCAGATCCGCGGGGTCCAGGTGCAGCGCTTCGACGTAGGTCTCCACCAGTGCCGACTCCTCCGCCTGCGCGAGGGGACGCGACCATCCGCGCAGAGCCTGCAGCGAGAGGATCATGTTCTGCCTCGCCGTGAGCTCGCCGATGATCCCCTGCGTGCCCCGATTCTCGGCGGACAGAGCGATGCGATGCCGCAGCGCGACCGACGGGTTGCGCAGCTGCACCTGCTCGCCGTCGATCCAGAGCACGCCGCTGTCGGCACGGACGGTGCCGCTCAGAAGCGAGGCCACCTCGGTCCGCCCGGATCCCCGCAGGCCCGCGAGCCCCACGATCTCGCCCCGCTGGATCTCGATGTCCATCTGTTCCAGCTCACCCCGCCGACCGATGTCGGATGCCTGCAGCGCGGGCTGTCCGTCTGTCGAGTAGTGGTGCGCCTTGCGCTCCGAGCCGAGCGCTCTGAGGCTGTCGATGTCCTTGCCGAGCATCTTCGAGATCAGATCGGCGCGATCCAGGTCGCGAGTGGCGTACTCGCCGACCCTGCTGCCGCCGCGCAGCACCGTCATACGGTCGCTGATCGTGAACGCCTGCTCGAGGAAGTGCGAGATGAACAGGATCGCGACGCCCCGCTGCCGGAGCCCGCGGATGACCCGCATGAGCGTTGCGACCTCGGCGACGTCGAGGCTCGATGTCGGCTCGTCGAGCACCAGTACCCGTGGTTCGTCGACGACCGCCCGCGCGAGCGCGACGAGCTGCTTCTGCGCGGGGGTGAGCATCGACAGCGGCGTCTTGGGGTCGAGATCGTCGAGCCCGAGATGGGTCAGCGCCTCGGCCGCATCCGCTCTCGTACGCTTCCAGTCGATGCCGAAGCGCCCGCGGCGCTCGCGTCCGAGCATCACGTTCTCGGCGACGCTGAGATTCGGGCTCAGCTGCGCCTCTTGGAACACCGTGGCGATGCCGGCCGCCCGACTGTCGGCCACCCCCGAGAACCGGCGCGGTTCGCCGTCGACGAAGACCGTGCCCGCCTCGGGTGCATGAGTACCGGTGATCACGCCGACGAGGGTCGACTTGCCCGCCGCGTTCTCTCCCATGACGGCGTGCACCTCGCCGGCGAACAGACGGAAGTCGACGTCGTCGAGCGCACGCACCCCAGGGAACTCGACCGTGATGCCCTCGAGCCGCACGACCGGCTCGGCATCACGCTCGGGAGTCATCGCACCTCCCGCGGCGCGGCCGACGATGCACGGGGCACGAGTTCGGTCGGGATGCGGGTGAGAGCCGGGATGTCGCGGCCCTCGATCGCCGCCCGCAGCATCTCGACGACCGAGACCCCCAGTGCGCCGAAGTCCTGTCGAACGGTCGTGAGCGGCGGCAGGAAGTGGCGCGCGAGCGGGATGTCGTCGAACCCGACGACGCTGAGGTCGGTCGGCACCTCGAAGCCCCGGTCGTGCAGCCCGTGGATGAGGCCGATCGCCATGTCATCGTTGGCGGCGAAGATCGCTGTGTAGTCGGGCAGCCGGGTGAGGCCCTTGGCGAAGTCGTAGGCGAAGTCGGCAGACCAGTCGCCCACCACGATCGGGCGCTCGCGGATACCCCACGATTTCGCCCTCGAGTGGAAGGCGCGCTCCCTGGCCCGAGCATCGAGCCAGTCCAGCGGACCGGAGAGATGCAGGATGTCGCGGTGGCCGAGTGCGACGAGATGGTCGACGACGAGAGTCGTGCCGGCGTGCTGGTCGATCGACACGGTGAGGAACGTCGGGTCGGCGTCAGCCTTGACGACGAGCATCGGCACCGTGATCGCGATGCGGCGGAGGGCCGCCACCGACGACGAGCGCGGCGCGATCACGCAGAGCGCATCGACCCCCTGAGTGACCAGGTTGTCGACGGCCTCCTGCGGCGACAGCGCATCGCCCTCGTGCAGCGCGATCGGCGTGACCGAATACCCCGCCGCGCGCGCCGAGAGTTCGACCGCGCGCAGAATGCTCGTGGGGCCGTGCGCCACCGCGCTCTCGACGATCACGCCGATGCGGCGGGTGCGCTGCGTCGCCAGCGCTCGGGCGACGAGGTTGGGCCGGTAGTCGAGCTCTTCGATGGCCTCGAGCACGCGGCGTTTGGTGTCGGGTTTGATGTTCGGGTGATCGTTGAGCACCCGCGACACGGTCATGTGCGAGACGCCCGCGATGGTCGCGACCTGACGGATGTTGGGCTTGTCGGAACCGACGTTCACCATGCGCACCTCCGTCGGCCGAGCCTCGGAGAATGTTACCGAGAACAACCACGGTGGTGCAATGAATCGCGCTACAGCCCGAGGCGCTCGAGGTACGGGTTCACGAGCCGGCGCTCCGGGTCGAACCGGGCGGCGAGCGCGGCGAAGTCGTCCCACCGCTGGTAGCGAGAGCGCACCTCGGCGGCGTCGAGCGTGAACACCTTGCCCCAGTGCGGGCGGGCGGTCGCCGGCAGCAGGGCTTCGAGCGTCGGCAGGAACTCGCGCACCGCCGCCTCGTCGGGCTTCCAGGTGAAGTGGATGCCGACGGCATCCGTGTCGTGCGACGAGCTCAGCCACAGCTGATCGGCGGCGACCGTGCGGATCTCGTTCACGAGCAGCAACGGGGCGATCTGACCTGCGAGCGTGCGCACGGCCTGGATCGCGGCGACCGCATCGGCACGCGGCACGAGGTACTCGCTCTGGATCTCGGCGCCGGCCGACGGCGTGAACTCCAGCTTGAAGTGGGCCAGGCGCTCGAACCACGGCCCCGGCTCGCCGAGCTGCTCGGTGCAGGCGACGGGATCGACGCCGAGGATCGGATGGCGTTTGCTCGCCGCCGGCTCCGCACCGAGCCGCTCGAAGAGGTCGTCTCGCACGAGCTCGTGCGCCTCGGGGTGGCGCTGCTTGACCCAGATCTGGTCGGCGATGTCGGTGCGGGTCCAGGTCGAGAAGATGCTGACACTCGTCCCGATTCCCGTGACCTCGTCGAAGTCGGCGAGGATCGCATCCCACGACGGATGCTCGAACACGTGCTGCGCGACGTCATAGGTCGGCTCGACATCGAGCGTCACGTCGACGACGGCGCCGAGTGCCCCGAGACTCACGACCGCACCGTCGAAGTCCGCGTCGCCACGCGAGAGCGTGCGCGTCTCGCCGACGGGGGTGATGATCGTGAGTGCACGCACCGCGGTCGCCAGCGACCCCGTCACGTCGCCCGACCCGTGCGTCCCGGTGGCGACGGCTCCCGCGATCGAGATGTGCGGCAGCGAGGCGAGGTTCGCGAGCGCCAGCCCCTCCGCCCCGAGTCGCGGCGCGATGTCGCCGTACCGCAGACCCCCCGAGACGCGCACCGCGTCGCGGGCGTCGTTGATCTCGAACACGACGGGCAGCCGGTCGAGGGCGATGAGCACCCCGTCGGTGTCGGCGATGTCGTTGAAGCAGTGGCGTGAACCGAGGATGCGCACCGCACCGCCCTGGGCGAGCAGTGCCTTCAGCTCCTCGATCGAGGCCGGATGCTCGACGGAGGTCGCGCTGTACGTGAGGTTGCCTGCCCAGTTGCGTTCGATGGTCATGGCGCCATGTTAGTCAGCGCTCCCGCGCGTACAACGATGTAGTGACCGCTGCGCGGTGTGATGGATAGGCTGACCGGATGACAGCGACGATGCCGCCCCGCGCGACGATGAAAGACGTCGCCGCGCTGGCAGGCGTCTCGCCCAAGACCGTCTCGAACGTCGTCACCGGCACCGTCGCCGTGCGCGAGGAGACACGCGTCAGGGTCGAGGCGGCGATGGCGCAGCTCGACTTCGTGCCCAACCTCAGCGCGCGTGGCCTCCGCAAAGGTCGCTCCGGCATCATCGCCGTGGCGCTTCCCGATCTCGCCACCGCGTTCTCGGCCGAGCTCATGCATCGCCTGGTCGATGCGGCTCACGAGCGAGGACTCGCCGTGCAGATCGAGGAGACCGCGACCGATCCCGATCGCGAGAAGGAGCTCGTCTCCCGTGCGCGAGCCCACCTCGTCGACGGCCTGATCCTCAACCCCATCCGTCTCGAAGACAGCGTGCTGAAGTATGCCGACCGCCTGCCGCCGCTCGTCGTGCTCGGCGAGGTCGAGCAGAACAGGGCCGACCACGTGCGCATCGACAGCCGTCGGGCAGCCGCCGATATGACGCGGCATGCGCTCTCTCGCGGGGCGACTCGCATCGCGGTGATCGGCGCCGACGACGACCCGTCGGTCGCCACGGCGACCAGCCGTCTGCGCCTCGAGGGCGTGCACGACGCGCTCCGTGAGGCCGGCATCCCGCGCGACACCGCGCTCGAGATCAACCCGATGCCCTGGTCGATGACCGGTGGAGCGGATGGCGTCGAGACGCTGTTCCGACGGGGCGTGGCCTTCGACGCGATCGTCGCCTTCACCGATTCGCTGGCGCTCGGCGCTCTGCACGCCCTGCACGACCACGGCGTGAGCGTGCCCGGCGACGTGATCGTGACGGGCTTCGACGACGTCGAGTTCTCGCGGTACACGTCGCCGTCGCTCACGACGATCGCCTTCGACCGACGAGCCTTCGCCGATGCGGCGCTGGGCCTGCTCGAGTCGCGGATGGACGATCGCGGAGCCCCGCCCCGGGCGCTCACGCTCTCGCATCACCTGCTCGAGCGCGACAGCACGCGGGGCACCCCGCGCGGCTACCGCCCCTGACGCACGCTGCTGAGCAGCCACTCAGCCGCTCAGATACCCAAACCTGCACGTTCCGGTTGCAGTTCGTGCCGTGTCGAGCCGCAAGGCCGCGGATGCATCAGGGTCGCTCTTGCGCGCTCGATTACATCGATGTAATGATGTACCTCGATCCCGCCCGCAGTCACGAAGGAGTGACGATGACGCCCCCGCTCGATATGTCCAGGCGGCAGTTCCTGACTGCCGCCTCCGTCACGGCCGCCGCAGCTCTGCTCGCCGGCTGCGCCCCCGGAGCCGTCCCCGGCTCGAACACGACGACCCTGCAGTTCTGGCATCTCCTCTCGGGCGGCGACGGCGTGACCATGTCGCAGCTGCTCGACACCGCGAACTCGGCGCAGAGCGACTACCGCATCCGCCCCACCGTCCTCGCTTGGGGAACCCCGTACTACACGAAGCTCGCGATGGCGGGCGCAGGTGGCCGTGCCCCCGACGTCGCGATCATGCACGCGACCCGCACCGTGGGCTGGGCCCCGGGCGGACTGCTCGACACGTGGGATCTCGACCGTCTGGCCGACCTCGGCGTCGACAGCACGAAGTTCCCGAAGCCCATCTGGGAGAAGGGCTTCGTCGGCGAGAACATGTACAGCATCGCGCTCGACGCGCATCCGTTCGTGGCGATGTTCAACACCGACATCTGCGATGCGGCGGGCGTGCTCGACAGCGACGGGCGGCTGCTCGCGACGTCGTCTCCAGACGAGTTCCTCGACCAGCTGCGCGCCATCGGCGGCAAGGCCGAGGGCCACGCCCTCTCGTACGGCTACCTCGGCGACGGCGCCCAGATGTGGCGCCTCTTCTACACGTTCTACTCGCAGCACGGCGGCGCGATGGAGCTGCCCGCCGGCGGCAAGGCCGTGATCGACAAGGATGCCGCGGTCGAGTCGCTCTCGCTCATGCGCACCCTCCTCGACGGCGAGATCGCTCTCGCGCAGGCCGATTACGGCAGCGCGGTCGCCGAGTTCGCGACCGGCAAGAGCGGCATGTTCTTCACCGGCGTGTGGGAGCTGCGCACGATGCAGGCGGCCGAACTGCCCCTGGATGCCACCATGATCCCCACACTGTTCGGCACGCCGGCGGTCTACGCCGACTCGCACTCGTTCGTGCTGCCGCATCAGACCAACGCCGATCCCGCGAAGCGCGACCTGACCTACCGGTTCGTCGCCGACATGCTGAAGGGCTCGTTCGGGTGGGCCGAGGCCGGGCACATCCCTGCATTCCTCCCGGTCACCGAATCGCCCGAGTACGCCGACCTCATTCCCCAGGCCAACTACGCCGAGGCCGCGCAGCACGTCGTCTACGACCCCACCGCGTGGTTCACCGGCTCGGGGTCGAGCTTCCAGGGCGAGTTCGGCGCCGCCGTGCAGGGGGTCCTGCTCTCGGGCGACGACCCCGCCGCCGCGATCGACCGCTTCGAGGCCCGAGTCAACACGCTGCTCCGCCAGCCGAACCCGGCCGACCCCGAGGGGACGTTCGCATCATGACCACGGCGACCGACTCCACCCGCACCATCGTCACCGGCTCCAAGGCCGCACTGCCGATCCGGCGCGCAGGCTCCCGCAACCGCGAGCAGCTCATCAGCTGGGCGTTCCTGGCCCCGTTCCTCATCGCCTTCGCGCTGTTCCTCGTCTGGCCGATCGTGCACGGCGTCATCCTCAGCTTCACCGATCAGTCGCTCACCGGGGCAGGCGGATCCTTCATCGGCTTCGCGAACTATGCCGAGGCGCTCGCCGACCCCAAGATGTGGCAGTCGATGGGCAACACGGTGTGGTTCACGCTGCTGTCGACCGTGCCGCTCGTCGTGATCGCGCTGCTCATGGCGGCGCTCGTCGACCGCGGCATCCCCGGCCAGTGGCTGTGGCGTCTGTCGTTCTTCATGCCGTATCTGCTGGCCTCGACCGTCATCTCGCAGATCTGGGTCTGGATCTTCAACCCGCAGATCGGCGCGGCCAACAACATCCTCGAGTTCTTCGGCCTCGAGCCGCTGGCCTGGCTGCAGAACCCCGACACCAACATGCTGTCGATCGTCATCGCCACCATCTGGTGGACGGTCGGATTCAACTTCCTTCTCTATCTCGCCGCGATGCAGAACATCCCGCCGCAGCAGTACGAGGCCGCATCGCTCGACGGCGCGGGCCCGTGGCGGCAGTTCTGGTCGATCACGCTCCCCCAGCTGGGACCGGCGACCGTGCTGATCCTGATCCTGCAGATCCTGGCATCGCTGAAGCTCTTCGACCAGGCGTACCAGATGCTCGGCGGGGTCGCGAGCGACACCACCCGCTCGATCGTCCAGTACATCTACGAGGCCGGCTTCGTCAGCTACCGATTCGGCTACTCGGCCGCGATCTCCTACGTGTTCTTCGCTCTCATCGTCATCATCGGCGTCGCGCAGGCTCTGATCATGCGCCGCCGGAAGGAGTCGCAGCTGTGATGTCCACCGCCACACTCACCGAGACCATCACCACCGCCAAGCCGGCGCGAGCCCGCCGCTCGCACCTGCCGGGTCAGAAGCCGTTCGGTGCGCTGCGCATCAGCGCCCTCGTCGTGCTGATCATCCTGGCCGTCGGCTGGCTGCTGCCGTTCCTCTGGGCGGTCGCGACCGCCTTCAAGACCGAGACGGATGCCGCCAGCGGCGACCCGTCATGGATCGGCGCCTCGGGCCCGACCGTCGAGGCCTTCGCGGCGATCCTGTCGCAGGGCAACGTCTACACCTGGGCGTTCAACAGCCTGTGGACGTCGATCGCCGTCACCCTGATCACGCTGACGATCTCGGCCCTGGCCGCCTACGCGTTCTCACGGCTCGACTTCACCGGTCGCAGATGGCTGTTCGTGGTCATCATCGCCTCGATCGTCGTGCCGCCCCAGGTGCTGATCATCCCGCTGTTCTACGAGATGCTCGCGTTCAACATGATCGACACCTACTGGGGTCTGATCCTGCCGCAGGTCGTCGCCCCGGCGATGGTGTTCATCCTGAAGCGCTTCTTCGACGCGATCCCGATCGAGCTCGAAGATGCGGCGCGCGTCGACGGCGCCAGTCGCCTGCGCATCTTCTGGTCGATCGTGCTGCCGCTCTCGCGGCCGATCCTGGCATCCGTCGCGATCTTCGTGTTCATCGGCGCGTGGAACAACTTCCTCTGGCCGTTCCTCGTCATCAACGACACCACGCTGATGACGCTGCCGGTCGGACTCCAGACGGTCATCAGCGCCTACGGCGTGCAGTACGCGCAGGTCATGGCACAGGCCGTGCTCGCGGCACTGCCGCTGATCATCGTGTTCATCATCTTCCAGAAGCAGATCGTCAAGGGAGTCGCGACCAGCGGCTTCGGCGGTCAGTAGTCCCCCACCCGGCTCGAGAGCCAGAAATCTAGGAGAGCAATGTCTCAGGCCCGCATCACCATCGACCGCGACTTCACCATCGCCGACGTCCCCCGGAGGCTCTTCGGGTCGTTCGTCGAGCACATGGGGCGCTGCGTGTACACCGGAATCTACGAACCGGGGCACCCGCAGGCCGACGAGCGCGGCTTCCGTCAGGACGTGCTCGCCCTGGTGAAGGAGATGGGTCCGACCGTGGTCCGCTACCCCGGGGGCAACTTCGTCTCGGGCTACCGCTGGGAAGACGGGGTCGGCCCCGTCGAGGATCGCCCCGTGCGCATCGACGGCGCCTGGCACACGATCGAGACCAACGCGTTCGGTCTGCACGAGTTCATGGACTGGGCGAAGGAGGCCGACGTCGAGGTCATGGAGGCCATCAACCTCGGCACCCGCGGCGTCGAAGAGGCGCGGTCGCTCGTCGAGTACGCGAACCACCCCAGCGGCACCTACTGGTCGGACCTGCGTCGTAGGAACGGCGCCGAGAAGCCGTTCGACATCAAGCTGTGGTGCCTGGGCAACGAGCTCGACGGACCGTGGCAGATCGGCGGCAAGACCGCGACCGAGTACGGCCGCCTCGCCCAGGAGTCGGCCAAAGCCATGAAGCTCGTCGACCCGACGATCGAGCTCGTCGCGGTCGGCTCGTCCGGCCGATCGATGCCGACGTTCGGCACCTGGGAGAACACGGTTCTGACCCACGCGTACGACGAGGTCGACTTCATCTCGATGCACGCGTACTACCAGGAGCACGACGACGACGCCGAGTCGTTCCTCGCGGAGTCGGTCGACATGGATGCGTTCATCGACGGCGTCATCGCGACCATCGACGCCGTCAAGGCCGCGGGAAAGCACACCAAGCAGGTCGACATCTCGTTCGACGAGTGGAACGTGTGGGACCAGGTGAAGTTCAACGACATCGAGTCGGTCGAGATCGCGAAGGCCGGGTGGAAGAAGCATCCGCGCCTGATCGAAGACACCTACAACGTGACGGATGCCGTCGTCGTGGGCACGCTGCTCAACAGCCTGCTGCGTCACGGTGACCGCGTGAAGATCGCCAACCAGGCGCAGCTCGTGAACGTGATCGCGCCGATCCGCTCGGAGGAGAACGGTCCGGCCTGGCGTCAGACGAGCTTCTGGCCCTTCGAGCGCATGGCCCGTCTCGCGAAGGGCCGCATCCTGCGCCTCGCGGTGTCGGCGCCGCAGATCGAGACCAAGCGCTACGGCGGGGTCGACGCGGTCGATGCCGCGGCCACCTGGGACGAGGAGACCGGACGCGTCGTCGTCTTCGTCGCGAACCGCTCGCTCGACGAGGAGAGCGACCTGACGGTCGAACTCCGCGGACTCACCGGTCTGCGCGTCGTGAACGCCGAGACGCTGACCATTCCCGAGGGCGGAGACCGCCACACCGCGAACCTCGAGACCACGCAGGATGCCGTGCACATGGTGCCGCTGGCCGGTGCCGAGGTCGTCGACGGCGCGGTGCGCGCGACGCTCCCGCCGCTGTCATGGTCGGTGATCGAGCTGGCTTAGTCCCGCATCGGGGCAACCCTGTCCCGGGGAGTTTCGAATCGCGTGAATGACCCTGTTCCCTCGCGGAACAGGGTCATTTGCGCGATTCCAACGCGGAGGGCCGTGTCAGCTCTCGACGTGCCGCTCGTCGACGCCGTCGTAGAACGACAGCGGACGGATGAGCGCGTTGGCGCCCGCCTGCTCGATCACGTGCGCCGTCCACCCCGTCACCCGCGCCGCGACGAACAGCGGCGTGAAGGTGAGGGTGTCGAAGCCGATCAGGTTGTAGGCCGGGCCCGACGGGTAGTCGAGGTTCGGGTAGATGCCCTTGCGCGCGACGAACTCCGACTCGAGGACGTCGTAGAGCTCTGCCACCTCTGGCTTGTCGTAGTGCTCGACGAGTGTGTCGAGCGCGGCCTTCATGGTGGGTACGCGCGAGTCGCCGCTCTTGTAGACCCGGTGGCCGAAGCCCATGATCTTGCGCTTCTCTGCCAGCGCCTCATCCAGCCACGGCACGACGTTGGACGCCTCGCCGATCTCGTCGAAGATGTGCAGCACGGCCTCGTTGGCACCGCCGTGCAGCGGGCCCTTGAGCGCGCCGATCGCTCCGACCACGGCCGAGTACAGGTCACTGAGAGTCGACGTGATCACGCGGGCCGTGAAGGTCGAGGCGTTGAACGAGTGCTCCGCGTAGAGGATCATCGAGCGGTTGAACGCGTCGACGACGACCGGGTCGGGCTCCTCGCCGAACGTCATCCAGAGGAAGTTCGCCGAGTAGTCGAGGTCGTCGCGAGGCTCGATCGGCTCCTCGCCGCGGCGGCGACGCTGGCCGTAGGCGACGATCGCGGGAAGGGCGGCGAAGAGGCGGATGCTGCGCTCGAGGTTCTCCTCGGGGCTGCCGCCGGCGTCGAGCACCGATCCGCCGGCGTTCGTGTCGGAGGCGCCGATCAGGCTCACGGCCGTGCGCACCTCGTCCATCGGGTGCGCCTCGAGCGGGATCAGATCGATCGCCGTCTTGACGTTCTCGGTCAGCGCGCGGTGCGGGCGCTCCTGCGCCCGGAAGGCAGCCAGTTCTTCGAACGTCGGCAGCTCGCCGTGCCACAGCAGGTACGCGACCGCCTCGAACGGCTGCGTCGCCGCCAGCTCCTGCACGGGGTAGCCGCGGTAGAGCAGGCTGTTCGTCTCGGGGTTGACCTTCGAGATCGCCGTCGTGTCGACGACGACGCCCGCGAGGCCCTTCTTGATGTCCGGCTCGGTCATGCTCACTCCTTCGTGACGGTGAAGCCTGCGACGCCCGAGTCGAACCGCGTGTAGGACTCGTAGTCGATCAGGTCGTAGAGATCGGCACGGTGCTGCATCTCACCGAGCTTCGAGGTGAGGTGCCCCTCCTCGCTCAGCGTATCGAGCGCGCGGCCCGCCGCGCCCATCGCGATGCGCAACAGCGAGACGGGCCAGATCACCATGTTCACGCCGGCATCCCGCAGCTGGTCGACCGAGAACAGGTCGCTCTTGCCGAACTCGGTCATGTTGGCGAGGATCGGCACGTCGAGAGCATCCGCCATCGCCTCGAACTCGGCGAGAGTGCGCATCGCCTCGGGGAAGACGGCATCGGCTCCGGCATCCACCAACGCCTTCGCGCGGTCGATCGCAGAGTCGAGTCCCTCGACCGCGCGGATGTCGGTGCGGGCCATGATGAGGAAGTTCGGGTCACGTCGGGCGTCGGCGGCAGCGCGGATGCGTCGGATCGCGGTGCGTTCGTCGACCACGCTCTTGCCGTCGAGGTGACCACAGCGCTTCGGGTTGATCTGGTCTTCGATGTGCGTGCCGGCGAGGCCCGCGTCTTCGAGTTCCTGAATCGTGCGGGCGACGTTCAGCGGCTCGCCGAAGCCGGTGTCGGCGTCGACGATCGCGGGGATGTCGGTCATCCGTGCGATCTGCTTCGCGCGTCCGGCGACCTCGGTCAGCGTGGTGAGGCCGATGTCGGGCACGCCGAGGTCGGCAGAGAGCACCGCGCCCGAGATGTAGACCCCGTCGAAGCCCTTCTGCTCGATCAGCCGGGCGCTCAGCGGATTGAACGCACCGGGGAACTGCAGCAGCTCGCCGCTCGCGAGCCGCTCGCGGAACAGACGGCGCTTCTCGGCCGGGGTGACGTGGGAGTACAGCATCAGAACAGACCCTTCGGAGCGTCCGCGCCCTCGAGGACTCCGGGCTTCGCGATGATCGACAGCTCGCCGACCTCGGCGGCCGTGAGCTCGGGCAGACGCTGCACCAGCTCGAGGAAGCGCTCGATCTCGGCCGACTCCAGCACGGGCTCAGCCAGCAGGCGGAACTTCGCGATGTAGTTGTCGCGCGCGAACGGACGGGCGCCGAGCGGATGCGCGTCGGCGACGGCGATCTCGTCGGTCACGGTCGTGCCGTCGGTGAGGCGGAACTCGACGCGACCGCCGAACGCCTTCACGTCGGGGTCCTCCGAGTGGTAGCGGCGCGTCCACTCGGCGTCCTCGGCCGTGGTGATCTTGTGCCACAGCGCGACGGTGTCTTGGCGACCGGCCCGCTCGGGGGTGTACGAGTCGACGTGGTGCCACCCGCCGTCCTGCAGCGCGACCGCGAAGATGTACGGGATCGAGTGGTCGAGCGTCTCGCGCGATGCCGTCGGGTCGTACTTCTGCGGGTCGTTCGCCCCCGAGCCGATCACGTAGTGCGTGTGGTGGCTGGTGTGCAGCACGATCGCGTCGATGTTGGCGGGATCGCGCAGCGCCGGGTTCTCGGTGCCCAGCTTGCGGGCGAGGTCGATCCATGCCTGCGCCTGGTACTCGGCCGAGTGCTCCTTCGTGTACGAGTCGAGGATCGCGCGCTTCGCCTCTCCCGCGGCAGGCAGCGGCACCTCGTAGGCGGCATCCTTGCCGTCGAGCATCCACGCGATCACGCCGTCTTCACCCTCGTAGATCGGGGCGGGGCTCGTCTGGCCGCGCATCGCACGGTCGACCGCCTCGACCGCGAGCTTGCCCGCGAAGGCCGGGGCATGGGCCTTCCAGGTCGAGATCTCGCCCTTGCGGCTCTGACGCGTGGCTGTCGTGGTGTGCAGCCCCTGGCCGACGGCCTGATAGATCGTCTCGACGTCGAGGCCGAGCAGGGTGCCGATGCCGGCGGCGGCCGACGGGCCGAGGTGGGCGACGTGATCGATCTTGTGCTTGTGCAGGCAGATCGCGCGCACGAGGTCCATCTGGATCTCGTAGCCGGTGGCGATGCCTCGGAGCAGCGCGCGGCCGTCGGCCTGCACGTGCTGGGCGACGGCGAGGATCGGCGGGATGTTGTCACCCGGGTGCGAGTACTCGGCCGCGAGGAAGGTGTCGTGGTAGTCGAGCTCGCGCACGGCGACGCCGTTGGCCCACGCCGCCCATTCGGGGCTGGTGCGGTGGTCGAGAGCGGCGCCGAAGACCGTGGCACCGATGCCGCCGGTCGAGACGGGGTGGCTGAACGCCTGCGCGCGGGCCGCGTTGATGGGGCCGCGGGTGAGCGATGCCGCGGCGACCGACGCGTTGTCGATGATGCGGTTGATGATCATGTCGACGACGTCCTGCTCGACCTCGACCGGGTCTGCGGCGACCTCGGCGATCTTCCAGGCGAGCTGGTCTTCTCGGGCGAGGTTCTCGTCGCTGCGGTGGACGCGGACGTGGTGGGTGACGGTCATTTCACACCTTCGGGGTTGGCTGACAGGGAGTCGAGGATGCCGGCGAGCGCGTTGTGCAGGTGCACGTGCGTGGCGTGGGCGGCGAGGTCGCCGTCACGGGCACCGAGTGCTGCGGCGATCGTGCGATGCTCGGCGGCGGAGGCGGCGAGGCGAGCGGGCTTGTCGCGGGCCATGCGGCGCACGCGCACGAGATGGGTGCGCACGGTACGCAGAGCCGAGGCGATGTAGTCGTTGTCGACGGCACTGTCGAGAGCCGCGTCGAAGCGGGCGATGAGGGCGTAGTAGGCGTCGCGCCCTTCGACGGCGGCGAGGTCGACGTGCGCGAACTCGTCGGCGAGCGCGGCGAAGAGCGCGGCGTCACCCCTCTGTGCGGCGAGACGCGCGGAGGTCTCCTCGAGCGCGCGGCGGATCTCGAACAGCGCGCGGATGTCGTCGGCATCCAGGTCGGCCACCACCGTGACCCTCGGCGACTGCTGCACGACGAGGCCGTCTGCCGCGAGGCGGCGGAGCGCCTCGCGCATCGGCGTGCGGCTGATGCCGAGGCGGGCGGCCTGTTCGACCTCGCCGAGCACGGAGCCGGCGGGGAGGGCGCCGGATTGGATCTCGTCCAGCAGCGCCGCGTGCGCTCGATCGCTCGCGGTGATGCGATCGGCGACGGAGCTCATTCCCTCAGTGTATACACAAATGCAGTCTCTCGGTCAGGAGTGCGGATTTCAGCCGCTTCGCGTATACATTGCCTTAATGCGGCGGCAGCGCGACGGCATCCGGGATCGGCTCGACGAACTCGGCGGGGCGCGGCTCGCCGAGCTTCACGACGACCACTCCGACCAGCACGAGCGCGCCGCCGAGAGCCTGCAGCAGGTCCGGCAGCTGACCGAGCAGCAGCCAGCCGAAGAGCAGCGCGGCGACGACTTCGGACAGCGCGACGAACGAGGCGAGGCGGGAACCGAGCATCCGGGTCGAGGCGATGCCGAGCACGTACGCGAGCGCTGTCGCGATCAGGCCGATCGCGAGCACCGGCACGAACCACGGCACGGTGCCGAAGCGGTAGGTGATGTCGTCGGTCGTCCACGCGAGGGGCAGGATGCCGACGAGCCCGGCGATCGTGAGAGCGACCGCCCCGAGCAGCAGCCCACCTCCGGCGAGCACGATCGGCGGCAGCCCGGTGTCGGCTTTGGCGGAGAGCAGGAAGTACGTCGCCGCCCCCACCATCGCGGCGAGCGCCCAGAGGATGCCGGTCACGTTGACCTCGGCGCCGGTGATGATGTCGAGCATCAGCACGAGGCCGACGAAGGCGATGGCCGCGCCGATCACACTGCGGCGACTCGGCCGTTCGCCCCTGCGCAGCCATAGCCAGAGGATCACGGCGATCGGCGCCGTGTATTCGATGAGCAGTGCGAGCCCGACGTCCATCACGGCGACGGCCTGGAAGTAGCAGAGCTGGGTGGCCGTCACGGCGAGCAGCCCGTAGGCGGCGATCATCCCGGCGTTCTTCGTGAGCACGCCCCATCGACCCCGCAGTGACAGGATCGTGGGGACGAGCAGCACGAGCGCCGCGACCCAGACACGGACCGTCACGGCTGCTCCCGGCGTCCACCCGGCATCAATGAGCCCGCGAGCCCAGGCGCCCGACATCCCGAACGCGAAGGCCGCGCCGATGGCCAGCGGCAGGCCGAAGCGCACCCCCGGCGCCGTGACGTCATTTGCAACGGTGCTCATGACAGGTGACGCTACTCGCGCACGATGTAAGGTGTCAACATGAACTTCACCGATGACACGGAAGAGGCCCTTCGCTCGGCCGTCTGGCTGGTGAACTCGGCAGAAGAGCCGGAGACGCTCGAGACGCTCGCCGACTACGACGCCTTCCTCGCGGACTTCCCGTATTCGGGCCGGCTCGACCGCGACGAGGCTGAGCTGGCCGAGCTGCGCGATCTGCGCCCGCGCCTTCGCGCCATGCTCCTCGCGCCCCGAGACGAGATGGCCGAACTCGTGAACGTCGCCCTCGCCGACACGCAGATCACCCCCCGCCTCGTGCGGCACACGGGAGTCGACTGGCACCTGCACGCGGTGGCCGACGAACGCCCGCTCGCCGAACGGGTGCTGATCGAGACCGCCATGGCGCTGATCGACGTCATCCGCGCAGATGAAGGCTCGCGCATCTCGATCTGCGCCGACGATACTTGCCAGGCGCTCGCTCTCGACCTGTCGCGCAACCGCTCGAAGCTCTACTGCTCGACGACCTGCACCAACCGCAACGCCGTGGCCGCGTATCGGGCTCGACGCGCGGGCGCCTGAGCCGCCGCATCCGGATTCGGTAGCGTCGTCTCGTCATGACCTTCCCCTCCCCCTACGACACCTGGTTCGCCGGCGCTGACTTCGACGCGAGCTACGGCCACACGCTGAGCACGCTCCGCACGATCGCTCCGATCGCCCCACCCGATGGTTTCGCCGACCGGTGGCAGGACTGGCGCGCGCAGGCGAAGACGATGGATGCCGCACCCACCGTGCTGTCCACCGAGACCGCGCACGGCCGACGCGTGTCGGTCATCGAGCACTCCGGAGTCGACGGCACACGCCTGCGGGCCTGGCTCGTCGAACCCGTCACCGCCCCGGCGCGTGTCGGCGTCGTGCACGGTCACGGCTACGGAGGACGTGACGCGATCGATCTGGCCAGGGTGCCCGACGATGCGGCCGCGATCTTCCCCGTCGCCCGCGGGCTGCCCACTCTGAACGCGGGCATCGGCGCTCCCGAACTCCAGGCCGAGCACGTGCTCGCGGGAATCGACGACCCCGAGCGCTACGTGCTGGGGCTCTGCGCCCGCGACCTCTGGCTCGCGGCGGATGCTCTCACGACCCTCGTCGGATCCCTGCCCCTCTACTACGTCGGCGAGAGCTTCGGCGGTGGCATCGGCGCCCTCGCCCTCCCCTGGGACGAGCGCTTCATCGGCGCGACCCTCATCGTGCCGAGCTTCGGCCAGTACGACGAGCGGCTCGCGGTGCACTGCGTGGGCAGCGGCGAGACCGTGCGCGACCATGTCGCCGCGCATCCGGAGGCCCTCGAGGTGCTGCGCTGGTTCGATGCGTCGACGGCCCTCGGCTTCGCCCCCATCCCGGTGCGGGTCGAGGCGGCCCTGTGGGATCCGTACGTGCCACCCGCCGGACAGTTCGGCGTCGCGAACGCGGCAAGAATGCTCGAACTCGCCGTCCTCCCGGCGGGCCATGCCGAGTATCCAGGGTCCGAAGAGGTGACGGCCGAGGCGATCAGGGGCGGCCGGGCCCACCTCGCTCGGGCGCTGGCCGCAGCATCCTGAGATTTGGGCATTCCCGACCATCCCTCTCCCCGTCACACCCCGTTTCGGATAGAATCTGTCGGTAGCTCCCCCTTTGCGGAGGCTGGAGAAGTGAACCCGGGATTTCCTGCTGATTGTGGGGCCCGGGTTTCGCGCATCTCGGTGACGATGCGGAGCTGATGGTCGAGTCGGCCCGCCCATAGGTCACGTCCTGTGACGCGTCCATTGACCGCCCCACAGACCGCATCCGGAAGCCAGAGCAACGGCTCGCTCGATCCTCGAACGTGCTCGACTCGCATTCTCGACCCGATCACGCGCGATGCCCGCAGCGCCTGCACCATGGCCATGTCCCGGCGGTCATCACTCTGTCCACGTGATTCGAAGACGACGCGGTCGACGACGTCGAGTCGGTCGAGTTCCCAGAAGAGCCGAGTGATGCACGCGCGGCGAGTCCGTTCGCTGCGATCTCCCGCTTCCGGATGAACGACGACCGCCCAGTGAGCGAGCGGCATCGCCGAGATGACGGAGACGGTTTCATCCTTGAGAGCACCGACGTTGTCATACCAGTGCAGCTTGATCGCACCTTTCGGCTTCAACGCGACCAATGACCGGCGAAGGTCCTGCAGATCCGCCATCTCGCCGCACTGCGGGAGCGTCGCCACCATGACGTACGGCCCGCTGTTGCCTGCCCCGAGCGGTTCGGACTCGTCGATGAAGGCGAATTGCACCGTCTCAGGGTAGAGGCGATCCGGGGGCTCCTTGCGATCGGATTCCGGCATCCCAGGCCAGCGCACACCCGCGCCCGAAACCCCGCGCATCCGAGCACTGGACGCTACTTGTCATAACAGGTACACTCAACTTGTCATTACAGGTTGTGCAGCGCCGCAGCACCCGCACGAGGAGCACCGATGCCCCAGTTCCACACGCCCCCGATCTCGCCGATGGCGATCGCGTTCGACGCCGAGAAGCTCACGCTCTCGCCCGAGGGGCCCACCCTGACGCGGCGCATGTCCGACCTCGAGGGCCTGTTCCTCGACGCGGATGCCTGGGCCGCCGCATCCGCCGGCGACAACCCCGTGGTCTACACCGTCGTCAGCTCGCCCGTGCCCGAGGTCGACCGCGAACTGCCCCAGTCGATCACGACGATCATGCCCGGCGACACCTCCGGCGAGCTATGGATGACCAAGGGCCACCAGCACCCGAACCACCAGGGCGAGATCTACCTGGCGCTGAAGGGTCGCGGCGGGCTGCTCATGTTCGACGGCGAGCGCACCGAATGGCTCGACATGCTCCCCGGCACCATCGGCTACATCCCGCCGGGCTGGGCCCACCGCTCGGTGAACACGGGTGACGAGCCCTATGCGTTCCTCGCGGTGTACCCGGGCGGCGCCGGCCACGACTACGGCTGGGTCCTCGAGCACGGGATGGGCTCCCGGGCCTATCGCGCCTCCGAGGGCGTGGACCTGCGCCCCTATTCCGCGACCCCCTCCGCGGAATAGGCTCCGGCCATGCTGATCGCGCACGATCTGGGGACGACCGGCAACAAGGCGTCCCTGCACCATGACGACGGCCGCCTCGTCACCTCTGTCACCGTCCCCTATCCGGCGCACTTCGCCGCGGGCGGCATCGCCGAGCAGGATCCGGCCGACTGGTGGGATGCCGTCGTCGCGGCGACCCGACAGCTGATCGCCCGCGCCGGCGTCGGGCCCGAGACCATCGGAGGCCTCGTCGTCAGCGGCCAGATGATGGGCACCGTGCTGCTCGACGGGCATGGTGAACCGGTGCGCCCCGCGATCATCTGGGCCGACACCCGCTCGGGCGCGCAGACCCGGGCACTCGAACAGCGCCTGGGCGCCGAGGACGCGTACCGCGTCCTCGGCCACCGCCTGAACCCCACCTACTCACTCGAGAAGATCATGTGGGTGCGCGACAACGAACCCGACGTGTGGGCGCGCGTGCGACACTTCTGCGTCGCCAAGGACTACATCGTCTACCGGCTCACCGGGCGACTCGCCACCGAGCGGTCCGACGCGTCGGGTACGAACGCCTATGACCAGCTGCGCGGCACCTGGTCGGCAGACGTGCTCGCGGCCGCAGGGCTCGACGCCGCACTCTTCCCCGAGATCCTCGAGTCGACGACCGTCGCTGGCTCGCTCACGACCGAGTCGGCCGATGCACTCGGGCTCCCGGCATCCGTGCGCGTCGTGATGGGCGGCGGAGACGGACCGCTCGCCGCGGTGGGCTCGGGCATCGTCGCCCCCGAAGACGGCGCCTACGTGTGCCTGGGCACTTCCTCGTGGATCTCGTTCGCGAGCCTCGCTCCGCTGCACGACCCGCAGATGCGCACCATGACCTTCGACAACGTCGTGCCGGGCTCCTTCGTCCCGACCGCGACGATGCAGGCCGGCGGCGCATCGGTGCAGTGGATCGCCGAGGCGCTCTCCCCCGACCCCGCGCACCCCGACACTGCGCGGCTGACAGCGGAGGCCGGAGGCGACCTCGACACCGAAGACCTGTACTTCCTGCCCTACCTGCTCGGCGAGCGCTCCCCGCTGTGGGACCCGCACGCCCGCGGCGCGTTCGTCGGACTCGGGCGTCACCACACCCGCGCGCACCTCACCCGCGCCGTGCTCGAGGGTGTGGCGTACAACCTGCTCACCTGCATCCAGGCGTTCCGCGACTCCGGAGCCACGTTCGACCGCATCGACGCGGTGGGCGGCGGAGCGCAGAGCGACGCCTGGCTCGGCATCCTCGCCGACGTCTGGGGTGTGCCGATCCGTCGCCGCACGATCGTCGAAGAGGCCAACAGCCTCGGCGCCGCGGTCACCGGCGCGGTCGGGCTCGGCCTGGCCGACTTCTCGGCAGCCAGGGCGCTGAGCGAGGTGACGGCGGAGTTCACGCCGGATGCCGGCCGGCACGCCGTGCACGCGCAGCGACACTCCCGCTTCGTCGACGCCTACGCCGCGCTCGAGCCGTGGTTCGCCCAGGCCCCCGTCACCCGGGGCGCCTGATGGGAGTCATCCTCGCCACCAGCCGCTCGTTCTCGGACGGCGACCTCGACCTCGTGGGCCGGGCGCACGCCGCCGGCCACGATATCGTCCGCGGACCCGCGCACCACGGGCTCACCGAGCTCGCACCGCTGCTGGCCGCGGCCGAGGGGTGGATCGCGGGAACCGGCCCCGTCACGGACGAGCACCTCGCCGCCGCGCCGAACCTCCGAGTCGTCGCCCGCTACGGGGTCGGCACCGAGGCGGTGGATCTCGATGCGGCGCTGAGACGCGGCATCCCGGTGACCAACACCCCCGGCGCGAACGCGGATGCCGTCGCCGACCACGCCGTCGGACTCATGCTCGCGGCCCTCCGCTTCATTCCCGACGGCGACCGCCGCGTGCGCGCAGGCGACTGGGCAGTGCGCCGCGGGCGCGAGCTCGGGGCGGCGACGGTCGGCATCGTGGGCTTCGGCCGCATCGGCCAAGGCGTCGCCCGGCGACTCGGAGGCTTCGGCTCGCGAGTGCTCGCCGCCGATCCGTTCCTTCCCGCTGACGCCATCGCCGAGCGAGGGGCCGAGCCGGTCGACCTCGACGAGCTGTTCCGCACCGCCGACCTGATCACCCTGCACGCCCCCGGCGGCCAGACCCTCGTCGATGCGGCGCGGCTCGACGGCATCCGTCCGGGGATGATCCTGGTGAACACGGCGCGCCCCGACCTCGTCGACGAGGTGGCTCTCGCCGCCGCCCTGCGCGACGGACGCCTCGGCGGGTACGCCGCCGACACCCTGAACGGCGACACCGCGGCGAGCGCGAGCCCGCTGCTCGCCGACGACCTCGCCGACCGCGTGACGGTCACCCCGCACCTCGGCGCGCAGACCACACAGGCGGTCGACAACATGGGCGCGATGTCGCTCGACGACGTGCTGGCGGTTCTCGCGGGCACGACCCCCGCACACCCCGTCTCTCCCCGACCCTGAAGGACCAGACCATGACCCTCACCGAGACCCCCTCGACTGCCGCGACTCCGGCGACCGGCGGCTACATGGGCTTCATCGGCGTGAGCACCGGCTCGTCGTCGATCATGACCGTGTTCCCGAAGTGGGCCGACGTCCTGGGTCTTCCGACCGCGAACCTCATCGGGCACGACCTGCCGATGGATGCGACGCCCGCGCAGTACGTCGCGATGGTCGAGCAGATCCGCGACGACCCCCACCACCGGGGTGCCCTCGTCACGACGCACAAGATGAACGTCTTCGCCGCGGCATCCGACCTCTTCGACGAGCTCGACCCGTTTGCGGTCTCGTGCTCCGAGATCTCGAGCATCTCGAAGCGCGGCGACCGCCTGATCGGCCGCGCCAAGGATCCGCTCACGGTCGATCTCGCGCTGAACGACTTCCTGCCCGCCGACCACTTCGCCCGCACGGGAGCCGAGGTCGTGATCCTCGGCGCCGGCGGCTCGGGCACGGCGCTCAGCTGGGCGCTGGCGGAGCGAGCGGACACTCCGGCGAGGATCACCGTCACCGCCCGCGACGACGAGAAGCTCGACCACCTGCGCGAGGTGCACCGCCAGCACGGCACTCCCGAGGGACTGATCACGTACGTGCGCACCGACACGGCGCAGGATGCCGCGACGATCGTCGCCGCGGCCCCGACAGGGTCGCTGATCGTGAACGCCACGGGCCTCGGCAAGGACCGCCCCGGCTCGCCGCTGCCCGACGATGTGGTGTTCCCCGAGGGCGCGTGGGTGTGGGAGTTCAACTACCGCGGGTCACTCGAGTTCCTGCATCAGGCACGCGCCCAGGAGGCCACGAGGGGCCTGCACGTGGTCGACGGCTGGCGCTACTTCATCCACGGCTGGTCGCAGGTCGTCGCCGACGTGTTCGAGATCGACCTCACCCCCGAGATCGTCGAGCGCCTCGCCGAGGCCGCAGAATCGGCGCGCTGATGGCCGTCGTCCGGACGGTGCTCGGCGACATCGATCCGACACAGCTCGGGTCGACGAACTATCACGAGCACCTCTTCCAGATCTCACCCCTGCTCCCGGGAGACGAACTCGACGACGAGGACCTCTCGGGCCGCGAGGCCGCTTTGCTGAAGGCCAGCGGCTTCGAGGCCATGATCGACGCCACGCCCTTCGGTCTCGGCCGCGACCCCGAGGCGGTCGCCCGCATCAGCGCGGGCTCCGGGATGCACGTGATCGCGACCACAGGCCGCCATCGCGAGGCTCACTACGGCGCCGACCACCCGCTGCAGGCGTGGAGCGGCGACCGCCTCGCGGCACTGTTCATCGCCGAGGTGACGCGCGGGATGCCCGTCGACGATGCCCTGGTCTTCGAGACGCCCGACGTGCCCCGGGCCGCAACGCCCGATGGCTCGCCGGTGCGCGCCGGCATGCTCAAGGCCGGCGTCGGCTACTGGAGCATCACCTCGTTCGAGCACACGACGCTGGTCGCGCTCGCCGAGGCTCATCGTGCGACCGGGGCGCCGGTGATGGTGCACCTGGAGTTCTGCACGGCGGCCCACGAGGTGCTCGATCTGCTCGAGGCCGAGGGCGTGGCATCCGATCGTGTGGCGCTCGCGCATGCCGACCGAGACCCGGATGCCGGCCTGCATGCGTCCCTCGCCGAACGCGGTGCCTACTTGGGATACGACGGCTTCGCCCGACCGCGCACCCGATCGGATGCCGAGCTGCTCGCCCTCACCGAGAAGGTCGTGGCCTTCGGCGCCGCGGACCGGGTGCTGCTCGGCGGCGACGTCGCCCGCCGCACCCGGTACATCTCCTACGGCGGCATGCCCGGACTCGCCTACCTCGGCGAGCGCTACCTGCCGCGCCTGCGCTCCGCCGTCGGCGACGACGCCGTGGAGCGGATGCTCGTCGCGAACCCCGCACGCCTGCTCACCCTGTCGTCCTGACCGCCGCATCCAGATCCGCATCCCGCATCCACCCCGAGGAGTCCTCATGGCCGAGCCGACCATCCTGCACGCCGTGTTCACCGCACGCCCCGAGAAGGGCGACGAGGTGGCTGCACTGCTGCGCGATTTCGCCGAGGTCGTACGCGCCGAAGAGGGCAACGTCGTGTTCGATGCGACGCGCCTCGTCGATGACCCCGACCGCTTCTTCGTCTACGAGGTCTATCGCGACGAAGCGGCATTCCAGGCGCACATCGCAGCTCCGGCCGGTGTGCCGTTCAACGAGGCGCTGCAGCAGCTGATCGTCGAGCCGTCGTCGATCCTGACCTTCCTCCGCCGCATCTGACCCACGCCGCCACCGGGCACGCAAGAAGCCCCTCGCCCGAAGGCGAGGGGCTTCTCGTCAGATCAGCGGGTCACTGGTAGAGAACCGCGGCGATCTTCTCGTCCTCGATGTTCGTGCTGTCGTACCAGTACGAACCGGTGTCGTAGAACTCGTCGACGTCGTCGCCGTTGGCGGCGTCGTACGCCGCCTGGACGACCTGCTCGCCGATGCCGATCGGGTCCTGCGTGATGGCGCCGGCCATCGTGCCGTCCTTGATCGCGTTGATCTGCGCGGCTCCCGAGTCGAAGCCGACGATCGTGATCTTGCCCTTCTCGAGACCGAGCTCGTTCACGGCGTTCACGACACCGATGGCCGAGCCCTCGTTGGTTCCGTAGATGCCCTTGAGGTCGGGGTGGGCGGCGATCAGCGTCTTGGCGATGTCGGCCGACTTCAGGTGGTCGCCGTCACCGTACTGGATGTCGACGATCTTGATGTCGGGGAAGTCCGCCTCGATCTTCTCGACGAACCCGTCACGACGCTCGACGCCGGTCGAGTTGATGTTCGAGTGACCGACGATGGCGACCTCGCCCTTGCCGCCGATCAGCTCGGCCATGTGCTCTGCCGCGAGCGCGCCGGCGACCTTGCTGTCGGTCGCCGAGAGGCTCAGGCCCACGTCGCCGTCGCAGGGGGCGTCGAAGTAGACGACGGGGATGTCCTTGGCCTTGGCCTGCTCGAGCGGGGCGACGCACGCCTCGGGGTCGAGGGCGGCGTAGGCGATGGCATCCGGGTTCTTGTCGATCGCGGTGGTCAGCATCTCGAGCTGCTGGGCGATCTCGGTCTCGGCCGCGGGGCCTTCGAACGTGATCTTCACGCCGAGCTCCTCGGCCTTCTGCTCCGCGCCCTTCTTGACGGCCTGCCAGAACTGGTGCTGGAAGCCCTTCGAGACGAGCGCGATGTACATCTCGCCGTCGCCGCTGCCTCCGTCGCCGCTGCCTTCTTCGATGACGTCACCGCCGCCTGCGCAGCCCGCGAAGACGAGGGCGGATGCGGCCACGAGTGCCGCGAATGCGGTCTTCTTGCCGAATTTCATGGAAACTCCATTGTTCTCTGTGTGGTGGTGGTGGGGGGTGTAGATCTGTGGGATCAGGTGCGCTGCCGGTTGCGCAGCGAGTCGAGGAACACGGCCAGCAGCACGACGATGCCGACGACGATGTTCTGCCATTCGGACTGGATCGACATGATGCGCAGGCCGTTGACGAGCACGCTCATGATCAGCGCACCGATCACGGTGCCGAGGATCGAGCCTCGTCCGCCGAGCAGCGAGGTTCCGCCGATGATGACCGCGGCGATCGCCTGCAGCTCGTAGCCGGTGCCGATCTGCGGCTGAGCCGAGTCGAGTCGGGCGGCGATGACGATGCCCGCGATGCCGGTGAAGGCGCCGGCGAACATGTAGATGAGGATCGTCCAGCGCCGGGTGTTCACACCCGAGAGGCGCGTAGCCTCCTCGTTCGAGCCGATCGCGAAGGTGTACCGGCCGAGAAGCGTCTTCGACAGCACCAGCCAGGCGATGATCGCGGCCACGGCGGTGATCAGCACGGCGTTCGGGATGCCGGGGATGATCACGCCGAGCGCGATCTTCTTGAAGTCAGGGGCCGACGTCGAGAAGTAGATCGGCGAGACGTTCGAGATGACGAGGGCGAGGCCGCCGGCGATCATCATCATCGCGAGGGTCGCGATGAACGGGGGCAGTCGGAGGAACGTGATGTTGATGCCGTTCACGAGCCCCATCAGGACGCCCGTGAGCACACCGCCGATCACGCCGACCCAGACCGGGAGTCCCATGTTCGTCACGAACACACCCGTCATCACGGCGCAGAGCGCCATGCCGGTGCCGATCGAGAGGTCGATGCCGCCGGTGATGATGACGAAGGTCGTGCCGAGCGCCAGGATGCCGATGACCGCGGTCGACAGCAGCACCGTGGCGATGTTGCTGAAGGTGAAGAAGGCGGGGCTGGCGATCGAGAAGAAGACCACGAGCACGATCAGCGTGCCGAAGGCGAGCGACTGCTGGAGCTGGCGCCGGAGGAACCCGCCGATGTCGCGCTTGTCGGTGTTCTCGTCGACCGCTGTCTGGATGATCGTCGTCGTCGACGATCCCTGCTTCTGCGGGGTGCTCATCAGTCTTCCTCCCCGTGGGCTGCGAGTTGCATGATCTTCTCCTGGCTGGCTTCTTCGTTGCGGAGCGTCCCGGTGATGCGACCGTTCGCGAAGACCGCGATGCGGTTCGCGACGCGGAGGATCTCCGGGAGCTCCGATGAGATGACGATGATGGATTTGCCCTGATCAGCGAGCTGCTGCATCAGGCGGTAGATCTCCTCTTTCGCGCCGACGTCGATGCCTCGGGTCGGTTCGTCGAAGATGAGGATGTCGCAGTCGCGCATCAGCCACCGGGCGATGACGACCTTCTGCTGGTTCCCTCCGGAGAGGAGCTTGACGATCTGGTTCACGGAGGGCGTCTTGACCCTCAGCTGCTGCACGTACTCCTTGGTGCGGTTCTTCGCCTTGTTGTCGCCCATCCAGCCGATGCCGTTGGCGTACGAGCCGAGCGACGCGAGCACGGTGTTGAACGTGACGTCCTGCTCGAGCATGAGGCCCAGGAGCTTGCGGTCCTCCGAGAGGTAGCCGAGGCCGTGCTTCACGGCATCCGCCGGCTGTCCGATGCGCACCTGCTGTCCGCTGATCGCGATCGACCCTCCGTCGCGATGATCCGCGCCGATGACCGCTCGAGCGGTCTCGGTGCGCCCCGCGCCCATGAGTCCGGCGAAGCCGAGGATCTCGCCCCGGTGCAGCTGGAACGACACGTCCTTCAGGAGGGTCTTGGTCGAGAGTCCCTGCACGTCGAGCACGATCGGGTCGTTGATGTGATCGCGGGCTTCGGGGCGGGTGCCCTCGTCGATCACTCGTCCGACCATCATCTCGATGATCTTCGGGATGCTGACCTCCGACTTGTCCAGTGATCCGATGTATGTGCCGTCTCGGAGCACCGTGACCCGGTCGGCGAGGCGTCGCAGCTCGTCCATGCGGTGCGAGATGTAGACGATGCCGGTGCCGGATGCCCGCAGCTGCTCGATGAGCACGAACAGGGTCTCGGTCTCGGAGTCGGTGAGCGCCGACGTCGGCTCGTCCATGATGAGCACCTTGGCGTTGAACGACAGCGCCTTCGCGATCTCGACCATCTGCTGCTCGGCCACGGTGAGCTCGCCGACGAGCTGGCGCGGATTCAACCGGATGCCGAGGCGCTGCAGCAGCTCGGCGGTCTGCTTGTTCAGCTTGCCCTCCGAGAGGAACGGGCCGGTCGTGGGCTCACGCCCCACGAAGATGTTCTGCGCGACGGTGAGGTCGGGCATCAGGTTGAGTTCCTGGTGGATGATCGTGATTCCGAGCTGCTGCGCCTGCAGCGGGCTGGTGAGTTCGACCTCCGCGCCCTCGAACGTGATCGTTCCCTCGTCCTTGGTGTAGATCCCGGACAGGATCTTCATCAGGGTGGACTTGCCCGCGCCGTTCTCGCCCACGAGCACGAGCACCTCACCGGCCCGCACCTCGAGGTGCACGTCCTTGAGAGCCTGCACACCGGGGAATCCCTTGCTGATCCCCTCGACTCTGAGAATGGGGTCACTCATGTGCTCACCTGCTTCCTTGAAGGTCGTTATCCGCTGAGTCCGGTCGGGTCCGGAAACATCGGATCAATTCTGCAACCTGCGCCCTGCCCTGCGCAAGTTGTATCTAAATGTAACTAACACTCTCCGGGAAGGAAAGACCTGTAATAACAAGTTGGCCACAGGTTGCCCGCCGGGAGCTCTGAGTCCTCAGTGCAGCCGGATGGAGTCGACGGCGACGAGCTTGTCGCGGATGTACGCGTTCGCGTGCGCTCCGAGCTCGGCGTTGTCAGTCCAGAGGTTGCGCCAGATGCCGAGCATCCGACTGAGATCGGGTGCCACCACCGCCGACGAGAACGACTCGAACACGATCGGGCCGTCGTAGCCGATGCGGCCCAGCGCCTTGAAGAAGTTGTCGAAGTCGACGGTTCCCGTGCCGAGATACCCGCGGTGACTCTCGCCGATGTGCACGTACCGGAGGGCCGGTGCGGCGTCGAGGACCGGCGCGAACATATCCGACTCCTCGATGTTCATGTGGTACGTGTCGAGGTGGATGCCGACGTTCGGCCGATCGACCTGTGCGAGGTAGGCGAGCGCCTGCCGCGCCGTGTTCAGCACGTTCGTCTCGTAGCGGTTGACGACCTCGAGCGAGACCGACACTCCGCGTTCGGCGGCGTGGTCGGCGACGCGTGCGATCGTGCGACGACTGCTCTCGAGCCCTTCGGGCGTCACCGGATCCATGTACTTCTGCATCGCGCTGTAGATCACGCCGCAGAAGTGCTGTCCGCCGAGATCGGCGAGCACATCGACCGCCTTGAGCAGCAGCGCCTCGCCGGCGGCGACGACCGCCGGGTCGGAGCTCGTGACGTCGGTCGCACCCGACAGGCCGAGCGAAGCGCTGACCGCGAGATCATGCTCTTCGAGGGCATCCCTCGCCGCGGCGACGTCGAACGAGAAGGGATCCATGAGCGGGAACTCGATCAGGTCGAATCCCGCCGCCTTCGTCTTCTCGACCGACAGGCGGATGCCGTCGGCATCGAAGCGTCCGGTCCAGACGAGCCCGTGGCATCCGATGTTCATGAGACCTCTCGGAGACGGGTGTGGGGCACCATCGCCTCTGCGGGTTGGCACGTTCCAACCCCGCGTTCAGGTCACGGTACGCGGGGCGTGGATGCCGTGTCAAGAACTTTCTTGGAACGTGCCAACCGCTCGGCTACTGTGGACACGTCGGTGCCGCGCCGGTGCGCAGAGGCCCCCGCGCAAGAGCGCACCGGCGAAACCGACAAGGAGCTCCATGCCCGCCAGCGTCAAAGATGTCGCAGCCCTCGCCGGGGTGTCGTCCTCGACCGTCTCGAACTACCTGAACCACCCGCACGTGCTCGGCGAGGCCAGCTCCGCGAAGGTCAGAGACGCGATCGAGAAGCTCGGCTACGTACCGAACGAGTCGGCGCGGCAGCTGCGAGCGGGATCGAGCAAGGCGCTCGCGCTGATCCTGCTCGACGCCTGGCTGCCGTACTTCCACGAGCTCTCCCGCGGTGTCGAGGACGTGGCCCGAGAGGGCGGATGGTCGCTCTTCTTCAGCAACAGCGCCCGCGATGCAGCCCTCGAACGCCGCAACATCGACATGTTCGAGGCGCACCGGGTGCAGGGCATCGTGATCTACCCCCTCGACGACGTCGTGCCCCGACTCGAGCAGCTCGCGGAGCGCGGCATCCGCTCCGTCGTCGTCGGTCCCATCCCCGACTCGTCGACCGTCGGGTCGGTGCGCTTCGACGACCGCGGCGGCGGGCGCCTCGCCGGCGAGCATCTGCTGTCGATCGGCCGTCGCCGCATCCTGTTCCTGGGGGCGCCGAGCGTCAGCCAGTCGAACGACCGGCTGCAGGGTCTGCGCGACGCGGCGGAGGGATCGGATGCCGCGGTCGACGTGTTCGACGTGCCGCACCTGACGACGGAGGACGGCCTCGACATCGCCGAGCGGATCATCGCGCTGCCGTCCGCTGACCGCCCCGATGCGATCTTCGCCGCGAACGACATGGTCGCGATCGGGGTGCTCACCCGACTGCTGCGCGAGGGGATCCGCGTGCCGGAGGAGATCGCGCTGGTCGGCTTCGACGACGTCGCACAGGCGCACCAGACCGTCGTGCCGCTCACGAGCGTGCGGCAGCCCGGGTACGAGATCGGCCGCGCGGCGGGTGCGGCACTGATCCGCCAGCTCACCGATCCCACCGCCGACCTTCCGGCGCCGACACCGTTCGCCGCCGAGCTCGTCGTGCGCGAGTCGACCGCCGGCCGCTGAGCCTTCTGCTCGGTTCACAACTCAGCATGACGCCGCGCTGGAACCGATGCCGAAGGCCCGGAACCCGACTCCCGGGCCCGCTCATGCTGAGCTGTGAACGCGCGACGTCCGACTCAGGCGGGGATCAGCCCCTCCGCCGCGAGCTCGTCCCACAGCGCACCGGGGATCTCGAGAGCCGCGTACTCGGCGTTCTGGGTCAGCTGCGTCGGTCGGCTGCCCCCGACGACGACCGAGCGCACGACGTCGGACTGCAGCGGGAACTGGATCGCGGCCGCGGGCAGCGGCACGTCGTGCTCGGCGCACACCCGTGCGATGCGCAGCAGCCGCTCCCACAGCTCGTCCGGCAACTGCCCGTACTCATAGCGTCCGTCACGACGCGGTGCATTCGACGCGAGCAGCCCCGAGTTGAAGACGGATGCCGCGACGATGCCCGTGCCGGTCTCCCGGCACGCCGGCAGCACGTCGGCCGCGGCAGGCTGTTCGAGCAGCGTGTAGCGCCCCGCGACCATGATCAGATCGAGATCGGCCGAGCGCACCGAGGCGGCGAGCGCGTCCGACACCATCGACCCGATCCCGACCGCGGCGACCTGGCCGTCGGATCGCAGCTGCTCCAGAGCCGGCAGGGCTTCGGCGAGCGCGAGATCGAGGTCGTGCCGTTCGGGGTCGTGCAGGTAGAGCAGATCGATGCGCTCGATGCCCAGCCGCTCGCGCGACTCGTCGAGGCTCGTGCGGATGCCGTCGGCCGAGAAGTCCCAGACACGCTGCAGGTCGTCGGGCACGTGGAAGTCGTTCGCGGTGTCGAGGCCGCCGTCATGCTCGGGGTTCGGCCGCAGCAGCCGCCCGACCTTGGTCGACAGCACGAACTCGTCGCGCGGCTTGGTCTGCAGGAACGCTCCGAGGCGGCGCTCCGAGAGACCGAGCCCGTAGTGCGGAGCCGTGTCGAAGTAGCGGATGCCACTGTCCCACGCAGCGTCCAGCACGGCCCACGACTCGTCGTCGGTGAGCGGGCGGAAGAGGTTGCCGACGTTCGCGGCCCCGTACCCGAGCGTCGGAACCGTGAGAGGTTCAGGCGCCGACATGCTGACCCGTCCACGTGTAGGCGGCGATGCTCTCGGCCTTCATCTCCATGCCCGAGCCGGGCGCGGTGGGCGCCATGTACGAGCCACCCTGGATGTCGGTCGGGATCACGAAGTGCTCGTGCAGGTGATCGACGAACTCGATCATCCGGCCCTCTCGCGTGCCGGTGACGGCGACGAAGTCGAACATCGACAGGTGCTGCACGGCCTCGCACAGACCGACACCACCGGCATGCGGGCACACTGGCACGCCGAACTTCGCGGCCAGCAGCAGGTTGGCGATGTTCTCGTTGACACCCGCGACGCGCACGGCGTCGATCTGCATGACCGAGATGGCCCCAGCCTGCAGGAGCTGCTTGAAGATCACGCGGTTCTGGGCGTGCTCGCCGGTGGCGACGCGGATGGGCGCCACTCCCCTGGCGATCTCGGCGTGACCGAGCACGTCATCGGGGCTCGTGGGCTCTTCGATCCAGGCGGGGTGGAACTCGGCGAGCGCGTTCACCCACTCGATCGCCTCCGACACCTCCCAGCGCTGGTTCGCGTCGATCGCGATGGGGAAGTCGGGTCCGCAGACCTCGCGCGCCTTGCGGAACCGACGGATGTCGTCGTCGAGGTCGGCACCGACCTTGAGCTTGATCTGGGTGAAGCCGTCGGCCATCGCCTCGCGAGCGAGTCGTTCGAGCTTCTCGTCGGAGTAGCCCAGCCAGCCGGGGCTCGTCGTGTATCCGGGATAGCCCGTGGCGAGCAGCTCGCGCTCGCGCTCGAGTCGACCGGGCTCGGCCGCACGGAGGATCTCGAGCGCGTCCTCGGGCGTCAGAGCGTTGGTCAGGTAGCGGAAGTCGACCAGGTCGACGAGCTCCTCGGGTGTCATCCGCGCGAGCAGCTGCCAGAGCGGCAGACCGGCGCGCTTGGCCTTGATGTCCCACAGCGCGTTGATGACCGCGCCGATGGCCATGTGCATCACGCCCTTCTCCGGGCCGAGCCAGCGCAGTTGCGAGTCGCCGATGATGTCGCGGAAGGTCGTGCCCATGTCGTCAAGGAGCGGTTCGATCTCGCGGCCGACCAGGTGCCCGGCGAGCGCGTCGATCGCAGCCACCTGCACATCGTTTCCTCGACCGATCGTGAAGACGAAGGCGTGCCCGTCGATGCCGTCCTCGGCGTCGGTGCGCACGATGACGTACGCGGCCGAGTAGTCGGGGTCGGGGTTCATGGCATCCGACCCGTCGAGGCTCAGCGACGTGGGGAAGCGGATGTCGGTCGTGTCGAGGGCGACGATGCGGCTCACGGGTTCCTCTCGGGCACGGGGTGGATTTCCGTGCAGATCTCTTGGAGTGTAAACATCCGATGTCTATACTGTCAACGAGACGGGCCGCGAGGATGCGCCCCGACGACACGGAATCCTCACTGATCAGGAGAGACATGAAGTTCGCACGTCTAGGTGCCCCCGGCGCCGAGATCCCCGTCCTCGTCGAGGGCGACAGCCACCTCGATCTTCGGGCAGTGACATCCGATGTGAACGGTGATTTCCTCGCCGGCGATTTCCGGGCCCGCGTCGAAGCCGCCCGCGCCGCCGGCGAGCTCCCGGTGATCGAGGATGCCGCCGCGATGCGCATCGGAGCGCCGATCGCCCGCCCGAGCGCTGTCATCTGCATCGGCCAGAACTACGCGGCCCACGCCCGCGAGTCCGGCGCCGAACCGCCGACCGTGCCCATCATGTTCCTGAAGACCCCGAACACGGTCGTCGGCCCGAACGACGCGGTGACCATCCCCCGCGGCAGCGAGAAGACCGACTGGGAGGTCGAGCTCGGCATCGTGATCGGCGCCCGTGCCGCCTACCTCGATTCGCCCGACGACGCCGACGCGCACATCGCCGGCTACGTGGTCGCGAACGACGTCTCGGAGCGCGCCTTTCAGATGGAGGTCTCGGGCGGACAGTGGTCGAAGGGCAAGATCGCTCCCGGCTTCAACCCGACCGGCCCGTGGCTGGTCACCCCCGACGAGGTCGACGTCGACGACCTGCGGTTGCGCAGCTGGGTCAACGGCGAGCCCCGCCAGGACTCGAACACCGACGACATGATCTTCGACGTGCGCGTGATCGTGCACCACCTGTCGCAGTACGTCACGCTCGAGCCGGGTGATCTGATCCTCACCGGCACCCCGCAGGGCGTCGCGTTCGGCGGCAAGTTCCCGTATCTGACCGCGGGCGATGTGGTCGAGATCGAGATCGAAGGACTCGGGCATCAGCGCCAGGAGTTCGTGGCATGGGAGGCACAGAAGTGAGCAGCGCACTCGACGGACTCGTCGCGATCGTGACCGGCGGAGCATCCGGAATCGGTGCGGCCATCGCCGCCCGCCTGCGCGCCGACGGCGCGCAGATCGCGGTGCTCGACCGCGACACCTCAGGAGCGGATGCGGCGTTCGCCGCGTTCACGGCCGATGTCTCCGACCGCGCATCGGTGGATGCCGCCGTGGCCGCCGTCGCCGAGAAGTTCGGCCGCATCGACATCGTCGTGAACAACGCCGGCGTCGGCGCGCAGGGCGACATCAGCGCGAACGACGACGACGAGTGGGCCCGCGTGCTCTCGATCAACGTCACCGGCATCGCCCGCGTCACCTCGGCGGCGCTGCCGTGGCTGAAGAAGTCGCCGAGTGCAGCGGTCTGCAACACGGCATCCATCGCGTCGACGACCGGCCTGCCGCAGCGCGCCCTCTACAGCGCGTCGAAGGGTGCGGTCTCGGCGCTCACCCGTGCCATGGCGGCCGACCATCTGCGCGAGGGCATCCGCGTCAATGCCGTGAACCCCGGCACCGCCGACACCCCCTGGGTCGGGCGCCTGCTCGACTCGGCCGACGACCCCGCCGCCGAGCGCGCCGCCCTCGAGGCGCGTCAGCCGCACGGTCGCCTGGTCTCGCCCGACGAGGTCGCCGCGGCCGTCGCCTACCTGGTCAGCCCCGCCGCGGGGTCGACCACCGGCACGTTCATCGAGGTCGACGGCGGCATGGCGCAGCTGCGCCTCCGCCCCGTCGGCGGCTGAGGCTCCGCATCCGGGCTGGCTGTTCGGCTGGGGACCTCGCTACGAGCGCCCGCCGCGCAGCCAGCCCAGGATGCCGCGGCGAGAGCGCGGCTCGACCGCATCCGCTCGCACATCCGGGCGCTCCTGCACCCGCACCGGCCGTTCGCGCACGCGATAGAACCCCTCGGCGTTGCGCCATAGGATCGCGTCGACGTCGTGTCCGCGCCGCTCGGCCCACGCGATGACCGTGTCTGCCCATCGGCTGCGCGCGGTCGACTGATACGTCGGCGATCCGTCCTCCGGAGCGTGCTCGTACCCCTCTTCCGCGGGGCCGATGACCGACACCGGCCAGTCGCTCCCCCACATCAGCCGTTCGACCCCGAAGGCGTCGGCCGCGGCGTCGAGGAACGGCTCGAGCTGCTCGGCCGACCAGTCGCCGCCGGCTTCGCCCGGCAGCCCCGAGAGCTTGCAGAAGACCTGAGGATGTCGGGCAAGGTCGTCGAGATCGCGCACCCACTCCATCGACGGCGCGACCGGAGCATCCGCTGTGCCGACCTCGGGTTTGCCGAGGTGGTCGAGCACGATCCGGAGCTCCGGCACCGCCCCCGCGAGTCGGGCGATCTCGGGCAGCTGTTCCGCTCGCACACAGGCGTCGAAGGTCCAGTCTCTCGCCGCGACCTCGCGTGCACCGGTCACGAAGGCGGCCGACACCGCGAGTCCGTCTGGCTCTCCCTGCAGGTTGTGCCGCACGCCGACGACGAGGGGCTCGGCTGCGAGCCCTTCGAGGTGCGCTGTCGTGTCGGTGCCTCGGTCGAGCCTCGCGCCGGCCACGATGCCGACGACACCGACACGGTCGGCGAGAGAAGCGACCCAGCGCACCTCGTCGAGGAAGTCGTCCTCGACCGTCTCGGCCTGCACGAACACGGCCTTCTCGGTCGTCGCACGCACGATGCGAGAGTTCTCGACCTCGGTCTCACCGAACAGCCAGGCGAGGGGACCTTCGAGCCAGGTGTAGTGGAGAAGCTCGGGATCCCAGAGGTGCAGGTGCGAATCGAATACGCGCATGCCCCCATCCTGCCGCAGACATCCGATGAATGGCTAGGATGACGCCATGGCAGTGACTGACGAGGCGATCGAGAAGATCAAGGCGATGATCGTGTCGGGCGAGCTGGCCCCGGGCGATCGACTCCCTCCCGAGAAGGAGCTGTCCGAGCGCCTCGGCCTGTCGCGCAACTCGATGCGCGAGGCCGTCAAGGCGCTCGAGGTCATCCGCGTGCTCGACGTGCGCCGCGGCGACGGCACCTATGTCACGAGCCTCGAACCGCACCTGCTGCTCGAGGCGATCTCGTTCGTCGTCGACATGCACGACGACGACTCGATGCTCGAGATCTTCGCGGTGCGACGGATGCTCGAGTCGCAGGCCACGGGCCTCGCCGCGACGCTGGGCACCGACGACGCGATCGCCGAACTCGAGCGCGAGGTCGAGTCGATCGACGCGACCGTCACCGTCGAAGAGCTCGTCGAGCACGACATCCGCTTCCATCGCGAGATCGTGGGCATGGCGGGCAACGCCTACCTCGCGAGCCTGATCGAGCACCTGAGCAGCCAGACCGTGCGCGCGCGGGTATGGCGCGGGCTCACCGAGGGCGGCGCCGTCGAGCGCACCCTCTCGGAGCATCGGGCGATCGCCGACGCCATCGCCCGCCGCGATTCAGGTCTCGCGACCTCGCTCGCGACGGCGCACATCGCCGGGGTCGAGCGGTGGTTGCGTCAGGCGGCAACCGCCTGAGTGGTTCGGTATTCAGCACGGAGCTGTCCCCGGCGACCGCAGATCTGCGAAACCGCGCGGATCCCGTCCGCCTGCGGACACCACCATGCTGAATTGTGAACGAGGCGGCTCGAGGCTCAGGCCCCGAGCCGCACCATCGCCGCGTCGAACTCGGCGGCCGAGCTGTCGCTGACCTCGTGGAACAGCATCTGCTCGATCACGTCGGGCGCGGCCGTGAAGTACGGCACGCCGGCGAGCCGCAGGCCGGTGATGTCGTCGGGTGAGCGCAGGCTCGCGGCGAGCACGTTCGACCCGCTGCCCGCACAGACCTCCTGCATCCGCGCGATCACGGCGTCGCCGTCGATGCCGGCATCCCGCATCCGTCCGAGGTAGGGGGCGATGTACTGCGCACCGATCGAGGCGCACGCGAGCGCCTGCGCGACCGAGTACACGGCGGTGACGAGCACGGTCGCGCCGTCGGCCACCAGCGCGGATGCCGCGGCGAAGCCGTCGCGCGTCGCCGGAACCTTCACGGCCACGCGGTCGCCGAGCGCGCGGATGCCCTCGGCGTTGCGGAGAAAGGATGCGGTGTCGCCGCCCCACGTCTGGAAGAAGATCTCGCGGGCACCCTCGTCTGACCAGCGGGCGTACAGGTCGGGGATCTCGGCGGCGGCGCGGCCGCCCCGCTCGAGGATCGTGGGGTTGGTCGTGACTCCGTGCACGACTCCTGCGGTGAGGAGAGACGAGACGCGGTCGACGTCCGCACTGTCGACGTAGAGACGGGGGGCCAGCGCGGTCATCGGGTCTCCTTGTGCACAACCTGTCGTTACAGGTTCGGATTCGGCTAATGTAATGACAGCCGCGGAGGATGTCAAAGCACCCCGCATCGACGACGATCAGGAGTGCCATGACAGCCGCCACCTCGCCCGATCGCACCGGCGTCGTCATCGTCGGCAGCGTGACCGCAGACGTGACGACCTTCTCGACCCGGCTCCCGGCCCGCGGCGAGACCATCCTCGGAGACGAGTTCACCCTCATGCTCGGTGGCAAGGGCGCGAACCAGGCGGTGGCCGCGGGGCGCTCAGGGGCTCGCACGAGCTTCGTCGGATGCGTCGGAGACGACCTCTTCCACGACCTCGTCGTCGACGGGCTGAGCGAGGCAGGCGTCGACCTCGCCCACCTGCGCACGGTGCCCGGGCCGACCGGCATCGCGCACATCCGCGTCGACGCCTCGGCGCAGAACGACATCGTCATGGTGCCGCTCGCGAACGCCGCGCTCAGCACCGAGCAGATCGACGCGGCGCTGGCCGCCCTCGCGCCGACCACGTCGGTGCTGCTCACCCAGCTCGAGACCCCCTCGGCCCTCACCGCGCACATCACGGCCCGGGGCCGCGAGCACGGCATGACCGTCATCCTCGATCCTGCGCCCGCCGCGCCGCTCGCCGACGAGGTGTGGGCGAGCATCGACATCGTCACTCCGAACGAGACCGAGGCCTCGGTGCTGAGCGGCATCGAGGTGACGGATGCCGATTCCGCCGCGCTGGCCGGACGCTGGTTCCTCGACCGCGGCGTCGGCGCGGCCGTGATCACGCTCGCCGGGCAAGGGTCATGCGTGGTGACGGCAGACGGAGCATCCGTCGTCCCGCCGTTCCCCGTCGAGGCCGTCGACACGACCGCCGCCGGCGACGCCTACGCCGGCTACCTCGGCGCGGCGCTCGCGAACGGGCGGTCGCTGACCGATGCCGTGCGCGTGGCGACCGCCGCCGGAGCCCTCGCCGTGACGAAGCAGGGAGCATCGCCGAGCCTGCCGCTCCGTGCCGAGGTCGAGGCCTTCCTGGCCGCCCGAGAAGCCCACTGACATCCCCCGAGGAGCACCATGCGCAAGACAGCGACGACCATCAATCCGGCCCTCTCCCGGGTGATCAGCGAGACCGGTCACACGGATCTGCTGGTGGTCACCGACGCGGGACTGCCGATTCCGCCGGGGTCCGAGCGCATCGACCTCGCCTACCGCCCCGGTGCTCCCGCGTTCCTCGACGTGCTCGACACCGTGCTCGCCGAGCTCGTCGTCGAGGGAGCGACCGTGTCGGAGGAGGTCGCCGAGAAGAGTCCGGAGGTGCTGGCCGCGCTGCGCGAGCGCTTCGCCGATCAGGACTTCGAGATCGAGCTGATCCCCCACGTGGATTTCAAGGAGCTGACGCATTCGGCGCGGGCGTTCGTGCGCTCGGGAGAGTTCACCCCCTACGCCAACGTGATCCTGCACGCGGGAGTGGCGTACTGACATGAATGACACGATCGACCGTCATTCCGCGGCGCCCATGTACGACCAGCTGCGCCAGCTGATCGTCGACGGCATCACCCGCGACGGGCTGCAGCCGGGCGACCCGCTGCCTGGCGAGCATCGCCTGTGCGAGCGCTACGGCATCTCGCGCACCGTGGTGCGTCAGGCACTGGCTCAGCTCGAGCACGAGGGACTCGTCGAACGGGTGAAGGGCAAAGGCACGTTCGTCTCGCGTCCCCGCACGAGTGAGAGCCTCGTGCACACCCTGATCGGCCTCTACGATGATGTCGAGCGCCGCGGCGGGCACGTGCACAGCGACGTGCTCCGTCATGAGCTGACCGTCGCCGATGACGAGATCGCGTCGGCTCTCGAGGTCGAACCCGGCGCCCCCGTGGTCGTGCTCGAACGCCTCCGCCACGTCGACGGCGAGCCCTGGTCGCTCTCCACGACCTGGATGCCGGATGCCGTCGGCACCGTCACGCTCGACGTCGACCTGTCCGAGGCGTCGCTCTACCGGGTGCTCGCCGACCACGGCATCGTCGCGACCAGCGGCGTGCGCTCGGCCGAGGCGACCGTCGCGACGCACGAGCAGGCGCAGCACCTCGGCGTCAGCGCCGGCTCCGCCCTGCTGCGGTTGCGCAGCGTGAGCCGGGCGGCCGACGGCATCCCGATCGAATACTTCGTCGCGCACCATCGCGGCGACCATTCGCGCTTCGAGTTCCAGCTGCAGCAGGAGCAGTCGCAGGCGTCGCTGCTGCACGTCGACGGCGACGGCGGCACGTCGCGCGCCGGCACCGTCCGCTGAGCACCGTCCGCTGAGCACCGTCCGCTGAGCACTGTCGGCTGAGCACTGTCGATTGCGCACTCACAGCTGAGCACTGCCCGCTGAGGCCGCTAGCCTGGCAGCGGAGGACGCATCGCACCGGGCGATGCGAGCAGGGGGCAGCACGATGGTCGACGACGCGCACTCGAAGAGTTCCGATCCGGATGCGGTCATCCCGCCGCCGCCCGCAGCCGACCGTGGTGACCTCGCGTCGTCCGTTCCCCTCGCGCCACCGCTGAGTGGAGCCCCGACACTTCCCGCGACGCAGCCGCCGGTATCGGGCGGCCCCTTCGGCCCGCCCGCACCCCCGCTGCCGCCGTACGCCGCAGGCCTGCAGCCCGGCGCTCCAGCAGGGCCGCCGGCACCGCCCGCGCCGCCGCTGCCGCCGTACACCGCCGCGCAGCAGCCGGGGCAGTACCCGGGGCAGTACCCAGCCGGGCAACCGGGGCAGTACCCGACCCACTACCCGGTCGGGCAGCAGGCCCCGACGCCCTACGGCGCCGAGTATCCGTACCCCGCCGCGCCCCCGAGCGCACCCTCGCGTTCGGGACGGACCGTCGGCATCGTGATCGCCGCCGTCGCGGCGTTCTTGCTGATCGTCGTCGTCGGCATCGGGGTGGCGGTGAGCCTGCTGCTGGGCTCGAGCAGCGAGCCCGTCTCCGCGCCGGTTCCCACGGTGACGGCCGACACACCCACCGCTCCGTCCGAGGAGCCGAGCACCGACGACCCGCCGACCGACGACTCCGGCGACTCCGGTGATGCCGATGCGTCCGCGATCGGCGACGTGCTCCAGGCGAAGATCGACGAGTACAAGCAGCTCCGAGACAGCGGAGCACTGTGGGAGAAGATTCCCGACAGCGAATTCAACCGCACGGCGGTCTCGGCGTTCCTGTACTTCCTGGTCGACATGAAGTCCGCGACGCTCTGGGGCGTCGATGAGGCCCAGGCGCAGGAGTATCAGGAGCGGATGACGATGCTCGAAGAGCGTCTGCTCGCCGAGGAGCCCCTCGGCGACGACATCAAGATCACCCTCGAAGACAAGGTGTTCACCTACGACGGAACGACGGGCGAGGGCGGCTACACCGCCAAGTAGAGGAGCGTTACGCTCGAAGGATGAGCGACTGGACCAGCACCGCGATCGCCCTGCTGGAAGCCGACGCGAACCGCAGCGCAGACACGCACCTGCACCTCTTCCCGTTGCCGCCCGAATGGGGCATCGATCTGTACCTGAAAGACGAGTCGGTGCATCCCACCGGCTCGCTGAAGCACCGTCTGGCGCGCTCGCTGATCCTGTACGGGCTGGTCAACGGCCGCATCACCGAGCACTCCACGCTCGTCGAGTCGTCGAGCGGGTCGACCGCCGTCTCCGAGGCGTATTTCGCGCGGATGCTGGGCCTGCCGTTCGTGACGGTCGTGCCGCGCTCGACGAGCCAGGAGAAGATCGACCTCATCGAGTTCTACGGCGGGCGCTGCCACTTCGTCGATCGCGCAGAGGACATGTCTCCCGAGGCGCAGCGCCTGGCCTCCGAGTGCCACGGGCACTACCTCGACCAGTTCACGTTCGCCGAACGCGCGACCGACTGGCGGGGCAACAACAACATCGCCGAGAGCGTGTTCAGCCAGCTGTCGCAGGAGCGGCATCCGATCCCCCGCTGGATCGTGGTCGGCGCGGGCACAGGCGGCACGAGCGCCACCTTCGGCCGGTACGTGAAGTACCGCCGCCACGCGACCCAGATCGCGGTCGTCGACCCCGAGGGCTCGGCCTTCTACGACGGATGGGCCGGCACCGTCGACCCGCCCGCCGGTCGACCGAGCCGCATCGAGGGCATCGGCCGGCCGCGCGTCGAGGCCTCGTTCGTGCCGACGGTGATCGACGAGATGATCCGCGTACCGGACGCGGGCTCGATCGCCGCGATCCGGATGCTGCGCGAACGCACACTGCACCTCGCCGGCGGCTCGACCGGCACCAACCTCTACGGCGCCTTCCAGCTCATCGCGCGCATGCGCGCGGCGGGCGAGACCGGCAGCATCGTCACGCTCATCTGCGACAGCGGCATCCGCTACGCCGGCACGTACTTCAACGACGAGTGGGTCGCGGAGCAGGGCTGGGACCTCGCCCCGCACCGCGCCCGCCTCGACCACCTCCTCGGGACGGGCGTCTGGGTCGACTGACCGCGCGGATGTCTCCGACGCCGCCCGAGGTCACCGCCCCGAGGCACCGCCGTCACGCGGTGACGTAACCTCCCGAAGAGCTGTCGCCGCTGAGGCGATAGAGCGGGGCGATCGCCCTCCCGCCCGCACGGCTCCACACGCGTGCCGGCCTCGTCCGCTCAGCATCCGCGTCTCCGTATTCGAGCACCAGCGCGGCCGGGATCCGACCGTCTGCGCACTCGACGACGACGAAGCTCGGGCGCCCGAGTCCACCTGATTCCAGGCGTCCCATGACCCGCGACGGGTCGGTGATGCGGGGCGGCGTCGAGAGCAGATCCGACTCGGTGATGTGCTGCACCGCGGGACCTGCGCCGAGTGCTGCGACCGGGAGCTGAACCATCGAAGCGATCGTCACTCAGATCACGCTCACGGACGCGTCGTGCGCCGTCGGTCGTTCCTGCAGGGCCGCCGCCCACGCCTTCGTATCAGTGAGGTCATGTTCGTCGAGATAGGCCCGGACGACGTCGTGGACGAGGCGGATCTGCGCTTCGGATCCCATCGCGGCCTGCATCATGTCGACCGCCGGCGCCGGCGCTCCGTCGATGCGCTCGAGCGCTTCGCGAACGATGCGTTCGCGCCCCTCGCGCCCCATCGAGCGATCCATCGGCAGTGATCGGCTATCTTTGGCGTGTTCGTGACTCATGTGAGCCTCCTCAGTCAGGGGTGGTGGTGCTTCACGGACAGTGGTGCCNCCCGGCACCACGTTGTTCACCCAGCGTACCTTGTTTTGAATCATTCAAAACAATGCCGGGTCGCGCCGACCTCCGAACGCGCCCTACGCTGGCCGCATGACTACTCTCATCCTCACTGTCGCGGGTGCTGATCGCCCCGGTCTCGTCGCAGCCGTCGCCGATGTCGTCGATGCTCACGGCGGCAACTGGGAGAACAGCTCGCTGGCCGAGCTCGCGGGAACCTTCGCCGGAGTGATCGAGGTGTCGGTCTCGCCCGAGCACTCGGAGGGGCTGCAGGCCGCACTTCGTGAGCTCCAGGGCCAGGGGCTCCTGACGCTGGCGGTGCTCACCGGCGCTCCCGCGATCGACGCCGATGACCAGGTGCTCGAGATCAGCGTGCTCGGCAACGACCGCTCCGGCATCGTCCGCGAGGTGTCGAACGTGCTGAACGCGCACGAGCTCAGCATCGAAGAGCTGGCGACCGAGACCCGGGATGCCGCGATGGCCGGCGGCCGCCTGTTCGAGGCATCCGTGATCGCGCGCGTTCCGGCATCCGTCGACCTCGACGCACTCCGTCGCGACCTTGAGCGCATCGCCACCGAGATCCAGGTCGACATCACCCTCGCCTGACCCGTCACCCCATGCCCGACGACATCAGCCTCTCGATCGCGGACCATCTCACGCCGGGCGACCTCCAGCGCATCGAGACGCTTCTTCCGCAGCTCTCGCGGACCGCCGGATTCGACTCGGAGCGGATGCTCGCGCTGATCGATTCGCCGAATGCAGACCTCTTCCTCGCGCGGGAGTCGGGTCGGATCCTGGGAATGGCGACGCTCGCCACCGCTCCGCTCGTCACCGGATGGCACGCCACCATCGAAGACGTCGTCGTCGATGAGGATGCCCGCGGGCGAGGAATCGCACGACTGCTGCTCGAGGCCATCATCGACGAGACCGGGCGGCGGGGCATCCCGACACTCGATCTGACGTCGCGTCCGTCGCGGGAATCGGCGCTGCGCCTCTATGAGTCGGTCGGGTTCGTGCGCCGCGACACGAACGTCCTGCGCTTCGCTCCGCGATCGGACTGACAGCCGTCCCGATCGGCGGACCACGCCCGTGTACGGCGCCCGATCAGCGGACCTCGTCCCGATCACCAGACGGATCGGCGGGATCGGTCCGCGTATCGGGTCAAGGTTCGCAGATCGGGACCAGTCCCACCGCAGTTCGGTCCGCGTATCGGGTCAAGGTCCGCAGACCGGGACCAGTCCCACCGCAGTTCGGTCCGCAGATCGGGTCAGGGTCCGCAGACCAGGACCAGCATCGACTCACTCAGCCGTCGGCGTCGGCGCAGCCACAGGCGCCGGTGCATCCGTGTCGGTGTACCGCCGCACCCAGTACTCGGTCTGGGCGACGTGAGCGGATGCTGCAGCCGAGGCCGCGACCGGATCCGCCGCCGCGAGTCCGCGGAGGATCGCGCGGTGACCGGCATCCGAATGGAGTTTGAGTTCGGCGGCATCGCCGGCATCCGGGATCCGGTAGGCGCGCGACCGTGAGCGCAGCACGTCGATGAGGCTCGTGAGGGCGTCGTTGCCCGCGACCTCCGAGATCGTCATGTGGAAGGCGTGGTCGAGTCGCGAGTGATCCTCGAAGTCGTCGCTGGCCTCGATCTCGTCGAGAACGCCGCTGAGCTCCTCGATCGTCGCCGCGTCGATGCGGGCTGCGGCGAGCGCGGCCGCGTGCGGTTCGAGCACGCGACGCAGCTCGGTGAGTTCGAGCACCCCGGCCATGGGCAGAAGCCCGACCGTGAGCGACAGGCTGCCGATCAGGTCGGCGGCGCGCAGTTCGCTGACATAGCTGCCCGAGCCATGCCTCGTGTCGAGAACACCGAGCGCGGCCAGCATGCGGATGGCCTCTCGCAGCGATCCGCGTGAGACGCCGAGCGTCTCGCACAGCTCGCCCTCGCTCGGCAGACGATCACCGGGGCGCAGGGCACCGTCGGCGATCAGCGTGCGCAGCCCGTGAAGAGCCGTGTCCAATGCGCTCATGGTCATCCTCCTGACACCGCCCGATCCCCCTGCGAGTCTGTCGGATGCAGGGCCCTCATCAAATTCGTATGACAACTATGTTTCATCCTCACCTTTTCGTAGCCATTTCGAAAGCCGTGTGGCAAAGTTGTGCAACAACTCCCCCTGACGCACCGACGAGGACCGATGCCCGCACCAGCCTTCCCCGCACCGCTCACGCTGAACTCCGGCATCCGAGCCCGTGATGCGTGGCCCCTCGACCCCGACGTGATCCACCTGAACCACGGGTCCTTCGGGGCGGTGCCCACCGCCGTCGTCGAACAGCAGGATGCTCTGCGCCGCCGCGCCGACCTCAGTCCCGTCGAGTGGTTCCCCCGCATCGCCGAGCGGGTGCAGCAGGCCCGCGAGCGCACCGCACCGTTCGTGGGCGCCTACGCCGAAGACAGCGTCTTCGTGCCCAACGCCTCGGCTGCGGCCACCGTGGTCTACAACTCGCTGCGGCTCGAGCTCGGCGACGAGATCCTCGTCACCGACCAGGGATACGGCGCGATCACGATGGGCGCGCAGCGCCTGGCGCGCCGCTTCGGAGCATCCGTCCGTGCCGTCGAGCTGCCGTTGCTGGCCTCCGACGACGAGGTCGTGCAGCGCTTCGCCGATGCACTCACCTCGAGCACGCGCCTCATCGTGGTCGACCAGATCACCTCTCCCACGGCCCGGATGCTGCCCACCCGCCGCATCGCCGAGCTCGCCGCCGAGCGCGGCATCCGCACGCTCGTCGACGGCGCACATGCCCCAGGTCTCGTGCCGGATGCCGCCGCGGTCGCCGGCGGCGACTGGTGGTTCGGCAACCTGCACAAGTGGCCCTGCGCCCCTCGCGGCTCGGCGCTGCTCGTCACGAACGCGCCCGACCGCGACGACCTCTGGCCGCTGATCGACTCGTGGGCCGCGAACGAGCCGTACCCCGAGCGTTTCGACACCCAGGGCACGATCGACGCGACCACCTATCTCGCCACCCCCGCCTCGATCGAGTTCATCGAAGCCGAGTTCGGCTGGCACAACGCCCGACTGGCGATGGCGCAGATGGCGGATGCCGGTGCCGAGATCATCGCCGAGGGCCTGCGCCCCTACGGCGACGAGGACCCGCTCACCCCTCTCCCCTCGCCCGTGCCCTCGATGCGGCTCGTGCGCCTGCCGCTCGGACTCGGCTCCACCCGCGAAGAGGCCGACGCGCTGCGCATGGACCTGCTCGACGAGACCGGCGTCGAGACCGCTTTCACGAGCTTCCGCGGCATCGGCTACTTCCGCCTGTCGGCGCACCTCTACACCGAGGCGTCCGACTTCGAGACCTTCGTCGAGCGCTGCATCCCGCAGATCCTGCGCCGAGCCGGCATCCGCACGAGTGCCGACTCCCTCATCGTTCCCTGACCCGACCCACCACCACCCACCACCACCCGACACACCACCACCAACTGAGAGGCACCTCGTGAAGAAGAACAGAATCTTGACGACCGCCGCGGGAATCGGCACCGTCGCCGCCCTCGCGCTCACCGGCTGTTCCGCAGGCGGCGGCGAATCCGCCGACGGCACCGTCACCCTGCAGATGGTCGAGAGCCTGACCAACCCTGCGCGCACCGACCTGATCCGCGGACTGCTCGACGAGTTCGAGGCCGACAACCCCAAGATCAAGGTCAACCTCGTCTCGCCGCCCACCGAGCAGGCCGACGCGAAGATCCAGCAGATGCTGCAGTCCGGCAAGGGCGTCGACGTCCTCGAGGTCCGCGACATCACAGTCGGTCCGTTCGCGAACAACGGCTGGCTGCACGACATCTCGGGCGACCTCGAGAAGTGGGACGGCTGGGATGCCCTGACCGACAACGCGCAGTCCGCATCCGTGGCCGCCGACGGCAAGAGCTACTTCGTGCCCTACGGCTTCTACGGCCTGTCGCTCTTCTACCGCACCGACCTGGTGAAGGATGCCGGCTTCGACGGCCCGCCGCACAGCTGGAAGGACCTGCTCGAGCAGGCCAGCGCCATCCAGGACCCGTCGAACAACATCTACGGCTACGCGTTCCGCGGCGGCCAGAACGCGAACAGCAACGTCGTCGCGGCGATCGAGGCGTACACGATCGACGACCTCGACGTCGATGACGCGTTCCTGATGGAGGACGGCTCGACGATCTTCGCGGCCCCCGAGGCGCAGGATGCCGTCGACGACTACTTCGACCTCTTCAAGGAGGCATCCCCGCCCTCGGCCGTGTCATGGGGCTACCCCGAGATGGTCGCCGGCTTCACCAACGGCACCACGGCGTTCCTGCTGCAGGACCCCGAGGTCATCGCGACGGTGCAGGACTCGTCGCTCACCGAGGACCAGTGGGACACCGCCCCGCTGCTCGTCGGCCCGTCGGGCAAGGCCGCGCAGCCTCTGGCCGTCGCCGGCTGGGGCGTCGCGGAGAACAGCGAGCACCAGGATGCCGCGGTCAAGCTCGTCGAGTTCCTCTCGTCGGCCGAGCCCGCGACCGAGTTCGCACAGGCCAACAGCCTCGTGCCGATCATCTCGGATGCCGCGGACGACGAGTTCTACTCGACCGGCCCGTGGACCAGCTACGTCACCATGACGGAGGACCCCGAGACGTACGTCAACGTGCGTCAGCCGCGTGGCGTCAGCTGGTGGACCGAGTGGATCCAGAAGTCCGACCAGGACGTGCAGAACGTGCTCCTGGGCAACATGAGCACCTCCGAGCTGCTCGAGTCGTGGGACACCTTCTGGACCGAGAAGTACGCTGCGGAAAAGGGCTGATCCGTGACCCGGACCACTCTCGAAGGGGGCTCCGTCGGCACCGCCGGCGGGGCCTCCCCGGCATCCCGCCGGCGCCGCCCCTTCCGTGGCCGCCATGCGCTGACGCTGCTGGCCTTCATGGCCCCGGCGATCGTGTTCGTGTGCTGGTTCACCTACTGGCCCATGCTGCAGGGTGCACGCATGGCCTTCCACGACTGGAACCTCTGGGACCTCACGTCGACCCCCTGGGTGGGCTTCGACAACTTCGTCACCGTCTTCCAGGACCCGGCCTTCCCCACCGTCGCGTGGAACTCGGTGCTGTGGGTCGTCGGCTCGCTCGTGCCGCAGCTCGTGATCGGCTTCCTGATCGCTCTCGCGCTGCGCAAGCGGTTCCGCTTCCGCGGCCTCTACCAGGCGCTCGTGTTCTTCCCCTGGGCAGTCTCGGGCTTCCTCATCGGGATGCTGTTCCGCTGGATGTTCAACGCCGAATTCGGCGTCGTGAACGACCTGCTCATGAAGGCGGGTGTGATCGACGCCCCGCTGCCCTGGCTGGCCGACCCGAAGCTCGCGATGTTCGCGGTCATCGTCGCCAACATCTGGTACGGCGTGACGTTCTTCGCGATCATGATCCTCGCCGCACTCCAGTCGGTGCCTGACGAGATGCTCGAGGCGGCGAGCCTCGACGGCGCGGGCAAGGTGCGCCAGCTCTTCTCGATCATCATCCCGTACATCTCGATGACGCTGCTGCTGACGATCCTGCTGCGCATCATCTGGATCTTCAACTTCCCCGACATCATCTACGCGATGACGAACGGCGGACCGGCGAACCAGACGCACATCATCACGACGTGGATGATCAACTACACCCAGCAGGGCAACTACGGCATCGCGAGCGCGATCGGACTCATCGTCGTCGCGTTCCTGTTCGTGTTCTGCGCGTTCTACCTGATGGCGATGCGGAGGGTCCAGCGATGACCATCACCGGAACCACGGTCACCGAGACCCGGCGTCTCACCGTCCCCGACCTCGCGAAGGCCCCTCGACCGAAGCGCAAGGTCTCGGTCGGCGGCGTCGTGCGCGTCGTCGGGCTCGGCCTCTGGCTCGTCATCACGCTGTTCCCGCTGTACTGGATCGCGCTGACGTCGTTCAAGTCGCCGGGGACGATCAACTCGTTCCCGATCGAGTACTGGCCCTCAGAGCCCTCGTTCGACAACTACGTGAGCCTGTTCCAGCAGAGCTCGTTCGGGGTCTTCCTCGGCAACTCGGCTCTCGTGGCGACGATCGCGGGTGCGGTGGCGACGCTGATCGCGCTGCTGAGCGCCTACGTGATCGCCCGCTTCGAGTTCCGCGGCAAGGGCACGGTGCTGGTCGCCTTCCTGCTGACGCAGATGATCCCCGCGTTCATCGCGCTCGGACCGCTGTACTCGATGATGACCGACCTCGGCCTGGTCGACACGAAGCCCGGCCTGATCCTCGTGTACATCGCGGTCTGCATCCCGTTCTCCACCGTCATGCTCCGCGGGTTCTTCGAGAACGTCCCCGACGCGCTCGAAGAGGCGGCGATGATCGACGGATGCTCGCGCTTCGGCGCCCTGTTCCGGGTGCTCGTGCCGGTGATGACCCCGGGCATCATCGCGGCGTTCATCTTCAACTTCGTGAACTGCTGGAACGAGCTGTTCCTGTCGGTCGTGCTGATGAACACGGATGAGAACCGCACGGTGCCGTCGGCCCTGAACGGCTTCATCTCCACGTTCAACATCGACTGGGGTTCGATGAGCGCCGCCGCCGTGCTGACGATCCTGCCGACCATGGCGATGTTCGCTCTCGCGAGCCGCTGGATCGTGCAGGGCCTGACCGCCGGAGCCGTCAAGGAATAGGTTTCGAATCGCGCACTTTGCAGAAATCTCCCGCGAGAAACAGCCAAGTGCGCGATTCGAAACCGGATGCGAACCATGACGAAGGCCGCCGTTCATCCGAACGGCGGCCTTCGTCGTGCGTGCGTCTGTCAGACCATGCGGGCCTTCGGCGACATCGAGTACGTGGCCTCGGCGTCGCGGTTGACCGTGTCGCCCAGCGCGGTGTCGATCGCCGCGAGCGTGTCGGCATCGAGCGTCACACCCGAGGCCTTGACCGTGTCGGCGAGCTGCTCGGGGCGCGAGGCGCCGACGAGGGCTGCGGCGACGTTCGGATTCTGCAGCACCCACGCGATCGCGAGCTGCGGCATCGACAGTCCAGCCTCCTCGGCGATCGGCTTGAGGCGCTGCACCGCGGTGAGGATGTCGTCCTTCAGGAAGCTCTTGATGAAGTCCGCGCCGCTGTGCGGGTCGGTGGCGCGCGAGCCGTCCGGTACGGGCTGACCGGGCAGGTACTTGCCCGAGAGCACACCCTGCGCCATCGGCGACCAGACGATCTGCGAGATGCCGAGATCCTGCGACGTCGGCACGACCTTGCCCTCGATCACGCGGTGCAGCATCGAGTACTGGGGCTGGTTCGAGATGAGCTGCACGCCGAGCTCCTTGGCGAGCGCGTGACCGTCCTGCAGCTGCTCGGCCGTCCACTCGGAGACTCCGATGTAGAGAGCCTTGCCCTGGCGGACGACGTCGGCGAAGGCCTGGAACGTCTCTTCCAGCGGGGTCTCGTAGTCGAAGCGGTGGGCCTGGTAGAGGTCGACGTACTCGGTGCCCAGGCGCTTCAGCGAGCCGTTGATCGACTCGAGGATGTGCTTGCGGCTCAGCCCGGTGTCGTTCGGGCCCTTGGGACCGGTCGGGAAGTAGACCTTCGTGAAGATCTCGAGGCTCTCGCGGCGCTGACCTTCGAGCGCCTTGCCGAGCACGACCTCGGCCGCGGTGTTCGCGTACGTGTCTGCGGTGTCGAACGTGGTGATGCCGGCGTCGAGCGCCGCGTGGACGGTCTTGACGGCGGCGTCGTCGCCGACCTGTGAAGCGTGGGTGACCCAGTTGCCGTAGGTGATCTCAGAGACCTTGAGACCGCTGTTGCCGAGATAGCGATAGTTGACCATGTCACAACGCTACCGGCCGCCGCAGGGGTCGGGCCCGGATCCCGTGACCGGTCTCAGACGCGGGGCTCGACCAACTGCTCCTGCTCCTCGAGCGTCTGCGCCTGGGCACGCTTCTCGGCGAGCTCGCGCTCCTCGGCCTGCGCGCGCTCCTGCGCGGCCTGCTCGGCCTCCTTGCGCCCGGCACGGGTCTGCGGCTCGCTCGGCCCTGCTTCGGCTTGGATGCCCTGCGACTGCTCGTTCACGATCGCCGCGCGGTCGCGGAAGCCCTCGGCGGTGACCTTGTCGAGGGCGACCTGCTTGCGGATCGCGGCCGCCTTCTCATACAGCGACGGGTCGCCGTACGACGTGAGCACCTTCACGAGCACCGGCAGCAGCTCGATCATGAAGAACAGCGCGGCGATCAGGATGTGCGCCCACAGGATCGTGGGCTCCTTCTCGCTGAGCCTGTTCAGTCCGCTGATCTGGCTGAGCAGTCCGATCGCGCCCGCGTTGCCGGATGCCACCGACTCGGCGCGCGCGTTGTAGGCGGCGAGCGCGGTGTCGTAGCTGTCGCGCGCGGCGGGCAGCTGAGACTTGGCCTCTTCGCGGTTCTGCGCCTCGGACGTGCTGGTGTTCTCCTTCGCGGCGGTACCGGCAGCGGCGAGCTCCTCGTTGGCGGTGCGCAGCTGTGCGGCGAGCCCGTCGTACGTCTGCTGCGCCTCGGCGAGCTGGGCCTTGGCGGCATCCGAGCTCGCGCCTTCGCCGTTCACGCCGGTGCAGCCGGGAACCGTGCCCGCGCCCTCACCCGTGAGCTCGCACTGGTACAGGATCCGCGCCTGGTCGATCACGGCCTGCTGATCGGTCATCTTGGCGGTGAGGTCGTCGACCGTGGTCTGCGCGGCGGACTCGCTCGCCGACGACGAATCGGTGCCGGCGACGACACCCGTGGCCGCTTGGTTCTCGAGCTCGGCGACGCGGTCGGATGCCGCATCCAGTGCCTTCTTCTCGGGGCCGGTCTCGAGCGCATCCTGGTCGGCCTGCGCCTGTGTGATGTTGGTCGAGGCGACCTCGCGCGAGATGTCGTTCTGGAAGATCTGCAGCACGAGGGGCTCGGCCACGACGAAACCGATGATCGCGGCCATGACGACTCTAGGGATCGCGAGACCGATGAGCTTCCACACGTTCCGCGTCGACGACATGGTCGAGGTGAGGAATCGGTCGAGGTTGAAGATGATCAGCGCCCACACGATCGCGAGCGGCACCGCGAGCCAGATCACGGCCTGGGCGCCCGTGGTCAGGGCGAACAGCATGGAGATCGCCGAGACCAGCGCGGTGCCGGCGAGCACGAAGAACATCTGCACGAATCGAGGGGTCTCGCCGGGCACCCGGTCGAGGATCTCGCCATCCGCTCCGCCGAGGATGGCGAGCGTGCGCAGACGCGATCCGGGCACGCGTGGCGTGCGCTCACGCGGCTGACGGCGGGGCTTCGGCTCACGCGCCGGACGGGCGGATGCCGCGGCATCCGTCTCCTGCTCCGGCTCGGCCGCGGGCGTCGGGTCGGCCTGCTGCGGCGCCTGCAGATCGGCGCCGGTGGGCTCGTACGCGCGCAGGAAGTCGAGGTCGTCCGTGTCAGCGTTCGGGTCGCTGTCGAGGATGATCCGACCCTGCGAGTCGAACCGTCCCGGGCGGTGAGCGGAATAGGGCATCCCGACAATCTACGAAAGGTCGCCTGTGGAAAACGTGCACGAACCCTGTGTCTCCGCCCCTGCGACGATCAGAGGAGTCGATGAGGCAGCATGCGACCGAGCGCCTCAGAGCTCGCGGCGAGCGCGTCGTCGAGCGAGAAATGCCCTGCCGCACACAGTGTTCCGAGTCCGTGCACGAGACCCCAGACCCCGGTGACGCCGCTCTCGCTGTCGAGGCCTGCGGCGACGGATGCGGTCGACAGCAGCTCTTCGAGCTCGGCGATCAGCGGCGCCATGGTCTCGCTGGGCTCCCCGGGGATGCACACGGTCGGGTCGTAGATCACGTCGAATCCGTGAGGGTGCTCGACCGCGAAGCGGATGTACGCGGCACCGCCCTCGATCGCGGCGGATCGCGGATCGGAGGCCTCTTCGATCGCCGCGCGCACCGCGACGACGAGGTCGGCCATGCTCCGCTCGGCGAGCACCTTGAGCAGCCCCCGACGGTCGGAGAAGTGGTGGTACGGGGCGTTGTGGCTCACATCGGCCGCGCGAGCGACCTCGCGCAGGCTGATCTCCTGGGCCGGCTTGTCGACGAGCAGCTGCATCGCCGCAGCCTCGAGGGCGTGGGCGAGGTCGCCGTGGTGATAGCCGGATCGGGAACTTGACACAAGCAACATTGTTGCCTATCTTGACAGTGTCCACCACTGCTTGACACTGTCAACATAGGAGCTCGCATGTCCACCGCACTGATCATCGACGGCCACCCCGACGCCCGGTCTCTCACCGCAGAACTCGCTCGGCGCTACGCCGCAGCGCACGGCGATGCACGCATCCTCGCGCTGCGCGACCTCGAGTTCGACCCGTCCCTGCGCTTCGGCTACCGCGAGCGCATGCAGCTCGAGCCCGACCTCATCGACGCCAAGCGCGCGCTCGCAGAGGCCGCGAACGTCGTGGTGTTCACTCCGCTGTGGTGGGGATCCGTGCCCGCCCTGCTCAAGGGCTTCTTCGATCGAGCACTGCTCCCCCAGCAGGAGTACCGCTACACGAAGCTCGGGCTGCCCGAGGGGCTGCTGCCGGCGCGCAACGGCCGCCTGTTCCTGCTCGCCGACACCCCGTGGTTCCTCACGCCGTTCACCGGGCTTCCCGCGCAGACGCACGTCGCCCGCGGCACGCTGCGGTTCTGCGGCGTCCGCTCGGTGCGCACGACCAGGATGCTGGGCGTCAAGGACGCGAGGCCTGAGCGCATCGAGTCATGGCTCGAGCGGGCCGAGTCGCTCGGCCGCCGAGACGGCCTCCGCGATCGCGCGAACGGCGCGGGCGGGGCTCAGGCCATCGCGGCCGACGCCGCTTCGTCCTCGGTCGTCGCGACGAGCTGACCGCAGGCACCGTCGATCTCCTTGCCGCGGGTGTCGCGCAGGGTGGTCGGGATGCCGGCGTCGTTGAGCCGGCGCACGAACTCGTTCTGCGCCTCGCGGGTCGACGAGGTCCAGATCGAGCCGGGGGTCGGGTTCAGCGGGATCGGGTTGACGTGCACCCAGCCGCGACCGCGCTCGTTGAGCTTGTCGGCGAGCAGGTCGGCACGCCAGGCGTGATCGTTCATGTCCTTGATCAGCGCGTACTCGATAGAGACGCGACGGCCCGTCTTCTCGTAGTAGTACCGAGCGGCGTCGAGGGCCTCATCGACCTTCCAGCGCGAGTTCACGGGGATGAGCTCATCGCGCAGGTGATCGTCGGGTGCATGCAGCGACAGAGCGAAGGTCACCGGGATGCCCTCGTCGGCGAGCTTCTTGATCGCCGGCACGAGTCCGACCGTCGACACCGTGATGCCGCGAGCGCTCATGCCCAGGCCGTCGGGCTGCGGTGCGACCATCGAGCGCACGGCATCCATCACGCGCTTGTAGTTGGCGAGCGGCTCACCCATGCCCATGAAGACGATGTTCGAGACGCGCTCCATCGAGTGGTCGTCGGACTTCTTGCCGCCGAGGCCGCCCTCGGCGATCAGCCGGTTGGCGCGGACGATCTGCTCGATGATCTCGGCGGTCGACATGTTGCGCGTGAGACCCGCCTGACCGGTGGCGCAGAACGGGCAGTTCATGCCGCATCCGGCCTGCGACGAGACGCACAGCGTGATGCGTCCGGGGTAGCGCATGAGCACCGACTCGACCAGGGCGCCGTCGTGCAGGCGCCACAGGAACTTGATCGTGTCTCCGCGGTCGGTCTCGAGGCGGCGCACCTCGGTCAGCAGCGGCGGCAGCATGCCGGCGACGAGCTGCTCACGGGTGTCGGCCGGGAGGTCGGTCATCTCGGCGGCATCCGACGTGTAGTGGCGGAAGTAGTGGGTCGAGAGCTGCTTCGCGCGGAATCCGGGGAGGCCCAGCTCCTTGACCTTCTCGACGCGCTCAGCCGGAGTGAGGTCGGCGAGGTGCACCGGCGGCTTGCCGCGCTTGGGGCTCGCGAACTGCAGCAGCGGCCGCCCCTCGGCATCCTTCTGCTGGGTCCAGCCCTCGGTCGCGGGGCGCACCTGCGGAGCCTTGGTGGAACGGACGGCTCCCGAACGGGACGACGCGGGTGCCGTGGCGGGGCGCGTCTCGCGCGTGCGGGGAGTCTCGGTCATACCTCCAGGGTACGCGGTGCCGGGTGGGAAGGCCCTGGGGCGGGGGCACACGCGTCCCTAGACTGAGCGAATGGACCTCTTCATCGCCGTCGGCAGCGTCATCGTGGTCATCGGCCTGGGTGCGGTGATCGTCGGGGCGGCGTTGAGATCCATGCGCCCCAAGGCTCCGGAGGCCCAGGTCTACACACCCTCGCCGACGATGGCGCGGTCTGTCGCCTCCACCTCCACGTCGACCGCGTCGGCCTCGCAGCTCACGCCCGCGGCGATCGCCGAGATCGACCGCCTGGTCGCTGCAGACAAGAAGATCCACGCCATCAAGCTCTACCGCGAGAACACGGGGGTAGGCCTGAAAGAGGCGAAGGACCGGATCGATCACTGGTCGGTCAGCACCACGGCTCCTCATCTCGCGGCCGTCTCGAACGCCTCGGCCGCGTACTCGTCGATCACCGCCACGCCGTCGTCGGTGCGTGGCGCCCTCCCGTCGTCCGTCGCGACAGAGGTCGACCGGCTCGTCGCGGCCGATCAGAAGATCCACGCGATCAAGCTCGTCCGCGAGCACACGGGCCTCGGGCTCAAGGAGTCGAAGGACGTCGTCGAGGCCTGGCCGCATCCGCGTCACTTGTAATTACAGGTTGCGGTCGGGGAGAATGGGGACGAACCCCACTCGAAGGAGCCCTCGATGCCCGACCGTCTCTCCCGCGCCCGCGCCACCGGAGTGCTCGCTGTGCTGCGCGCACCGTCGCCCGATCTCGCCCTCGAGGCCTCCGAGGCGATCATCCGCGGAGGAGTGACCGGCATCGAGGTGACCTTCTCGACCCCCGATGCCCCCGCGGTGATCCGCGAGCTCATCGCTCGCCATGGCGACGCCGCCTATATCGGCGCCGGCACGGTCACCACCGCCGAGCAGGCCTCCCTCGCCGCGGATGCCGGTGCAGAATTCCTCGTGAGCCCCGGGACGCTCCCCACGCTGACCCGCGCGATGCTCGACACCGGACGCGTCGTGATGACCGGCGCCATGACCCCGACCGAGGTCATGGGCGCGCTCGAGCTCGGAGTCGACGTCGTCAAGATCTTCCCGGCCTCCCTCGGCGGCCCCTCGTATCTCGGCGCGCTGCGCGGGCCGTTCCCGGATGCACCGCTGATGCCGACCGGCGGCGTCAGCCCCGACAACCTCGCCGACTGGTTCCGCGCCGGAGCCGTCGCGGTGGGTGCGGGCGGCGACCTCGCGAACGGCGCCTCGCTCAAGGCATCCGACTGGGCCGACATCGAGCAGCGCTCAGCCCGCTTCGCCGCAGCGCTCGCTGCCACCCGCAGCTGATCCGGTTCTCATGCGAGTTTGGTATACCAGAACGCATGAGAACCCGAAGGATGCTGGTCGTTACCGCCCTCGCGAGCGTGCTCACGCTGGGAGCGACGGCCTGCACTTCGCCACTCGCCAGCCCGCCGCCTTCGTCTGAGGAGTCCTCCATGTCTGACAGCACTCGTGATCTCTTCGACGCCGCCGCCGCGGGTGACGCGGATGCCGTGCGCACCGGCCTCGCCGCTGGAGCCGACATCGAGGCCCGTGGTGACGGCGGCATGACGGCACTCGTTGCCGCGACCAAGGCGAATCACGTCGACGCGGCCCGGGTGCTCATCGAGGCCGGAGCCGACGTGAACGCGAAGGACGACATCCACGACTCGGCCTATCTGTATGCGGGCGCCCGCGGACACGACGAGATCCTGCAACTCACGCTCGAGAACGGCGCCGACCTCGCGAGCACGAATCGCTTCGGGGGCACCGCGCTGATCCCGGCATCCGAGCGCGGGCTGCTCTCGACCATCGGCATCCTGCTCGACGCGGGCGTCGACCCGAACCACATCAACAATCTGAACTGGACGGCCCTGCACGAGGCGATCGTCCTCGGCGACGGCTCGGCCACGTACGTCGAGGTCGTGCGCGCACTGATCGCCGGCGGCGCCGACATCACGATCCGCGACGGTGACGGCGTGCTGCCCCGCGACCTCGCCGCCGCCCGCGGCTACGACGACATCGTCGCCCTGCTGGAACGCTGATGACCCGGTGATCGAACTCGCACCTCTCGCCTGGGCGGCGCTCGGCCTCGCGGCCGTCACGATCGGCATCTCGAAGACCGCGCTCCCCGGCGGCAGCATCCTGGCCATCGCGCCCTTCGCAACCGTGCTGCCCGCGCGCACGTCGACCGCGGCGATGCTCCTGCTGCTCATCGTCGGCGACGTGTTCGCGCTCATCACCTACCGCCGTCACGCGCACTGGCCGACTCTGCTGCGTCTCGCCCCCGCGGTCATCGCCGGGCTCGTCGCCGGGTTCGCGTTCCTCGCGCTCGCGGGTGACGGGATCGTGCGGCGGGCGATCGGCGTGATCCTGCTCGCGATGATCGCCGTCACCCTGTGGCGCCGATGGCGACAGAATAGAGCGAATGCCGTGGCACCCGCTCCCGGCGGCCTGGTGCTCTCGGGGGTCTACGGCACCCTCGGCGGCTTCACGACCATGGTCGCGAACGCCGGCGGACCCGTCATGTCGATGTACTTCCTCGCGACCCGCACACCCGTGCAGGTGTTCCTCGGCACCTCGGCCTGGTTCTTCGCGATCATCAACCTCGTGAAGATCCCGTTCCTCGCAGGGCTCGGCCTGTTCGAGGGACACGTGCTGCTGATGGATGCCGTGCTCGCGCCGCTCGTCGTGATCGGCGCTCTCGCCGGCATCCGTCTCGCGAAGCGCATGAACCAGGTGCTGTTCGACCGCATCGTGATCGTGCTGACGATCGCCGGCGCGCTCTACCTGCTGTTCTGACCGGGCGCCGCGCTCACTCCGACCCGGCCCCGCCTGACCCGGGCTCAGTCGAGGAAGATGTCGGGGAAGAGCCGGTCGTCCGGCGTTCCGGGCACCGCCGCGTAGCGCGAGAAGTCGGTCACGCCGTCGGCTTCGAGCACGTCCTCGACGATCAGCGTCTGCCCCGTGTATTCGGCGGCGGGCTTGAGCAGCACCGCGTAGGCGGCATCCGCATAGATGTCGGCCGTGCGGCTCGCGGCCATGACCTTGTCGCCGCCGAGCAGGTTCTGCACCGCAGCCGTGGCGATCGTGGTGCGCGGCCACAGCGTGTTGGCGGCGATGCCGTCGCGGGCGAACTCGGCTGCGAGACCGAGCGTCACCATCGTCATGCCGAACTTCGCGAGCGTGTACCCGGTGTGCGCGCCGAGCCACTTCGGCGTCGGGTTCAGGGGCGGTGACAGCGAGAGGATGTGCGGGTTCTCGGCATCCTTGAGGATCGGCACGGCGGCGCGCGACAGCATGAACGTGCCGCGGACGTTGACGTCCTGCATCAGGTCGTACTTCTTCGCGCCGAGGTCGAGCGAGCGCGAGAGGTCGATGACGCTGGCGTTGTTGATGACGATGTCGATGCCGCCGAACTCGCCCTGGGTCTTGAGCACGGCTTCGGTGATGTCATCGTCGTCGCGCACGTCGCCGACGATCGGCAACGCCCGTCCGCCCGCGGCCCGGATCTGCTCGGCCGCGGAGTGCACCGTGCCCTCGAGCTTGGGGTGCGGGGTGTCGGTCTTCGCGAGCATCGCGATGTTCGCGCCGTCAGCCGCGGCGCGCAGGGCGATCGCGAGGCCGATGCCGCGGCTGCCGCCCGACATGAGGATGGTCTTGCCTGCCAGTGTGCTCATCAGCCACCTTCTCGTTCGAATCGCGTGAATTGCAGTTTTGCGGGCTCGAATCTCACCAAGTGCGCGATTCGAACGCCGGGAAGTTCTACTTCGGCGCCATCCGGATGGCACCGTCGAGGCGGATCGTCTCGCCGTTGAGGTAGCCGTTCTCGACGATCTGCTGCACGAGGGCGGCGTACTCGTCGGAGCGGCCGAGCCGCGAGGGGAACGGCACCTGCTGACCGAGTGAGTCCTGCGCCGCCTGCGGCAGACCCATCAGCATCGGGGTCTCCATGATGCCGGGGGCGATGGTGCAGACGCGGATGCCGTAGCGGGCGAGCTCACGAGCCACGGGAAGGGTCATGGCGTGGACGCCGCCCTTCGAGGCGGAGTACGCGGGCTGGCCGATCTGACCGTCGAAGGCGGCGACGCTCGCGGTGTTCACGATGACGCCGCGGTCGCCGTCATCCGTCGCGTCGTTCTTCGCGATCACGGCGGACGCCTGCGAGAGCACGTTGAACGTGCCGACGAGGTTGATGCGGACGATGCGCTCGAAGTCGGCGAGCACAGCCGGGTTGCCGTCGCGGTCGAGCACCTTCGCGGGTGGGGCGATGCCGGCGCAGTTGACCACGATGCGAAGAGGCGCTGCGGCCTGAGCGGCGGCGGCGGCTGCGGCCGCGTCATCCGCGCTGGTGACATCTCCGGCAGCGAACACTCCGCCGAGCTCGTCGGCGATCTCCGCTCCGGCTGACGACGGGAGGTCGAGGATGGTCACGACGGCACCGGCCGCGGCCAGTCGGCGTGCGGTGGCGAGGCCCAGACCGGACGCACCTCCGGTGATGAGAGCACTCGAGCCCTGGATCTGCATGCGGTTCTCCTTCGAAACGTGTGCGACTCGGTGTCAGTTTACCTGATCCCGAGTATCAGCTGATCGCGCGGCCGAGCTGCCGGCGACCAGCCGTCGATCCGAGCCTACGACACCCCCGCTGACGCGCACCGGGGCGAAGGAGCACCCCGGTCACACACACGACGAAGGGAGAGGACCCCCACAGTCCTCCCCCTCCGTCGCGGCTCTGTGCGCTCAGACCTCGATCTGAGCGGCGATCCCCTTGAGCTTGTGACGCGCGAGGGCGAGGTTCGCCGCCGCCCGGTTCAGCACGAGGTAGATGAACAGCCCGTTCGCGCTGGTCGTGTTCAGCACGTTGATGAGGTGGTACTGCGAGCTCAGCGTGATGAGGATGTCGTCGATCTCGTCGGTCACCCCGAGATCGCGCATCGTGGCGAGCTTCGCGCGCACGACGTTGGAGTTGCCGGCCGCGGCGATGCCGAGGTCGAACGACGGGTTGCCGCCCTGGGCGAGCGCCATACCGCTGCCGTAGTCGACGATCGCGGCGCCGGTCGCGCCCTCGATGGCCAGCAGCTGCTGCAGGGCGTCGTCAAGTGAACTCATGTCGTACTGCTCCTCTAGGGTCTTGCGTGATTCGCCGACCGGTTCGTCGGCGCGATCGTCGGGTGGTCCGTCGACCGTGGCCTCCGTGCCGCCTTCGGCCCAGATCCATTGCACGAACTGGTCGAGGTCATGCTCGGAGGGCTCCTGCGATGAGATCGCCGGTGCCTTGGGCAGACCGACCGAGAGTCCCGGCGCCGCATCCGAACCGTCGGTCGCGGAGTCCGGCGATGCGGCGTCGGCATCGCTGCCGTGCCTTCGCCACCACTGCGACCGGGACGAAACGCGCACGAAGACCTCTGTGTGTCGATGGATGGGTGAAGAGGCCGCCGACGGCGGCCCGAACCGACACTAACCGCGGGCGAGCCCCCGGAACCGGGAGAATATGTGCATACCGATATACGCTCTGACCGGGGGAACCGACGTATGAGCATTCCGGACGTATCGACAGAGATCCCGGCACGCGCGCGCGCACTCGCGGGCACCGCGGCGCTGAGCCCGGTCTGGCTGAACGGCATCGGCGGACTCACGTTCCGCACCGACGACGGCCGCTACATCAAGTGGGGTCCGCACGACGCCGAGGCGAACATGCGCGACGAGGCCGAGCGCATGCGCTGGGCGCGGCAATGGATCGTCGTGCCCGAGGTTCTCGCACAGGGGCAGGATGCCGATCACGAGTGGCTCGTCACGGCGGCGCTGCCCGGTCACAGCGCCGTGGACGCGAGGTGGATGGACGAGCCCGCGACAGCGGTGCGCGCTGTCGGAGAGGCGCTGCGCACCCTGCATGACGCGCTGCCGGTCGCCGAGTGCCCGTGGACCTGGGACCCCGCGTGGAGGATCGCGAACGCCGAAGAGCGAGGCGTCACCGTGCCCGCGGACCTGCGCGACCCTCCGCCCGTCGACCTGCTCGTCGTCTGTCACGGCGACACCTGCATGCCGAACACCCTGCTCGACGACGATGGTCGCCCGCTCGCGTACGTCGACATGGCCGCTCTCGGCACGGCCGACCGCTGGGCCGACATCGCGGTCGCCTCGATGAGCACCCGTTGGAACTTCGGTCCCGGGTGGGAGGACGCGCTCATCGAGGCGTACGGGGTTGAACCCGACCGGGAGCGGCTCGAGTACTACCGCCGGCTGTGGAACGAGAGCTGAGTCGTCACCCCGGCCCGCCCGTCCCGAAGCAGAATCGCCTGTCGACCGCCGACACTCGCCACAACCGGCCCGGCCCTACGCAAGCCCGACGCCGATGAGGATGACAACGACCGCAAGTCCGTATGCGAGGGCATACTCGACGATCACGCGCCGGCGCTCCGGAGGCAACTTTGGCAGACGTCCTTCGACAGGCTCGGAACCGGCCGAAGAGTCGTGACCGCAGGTGTCGTCGTGGTTCTCAACAGGCTCATCTTCGCGTCCCACGCGGACGCGGCCGATTACCAGTCGAACTGCCGCGGTCAATGCCAAAGCAACGCCGATCCCGACGACCAAGACTCCGGGCACCCTCCAGCCATCGACCGGAAGGCACTTCTCCACCCACCCCAGCAGCCAATCCCCACTGACAAGCAAAGCTGCCACGCCGATGACACCCGCGAACCACAGAGGCGTCGCGTTCGCGAGGCTCCTCTGGAAGCCGCCGCCATCTCGGTAGACGGCGCGCATAAGCAGTATCAACCAGGAGCTGAGAACGGTTGCCGCGACCCCCATCCCGAAGCCCAGAAGGTACGAAAACCCCGAGGGAAAACAACTCGAATCCACTAACGCATCACCAGTAGTAGTTGAACATGATGGAGCGACCGACACCCTGGGGACACGGGCCATGAAATCCGGGAGCATCACTCGACATGCTGCGGGCCACCCTCTCGACCGACTCGAAGCGAGCGGCGAGGGCCGATCCCCGCGCCCTCTTCGATCCCGAGCCAACGATTCAGACTCTCTGCGATTCTTCGCGCTGTGCACAGATTGCATGCGGTACCGCCAAGGCGGACTCGACGGCCGCCTTGGAATTCCAGGATCAGCTCACCGCTCTGCAACCGCCCGCCGTACACAGTCCACCCGAGGACGAAAAAGAAACCGTAATAGGGTTCGGCGCGGAAGCGAGCGACAGCTCGCCTCCGATACTCGCGCCGAGACAACCACGAGGTGACCCTGACATGCTCTTCCGCGACACGAAGCCCGGTCAGAAACACTCTGACCCAGAGCCATAGACACACTGCAAGAGCCCCGACAACGATGACCCATACGATGACGGGAGCATCCGTCGCAGGGCCAAGCAACAAGATCAAGGGGCAAATGCCGAGGAACACGGAAGAGGCCCCGAGTCGCCTCGCCCGTTCGGCGCGCGCCCTCTTGCCCAAGGCGTCATCCGGCGGTGGCATCGAACCTCCATACTCGGAACGCCCCACAGAGGTTCGCAGACTTGCACCTCTTCGCCATCCAGTGCAACTGGGTCCCACGGGGAGCGAAGAGAAGGTCAGCGAGGGTTTAGACCGAGGGCTTCGCGCATGCTCCGCGCGAGTCGAAGAACTGCATTTCTGCGCCCAACCGTACACGGTAGATACATCAGGCGCCCTCCGACGAGCTCCAGCTCGATCATGCGAATAGAACCCACAATCGGCAACCATCCGACTCCCGCACCACCCAACCCGAAATAGCGCTGCTTGTTGACCACCGACACCTCGCCTTCAACGAAACGATAGGTGCGAAACCACGAGGACACGACCACCAGTCCCGCGCTCATCGACACGCCGAGGAACAGTGACCGCGTGAACGCCGCGAGCGCGATGCCATACACGGGCGCGCCGATCCACCAGAATGGCGATCCCCAGCTCAGAGCCGCGATGAACCCACTCCACACCGAGCCCCACAAGAAGCTTCCCACTCGGGCCCCGATCGCCGGCACCGTCACCCACTCCGACCGATTTCTGTCTGCGGCTTCCCGTTCCACGGTTCAGCCGGCGGATCGCAGGTGGCGCAGTTGAGTGGCGGTGTCAGACCCGAGGATCGTTCGCGCGAGGGATGCCACCTGTTCAGCTTGTTCGCGTGTCGGAAAGTAGACCGCGGTGAAGTCACCTTCCGAATCGGGTTCGGGGTCGAGCGTGGCGCCCTGGGCACGGAGCTCTGCGACGGCGCTGAGGATCAGGAGCTCGCCGTGCCTCCCACCCGCGACCGCGCCCTCGAGCTCGTCCACGGATGCGGCCAGGTTCTCGAACCGTGACATGAACACGCCCCACGACTCACCATCGCCCGCGTCGTCGACCACGATCTCCTCCGCATCACTGCCACGCGGGGCGTCGTCGACGATCCATCCCGCAGCCCGCCATCTCGCAATCACCTCTGCCGGCGGATACGGGGACAGATCGATCAGGAAAGCCCAAGGCAAGGCGGGAACCAGATCCCATGGCTCCCCGGTCCCGACCCCCTTGAACCGCAGTTTCGACAGCTTCGGCAGCTTGGAGAGCACGGATAGCGCGGAGACATCATCACAGCTCGTGACCTCGAGTTCGGTGAGGTTCGTCATCGCGGACAGCTGGCCGAGGTCGAACTGCGCCGGCCCCCGACGCTCCAGTCGTCTGATCGCTTCCGGGTGAGCAAACTCCGGCAGAGTGATCTGGGATCGCCCTCCCTCCTGCTCGAAGTATTCAACGGGCGCGGTCACGCGCGCGAAAGACTTCGGGATAGCGCCCCATACCTGCAGAAAACGCAGACCTGGATTGCGAAGAACCGATGAGACCCCTCTCTTGATGTCCCCGCGGAACTCTTCAAGGCTCGAAAGGAGGGAGAGATCGAGAACGTCGGCGCACTGGCCCACGGTGAACTCGAAAGAGCGTAGATTGCGCGCCCCCGAGAGTACGTCAAGTCCGGTGATTCGATTGGCTGTTGCGAGCTGCAGATCGCGAAGCTCCGAGATCAAAGGCGCCAAGCGTGCCAGCGATGTCGTTGTTCCGGTCCCCGAGCCTCCCATAATCGAGAGGCGCAGGCCCGCATCCACGGCAGCACGGAGCTCATCGATGCTGACGTCGTCCAGATTGTCTGAATCCAGGCCGTACTCCCGACCCTCTGTGCCATCGAGTCGAAACCACGTGCCGATGTTCTCCCGTTTGAGACTGACGTCGTTCACTTGCTCTCCTTCACCATCAGCGGTTCGTAATTCGCCGCGTTCCGCCACTGCGGCCCCATCCGCTGGCACCGGCCGCACGCTGTGCGAACGATCTGATCGTTTGAGCGAAACCGTTCGTACCTTGGTTGTTCCGCACCGTGCGGCCGTTGTGCGCCGGATCGGTAAATTTCGGCGGCAGGGGACTCTTAATCGAGACTCGAGTCCGATTCCGCAGCTCCACGGTTTGTAACAAGGTTCTCATCTTTCTTGTCTCGATTGAGAACATGGTTGCCCTCGAGGTACCAGGCTTGACCCAATCGACTTCGACTTTGAGCACAGACCGGGTGCCTATCCAGCCGCGTGCGTGCTCTAGCATTCGTCGGTGTACGTTGTTCGACATTCCGACGTACGCGGTGCCATCGGTGAGGTAGATGGTGTAGATGCCGGGGCGCCGCCAGTCATCGGAATCTTCGGACGCACGCCCTGAAGTATCGTGAGCGCCGATCGGGTCGGTGGGCCAGACGTAGTCGTTGTCGACGCCGCCTTCGACGGGGTCGACTTGCAGGAAGCGTCCGAGTGCGGGCACGTACACCCGCGCACCCATTTCGATAACGAGGGCTGTCGACTCCGCTTCCACGGGCTTGCGCACGCCCTGATGCCATCCGCTGCCCGTCTCAGACTGGTCAGCCCGGTTCGCGGTCACCGTGCCGATCGCGAAGGTGCTCATGTCCTGGGGCTGCCCGAACGGGTCGAAGAGCTGAATGTCGCTGTGACCGGTGCCGTTACCTGTTACGAGTGTGTGGCCCAGTAGCTTCGGGTACTGCCAGGATGGCGACGCCGCCAAGGTCACGGAGACTCCACCGGGGAGTGCGATCGATCGCGTCAGCACATCGCCGGTCTTGGTCGCGAAGGGCACGTCATCACCCGCGGAGTACAAGTACGTGGTCGTCGCCGCAGGATCACCGGCCGCTGCACCGAGCGGGTCCACGGTGCGGGAGACGACGCGACCATCGGCATCCCGAGCGATACTCGTCGTCGTGCCGTCCGCATATGTCGAGCTCGCGTGCCGACCGGTCGCGTCGTATGTCAGGACCACGTCGCCGAGCTTGGTGGTGTTTCCCGCCGCGTCGTAGGTGATGTCCGATGCGGCCAACCCGTTCGCGATCGAGTCCGCGCCGGGCGCGGGGTTCGCGACGGTCGCCGGCAGTAGACGGTCTGCCCAGTCGCACTGGTAGCTCGTTGAGGTGGTGACGGCGGGCCCGCCGGCGCGTGGGGTGCAGACGTCGGTCAGGCTCGTCCGATTGCGCGGACCGGAGCGGCTCGAGTACTACCGCCGGCTCTGGAACGAGACCTGAGTCTCACTCCCCAGACGCTGAGGGCGCATCCGCATCCGCATCCTCATGCAGCACGACCCGGATCTCTGCGATCCGTCGCCGGTCGATCGCCGTCACGCGGATCGTCGCGCCGGGCACCTCGACCGAGTCGCCGACCACCGCGAGGCGTCCGAGCATCTCGGTCACGAATCCGGCGACCGTGTCGGAGGCCCCGCGGGGCAGCTCGATGCCGGTGATCTCGGCGAAGTCCTGCAGGTTGAGGCGACCGTCGAGTGCGCCGCCGGCATCCGGCATCCGCTCTTCGGTGTCGTACTCGTCGAAGATCTCGCCGACGACCTCCTCCACGAGGTCCTCGAGGGTGACGATGCCGTCGGTTCCGCCGTACTCGTCGACGACCACGGCGATCTGGTGGCCGGCCGCGCGCATACGGGTCAGCGTCGGCAGCACACCGGCCGTCGAGGGCACGTACTCGACGGGGCGCATGAGGCCCTGCACCGAGCGCGTCGCGTCCTCGGCCGCCGCCTCGAACAGGTCGCGCACGTGCACGAAGCCGACGATGTCGTCGAGCGAGGCGTCGATCACGGGGTACCGCGAGAACGGCAGCTCCCGCACCTGCGTGATGGCGTCCGCAAGCGTCGATGCACCGTCGAGCGCGACCACCTCGGGGCGAGGCCGCATGACCTCGCTGACCTGACGCCCGCGCAGTGACAGCACGTCGTCGAGGATCCGCCGCTCGTCGTCGGGCAGGCTCTGGTGCGTCGCGACGATGTCGCGCAGCTCCTCGTCGCTGAGCTCGTCGGCCGTCTTGTGGGGGTCCCCGCCGAGCAGACGCACGAGCGCGTTGGTCGAGATCGAGAGCAGCCAGATCACCGGACGCATGACGGTGGCGAAGCCGTCGAGCACCGGCGCGACCGCGTAGGCGAACTGCGCGTTGCGCTGGATCGCGAGACGCTTGGGTACCAGCTCGCCGAGCACGAGCGACAGGTACGCGATCACCAGCGTCAGCAGCACGGTCGCGAGCGTCATGGCCAGCGGGGCCGCGACGCCGAGGTTCTCGAGCAGCGGCGCCACCGACGGGGCGATCGATGTCGCGCCGTAGGCCGCCGAGGCGAATCCGGCGACGGTGACGCCGATCTGCACGGCCGACAGGAAGGTGTTGGGGTTGCGGGCGAGGCCCGCGACCTTCTCGCCGCGTTTGCCTCGGGCGGCGATCGCGTTGAGCTGGCTCTCGCGCAGCGTGACCAGGGCCATCTCGGTCGCGGCGAACACTCCGCCGACGAGCACGAAGACGAACACCAGGGCGATGTTCAGTGCGAGGTCGCCCATCAGCGGGTCACCTCACGAGCTGCGAGGGCGCCCGAGGTCATTCGGGCGCCGGGTCTGTCAGGGTCTGCGGACGCGTCGGATCGGCGCGAGGTGTTCACGAGTGTTCCTTTTCGGTGTCGGTGGTGAGCGGAGCAGAGGTGGAGGAGGAGTTGTCGAGCGCGTCGCGCTTGTCGTCGCGGCGCGTCTTCATGAGGCTCGCGACGGTGGCGACGGCGATCGTCGCGCCGATGAACACGAGCGAGAACCAGATCGGGATCTCGGGAGCCCACAGCATCGGCTCGCCGCCGTTGATGAACGGCAGCTCGTTGACGTGCATCGCGTGCAGCACGAGCTTGACGCCGATGAAGGCGAGGATGACCGCGAGGCCCTGCGCGAGGTACACGAGGCGCTGCAGCAGACCGCCGATGAGGAAGTACAGCTGGCGCAGACCCATGAGGGCGAAGGCGTTGGCCGTGAAGACGATGTACGCCTCTTCGGTCAGACCGTAGATCGCGGGGATCGAGTCGACGGCGAAGATCAGGTCGACGAAGCCGATCGCGATGATCACGAGGAACATCGGGGTGAAGAAGCGCTTGCCGTCGCGCTGCACGGTCAGGCGGTCGCCGTTGTACTCATCGCTCACCGGCAGGATGCGGCGCACGAAGCGCATGAAGCGACCGTTGGCCGGGTCGGACTCGCCGTGTGCGAAGGCCTGGCGGTACGCGAGGAACAGCAGCAGGGCGCCGAACAGGTAGAAGATCCACGAGAAGTTCTCGATCAGCGTGGCGCCCAGGGCGATGAACCCACCGCGCATGATCAGCGCGATCACGATGCCGATCATCAGCACCTTCTGCTGATACATCCGCGGCACGGCGAACCCGGTCATCACGATCAGGAAGACGAAGAGGTTGTCGATCGACAGCGCCTTCTCGGTGAGGTACCCGGCGAAGTACTCGCCGCCGTACGTCCACCCCGAGACGGTGCCGATGCCGACGCCGAACAGCAGCGCGAGACCGATGTAGAAGGCCGACCAGCGGGCGGACTCGCCGATGGTGGGCTCATGCGGCTTCCGCACGTGCGCGAAGAACTCGTACACGAAGAAGGCGATCGTGACGGCGATCGTGATGATCCACACGAGGGGCGTGATGTTCAAGGAGGTCTCCAAAAGACGTAGGCGTGACGATGTCGACGCCAAGGTCTTCTCCATCTTCGAGAACGAAGACCGGGGACCCGGGATGCAGGGACATCCGTAATGACGAGCCGCCCGTGGTGGAGTACTCCCCTTGGGTTCATTCGATGCTAGCGAATACATCGGCATTCCGGCTATGAGAAAGCTGAGTATGCGCTGACGGTGTACGCGCCCGCCGTGCGCACCGGCTGTGGGATGCCGGTGGGCGGCGAGCTCGCGGCTCAGGCGGTCGGGCCGAGGATGAAGTTCCACGCCCCCGTCAGCACCGCCGTGGCGATCGCGACGACCGGGATGACTGCGGCGAGAGCGACGAGCAGGGTGTCTCGCCGATCCCAGACCGACTCCCTGGCCCACGACCTCGGTCCGTTGCCCCCGAACCCGCGGGCCTCCATGGCGGTCGCCAACGATGACCCGCGACGGATCGCGAGCACGAACAGCGCGAACGCCATGCCGAAGGCCCGACGCACGCGCCCCTCATCGGCGACGCCGCGCGCCCGCCGCGCGAGAGCGAGGGCCCGCCAGTCCTCGACGAGCAGTCCGAGCATCCGCATCCCGGCCAGCGCGCCGACCACGAATCTCGCCGGCAGCTTGATCCGCTGAGCGAGGTCGTCCGCGAGATCCGTCGGATCGACGGTGATGAAGAGCACCACCGCGGGAAGGCCGATCGCGAGCACGCGCACCGCGGTCGCCGCAGCCAGCGCGAGCGATCCGTCGCTGACGCGCATCACGAACCACTCGACATGGATCGTGCCGCTGGTGGCGCCGTAGAGCGCGATGGTCACGGCGCTCAGCGGCGCGGCGATCCACAGCACGGCCGTGCGGGTCCAGAACTCCTTCGCCCGGAGGCCCGCGAGCAACAGCAGTGGGATCTCGAGCAGCAGGGCGACGGATGCCGAGACGACGTCGATCGTCAGCACGAGGGGCAGAGCGATGAGCAGCGCCGCGGCGAGTTTGGCCAGGGCGGAGCGCGGCGCGATCGGTCCCGGTCGGTCGACGCGAGCGGTGAGCCGATCGATCATCAGCGCACCTCGATCCGTCGAGCGTGCAGGGCGTCGAGCACGGCCTCGTCATGGCTGATCGCGACGACCGCGGTGCCCTCGTCGCGCAGACGGGCGATGAGACCGACGAGCTCGGCCCAGGTCGTCGCATCCTGACCGAACGTGGGCTCGTCGAGCACCAGCAGCCTGGGGCGGGTGGCGAGTGCCGCGGCCACCGTGAGCCGCCTCTTCTCTCCGCCCGAGAGTGTGTACGGATTCGCACCGGCCAGGGCGGTGAGCCGCAGCCGTTCGAGGAGGTCGTCGACCCGCACGGCGATCTCGGGCTCGGGGACCTTCAGAGCTCGCGGGCCGACCGACAGCTCGTCGCGCACGGTCTTCGCGAGCAGCTGATGCTCGGGCGTCTGCAACACGGTGGCGATGCGGGTGAGCAGCGCACGCGACGACCAGCGGAAGGGGTCGCTCTTCTCCCCCGCGGCGAGCGCCGGCAGTGCCGAGACACGACCGCTCTCGGCGGGGATGAGTCCCGCGAGCGTCAGCCCGAGCGTCGACTTGCCCGCGCCGTTGGCGCCCGTCACACCGAGCGCCTCGCCGGCGCTCACGTCGAGATCGAAGGGTCCGGCCACGGCGAGTCCCCGGCGTCGCGACACGGTGAGCCCGCGCGCCTCGAGCAGGGGTTCCCCGGGTGGGCGCGACGGTGCGGGCGGAGTGGCCGGCGGATGCCCCGGAACCCAGACTCCGGATGCCGCGAGCTCGGCGCCGCGTGCACCGAGCACCTCATCCGGAGTGCCGTCGGCGAGGACGACCGTCCCCTCGGGGTCGGCACCGAGCACGATCACTCGGGTGACCAGCGGCAGCCAGACGTCGATGCGATGCTCGATCACGACGAGGGTCGCACCACTGACATCGAGCGCCGCGGCGACGGCATCCCGCACATCCTGCACGCCCTGGGGGTCGAGGTTGGCGGTCGGCTCGTCGAGCAGGATCGCACCCGGCCGCATCGCGAGCACACCGGCAAGTGCGAGACGCTGCTTCTGGCCGCCCGACAGCGCCGCGGTCGAGCGATCGAGCGCGACGTCGAGCTCGACGGCATCCAGAGCCTGCCGCACCCGCTGCCAGATCTCGTCGCGAGGGACTCCGAGGTTCTCGCACCCGAAGGCGACGTCGTCGCCCACCCGGGCGAGGATCGTCTGGGTGTCGGGGTCTTGCAGCACCATGCCGACGCGTCCGCGGGCCTCGGTCGGCGGCTTCCCGTCGACCAGCAGCGCACCCCGCGTCTCGCCCTCGTCGGCGCCGCCGAGCACGCCGCCGAAACCCTGCAGCAGAGTGGACTTGCCCGAGCCGGAGGCGCCGAGCAGAAGCACCCGCTCCCCCGGCTCGATGCGCAGGTCGACGTCGCGCACCGCCCAGCGCAGCCGCGTCGCGTACCGCCACCCCCAGCCGCGGGCTTCGAGGGTGGCGGGCGTCGTGGGCGAGGTCACACCCGTGCGGTGACCTCGCGGCCGGCGGCGAACCGGCTCAGGGCTCCCGTCGCCGCGAGTCCCCGGGCGATCAGCCAGGCACCGAGTCCCGCGATCACGGCACCCGAGATGGTGGTCGAGACGATGTAGACCGTGGTGAAGAGCGTGTCGGCGCCCGCGTACCAGAGGATGCGATCGTTGATGCCGCAGGCGAGGCCCGCTCCCGCTCCCGCCAGCATCACGACCGGCAGCCGCCAGACGCCGTAGAGGAAGATCAGGAAGATCAACTCGGCGCCGAGACCCTGCACGAGACCCGAGACGATGGTCAGCGGCCCCCACGCGTTGCCGACAAGAGCCGAGATGATGGCGGCGACCAGCTCGGTGTAGAGCGCAGCGCCGGGCTTGCGGATGATGAGACCGCCGAGCACGCCGGCGATCAGCCAGGGCCCCGCGAGCAACCCCTGCACGCCGGGGAGGAGCGGGGTGAGGATGCTGCTCGGCACCTCGTAGCCGACGTTCCAGAGCAGGAAGACCAGCGCGCAGGCGACCGCGATGACGCTGGCGACGACGATGTCGACGACCCTCCAGCGCCAGAGCTCGGGACGACCGAGGCCCTTCGATGCGGAGGCGGTGGCGTACGGCGATTCCGTGGTGGATCCGGACGTGGATGTACTCATCAGTGACTCCTCCCTGCGCTGGCATGACCCAGATCAGGTTCGACGGTCGAAGCGCGATTCGCTCCCTCTCAGCCCGGCTCGCCGGACTCCCGTGGTTGTGCTGTCGATCTTACCCAGTGCCGACACTCGCGTCTGCTCCTGTTGCAGCGCCGCGGATCTGAGCGCGAGTTCGGTACCGTGAGGAGGTGACCGCTCCTGACTCCGCCGAGGCCACTGCTTCCGATGCGCCCGCCGACGCGTCGTCCGATGGCAGCGACACGGAGGCGACGACACCGGTCGACCGCAGCGAAGCCGTCGATGCGGAGGCGACGGCGTCTGTCGCGGATAGCGACTCCGCGGATGCTCCTGACGAGCTCGACGACGCCCCCGATGTGCAGTGGGCGGAGGGCGCCAGCGGAGGGACCCCTCTGACGTGGGTCGACCCCGCGATCGTCGCGCAGCGGACGACGGATGGGTCGCTCGACGATGACGCCGACGCCGCGACCGGAAGTGCACTTCTGCAGGGCGCGCGACTGCGCCCGGCGATCGCGCGCCCCGGACTCCTCGTTCCCCTGGGCGTGCTCGTCGGACTCGTCGCCGCCTATGCGGGGACGACTCTGCTCTGGCCGCTGCACGAGGTGCCGCCGACGGTCCAGGCGGTCGAGCTCGTACCGGCCGCCGCCCCTGCGGCCACGGTCACCTGGCCCACACAGGGAAGCGCAGCAGTCGGCGTCGGTGGTCTCTCGACCAGCTCGTCGTCTCTCGACGCTGCGGCGATCGCGAGCGTCACGAAGGTGGTCTCGAGCCTGATGGTGCTCGATCAGATGCCGCTGGCCGTGGGCGAGCAGGGTCCTGAATTCCGGTTCACCTGGTCCGACAGCATGGAGTACTGGGAGTACCGTCGCTCGGATCAGTCGGCGCTCGACGTACCCGTGGACGGCACCCTCACCGAGTTCCAGCTCCTGCAGGGCACGCTCCTGGGTTCGGCGAACAACTACATCGACCGCCTTGCGCGCGAGATCTGGGGATCGGAGTCGGCCTTCACGTCGGCTGCCGCCACCTGGCTGCGCGATCGGGGACTCGACGGGATCACGATCATCACGCCCTCCGGGTTCGACGACCGCAACAGAGCCACGCCCGAGTCGCTCGTCGCTCTCGCCGAGCTGGCGATGCAGAATCCCGTGTTCGCGGGAATCGTCGGCACGCCGTCGGTCGACCTCCCCGGCGCCGGAACCGTGAAGAACACGAACGGGATGCTGGCGGATGCCGGTGTCGTAGGCGTCAAGACCGGCACGCTCGGCGACAGCTGGAACCTGCTGACGGCGAAGGACATCACCATCGACGACACGACGGTGCACCTGTACGCCGCCGTGCTCGGGCAGGCCGATGACAAGCAGCGGCTCGCCCAGACCCGATCGCTGTTCTCGCAGGTGGAGGCCGGGCTGCAGGCGCAGGCTCCCGCCGTCGCGAAGGGCACGGTCGTCGGCGAGGTCACCACACTGTGGGGCACGACGACGGACGTCGTGACGGATGCCGATGCCGACGTCGTGCTGTGGAACGGCGCGACCGCGCAGACGACGTCGACATTCCACCTCGGAGACAGTCGCGAGTCGGGCGATGAGATCGGCACGATGACGAGCACCGGCCCGCTGAACACCGTCACCACCTCGGTCTCGCTGGCGGATGACGTCGAGGCGCCGAGCCCGTGGTGGCGTCTGACCCATCCTTTCGAGCTCCTCGGCATCACCGACGAGCAGCGCTGAGCGGGTCTCGCCCTCTCTGCACGACAGGCGCGCCTCTGGACGACAGGCGCCTCTGTCCACGACAGACGCCTCTGTCCACGACAGACGCCCCGCCCCGAGTGAACGGGGCGGGGCGTCTGACTGTTCACGCCGTGTGCGCGTCAGGCGTTCTGCTCACCGGCATCCGGCCGTTCGACGATCGCCTGTGCTGCCGCCGCCTCGGCGCCGGGCACCTGCGCACCGACCGAGACGCCGACCTGTGCGGCCGCAGCCTCGTCGTCGGCGTCACCGCTGACGACCACCGGGGTCGTGCCGGTGAGCGAGTCCTCGGCATCGATGTCGGTCGCCGCCTGCTCGAACTGCGACTGGTACAGGCGCCAGTAGGCGCCCTGCGCCGAGATCAGCTCGTCGTGCGTGCCCTTCTCGACGATGTCGCCGTGCTCCATCACGAGGATGAGGTCGGCGTCGCGGATGGTCGACAGGCGGTGCGCGATCACGAACGAGGTGCGTCCCTGTCGCAGGGCCGCCATCGCGTGCTGCAGCAGCAGCTCGGTGCGGGTGTCGACCGCCGACGTCGCCTCGTCGAGGATCAGGATCGACGGCTGGGCGACGAAAGCCCGCGCGATCGTGATGAGCTGCCGCTCACCCGCCGAGACGTTCGACGCGTCCTCGTCGAGAACCGTGTCGTACCCCTCGGGGAGGGCGTGCACGAAGCGGTCGACGTACGTCGCCTTCGCGGCCTCGAGCACTTCGTCGTCGGTCGCCCTGGAGCGACCGTACCTGATGTTCTCGCGGATGCTTCCGGCGAACAGCCACGGGTCCTGCAGCACCATGCCGGTGCGTGACCGCAGCTGGTCGCGCGTGACCTCGGAGATGTCCTGACCGTCGAGCAGGATGCGCCCGCCGTTCAGCTCGTAGAACCGCATGATCAGGTTGACGAGGGTCGTCTTGCCGGCTCCCGTGGGCCCGACGATCGCGACGGTCTGGCCCGGCTCGACCCGGAACGAGAGGTCCGTGATGAGCGGGCGCTCGGGGGTGTACGAGAACGCGACGTTCTCGAACTCCACGACGCCCTTGCCATCGGCGAGCGCCGGAGCGTTCGCCTCGTCGGCCTCCTGCTCTTCGGTGTCGAGCAGCTCGAACACCCGCTCGGCCGACGCCGTTCCGGACTGCACGACCGCAGCCATGCCACCCAGTTCCGACAGCGGCTGCGTGAACTGCTGCGAGTACTGGATGAAGGCCTGCACGTCACCGAGACGCAGCTGTCCGTTCGCGACCATGAGACCACCGAGCACGGCGATGCCCACGTAGGTGAGGCTGCCGACGAAGGTCATCGCGGGCATGATGATGCCCGAGAGGAACTGCGCCTTGAAGCTCGCCTGGAACAGCTCCTCGTTCTCGTCCTTGAACTTGTCGAGGGCGTCCTGCTCGCGTCCGAAGACCTTCACGAGTGCGTGTCCCGAGAACGCCTCCTCGACGCGCGCGTTCAGACGGCCGACCTTGCGCCACTGCGTTCCGAACGCCTTCTGCGACCGCGGTCCGATCACGCCGAAGATCACACCCATCAGCGGGAGCGCGACGAGAGCGACGAGCGCGAGCTGCCAGGAGATCGAGAACATCAGCACCAGCACGCCCACGACCGTGAGCACGGCCGTGATCGCACCCGACAGCGACTGCTGCATGGTCTGGGTGATGTTGTCGATGTCGTTCGTGACGCGCGAGATCAGGTCACCGCGCTGCACCTTGTCGAAGTACGACAGCGGCAGACGGTTGATCTTCGCCTCGACCTGCTCGCGCAGGCGCCACATGGTGCGCACCATGATGACGTTGATCACATAGCCCTGGATCCAGCTGAGGAACGCGGCGGTGACGTAGATCGCGAGGACCGCGATGATGACCCACCGCAGCGCGTCGAAGTCCACGCCGTCGCCCACCCGGAAGTCGCCGAGGGCCGAGACCTGGTTCGCGAAGTCGTCCTGTCCGCCCTGGCGGAGGAGGTCGACCACGTCGTCCTTCGGCGTTCCGGCCGGGAAGCCCGGGGAGTCGCCGTTCGGCATCCCGAGCTGCACCGAGATGAAGCCCTTGTAGATGAGGTTCGTGGCCTCACCGAGAACCTTCGGAGCGGCGACCGTGAGCACGACGCCCACGGCACCGGCGATCGACACCAGGACGAACCAGACGGCCGACGGCTTGAGCAGCCCGATCATCCGCGTGAAGCTCTTGCCGAAGTTGTCGGCCTTGCCCGGCGCGACGCTGTCCCAGCCGCCGCCGTTCTGCCGTGCCTTCTCGGCGAGTTCGGCCTCGTACTTCTCTTCGTCGGTGAGTTCCGGCTCGACCGTGGTCGCCGCTGCGGCCTGCGCCGCAGCGCGACCGCGGCGGGTCTTGGGTGCGTTCTGCTCGCTCATGCGTCCACCCCCAGCTGCGACTCGACGATCTCTCGATAGGTCGAGCTCGTCTCGAGGAGTTCCTCGTGAGTGCCGACGCCGACCATGGTGCCCCCTTCGAGCACGACGATGCGATCCGCATCGGTGATGGACGAGACGCGCTGCGCGACCACGATCTTGGTCACATGCGGCAGTTCTCGCCACAGCGCCTGCCGAAGCCGCGCGTCGGTCGTGAGGTCGAGCGCCGAGAACGAGTCGTCGAACACGAGGATCTGCGGCTGGCGCACGATCGCGCGAGCGATCGCGAGACGCTGGCGCTGACCGCCGGAGACGTTCGTGCCGCCCTGGGTGATGCGCGACTCGAGCCCGTCGGGCATCTCCTCGACGAAGTCACGGCCCTGAGCGATCTCGAGCGCGTGCCACAGCTCGTCGTCCGTCGCGTCCTCACGGCCGTAGCGCAGGTTGGAAGCGACGGTTCCGGTGAAGAGGAACGGGCGCTGCGGCACGAGGCCGATGGTCGCCCACAGCGATTCGACATCGGCCTCACGGACGTCGGAGCCGCCGACGAAGACAGCGCCTCCCGAGACGTCGAAGAGCCGCGGGATCAGCGAGACGAGGGTCGTCTTGCCCGCGCCGGTCGAGCCGACGATCGCGACGGTCTCGCCCGGCTCAGCAGCGAAGCTGATCCCCGTGAGCACCGGCGAATCCGCACCGGGGTAGGTGAACTCGACGCCGTCGAACGCGACGGATCCCGGCGTCGGGAAGTCGGTCACACCGTTCTCCGGGCGCTCCATGCTCGACGTCGTGTCGAGGACCTCTCCGATGCGCTCGGCCGAGACGGCCGCGCGCGGGATCATGATCGCCATGAAGCTGGCCATGATGACGCCACCCATGATCTGACCGATGTACTGCATGAAGGCGAAGATCGTGCCGACCTGCACCGTGCCGCTGTTGACCTCGATGCCGCCGAACCACACGACGGCCACGATCGTGACGTTGAGGATCAGCATGAACAGCGGGAACAGCAGGACGAAGAGCGAGCCGACCTTGCGTCCGACCACCATGATGTCGGTGTTCGCGCCGCGGAAGCGCTCCTCCTCGATGCGCTCGCGCACGAACGCGCGCACGACCCGCACCCCGGTCAGCTGCTCGCGCATGACGCGGTTCACGGTGTCGAGCTTGCCCTGGTAGCTGCGGAACAGCGGCACCATGCGGCTGACCACGAGGCCGGCGACGATCAGCAGCAGCGGCACGGAGACGGCGATGAGCCAGCTCAGCCCGATGTTCGTCTGCACGGCGAAGATGATGCCGCCGATCGCGAGCAGGGGCGCGGTGACGAGCATCGTGGCGCCCATCATCGCGAGCATCTGCACCTGCTGGACGTCGTTCGTGTTGCGGGTGATGAGGGATCCGGCGCCGAACTGCGAGACCTCGCGCTCGGAGAATCCGCTCACCTTGCCGAACACATCGGCGCGGATGTCGCGGCCGGCGCCCATCGACGCCCGGGCCGCGAAGTAGGTGGCGATGACCGACGCGACGATCTGGCCGAGCGACACGGCGAGCATGAGAAGCCCGGTGCGCCAGATGTAGTCGGTGTCGGACTGCGCGACGCCCTTGTTGATGATGTCTTCGTTGAGACGCGGGAGGTAGAGGGTGGCGATCGCGCTGGCGAACTGGAAGACCAGCACGGCCAGCAGGAGCCACTTATAGCGGGACAGGTATCGGACGAGAATTTTTCCCAGCACAGGCGGACTTTCTAGGAAGGATGAAGCGGCGGATCTCCCGGACGGGCGGGACGCGGGCCGACGATCGCGCACATGCAAGGGTGCCACGAACCGGGGACATTCGTATCCCCCTGCAGGTGGACCTTCGCTGACAGCGAACCATTTCCCGCGCGGCCAGCGGTTTATGCACCGCGGTGAGGAACCGCAGATATATCGATACTTCTCAGAAGAGCGGGCGATCCGGCACGAAATCGCGAGCCTCGGCCCCTGCATCCGGAGCCAGATCGGCGATGGACGCGGGGTTCCACTTCGGATTGCGATCCTTGTCGACGAGCTGCGCCCTGATGCCCTCCACGAGGTCGGGGTGTCGCGTCACGAACCACATGACCCGTCGGTACTCTCCTTCGAGCGCAGCGCGGAGGTTCGGAAGAGCCCGCGCCTCGCGGACGGCGTCGAGGGTCACCGCGAGGCCCGTCGGCGCCAGGCTCTCGAGCAGCTCTGCGGTCGCCGTGGCATCCGCCGTTCCCTGCTCCTGCAGGCGTGCGACGATCTCGGCGACGCTGTCGGCGGAGAACGCCTCGTCGATCCATGCACGCGAGGCGGGCAGTTCCGACGGATCCGGGGTCTCGTCGAACAACAGGACGATCTCGGCCGGGCCCGTGGGGTCCGCGCGGTACGCGAGCGCCTCGCGCAGCGCGTCGAGGCGGTCGGAGGGCACGAAGTGGTCGGCGAAGCCGAGCAGCACGGCATCCGCTCCGTTCATGGTGCCGCCGGTGAGGCCGAAGTACTCGCCGAAACGACCGGGAGCCTGCCCCAGCAGCCAGGTGCCCCCGACATCCGGGGTGAAGCCGATGCGCGTCTCGGGCATCGCGAGCTTCGAACGCTCGGTGACGATTCGGATGGCCGCGTGGCCGGAGAGACCGATGCCTCCACCCATGGTGATGCCGTCGGCCAGGCTGACCACGGGCTTCGAGTACTCGGCGATCATCGCGTTCAGGGCGTACTCGGCGCGGAAGAACTCGGCGGTCTCGTCGGCACGGCCCGCGACGATCTGCGCATGCAGCCCTCTGACGTCTCCCCCCGCGCACATGCCGCGCTCGCCTTCGCCGTCGATCAGCACGATCTGCACGTCGGTGTCGTCGCGCCACGCCTCGAGCGCCTGCGTGAGCAGCTCGATCATGCCGAGATCGAGTGCGTTGATGGCTTCGGGCCTGTTGAGCGTGAGCCGTCCGAGTGCGCCTTCAGTGCGGACGAGGACCCGGGGAGCGGCGGTGGAATCGGTCACGGGTGCCACGTTACCCCTCGACCGCAGCCTTGCATTCGGGTGGGTTTGTAGGGTAAATGCGCGATCCGGCGGCTTTTCCGGCAGGATAGAGAGAACTGCCCACTGCAACGAGAGGTCGCAGATGCCCGACGGACAGGTGCTCGAGTTCACGCGCGTCACCAAGCGATTCAATGACGTGACGGCGGTGTCCGACTTCTCCGCGCGAGTCGAGCCCGGTGTCGTGACCGCTTTCCTCGGCCCGAACGGAGCCGGGAAGACGACGACACTGCGCATCCTCCTCGGTCAGGTCCGCGCCAACTCCGGCACGGCCACGATCGGCGGCGTCGCGTTCCCCGACCTGCGCCACCCCCTGCGCACGATCGGCTCGGTGCTCGAGGAGACGGTCTACCGCCCTCGCCGCTCGGCGGGGCGCCAGCTGACCATCGCGGCCAAGGCCAACGGCATCCCGCTGTCGCGCGTCGACGAGGTCCTCTCGCTCGTCGGTCTCGAGCACGAGAGCGAAGGACGCATCGGCAGCTTCTCGCTCGGAATGCGCCAGCGCCTGAGCGTCGCCCACGCCCTGCTCGGAGACCCCGGCGCCCTCGTGTTCGACGAACCGGCCAACGGACTCGACCCCGAAGGCATCCGCTGGATGCGTCTGCTCATGCGCCGCCTGGCCGACGAGGGCCGCACGGTTCTCGTCTCCTCGCACGTGCTGAGTGAGATCGAGCAGGTCGCCGATCACGTGCTCGTGCTCTCGAAGGGGCAGCTCATGCTGTCGAGCGGCATCGAGAAGCTCGCCGACCCGTCCGCCGGGTCGGTCGTCGTGGATGCCGCAGACCGGGCCGCCCTCAAGGCCGCCCTCTCGACTGCCGGCCTCGAGGTCGAGGTCCTGCGCTCCGGACTCACCGTCCGCGGCAGCAACGCCGGCAAGGTCGGCGCGATCGCCGCATCGGCCGGCATCGCCCTGACCACCCTGGTGCAGCGCGGCCCGACCCTCGAGGACGTGTTCATCGAGCTCGTGCGCGGCGGCACGCTCGCGCCTCACGCCATCGCGGCCGCCTCGCAGTTCATCGCTCCTGAGGCCGAGCCGTCGGAGGCGGCGCTCGACGCAGCTCCCGCGACCACGGTGATTCCTGCGGTCGTCGAACCCGCCGTCGCGACCTCTCCCGAGACGGTGAACGCCGACGACGGATCGGATGACGCTGACGATGCACCTGCGGACGACGCGGCGAACGTGGACGAGGGAGCGGAACCTCTCGAGGCCGATGCCTCTGAGACTGCTCCCGCTGCGGACGCGCCCGTGGACGCTGCGGATTCGGATGCCTCGCAGACCGACGCCGCTGCCGCGGATGCCGCTGAGGCCAGGGCCGACGACGCGGCTTACGCCGCGGCTGCGGCACGCGACGTCGAGCACGCGGCGGCAGAACTCGGGTACGCGGCCGATGCATCCGACGCGAACGACGCGGAAGACGCCGCCGACGTCGCCTCTGAGGCCGCCGAGTCGCAAGAGCAGGCCGGGCACGACGTGGATGCGGCATCCGAGGGCGAGGAGGCGACCTCCGAGGAGGGCGCACGCCCTTCGTTCGATGACATCCTGTTCGGAACCGCGCCGGTGAACGATGCGGAACCGTCTGCGGATGCGGACACCGGTTCGCGCTCCGAGAACGGGTCTGCGCCCGCGGACGAGGGTCTCGACGAGCACTCCGGCGTCGAGTTCTTCTCCGAGGTACCGGCATCCGAGGAGTCGGTGTCCGGTGACGATGCCGATTCAGCTGCCGGCGAGGCGGACGCATCGGACGACGACCCGCGCTCCGCGGCTGTCACGTCGATGCTCGCCGCAGCCGCTCGCGCCTACTACGACGACGAGCCGAAGGACTACCCGCTCGGGGTTTCGGACGCTTCCGAGTCGGACGCCTCCGAGCCGGACGAGGCACATTCGGATGAGGCACAGCCGGACGATGCTGCCGTCGAGCCCTCGGAGAACAGCGAGTCGGGCGTGCAGGACGCGACCGACGCACAGGAGCACCACGAGGGCGAGAACCACGGCGGTGAGCACCACGAGGGTGAGCACCACGAGGGTGAGCACCACGACGGTGAGCACCACGAGGGTGAGCACCACCAGTCCTGAGGCTTCGACGCCGCACTTCATGCGAACGCCCTCCGCGCCGAAAGGCTGCGGAGGGCGTTGCTCGTTCCGGAGGGCGGTCAGGCCGGCCGAGGGCGGATCACCGGGCGACGGCTGCCCTTCGACACGGGGGTCGGCGACGTGGCGACGATCTCCTCGACATCCGCGGGCTCGTCCGAGACGTCGAGCCTGAGGGCCTGCGTCAGCGCGAGGCCGTGCTTGGTCGTGAGGATGAGGCGACGGTACTGCTCGTCACCCGACAGGTCGATGACCACGCTGGGGCGGCGGCGGCGGATCAGCACGAAGTCCACGCTTCCTGCCGCCTTCCACGTTCCTGCGGCGAGCACACCGGGAATGTGCGTGCCGGGGTTCGGTACGCCGCGGAGCCAGGCCCAGGCGTCATCCACCAGCTGCACCTTGGTGATCGTCTCGCGCACGAGCCGCACGTTGTCACGGTGGAAGCTCGCTGCACGCTCGATCGGCGAGAGCACGATCTCGAGTTGCGTCTGGTCCAGCAGCAACGTCACCATGCGTCCAGTCTGCCAGCGGCACCCTCACAGATGTCTGTGTCTTGCTCACAGGAAGGCAACGATCCGTTGTCGGTTCCCACGATTCCACCTCTCTTCCATTCCGGTGTTCCGCTCGAGTTTCGAACAAATCTACTAGACTCGGAGCATGACATCCGCCAGCGACAACGGTCTCGAGCAGCGCAGAGAGCTGCTCGATTCGTGGGTCGAGACGCGGCGCCAGATCGCCCGTCTCGAGGCCGAGGCCGCGGGCCTTCTCGCCGAGCGGATGCAGCTGGGTCGAGCCGAGTCCGACGAGCATCCCTACCACCGAGATGCGATTCACCGATCGATGATCGCGGAGTATGCGGCCGCCGGCCGTATGACTCAGGGCAGCGTCGAGTACGCCTTCACGGATGCCGGCTTCCTCGACACCAGCCACCCCCTCGTGCAGCAGGCGTTCCGTGAGGGGCGCGTCACGGCCGCCCACATCCGCGAGATCGTGCGCGCGGCGGGGGTCGTTCGCGAAGCGGTGAACAACGGGCAAGCGGATGCCGACGCGCTCACGCTCTACGACACCGTCGCCGTCATCGTCGCCGAGCGCGAGACCGCGGCGCGCACGCGTGTGCATCTGCGCGAGCTCGCAGCGGCGCTGTCGGGCTCGACGACCACCGAGCGTCACGCTCGGGCACGAGCCGAGCGCACCGTCACGCTGCGGCCAGCGGGCGACGGGCTCGCCGTGCTGACGATCGTGCTGCCCGAGCATCTCGCGGCGGCGATCCTCGACCGCCTCACGCAGCTCGCGCGAGCGGTGATCGCCGGGCGCAGAGACCACGAGCCCGTCCTCGAACCGACAGACGACGGGGAGAACCCGATCTATCCCGAGGACATCGCTCAAGACGACCCCTCGCGAGACGACTATGCGATCTTCGGCGACGGAACATTCACGACGGATCCGACGGGCCCAGAGGTCGAGCACATCCCGGCAGACACTCGCACGATCGATCAGGTGCGCACCGACCTGCTGATCGACCTCCTGCTCGCGTCCGACCCGAGCGCCGCGAACGGCTCAGGACTCGACAACATCCAGGGCCGGATCCACGTCACCGTGGCGGCCACCACTCTTGCCGGGTGTGACGATCGCTCCGCGCAGCTCGACGGGCACGGCCCTCTGCACCCCGACATCGCACGAGACCTCGCAGGCCGGAATGGCGGGTGGTCCCGGTTGTTCCTCGATCCGACCGGCCTGGTCGTAGAGACCGACAGTTACACGCCCACGGAAGCCATGCGACGGTTCCTGCGCGCTCGAGACCAGCACTGCCGGTTCCCCGGATGCAGGATGCCGGCGCATCGGTGTCAGATCGACCACACGTTCGATCACGCGAAGGGTGGCAGAACGGAGATCCACAATCTGGGTCATCTCTGCGCGACCCACCACGTACTCAAGCATCCCGACATCGCAGACGATCATCGATGGACGGCCCGTCAGCTGCCCGACGGAACGGTCGACTGGCATAGCCCGCTCGGACGCACCTATCGCGACTCGCCACCTCGACGCGTCATGTTCGTCTGACGCCCGCACAGGAACAGGACCGGGCCAGTCGAAGAGCCGGTCAGAGTCGCGTCACGCTGACGCCGGTCAGAGTCTCGCGTCAGAGGCTGAAGTCGGTGAGCGTCGCGTCACGCCGACGCTGCGGCCGCCGCAGCCGCGGCGATCGGCAGTGCCGCCTCGATGCGCTGCAGTTCCTCGTCGCCGTGTGCGGCGGTGAGGAACCATGCTTCGAACACACTCGGCGGCAAGGCGATGCCCTGCTCACGCATGGCGTGGAAGAACGGGGCGTAGCGGAACGACTCCTGAGCCTGCGCCTCCGCATATGTGCGGGGTGCAGAGGCGCGGAACGACGCGCTGAACAGGTTGCCCGCATGGGCCACGGCGTGCGAGACTCCGGCATCCGTCAGCGCGGCGTCCAGCGCACGAGCGACACGGGCCGCCGCGGCATCGACCGTCGCATACACCTCGGGGGTCGCCAGACGCAGCGTCGCGAGTCCTGCCGCCACCGAGAGCGGGTTACCCGAGAGCGTGCCCGCCTGGTAGACCGGGCCGAGGGGCGCCAGCATATCCATGACCTCTGCGCGGCCACCGAGCGCAGCCAGCGGCATGCCTCCGCCGACGACCTTGCCGAACGTGATGATGTCCGGCAGGTAGTCCTCTCCGGCCGCTGCCTGGAGTCCCCAGAAGCCGGCCGGATGCACGCGGAAGCCCGTCAGCACCTCGTCGAGGATCAGCAGAGCGCCATGCGCGTGGGCAGTGTCGGCCAGCAGACGGTTGAAGCCCGGCAGCGGCGGGACCACGCCCATGTTGGCGGCCGCCGCCTCGACGATCACCGCGGCGATGCGATCGCCGTGCTCGGCGAAGACCGCCGCCAGCGCATCCGGGTCGTTGTAGTCGATCACCAGCGTCTGCGCCGCGATCGGAGCCGGAACGCCCGCAGAACCCGGCAGTGCGAGCGTCGCGACACCCGAGCCCGCCGCGGCGAGGAGGCCGTCGGAGTGCCCGTGGTAGTGGCCCGCGAACTTCACCAGCAGGTCGCGCCCGGTCGCGCCGCGCGCGAGGCGGATCGCCGTCATGGTGGCCTCGGTGCCCGTCGACACCAGGCGCACACGCTCGATGGGCCGGACCTCGCCGAACCGCACGCGGTCGGCGATCAGAGCCGCGAGTTCGACCTCGCCCTCGGTCGGAGCTCCGAACGACAGCCCCCGGGTGGCAGCCTCCTGCACCGCGGCGACGACCTCGGGCTGCGCGTGCCCGAGCAGCGCAGGACCCCACGAGGCGACCAGGTCGACATACTCGTTGCCCGCGGCATCCGTCACCGTCGCGCCCTTCGCAGACGCGAGGAAACGCGGCGTGCCGCCGACGGACCCGTATGCGCGCACCGGCGAGTTCACTCCGCCGGGGATCACCGTTCGGGCAGCGGAGAACAGGTCGTCATTGCGGTCGGTCACAGCACACTCCTCAGCGATGCGCGGAGCTCTCCCGGCATCTCTTCCAGGCTAGTCCGCCCACCTGTGCACGAGTCTCAGACGAGACCGGGACCGAGACCCACACCACGAAGAGAGCCTCGGTCAGCCGCGGAGCCAGCGGGCGGCTTCGGTCGCCCAGTAGGTGAGCACGACGTCGGCACCCGCGCGACGGATCGACAGCAGCGACTCGAGAACCGACGCGCGGCGATCGATCCAGCCGTTCGCGGCGGCGGCCTCGATCATGGCGTACTCGCCCGACACCTGGTATGCCCACACCGGAATATGCACGGTGTCACGAACCTCGCGCAGCACGTCGAGGAAGGCCATGGCGGGCTTCACCATGACGATGTCCGCACCCTCCTCCTCGTCGACGACCGCCTCGCGCACGCCCTCGCGGCGGTTGCCGGGATCGAGCTGGTAGGTGCGGCGGTCGCCCGTGAGCTGAGAGTCGACGGCCTCGCGGAACGGGCCGTAGAACGCGCTCGCGTACTTCGCGGCGTAGGCGAGCAGCAGGGTGTCGGTGAAGCCCTCGGCATCCAGCGCCTTGCGGATCACGCCGACCTGGCCGTCCATCATTCCCGACAGCCCCAACAGCTGAGATCCCGCGCGGGCCTGGGCGAGTGCCATCGAGGTGTAGCGCTCGAGCGTGGCGTCGTTGTCGACCGAACCGTCTGCTGCGAGAACGCCGCAGTGCCCGTGGTCGGTGAACTCGTCGAGGCACAGGTCGGTCTGCACGACGAGCGCGTCGCCGACCTCGGCGGCGAGCACCTCGGTCGCGACGTTCAGGATGCCCTTCGGGTCGTCCGCGCCCGAGCCCTGCGCATCGCGCACGGCGGGAACACCGAACAGCATCACGCCGCCGACACCCGCGTCGGCGGCCTCGGTCGCGACCTTCCGCAGGGAGTCGAGCGAATGCTGGGCGACCCCGGGCATGGAGCCGATCGGCGCGGCCTCGGTGATCCCCTCGCGCACGAACAGCGGCAGCACCAGCTGGCGCGGCTCGAGCGACGTCTCACGGACCAGACCGCGAACCGCCGGGGACTGACGCAGTCGGCGCAGTCGGACGTCGGGGAAACTCACGGTGCCAGCTCGTCAGCCGCGTGCGGGAGGGTGAAGGTCGACACCGCGTCGATCAGCGCATCCACCGTCTGCTTGTCGGCGACGACCGTGATCGGGAGGCCCGCCTTTCCGGCATCCTTCGCGGTCCGCGGACCGATCGCCGCCAGAAGCGTCTCGTCGGGGATCTCGGGGAACTGCTCGCGCACCTGCGCCGCGACGGAACCACTCGTGATGAGAATGGCGTTGATGCGGCCGTTCTCGACGTCGCGCTTGATGCGATCCGTCACCGGCACACCGACCGTGCGATACGCCACGACGCTGTCGACGTCGTGGCCGGCCTCCTGCAGCAGCACGCTGAGCACGGGCTTCGCGATCTCGCTGCGCAGGGCCAGGATGCGGCGGGGCTGCGTCTCGAGAGCGATGAGCTGCTCGGCCATGCCCTCGGCGGAGTTGTCCTGCTCGGGGACGAGAGCGACCTCGTAGCCGACCGCCTGCAAGGCAGCAGCCGTGGTCTCACCGACAGCGGCGATCTTCGTGCCGCGCGGCACCACGGCCCGGTGCGCGAACATCACGTCGACGGTGGTCGCGCTGGTCACGGTCAGCCAGTCGTACGACCCGCCCGCGAGCTGCGCGAGCGCGACGTCGAGGGCTGCTTGATCCGTGGTCGGCGCGAAGTTGATCAGCGGCGCGACAACGGGCACGGCGCCCTGCGCGCGCAGGCTCGCTGCGACACCGTCGCCCCACGGGCCTCCGCGGGGTACGAGGATGCGCCAGCCGTCCAGCGGTCGGTCCTGCTTCGAATTGGTCATGATGAGGAATGCTCTCGGGAGACGAGGTCGGCCGCCCCTTGCTCGAGCAGCCGATGGGCGACAGACAACCCGAGCTCGCGTGCCGCGTGCATCGGGTCTGCACCACCGGCAGCATCCGCTCCGTTGCCGCTGCCGTTCCGACGAATATACTCCCCGTTCAGACCTTCGGTGACGTCGAGACCGATACGCCGGGTCCCGTCGGCCGCGTAGACGACCGTCCTGACGCGGATCTCGTCGCCGTCGAGCACCGCATGAGCGGCCATCGGCGCCTGACATCCGGCGTCGAGCCCTTCGAGCACGGCGCGCTCGACCGTGACGGCCACGCGGGTCGCCTCGTCGTCGAGCTCGGCGAGGGCGGCGAGCAGCTCGTCCGGAGCATCCGACCGCGTCTCCACCGCGAGCGACCCCTGGCCCGGGGCGGTCGGCCACTCGGCGAGCCCGAGCTCCTCACGACGCAGCGGCGAGTCGGATCCGAGGCGCGAGAGTCCGGCGGCCGCGAGGATGACCGCATCGAGCTCTCCCGATGCGACCCGCTGCAGTCGGGAGTCCACGTTGCCGCGGATGTCGACCACTTCGGCGTGCGGCGCCCTGCGGCGCACCTGCGCGATGCGGCGAGGGGATCCGGTGCCGACCTTGCTGCCGGAGCGCAGCTCATGGAGCGGTGTCCCGCCGCGCGTGATCACGACATCGCGCGCATCCTCGCGGACCGGGGTCGCGGCGATGACGAGACCGGTGGGAATCGCAGTGGGCAGGTCCTTCAGCGAGTGGACGAGGAAGTCGCACTCCCCCGCGAGCAGCGCCTCACGCAGGCGCGTGGCGAAGATTCCCTGCCCGCCGATCTCGGACAGCGATGCGCGGTTCGTGTCGCCCTCGCTGGTGATCGGAACGAGCTCGACCGCTCGTCCGGAGATCTTCTCGAGGGCGGCGGCGACGTGACCCGACTGCGCCTGCGCGAGGGCGCTGCGGCGGGTGCCGAGTCGGATCGGGGCGGTCCGTGTGCTCTGGATGCTCATCGTCGGCCTACTGCAGCACGTCCGCGATCTCGTCGAACCGGAGTCGACGCCCGGTGTAGAACGGGATCTCCTCCTTCACGTACAGACGCGCGTCGGTGTAGCGCAGGTCGCGCATGAGGTCGACGAGCTCGGTGACCTCGTCTGCCTCGAGCGGCAGGATCCACTCGTAGTCGCCCAGCGCGAACGCCGCGACCGTGTTCGCGATGACTCCCGTGAACGCGGCACCCTTGCGGCCATGGTCGGCGAGCATCTTGCGACGCTCCTCCTCGGGCGCGAGGTACCACTCGGGGGTGCGCACGAACGGGTACAGGCACAGCCAGTCCTTGGGCTCGACGCCGCGCAGGAATCCGGGCACGTGCGAGCGGTTGAACTCGGCGTCGCGGTGCACGCCCATGACGTTCCAGACGGGCAGCAGCGTGCGCAGCAGCTCGGTGCGGCGGAGGCGTCGGAGCGCCTTCTGCAGGTCTTCCGCGGTGTCGCCGTGCAGCCAGACGAGGAGGTCGGCGTCGGCCTTCAGGCCCGAGACGTCGTAGAAGCCGCGGACCGTGACGCCGGAATCCTCGATGTACGAGACGATCGTCTCCAGCTCGGTGGAGTCGGATTCGGTGACCGGAACATCGGGGTTTCGTCGCCAGACGGCCCAGAGGGTGAAGCCGGACGGGTTCTCTTCGCGCTCATCGGACATACGACCAGTCTGCCCCCTTTGCAGAGCACTCGCGAACGCGAGTCAGGATGCTGCCACGAAGGCCCGTCGGACCCTCGGAACGAGTAGGCGTTCGATCGTCGGTCAGCGCGAGAGAGCGCGGGCGATCACCCAGACGGCTCCGCCGACGACTGCGGCGACACCGACGGCCGCGGCGATCGCTGCCGCAGGATTGCGGTCGGCGAACACGCGGGCCTTGGCCGCGGCACGCTTGGAGGCCTTGTCGATCCGCCTCGGGAAGTTGCCCTTGACCTCGATCGCCGCGAGCGCCGCCTTCAGTTCGGCGCGAGCCGACTCGACGGGGTCGACGATCCCGGCGGGAACCGCCGTCTTGGGCAGCGACCTCGTGATGTCAGAGTTCGTCATCGCCGGCCTCCTTCACGAGTCGGATGTCCTCGCCGACCGCCTGCGCGGGGTTCTTCCGGGCGAGCACCTTGCGGAACTTCAGGATGCCGAGCAGCGCGAACAGCAGCACGGCGAGGATCAGGATGCCGAGCACGGCGAGCGCCGACAGCCAGACCGGCCACCACGACGAGAGACCTGCGATCGCGAACACCAGGATCACCGGCACCGCCCAGAACAGGAAGAACAGCGCGACCAGGAACCAGACGGATCCGATGCCCGCGTCCTTCGCGGTTCTCGAGACCCAGGCCTTGGCGGCGTTGATCTCGGCCTTGACCAGACTGCTGATGAGCTCGGGGAGATCGCCGATCAGAGACAGCAGGCTGTCGTCGGCGCGGTCGCGGTATCCGCGGGGCACGTCAGCTCCCGGACTTCGCAGTGGTGGAGCGCGAGGATGCCGGCTTCTTCGCCGCCGGCTTCTTCGCGGCGGGCTTCTTCGCGGTGTCCTTGGCCTCGTCGACCGCGTCCTCGGTCGCGTCGACGATGTCCTCGGCGGCCTTCCGACCCGCAGCGACGGCCGAGTCGAGGCGCTGTCCGGCGGTCTTGTCGCCGCCGCTCGCCGACTTGACGACCTTCTGCACGCCGGTCCAGATCGCACCGGGCACGGCCGCGGCCTTGTCGCCGACATAGCCCTTGACCTTCTCGACCTGCTCCTGCACGGGATCGAGGTGCCAGACCTTGAGCCACTGAGTCTTGATCTGCTCGTAGCGCTCGCGTCCTGCGCGCGTTCCGATGACGTATCCCACGCCGAGTCCTACGACGAGTCCGATCTTCCCCTTCATGGGGTCTCCTCACGTTGTTCCGGTATGAACGCCTGGGGCGAACCGGCGGCTCGGCGCCGCCTGCCAGGTGTCAAGCGTAGCCCCGTATGCCGAATTCGGCATCTGACTCGAAGAGGGTTGACAGTGGAGCGACTTTCGGCATCACCGAACGACCCTCGCCGCTCCGCACCGGGCAGCGGTGCCGCCGCGGCGTTCGAGGTCGGGTCAGTCCCAGAGCAGGCTCCGACGAAGACGGTCGGCTTCGTCGCGCGCATCCGGGATCACCTGCGCCAGCCCGGTACCGGCGAGCCACGCGCCCGCCGCCGCGAGCCCGGGCACGGCCCGGATGGCGGCGCGGGCGGCTTCCCGTCGCTCGCCGGAGCCGATGATCGACGCCGGCTGCGACTGCACGTACCGCGCACGGTGCGCGGCCACGAGGGCGCTCTCGGGCAGCGCGACGCCGAGCAGGGCGGATGCCTCACGCAGTGCGATCCGAGCGGCCGCGGTGTCGTCGAGGCCGGCGGTTGCGGCCGGTTCGCCCTGGGCTCCGAACGAGACGCGCAGGAGGTGCCGCCCACCCGCCGCTTCCCGCACCCAGTCCCACTTGGCGCTCGAGTGGGTCAGCGCCTTGGCCGTATGGCTTCCCGGCACCGTCAGCACACCGGTTCCGCGAGGAGCCCCTGCGAGCGCTGCGGCGGTGAGCAGCAGCGTCACGATCTCGATCTCGGGCGCATCCGCCGCGGCCGTCTCGGCGAGCGCCGGCACGGCCCGCTCGAGCAGCCGCCGCGCGACCGCCTCAGACGTGGCGATCACGACGCCGTCCGCGACGAGTTCCAGATCTTCCCTGTCCCCGGCATCTGGTTCGTCGCCCGTCTCGACACCGGTCTTCGCGTCGGCCCGCACGGTCCACGTTGCTGCGGTCTTCGTGATCTGCGTCACGCGGGCATCGGTGCGGACGACCCCGCCGAGCTTCTCGATGTCTGCGACCAGGGCCTCAACGAGGGTCATCATCCCGCCATCCAGACCCTCGACCGCAGCTCCGGGGGCCTGAGCTGCGCGCGCCGCCTGGGCCGCCCTCGCCGCGCTCTGCTCCCGCAGCGCCTGGACGGCGCCCGACAGCGAGCCGACGCTCGTCAGCGCGGCGTTCAGCCCCGGTGCGGCGATGTCGACGTCGACGTCGTCGGGCGAGGCGGAGTACACCCCGGTCGTCACGGGCGCCACGAGACGGTCGCGGACTTTCGTCCCCATGCGCGAGGCGACCAGCTTGCCGAGGCTGTGGTTGTGGCCGATCGTCAGCGGCGGGCGGACACGGTCGAGGTACGCGCGCCACGCCCCGGACCATCCGATGATGCGACGGACGTCCTCCTGGAAGGGGTTGCCGGGGATGCCGAGGATGCCGCCGACGGGCAGCGGAGCCGCACCGACTCCGGGGATGCCGGCGAGCCAGGCGCCCCCCGCGGCAGGGGCCACGATGCGGTCGGCGAGACCGAGTTCGGAGATCAAGGCGCGCACCCCGCCACCCCTCGTCGCATAGCTCTCGGCACCGGCGTCGACCACGACCCCGTCGAGTTCGGCCCGGCGGATCGCTCCGCCCACGGCATCCGACCCCTCCAGCAGTGTCACGCGCATGCCGACCTTGACGCACTCACGGGCCGCGATCAGCCCGCCGATGCCTCCGCCGACCACGACGATGTGTCGCTTCGCCGCGCGGGCGGCCAGGTCGGCGGGCTCGGCACGGGCCGACTCATGGTTCGCGGGCTTCGAGGTCATGGGTCAATCCTTTCACCCGTGGCCTGGACGACTCTCGGTCGCCGGCCGGACAAACCGGATCAGGCGTCCGCAGAGGCGGCTGCGCCTCGACCGGTGCCGCGCTTGCGCACCTCGCGGAGCACCATCTGCTCGGGGCACACGGTCGAGAGGAAGTCGCCGACCGACAGCGCCAGGCGCTCGCCCACCAGCGAGTAGAGGATGCGGTTGGCATCGCGTCGCTCGCTGACGAGACCGGCCTGACGCAGCACGCTGAGGTGCCGCGAGATGGTCGGCCCGCTCGCCGAGAACCGCGAGGCGATCTCTCCCGCGGCGAGTTCGCCCTCTTTGAGGTCCTGGAGGATCTGACGCCGGGTCGGGTGGGCCAACGCGGCGAAGATATCTGACGCGCTATCTGCCATGTTTGCAATATAGCACCCGAGCTAGATACTGTTTAGCCCAGTAGCTAATGAGCGAAGGAGTGTCCCATGAAGGTGGCGATCACCGGCGGTACCGGATTCGTAGGACGGAACCTGGCCGAGCGCCTGCCAGATGCCGTCGTCGTCTCACGTCGGAGCGGCGTCGAGATCGGCGACGTCGACGCCCTCGCCGCGGCGTTCGCGGGCTGTGACGCCATCGCCCACTGCGCGGGGATCAACAGGGAGATCGGTGACCAGACGTTCCAGCACGTGCACGTCGACGGAACGCGGGCCATCGTCGAAGCCGCACGGCGCGCGGGCGTTCGCCGCATCGTGATGGTGAGTTTCCTCCGAGCCCGACCAGCGTGCGGATCGCCGTACCACGAGTCGAAGTGGGAGGCCGAGGAGATCATCCGTGGATCCGGCATCGACCACACGATTCTGAAATCCGGGATGATCTACGGCCCCGGAGACCACATGGTCGATCACGTCACGAGGGCCGTACGCACGGTTCCGCTCTTCTGGACCGTCGGGTTCCGCGAGCGCACCGCACGGCCCGTCCCCGTCGACGACGCCGTCGACGTGCTCGTCGCTGCATTGGAGGGACGCATCCCCGACCCGACGGTAGCCGTCATGGGCGCCGACGAGGTCACCCTCGGAGAGGCGATCCGGCGCATCGCCCGCGTGGCGGGTCGCCGTCCCGCGTTCGTACCGGTGCCGACGTGGAGCATACGGATCCTCGCTCAGCTCACGGAGTGGCTGATGGTGGTCCCCCTGGTCGCCAAGGCCCAGGCGCGGATGCTCGCAGAGGGCGTGAGCGAGGCGATGCCGCCCGCTCCGGAACCGCCGATCGACATCCGCCCGACGCGCTCCTTCAGCGATGCCCGCATCCGCGCCGCACTCCCCGAGGGGCGGTTCACCATCGATGACCTGAGGGCCACGCGCTGGTTCCGGCTTCGAGCCGCGCGGTCTTGAGCCGGGCGGTCGGCTCCGAAAGCGTCAGATCGAGTGCACCAGCTCGACGATGCGGGTGAGCTGATCGGGGTCGGTCTCGGGCGGAACGCCGTGGCCGAGGTTCACGATGTGGCCACGGGCGGCACGCCCGCGCTCGACCACGTCGCGCACATGAGCCTCGAGGACCGGCCACGGAGCCGACAGCAGTGCCGGGTCGATGTTGCCCTGCACCGAGACGTCGGGTCCGAGGATCGCCGCGGCCTCGTCCAGAGGCAGCCGCCAGTCGACACCCACGCCGTCCGCGATGCCGCCCAGACGCATGTCCGCGAGGAACGGCCCGGTGCCCACACCGAAGTGGATGCTCGGCACGCCGATGCCCTCGAGAGCCACGTGGGAGTGCGGGGCGACGAAGGCGCGGTAGTCGGCGGTGCTCAGCGAGCCCGCCCACGAGTCGAACAGCTGCACGACGGATGCTCCGGCGTCGCGCTGGATCTCGAGGAAGCGCCGCGAGACCTGCGCCAGCCAGCCGGCCAGCCTGTTCCACGACTCGGGGTCGGAATGCATCATGGCCCTGGCGCGCAGGTGCTCCTTCGAGGGCCCGCCCTCGACGAGGTAGGCCGCCAGCGTGAACGGCGCGCCGGCGAAGCCGATCAGCGGGGTGTCGCCGAGCTCCGCGGTGACGATGCCCACGGCCGCGGCGATCGCGGTGCCGTCGAGCGAGAGCGGGTCGATCGCCGTGATGCGGTCGACGTCGGCCGCCGTGCGCACGGGGTTCGCGAAGACGGGTCCGCGTCCGGGCTCGATCTCGACATCGACCCCGGCGAGACGCAGCGGGATGACGATGTCGCTGAAGAACACCGCGGCGTCCACGCCGTGACGACGCACCGGCTGCAGGGTGATCTCGGCGGCGAGGTCGGGCGTGAGGCAGGCGTCCAGCATCCGGGTCCCGACGCGCAGCTCGCGGTACTCGGGAAGCGACCTCCCCGCCTGTCGCATGAACCACACGGGGGCATGCTCGGGTCGGGGGCCGGTGAGGGCGCGCAGCAGTGGAGCGTCGGAGAGGGCCATGCATCCATCCTCCCATCCGGTTCTGGGCCGACCTGCATGAAGCCTCAGGTAGAATCGATGCGTGCTGCTGGTTGTCTCGGCGAGTCACAAGACCGCCTCCTTCGAATTGCTCGAACGCCTGAGCCGCACCCCCGATGATGTCGCCTCCACCGTTGTGGACATGGCGACCTGCGTGCAGGGTGCGGTCGTTCTTGCTACCTGCAACCGCTTCGAGGCCTACGTCGAGATGGACGAGCCCGTGACCGCAGCGGGTGCCATCGGGGTCGAGGCCGTGCTCGAAGCCGTCGAATCCTCGACCGGCATCAGCACCGCAGAACTCGACGGCGCCTACGAGGTGCACTCCGGCCGCCGGGTCGCCGAACACCTCTTCTCGGTGGCCTCCGGTCTCGAATCCGTCGTCTCCGGCGAGGGTGAGATCGCCGGCCAGGTGCGCCGGGCGCTGAAGTCCGCTCGCAAGGAGGGCACCACGTCGCCCGAACTGGAGCGTCTGTTCCAGCGCGCCAGCCAGGCGCAGCGCAAGGTGAAGAACGTCACGGCCCTCGGTCGCGCCGGCCGCTCGCTCGTCCGCCTCGCCCTCGAGCTCGCCGACAGCCGCATCGCCGACTGGTCGACCGAGCGCGTGCTGCTCGTCGGCACCGGCGCCTACGCCGCGGTCACGCTCGCGACGCTCCGCGAGCGCGGCGCCGTCAACATCTCGGTCTACTCGCCCTCCGGTCGTGCCGAGAAGTTCGCCGCGAAGCACGGCATCCGCCCTGTGTTCGACGAGGACTACGCCCGCGTCGCCTCGCGCTCGAGCCTGCTGATCACCTGCACGGCCGCCACGGAGCCGGTGCTGACGCCCGAGCATCTGCAGGCTCCGACCGGGATCGCGCCCGAGGGCTGCCCCGTGGGCTCGCACAGCCAGATGGTCGTCGACCTCGGCATGCCCCGCAACGTCGACCCGGCCGTCGCCACGCTCGAAGGCGTCGCCCTGCTCGACCTCGAGACCATCAGCCTGCACGCCCCCCTCGAAGAGCTGCAGGCCACGGATGCCGCCCGCTCGGTCGTGCGCGAGGCCGCCGACACCTTCCACGTCGTCGGCAGCCGCCAGAGCGTCACTCCCTCGGTCGTGGCGCTGCGTTCGCACATGTTCGCACTGCTCGAGGCCGAGATCGGCCGCGCCCGCGCCCGTGGCGACGAAGACGGCAAGGTCGAGCAGGCACTGCGCCACCTCACCGGCGTTCTGCTCCACACCCCCACCACGCGAGCGCACGAGCTCGCGGCGACCGGGCAGGCGGATGAGTTCGCCGCCGCTCTCTCGACGCTCTACGGCATCCAGCCGGTCGAGCCCGCGCAGTCGTCCGACGCGGGCACCGCCGCGACCGCCTGAGCCACCACCCTCACTGCACACCCAGTCTCGACGGAGAGATCTCCCCCGACGCTGGCACTCTCCCCTCGGATGCCTCCGCCGCGTCGCGCGTGCTTCATATCGTCGAACCATGACAAAGCCCATCCCCGGACGCAGACTGGGAGGATGCTCGTGGACCCGAATCTGATCGGCATCATCATCGCCCTCTTCGCGTTCACCGCCACCGTGCTCGGCGGGGTTTCGCGGATGCTCGCCAGGCAGTCGCGAGGGCTGGATGCCCGCTTCGACAGAATCGATGAACGGTTCACGAAGGTCGAGACGCAGATCACCGACATCCGGGCCGAGCTGAAAGACGACATCGCCGAACTCCGGGTGGAGCTCAAGGGCGACATCGCCGAACTCCGGGTGGAGCTCAAGGGCGACATCGCCGAACTCCGAGTCGAGCTCAAAGACGACATCGCCGAACTCCGGAACGAACTCAAGACGGAGATCGCGGGCGTCAAGACGGAACTCAAGGCCGACATCGCGGACGTCAGAGTGTCGATCGCTCGCCTCGAGGGTCCGCTGCCCAAGCTGCAGAGGATCTGACTGCGCGTCGCCCGGACCGGGATGACAGACTGAACGCATGGCCCTTCACATCACCGGAGACACCGCCGCGGACGCCCTGCTCACCGACAACCCGCTCGCTCTGCTGGTCGGGATGCTGCTGGATCAGCAGGTCCCGATGGAGACCGCGTTCGCAGGCCCGCTCAAGATCGAGCAGCGCACCGGCGCCGCGGATGCGACCGCCATCGCCGGCATGGACCCTGACGAGTTCCTCGAGGCATTCAAGACGACTCCGGCCGTGCACCGGTTCCCCGGTTCGATGGCGACCCGCGTGCAGGCGCTGTGCCAGGAGCTCGTGGATCAGTGGGGCGGAGACGCGTCGGCGATCTGGACCGACGGGAACCCCTCTGGTGCCGAGGTTCTGAAGAGACTCAAGGCACTGCCGGGCTTCGGCGAGCAGAAGGCCAAGATCTTCCTCGCGCTGCTCGGCAAGCAGTACGGCTTCACCGGTGCAGGCTGGCGCGAGGCCGCCGGCGACTACGGCGTCGAGGGCTCGTTCCGGAGCGTCGCCGACATCGTCTCGCCCGAGTCGCTGACCAAGGTGCGCGAGCACAAGAAGGCGATGAAGGCAGCGGCGAAAGCGAAGGCATGAAGCCCACCACTGTCACGACCGGTACCCGGGCGGCACGGAACAGGTGCAGCTGACCGTCACCGGATGACGAGAGAGGCCCGCCACCCTGTCGGGCAGCGGGCCTCTCACTCAGGCGACCGGGTCAGGCACCCTTGAGGCGCTCGGCCAGGTACTGGTGCAGCTCATCGATCGAGACGCGCTCCTGCGCCATGGTGTCGCGGTCGCGCACGGTGACGGCGCGATCGTCGAGCGAGTCGAAGTCGATCGTGACGCAGAACGGTGTGCCGATCTCATCCTGTCGGCGGTAGCGACGACCGATGGCGCCCGCGTCGTCGAAGTCGACGGCCCACGAGCTGCGCAGCGTGTCGGCGACCTCGCGCGCCAGCGGCGACAGTCGCTCGTTGCGGCTCAGCGGCAGCACCGCGGCCTTGACCGGTGCGAGACGCGGGTCGAGCTTGAGAACGGTGCGGACGTCGGTGCCGCCCTTGGCGTTCGGCACCTCCTCTTCGCGGTAGGCGTCGACGAGGAACGCCATCATGGCGCGGGTGAGGCCGAACGACGGCTCGATCACATACGGGGTGTACCGGTCGCCCGTGGCCTGGTCGAAGTAGGTCAGGCTCTGCCCCGAGGCCTCGCTGTGGCTCGACAGGTCGTAGTCGGTGCGGTTGGCGACGCCCATGAGCTCGCCCCACTCCTTGCCCGTGAAACCGAAGCGGTACTCGACGTCGATCGTGCCGGCGGAGTAGTGCGCCCGGTCGTCTTCGGGCACGTCGAACTGCCGCATGTTCTCGGGGTCGATACCGAGGTCGATGAACCAGTTCCAGCAGGCCTCGACCCAGTGCTCGAACCACTCCTGCGCCTCGGCCGGCGGCGTGAAGAACTCGATCTCCATCTGCTCGAACTCGCGCGTGCGGAAGATGAAGTTACCCGGCGTGATCTCGTTGCGGAACGCCTTGCCGACCTGGCCGATGCCGAACGGCGGCTTCTTGCGGCTGGCGGTGAGCACGTTCGAGAAGTTCACGAAGATGCCCTGCGCGGTCTCGGGGCGCAGGAAGTGCAGGCCCGACTCGTCGTCGACGACACCCAGGTACGTCTTGACGAGACCCGAGAACGACTTCGGCTCGGTGTACTGACCCTTCGTGCCGCAGTTCGGGCAGGGCACGTCGGCGAGGCCGTTCTCGGCCTTGCGTCCCTTGCGCGCCTCGAAATCCTCGATGAGGTTGTCGGCGCGGAAGCGCTTGTGACAGCTCAGGCATTCGACCAGCGGGTCGGTGAAGGTGGCGACGTGACCCGACGCCTCCCACACGCGCTTGGGCAGGATGATGCTGGAGTCGAGACCCACCATGTCGCCACGACCACGGACGAACGTCTGCCACCACTGACGGCGGATGTTCTCTTTGAGCTCCGTACCGAGGGGCCCGTAGTCCCACGCGGACCGCGAACCGCCGTAGATCTCACCCGCCTGGAAGACGAACCCGCGGTGGCGGGCAAGGGCGATGACCTTGTCAAGACGGGACTGTTCGGCCACGGTGGCTCCAATGGTCGGCGGTGGGAAAGCCCGTGATCACGGGCACATCAATCCTATCCGCGACCGGTTCCCCGAAGCACCGGGCCTGCGCCCCTCGCGCCCCGACCCCCGCCGTGACTCATGCGGTGACTCAGGCCGTGAAGAGGTAGCCCTTCTCGACGTCGAAGCCCGCGAGGGTGAGACCGCTGCCCAGGAGCCCTTCCATCTGCGCGCGCAGGCGGGTGCGCCACTCGTGCGCAGCATCCGGATCCTCCACCCGGATCGTCTCGATGTCCGAGGGGATCTCGAGCGTCTCGACGACGGCATCGGATGCCGGGGGCTTGGCGATGTCGGCCAGCGCCCACTCGACGTCGAGCCGGTCGCTCTCGTCGCCGGCGTCTCCGCCCCCGAAGATGCCGTATCGGTTGACGGAGTACCCGGTCACCCGTGCGCCGAGCACCGTGAGGAAGAAGTGCGCGTTGCGGGCGACGAGCGGGTCGAACGTCCAGGTGATGCGGCCCACGTCACGAGAGAAGGCCCACTGGCGCTGGTGCTCCTTGAGCTCCCGACCCCAGCCGCGACCGCGGTAATCGGGCAGCAATGCCGTGATGTGCGAATGCATCGCACGGCGCGCCGGAGCGCCGAAGAAGGCGATCGAGGCGCCGACCATGCGTTCCTCTCCCCCCTCGGCGTCGAAGAGTCCGACGACGTAGTTGCCGGACTGCTGCAGGGCACGCAGGGTTCCCGCGTCGATGACTCGCTCGGGTCCACGGATGGAGTCGAGCAGGCTCTGCGCGTCGATGATGAGTTCAACGGTGTCCAGATCACGGATGGTTCGCACGCCCCCAGTCTGCCCCTCCCGCCGCCGATTTCGGAATCGTGCGATGCGAACGGCTGGGATCAGCGCCGTGACGGGGCGTACCGTGGAGGGATGGCATCCAGCGAGACCACCGCCGACAAGTCCGACACCCGGTTCTTCGGCCAGCCCTGGGCACTCGTCCACATCTTCGGCGTCGAGATGTGGGAGCGGTTCAGCTTCTACGGCATGCAGGGCATCCTGCTCATCTACCTGTACTTCTCGGTCAGCGAGGGAGGCCTCGGCCTGTCGCAGGCCGTCGCCGGTGGCATCGTCGGCGCGTACGGCGGGTCGGTCTACCTCTCCACCATCCTCGGCGCCTGGATCGCCGACCGGATGCTGGGCTCGGAGCGTGTGCTGTTCCTCAGTGCGATCGTGATCGTCGCCGGCCACGTCGCCCTCGCCCTGCTCCCCGGGTTCCTCGGCGTGGGCGTCGGCCTCGTGCTGGTCGCCCTCGGCTCGGGCGGGCTCAAGGCCAACGCGACCTCCGTGGTCGGCACGCTCTACAGCGCCGACGACTCCCGCCGCGATGCCGGGTTCTCGCTCTTCTACCTCGGCATCAACCTCGGTGCCTTCCTCGGCCCGATCCTGACCGGCATCCTGCAGTCGTCGCTCGGCTTCCACTACGGCTTCGGTCTCGCCGCGATCGGTATGACGCTCGGACTCGTGCAGTACTCGTTCGGGCGCCGGGCCCTTCCCGACGAGGCACGTCGCGTGCCCAACCCGCTGCCCTCCTCGCGCTACCCGCTCGTCGCGATCATCGCGCTGGCCGCGATCGCCCTGATCGTCGTGCTCGTGCTCGTGGGCGTCATCCAGGCCGACAACCTGTCGACCATCGTCATCATCGGCACGGTCGTCGCGGTCGTCGCCTACTTCGCCGTCATCCTCAGCAGCCGCCGGATCGACGGCACCGAGCGCTCGCGGGTGTGGGGCTTCCTGCCCCTGTTCGTCACCAGTGTCGCCTTCTGGTCGCTGTACCAGCAGCAGTTCACAGTGCTCACGGTCTACTCCGACGAGCGACTCGATCGCAACATCTTCGGATTCGAGATGCCCGTCTCCTGGGTGCAGTCGATCAACCCGGTGTTCATCATCATCCTGTCGGGCGTGTTCGCGGCGATCTGGACCCGCCTCGGCACCCGCCAGCCGTCGACACCGGTGAAGTTCGCCCTCGGCGCGATCATCATGGGTGCGGCGTTCCTCCTCTTCCTCCCCTTCGCGGGCGGCGGGGCGAACTCCACCCCGCTGATCGCGATCGTCGGCATCCTGCTGGTGTTCACCATCGCCGAGCTGCTGATCTCCCCGGTCGGTCTCTCGGTGACGACGAAGCTCGCGCCGAAGACGTTCCACACGCAGATGGTCGCGCTGTTCTTCCTGTCGATCGCGCTGGGCACCGCGATCTCGGGCTGGCTCGTGCAGTTCTACGACCCGACGAACGAGGTGCCGTACTTCTCGATCCTCGGTGGGATCGCGATCCTGGTCGGGCTCGGACTGCTGCTCTCGGTCAAGCCCGTGCTGCGACTCATGAAGGGCGTGAGCTGACTCATCGCGACAGCTCTCGATGATCTGCGCGCGCCTCGGGTGCCTCGGACGCCGATAGCCTGAAGCGATGGGAGAGAACGAAGATCGCGCGCGCAGAAGACTCTCCCGAACACCTCCGAAGTGGGCGATCGTCGCGGTCCTGGCGTTCGCCGGACTCTGCTCGTCGTTCATGTTCACGCTCGTCGTGCCGCTGCAGGCCGAGTTGCCCCGCCTGCTGAACGCATCGCGCGAAGACACCACCTGGGTCGTCACGATCACCCTGCTCGTCGCGGCCGTCGCGACCCCGATCTCGGGCCGCCTCGGCGACATGTACGGCAAGCGCCGCGTCGTGATCGTGCTGCTCGGTCTGCTCATCCTCGGATCACTGATCGCCGCGCTCTCGGGCTCGATCGTCGGCGTCATCATCGGCCGAGCACTCCAGGGCGCGGTCACCGGAGTGGTCCCGCTGGGAATCGCGATCATGCGCGATGTACTTCCCCCCGAGCGTCTGGGCACGGCCGTCGCGCTGATGAGCGCCACGATGGGCGTCGGCGGTGCGATCGGGATGCCGGTGGCCGCCCTCCTGGCCGTGAACGCCGACTGGCACTGGCTGTTCTGGCTCGCCGCCGGACTCGGAGTCGTCGGCCTCGCTCTCATTCTCCTGGTGATCCCTGAGGACGTGCTGCGGTTCCCCGGCCGCCTCGACGTGCTCGGCGCGATCGGACTCGCGATCGGACTCACCGGCATCCTGCTGTTCGTCTCGCGCGGAGCCGAATGGGGGTGGACCGCACCGTTGACCCTCACCTGCATCATCGGCGGTGTCGGCGTGCTGCTGATCTGGGGCTGGTATCAGCTGCGCACGACGGATCCGCTGCTCGACCTGCGCGTCGCCGCGCGCCCCGCCGTGCTGTTCACGAACATCGCCGCGATCGGCATGGGCTTCGCGCTGTTCGCGTCGAACGTGACGTTCCCGCAGCTGCTCGAGGGCCCCGCCGCCTCAGGCGCCGGCTTCGGACTCGACATGGTGTCGGCCTCGCTCATCATCATGCCCGCCGGGCTCGTGATGATGGTCATCTCGCCGCTGTCGGGGTGGCTCGAGCGCACGGTCGGCCCTCGCCCCCTCTTCACGGTGGGTGCCGGAGCCATCATGCTCGCCTACGTGTTCGTGCTGCTGTGGTCGAGCGAGGTCTGGCACATCCTGGTCGGCAACCTGCTGATCGGCGTCGGCATCGGGTTCACCTTCGCCGCGATGCCGATGATCATCATGCGGTCGGTGCCGGCGAACGAGACGGGCGCATCGAACGGGCTGAACGCGCTCTTCCGCTCTGTCGGCACGTCCAGCGCCTCGGCCGTGATGGGAGGAGTGCTCGCCGCGATGAGCATCGACGTCGCAGGCGTCTCCGTCCCCACGCGGGCCGCGTTCGACGTGTGCTTCTGGCTGGCGATCGCCGCCGGCATCGTGGCGCTGGTGCTGTCGCTCTTCATCCCGCGTCAGCGCGCGGCAGAGCAGCATCCGTCGCTGCCGAGCTAACCGTCAGCCCAGCGCCGATCGCGATCACATCACACGCGGGTCGGGGTCCGTCTCTCGCGGCGGCCGCAACCGCGAAGGGATCGGCCACTCGAGCACGTACTGCTGCACCGGCGGACGGGTGACGTCTCCGAAATCGTCGATCTTCACGACGATGCGGCCGGGAACGCCGTCGTCGTCGGGAGTGACCTCGAGGATGCGCACGCGAAGCGGGCGCTTTGCCTCGCCCTCGAGCATCCACGGGTCTGCGAGCCACGAGATCCCGCGTTCCTCGAGCGCGGCCTCCGCGTCGAGCCACTCCGTGGGAGCGGATGCCCGGCGACCGAGCACGTCGATCGCCACCCATTCGTCGCCCTCCGGGCGGATCCATCCGAGCAGCTCGCGATCGTCGCGGCGATGCGGGGTCCAGTCGGGGCGGGGCATGCCTCCAGGCTAGCGACGCCTCGCGAGGGGCGCCTGGCGACCTCAGTGCGTGTATTCCATGAGCTCGACCCCGAGCACGCGGAAGGCGTCGTGGGCGCGCAGCCGGTGCGTGATCGACAGGTCGTCGAAGCACACGATCAGCGAGTAGGCGACGCCCGCACGGGGTCCGGCGAGCACGCCCGCCTCAGCGCGCACGCCGCGGTCGCGCCCGGTCTTGTTGATGAACAGCAGGCCATGCGCGTCGTGGTCGTGGGCGAACGGGTCGAGGCCGGTCGACGCCGCGACCAGGCTGAGATCCTGGTTGAGACTGAGCCACTCGGAGACCTGGGCGCTCACCGACGCGCCGACCACCTGGGAGTTGACGAGGGCGGAGAAGAGCCCGGCGAGTTCCCGCGCCGAGCCGACCGCCACCTGAGGTGCGTCATCGGGACCGCGCTCGTCGCGGAACCTGTCGAGCAGCGCCGTGCGGCGAAGACCGAGCGACTCGATCCGCTCGCGCACCCGGTCATGACCGACCCGCTGCAGCAGCGCGTTCACCGCGATCGCGTCTCCGGCGGTCGCGGCGAGCACTGCGAGGTCTTCGAGCGGGAGCGCGGGGGCATGCAGATGACGCCACAGACCCGAAGTCGACACCGAGTCGATCGCGCTGCGTTCGACGATCTCGAGGGGGTCGAGGGTGCCTGCCTCGAAAGCCGAGGCGACCTCGATGAGGAGGGGGACGACGCCGAGACCCGCGACCGGCATCGTGACGTGATCATCGCCCGAGAGCACGTGCACGTGGCTGTCGAGATCGACGACATGCACCGAGACCTGCGCTCCCGCGTCGGCCAGCTGTTCGAGCGCCCGCAGCGTCGAGGTGAACGAGCGCCGCCCCGCTGCGGCACGACGCGGCAAGCGTCGGCTGGTCCGCTGAGAGCGGCGCAGCGAGGCCAGGGACGGCCCGTCGACAGGCTCGGGAGCACCCACGCGTGATCCTTAAAGGGGGGTTGGATTTGCGGGATGCTGCAGGGTTCATCCCCCGCAGCACGGATATCGTAACCCCCTCAGGTGAGGATGCCCTACATACTCCGGTATTCGGTCATCAGATCGTCACGTGGAGGTCAGCAGGGCATCCACCCGCAGCGGATCCGGCTACCAGCGCGACCTCACCAGATCGTGACGCGCGAGTCCTGCGGCAGCCACAGTGCGTCTGATTCCGCGACGTCGAAGGCCTCGTAGAACGCATCGATGTTGCGGACGATCTGGTTGCAGCGGAACTCGTTGGGCGAGTGCGGGTCGATCGTCAGCAGTCTCAGGGTCTCGGCGTCGCGGCTCTTCTGCTGCCACACCTGCGCCCATGACAGCAGCAGTCGCTGCACGCCCGTGTAGCCGTCGATGACCGGCGCCTCCGCACCGTCGAGCGAGAGCTCATAGGCTTTGAGCGCGATGCCGAGGCCGCCGAGGTCTCCGATGTTCTCGCCGATCGTGAGAGCGCCGTTGACGTGGTGCGCGGCGTCGAGCCCCTCGGGCACGAGCTCGTCGTACTGGGCGATGAGAGCCTTGGTGCGCTCCTCGAATGCCGAGCGGTCGGCATCCGTCCACCAGTCCTCGAGCTTGCCCGCGCCGTCGTAGCGGCTGCCCTGGTCGTCGAAGCCGTGCCCGATCTCGTGGCCGATGACCGCGCCGATGCCGCCGTAGTTCGCTGCGGCATCGCGGGAGACGTCGAAGAACGGGTACTGCAGGATCGCCGCCGGGAAGACGATCTCGTTCATCGACGGGTTGTAGTACGCGTTGACCATCTGCGGAGGCATGTGCCACTCGTCGCGGTCGATCGGCTTGCCGACCTTCGCGACGTTGCGGTCGTGCTCGAAGATCGCCGCGCGGCGCACGTTGCCGAACAGGTCGTCGCGGTCGATCACGAGGCTCGAGTAGTCGCGCCAGACCGTGGGGTGACCGATCTTGGGGGTGAACGAGTCGAGCTTCGCGAGCGCCCGCTCACGGGTCTCGGCCGTCATCCACTCGAGGTCGGTGATGCTCCGGCGGTACGCCTCGATGAGGTGGGCGACGAGCTCGTCCATCGCGGCCTTCGCCGTCGGCGGGTAGTGGCGCTCGACGTAGACCTTGCCGATCGCCTCGCTCAGCGCGCTCTCGGTGACCGAGACGCCGCGCTTCCAGCGCTCTCGGATCGTGGGGACGCCGGTGAGCTCGGTGCCGTAGAACGAGAAGTTCTCCTGCACGACGTCGTCGGTGAGATACGGAGCGGCGGCGTGCACGACCTGCGCCCGCAGCCACGCCTTCCAGTCGTCGAGGCGCTCAGCGGTGAGCAGCGTGCCGAGCCCTTCGAGGAAGCTCGGCTGCGAGACGACGATCTCGGCGAACGCCTCGGGGTGCTCGGGGGCGACCGCGTCGCGCCACGGCCGGAGGTCGACGCCGGCGAGCTCCTGCAGCTCGGCCCACGTCTTGAGGTTGTACGTCGCGACGGCATCACGGCTGCGCACATTGTCCCAGTGGTGCCCGGCGAGCTCGGTCTCGAGGGCGATCGAACGGTCGGCGGTCGCCGCCGCGTCAGGGATGCCGGCGAGGGTCAGCAGGCGCTCGAGGTGCGCGCGGTAGGCGGCGCGGGTCTCGGCGAACGTGTCGAGGCGGAAATAGCTCTCGTCGGGCAGCGACAGGCCCGACTGCACGACGACGGGCAGGTAGCGCTCGGGGTTGCCCGGGTCGCCGTCGACGTAGAAGCCGATCAGGTGCGCTCGTCCGTCGCGGTCGTACGAGCCGACCGTGCGGAGGAAGGTCGCGACGCTGTCGATCGCATCGATCTCGGAGAGCGTCTCCGCGAGCGGCGTGACCCCGGCGGCGGCGATGCGCTCGGTGTCCATGAAGCTCGCGAACAGATCGCCGATCTTGCGTGCGAGGGTGCCGTCCTCGGCATCCTGCGACTCCTCGATGATCGCGCGGACGTCTTTCTCGGCCTGCTCGGCGAGCAGGTGGAACGACCCCCAGCGTGCCTTGTCACCGGGGATCTCGGTGCGCGCGAGCCACGCGCCGTTGACGTGACGATAGAGGTCGTCCTGCGGGCGGATGTCGGAGCTGAACTCGGAGGTCTCAAGGCCAGAGGGAAGCACGTCGGTCATGCGAACAGCCTATGCGGCGCTCCGACATTCGGGTGGGATCGCCGGATGCTCACGCCTTGCGGCGGATGCCGAAGCGTCGTCGCCGCGGCTGCTCCGGCGCCTCCGCCGCACGGCCGGCGAACCGGGCGGCCCGGCGGTCGGCCCAGGCGGCGACCTCGGCGTCGACGTCGCGCGGTTCCGTGACCACCGGAGGACCCCCCTGCAGCTGACGGCGGGCCTCGATCACACGCCTGTTGAAGTCCACGAGCACCTCGCGCACGTCGGCCTCGCGCCCCAGCAGATCGAGCTGATCGTCTAGTTCGCGGTCCTCGGTGCGCAGCAGGATCGCCGGCGGCCCGAGCCCCGTCAGGTTCTCCTGCTCGATCTTGCGGCGGATCCACCAGTCGGGATCGTGGTGCGTGCCCAGACCCTCGAGAGGCTTGCCCGCACCCGGCAGATCGTCGAAGTCGCCGCGGCGGATCGCGACCTGGATGGCCGTCTCGATGAACGCCGCCCGATCGGTCGCGGCGGCGATCCCCGCAGCCGTGCCGGACTCGGCATCCTCCTCCGCGCCGTCGCTCTGCTGTCGCGCGCGGTATCTCGCCGCGGCCTCGCGTGGATCCGTCATGACGCACCTCCGTGGCATCCGGTGCTTCCAGGGTACGACGCGCGTCACCCTGCGATCGCGCCGTCGGCACCAGCCCATAGGCTCGGAGGATGACCGAGCGCACCCTCAACCGTGAGATCCTGCGCCTCGCCGTCCCCGCCCTCGGCGCACTGATCGCCGAGCCCGCATTCCTCATCGTCGACGCCGCCCTCGTCGGGCACCTCGGCACCACCCCGCTGGCCGGCCTCGGCATCGCCGGAGCCGTGCTGCAGACCATCGTCGGCCTCATGGTCTTCCTCGCCTACTCGACCACCCCGGCTGTCGCGCGACTCTTCGGTGCGGGCCGACCGGGCGAAGCCGTCTCGGTCGGCATCAACGGCATGTGGCTGGCGCTCGCGATCGGCGCCGTGCTGGCCGCGGCAGGCGCCGCCTCCTCGCCGTGGCTCGTGTCGCTGTTCGGGGCGAGCGAGGCCGTGTCCGCGCAGGCGAACGACTACCTCGTCATCTCGATGTGGGGCCTACCCGCCATGCTCATCGTGTTCGCCGCGACCGGACTCCTGCGCGGGATGCAGGACACCGTGACTCCACTGTGGATCGCTGGGCTCGGTTTCGGTGCGAACGCGTTGCTCAACGTCGTCTTCATCTACGGGCTCGGCTGGGGCATCGCCGGTTCCGCAGCGGGAACCGTCGTGGCGCAGTGGGGCATGGTCGGCGCGTACGTGCTGGTGATCCGCCGGCTCGCCGCGACGCATGACGCATCACTGCGGGCGCGAAGAGACGGCATGGGGAGCACGGCCCGCTCGGGCGGCTGGTTGTTCCTGCGCACGGTGAGCCTGCGGGCGGCTCTCCTCGTGACCGTCGCGGTGGCCACGGGCATCGGCACGGACGAGCTCGCCGGATGGCAGATCGTCTTCACGATCTTCTCGGCGGCGGCCTTCGCACTCGATGCCCTGGCGATCGCCGCGCAGGCGCTGATCGGCAAGGAGCTCGGCGCGGGTGATGAACGGCAGGTGCATCGGGTCCTCCGGCGCACGGTCGCCTGGGGCGCCTGGTTCGGCGTCGTGGTCGGGGCGCTCATCGCGGCGCTCTCGGGCGTGCTCGGCATCGTGTTCACGGGCGACCCGGCGGTCGCCGCCCTCGTGCAGCCGGCACTCCTGATCCTCGCGGTCGCCCAGCCGATCGCCGGCGTCGTCTTCGTGCTCGACGGTGTGCTCATGGGCGCGAACGACGCGCGCTACCTCGCACTCGCGGGCGGGCTCAACCTGCTGCCGTTCCTGCCCGCGCTGTGGATCATCGCCGCGACGGGGGTCGACGGTGCCGCCGGTCTCATCTGGCTCGCCGTCGCGTTCTTCGGCGTCTACCTGCTCGCACGACTCGGCACTCTCGGCTGGCGCGTGCGATCCGGGCGCTGGATCTCGGCCGGCGTCTAGCCCTGCACGATCCGTCGGGATCCGAGGTTCTCCACGTATCCCGGAATCCCGGCGAAGTGGGCCGGCCCAGGCCTGGCATTCTCGTTCCGGGCGAACGAGAATCGGAGCGTGCTGACCATGAACGAACCTCAGGTGTGGGTGCTGATCGGCGTCTTCGCCGCGACGATGTTCGGCATGGTCACGGTCGTATCGACGCTGTTCATCCACGTCGTGAAGACCGAGATCCGGAGCGTTCATCACCGTATCGACACACTCGACCGTGATGTGACCGCGCTCTACCGGAACACCTTCGGGATCGACAGGGACTGACGCCCGAGCGCCGGAAGCGCACGGGACACGTCAGTCGGCGTACCTCCGGCACCATTCGTACATGATCACGGCGGCTGCCGCACTGGCGTTGATCGATCGGGTCGAACCGTACTGCGTGATCTCGATATGGGCGGATGCTGCGGCGAGCGCGGCATCCGACAGACCCGGCCCCTCCTGTCCGAACAGCAGCACGCAGGTCTGCGGCAGCTCGGCGCGATCCACGGGCACGGCGCCGTCGACGTTGTCGACAGCGATGATCGGGATGCCCTCGGCTGCCGCCCATGCCGCGAAGGTCTCCACGTCCTCGTGGTGCACGACGTGCTGGTAGCGGTCGGTGACCATGGCACCGCGCTTGTTCCAGCGACGGCGACCGATGATGTGCACGGTGTCGGCGAGGAACGCGTTCGCGCTGCGCACGATCGAGCCGATGTTCATGTCGTGCTGCCAGTTCTCGATCGCGACGTGGAACGGATGCCGCTGCGTGTCGAGATCGGCGACGATCGCCTCCATCCGCCAGTAGCGGTAGCGATCGATCACGTTGCGGGTGTCTCCGGCCTCCAGCAGTGCGGGATCGTACTGCTCCCCCTGGGGCCATTCGGATTCGCCGCCCGGCCACGGGCCGACCCCGTATCCGGGCTGCGCCGACGATCCGCCTGTCTCCGCTGTCTCCGCGGGCGCCTGCTCTTCCATTCCGTCAGGCTATCCGTCACTCGACGGTGAGCATATTTAGGTACACCGAAAAATCCGCTACGATTTCGGCATGCCTAAAAATGTTGCCCTTGATGAGGTGACCCCCGCCGCTCGCGCCACCGCCCCCCGCAGTCTCTGGCTGCTCGGCCCCGCCCTGGTCGCCGGCGTCGCCTACCTCGACCCCGGGAACGTCGCGAGCAACATGACCGCGGGCGCCCAGTACGGGTACCTGCTGGTCTGGGTCGTGATCGCGGGCAACGTCATGGCCTGGCTGATCCAGTACCTCTCGGCGAAGCTCGGCGTGGTCACGGGGCAGAGCCTTCCCGAGGTGCTGGGCGCACGCCTCACGAAGCCGTGGGCTCGACGGGCCTATTGGCTGCAGGCCGAGCTCGTCGCGATGGCGACCGACCTGGCCGAGGTCATCGGCGGTGCGGTCGCTCTCTACCTGTTGTTCGACATCCCCCTGCTGCTGGGCGGGGTCATCACCGGAGCCGTGTCGATGATCCTGTTGACGGTGCAGAGCCGCCGCGGCGCGCGGCCCTTCGAGTTCGTGATCATCGGGCTCATGGTGATCATCGCAGTCGGCTTCATCGCCGGGCTCTTCGTCGCCCCACCCGACGCGGCCAGCGTGATCGGCGGGCTCGTGCCCCGCTTCGAGGGCACCGGATCCGTGCTGCTGGCGGCATCCATCCTCGGCGCGACGATCATGCCGCACGCGATCTACGCGCACTCGTCACTGACCCGTGATCGGTTCGGCTCTGCGGCCGCGCACGCGCCGACCGAGGCGGCGCGCATCGAGACGTCGCGCATCCGCCGGCTGCTCACCGCCACCCGCTGGGACGTGTCGATCGCGATGCTGATCGCGGGCACGGTGAACCTCGGAATCCTGCTGCTCGCCGCTGCCAACCTCGCCGGCGTCGAGGGGACCGACTCGCTCGAGGGCGCACACGCCGCACTGGCAGCGGGTCTCGGCCCGGTCGTGGCCACGTTCTTCGCGGTCGGCCTGCTGGCCTCGGGCCTCGCCTCGACCTCGGTCGGCGCCTATGCGGGAGCGGAGATCATGCACGGCCTGCTGCACGTGCGCATCCCGCTGCTCGCGAGACGCCTGGTGACGCTGATCCCCGCGCTCGTGATCCTCGGCATCGGGGTCGACCCGACGCTGGCGCTGGTGCTCAGCCAGGTCGTGCTGTCGTTCGGCATCCCGTTCGCACTGATCCCGCTCGTCGCGCTCACCGCCCAGCGACGCACGCTCGGGCCCTGGGCGAACCGGGTATGGACGACGGCGGCAGGCATCGTGGCATCCGTTCTGCTCATCGCTCTCAACGGCGCCCTGCTCTGGCTCGTGCTGACGGGGGCCTGAACCGGCACGCACGAGCAGCCTTCACGATGAATGCAGAACCGCCCCGAGCCGGCACGGGAAGGAGTCGGCTCGGGGCGGCGGTCTGCCACCGCGCGGGTCAGCGCTTGCGGAGTGTCTCCGTCCACTGCGAGGTCGCACCGTCGGCGATCCGGTAGCCGGCATCCGGCACCGCGACGACGGTGACCTCGCCCGTGACGCGCACCGTGCCGTTGCGCGCCTCGACCTTCTCGCCGTTCACGTAGTAGGTGATGCCCTTGACGTTCGTCGGCACCTTCACCTCGTCGCGCGAGGTGCCCGGCTTGTCGGTGAACTTCGGTGCCTTGGGCGTCACCGGAGCGGTCAGCACAGGAACGTTCGCCCAGTCGAGGTCGCTCGCGAAGTAGAACGAGGTGTACGCCGGCTGGTTGTACGTCGTCTGCTGGCGAGCGGTCTCGACGCGGTACTGCACGTCATGCATGAGGGTCGTGAGCTTGTGCGTGGTCGGCTCCGTGGTCGTGTAGAACCGCAGCGCACTCGAGTCGGCCGTGCGCACCAGCAGTTCCTCACGCCAGTCTCCGAGAACGTCGGCGACGAGCGAGGGGTTGCCCTTCGTGCCGTTGTTCGTGAGCGTGCCGGCGGCCGTGAGAAGGGTGCCGCGCGTCCAGTCGTCGATGGTCGGCGTCTGGGTTCCGCTGCCGTTGACGATCTGGGTGGTCATGTCGCCCGCCCAGCGGATCGACATGTTCGTGCCCGGGGTCTCCGGCTGGAGCACCTCTCCCGTCGCGCTCAGCAGACCGCTGCCCTCGGTGCCGCCGGGCATGCTCGACCACACCTCGATGCCGGGAACGTCCGGACGGACGTCGCCGATCATCGCGCGGCCCGTGTCTCGGCCCGAGTAGGCACCGAACAGCGACTCCCCGGTCGCGGCATCGCGCAGGACGGACCCGTAGGGGGCCGAGGTGGCGCCCTCGTGCGCCGTCCAGATCTCGAGTCCGGGGCGGCTGGGGTCGATGTCGGTCACGTGCATCGCATCGCCGTGTCCGAGTCGCACGGTCGCTCCGGGGTCGGCGCTGCCCTCGGGGAGCACGTCGAACGAGCTGTACAGCAAGCTGCCGTCGTCGTCGATCGTCGCCGATCCGTACACGAGCTCCTGCTTGCCGTCGGCATCCACGTCGGCGAAGCTCAGCGAGTGGTCGCCCTGGGTCGTGATCGTGCCGAACTCGGGGTCGGTGCCGTCACGGCCGTGCGGGGAGTCGTTGAACGGGTTCGTCATCGGCGCATGACCGCTGTCGACATCCCACCGTTCCTTGAGGCGCTTGCCGTCCCAGTCGAAGGCGGTGACGGTCGTGCGCGTGTAGTACCCGCGGGCGAAGACGGCAGACGGATGCTGACCGTCGAGGTAGCCGACACCCGACAGGAACCGGTCGACACGGTTGGCCGGCTCGATGCGCGACATGGCGTAGTCGCCCCACAGCAGACCGTCGTCTCCGCGCTCGGTCGGATACGGGATCGTCTGCAGCTCCTTGCCCGTCGCGCTGTCGAAGACGGTGAGATACTCGGGCCCGTCGACGATGAATCCTTCGAACTCGCGCAGCAGATTGCGAGCGCTGCGGCTCGGCGCGTACACGTCGATGAAGGTGTCGGCGAGCTCCTCGGCACTCTCGCGCGTCAGAGGGTACTCATGCGTGACCGGCATGCCCCAGGCCTCTTCGAGTGTCGCCGGCCACTGCCCCGAGACGACCTCGTCTCGGTCGCTCCAGCCGAGGAACATCTCGACGAGGTGCTCCTCATAGTCGGCGGCGCTCAGCCGGTAGTCGTCGTCGTTCGAGTACCCGGCCTTGCGGTCGGCCTTGGGAAGCGTGATGTACGACTCCTTCTGCACGGATCCGTCGGCGGCGAACTGCACCGACTTCGTGCCCGGCGCCGTCTTCAGCATCGTCTCGGAGCGGCCGTCGCCATCGAAGTCGTAGACGAGGAACTGCGTGTAGTGCGCACCTGCGCGGATGTTGACGCCGAGATCCAGGCGGTTGAGCAGCGTGCCGTCGAGCTCGTACGTGTCGAGGTAGACCGGACCCGTATAGCCGCGCTGCGACACGTCCTTCGAGTTCGACGGGTCCCACTTCACGACGTACTCGTACTGACCGTCGCCGTCGACATCGCCGACCGAGACGTCGTTCGCCGAGTACGTGTAGGCCTCGCCCTTCGGCGTGACGCCGTCGGCGGGCTTCTGCAGCGGCAAGTCGTGGTGCCCCTCCGCCCAGGCGGTGACGGATGCCGACGCGGATGCCGCCAGCTCCACGCCGTTCACGATCGGGACCACCGAGTACTCCGAGGTCGCCGACCCGTCGGCATCCGCGTAGTTCGTGCTGTCGGTGACCGTCGCCACGCGAGCGCCGTCGCGGTACACCGCGAAGTCGGGGCCGGCGAGGCCTGTCGCCGTGGCACCGGTCGCCTCGGTGGCGAGCAGTCTCCAACTGAGGAACACGCCGTCGGTGGTCGAGACGGCGACCAGGCCGCGGTCGAGGGCCTCCAGCTGCGGCGTCTGGGAGCCGGGGCCATGCCGGCCGGTGTCGGGAGCCGTGGGCGATGCCGCCCCCGCGCTCTGCGCGCCACCCACGAGGAGGCACCCTGCGGCGGCGACCGCCACGGCAGCGCGGAATGATCGGTGTCGGATATTCATCGTCGAAATCCTTCTCTGGGCGTGAAGCCCGCTCGGATAGCGTTTTCCCGTGCCCGGTCGAAGCTACCCGCCGAGGCTGCGTGCGTCAAGGAACGCGACCGGATTGAGACGATTCACAGGGGCCGCCGGCGATTAGGCTCGAAGACATGTCTGCCGAAACCGCGCGCCGTAACGTCCGCATCCTCACCTGGATCGGAATCGCGACCGGCGTGATCGGCGGCCTCCTCGTCGCGTTCCCGAAGACACTGGGTCCCGCAAGCCCGTGGGTGCAGCTCGCACTGGGCGTCGCGACGCTCGTGCTCGCGTTCCGCGCCCGCAAGATCGGCATCGCCGAGGTCGAGGGATTCGACGGGCGCCTCTCGCTGTTCGCCGCACTTCTCGGCTTCCTCATCGTCTTCTTCGCCGGACAGGTCGCCTTCGGAATCCTCGTCGACGTCGCCAACCCCTGATCTAGGCTGGACTCGTGGCATCCCCGGCAGCAGACGACTACCTCAAGACCGTCTACGCGCACACCGAATGGCAGGATGCGCCGATCACCCCGTCGGTGCTCGCGGCGAAGCTCGGCATCGCCCCCTCGTCGGTCACCGAGATGGTGAAGAAGCTCGCCGCCGCCGGACTCGTCTCGCACGTGCCGTACGGCGCGGTGCGCCTGACGGACGCCGGCACGCAGCGCGCACTGGCGATGGTGCGCCGCCACCGGCTGATCGAGACCTGGCTCGTGCAGGAGTTCGAGTACGGGTGGGACGAGGTGCACGACGAGGCCGAGGTGCTCGAGCACACCATCAGCGACCGACTGCTCGAAGGCATCGACGCGCGCCTCGGACGACCCCGATTCGACCCCCACGGCGATGCGATCCCGGATGCCGCGGGAGTCGTCGACCGCGAGCCCTTCGTGCTGCTCGCCGATGCACCGACCGGCCACACCGGCAGGGTGCTGCGCGTCGACGACCGCGACCCCGAACTGCTGCGCGCACTGGAGGCGGCGGGTGTCTCCGTCGCCGCGACCGTCACGATCACGGCATCCGGCGTCGACCTCGAGGGTGTCGAGACCGCTCTACCCGACGGTGCGGCGCACGTGGTCTGGCTGAGCGCCTGAGAACCCCGTCAGAACCTGACACCTGCCCGTAACCGCGGGCGAATAGGCTGTGCACATGGCACACCGCGATGACATCGAATGCTGGCTCACCGACATGGACGGCGTGCTCGTCCATGAGAACGACGCCATCCCCGGAGCTGCCGAACTGCTGGCCGGTTGGGAGCAGAACGAGATCCCGTATCTGGTTCTGACGAACAACTCAATCTTCACCGCGCGCGACCTCTCCGCCCGTCTGCGGGCCAGCGGCCTGACCGTGCCGGAGGAGCGCATCTGGACCTCGGCCCTCGCGACCGCCGACTTCCTCGCCCAGCAGCTGCCGGGCGGCTCCGCCTTCGTGATCGGCGAGGCCGGCATCCTCACCGCGCTGCACGAGGCCGGGTTCATCATGACCGAGACGAATCCCGACTTCGTCGTCGTCGGCGAGACCCGCAACTACTCGTTCGAGGCGATCACCAAGGCGATCCGCCTCATCATCAGGGGCGCGCGCTTCATCGTCACCAACCCGGATGCCACCGGCCCCTCCGCCGACGGCGTCATGCCCGCCACCGGCGCGATCGCCGCCCTCATCACCAAGGCCACCGGCAAGGAGCCGTACGTGGTCGGCAAGCCCAACCCGATGATGTTCCGCTCGGCGCTGAACAAGATCGGGGCGCACTCGAAGAAGACCGGCATGATCGGTGACCGTATGGACACCGACATCATCGCCGGCATCGAGGCGGGCCTGCACACCGTGCTCGTGATGACCGGCATCAGCGACGAGGCCGAGGTCGAGAAGTACCCGTTCCGCCCCGACGAGATCGTCGACTCCGTCGCCGACCTGCTGCCGACGGTCACCGAGTCGATCCCGACGCTCGACGAGGACTGACATGGGCGCGCTCGACGAGGGAGAGCGGGTCGTCGCAGCGGATGCGGCCACCTGGCGCGCCTGGCTCGAGGAGCATCACGAGCGCACCGCCGGAGTCTGGCTGCTGAGCGTGCGCGGCTCGCGCGCCGACGGCGTCGGCTACGAGGACGCCGTGCGACAGGCACTCTGCTTCGGCTGGATCGACGGGCCCGTGCGCACGTTCGACGATCAGACCGTCGGACAGTGGTTCTCTCCGCGGCGCCGCGGCAGCGGCTGGGCGGCGACGAACAAAGCGCGTCTGGTCGACCTCGAGGACGCAGGGCTGCTCGCCCCCGCCGGCATCCGCGTGCTCGAGGCTGCGAAGGCCGACGGGTCCTGGACCGTGCTCGACGGTCCGGAGGCGGGCATCGAACCGCCCGAGCTCACTGCGGCTCTGGATGCCGTGCCCGCTGCGCGCGCGCACTGGGATGCCTTCCCGAAGTCGGTCAGGAAGTTCGGCCTGACACACATCGCGGTGGCGAAACGAGCCGAGACGCGCGCCGCGCGGATCGCCAAGATCGTGGCGGATGCCGCGGAGGGGAAGCGCCCATGAATCAGTCGGACCTGCTGTTCCTGGTGGTGACCCTGATCCTGCTCAGCACGCTGATCGTGGTCGTCGTGCAGTTCTGGCGCTCCCGCCGCGGAGGCGGCGAGGGCGACGGCCGCGCCGGCTGGTGGGAAGGCCCCTGGGACGACGACGACCGCAAGCGCTGAGCGTCGTCGGTCTCGGAGTCAGCCGAGAGTCAGACTGCGCACGCGCTCGACCGGCTCCGGCATCCGCAGCGGACCCGCACCCGGCGTGATCGTGCCGAGGATGCGCGGCTCCCGAGCCCCGGTGCCTCCGGGCGTCACGGCGGCGACGCCGTGCATGGTGCACCAGCCGATGAGGGCGAACAGGATCGCCTCCTTGCTGTCGACGGACGCCCCGAGCTCGTCGGCGAGCACGACCTCGACCCCGGGAAGCGCCTCGCGCAGGCCCTGCATGATCAGCGGGTTGTGGCACCCGCCGCCCGACACGGCGAGGAAGCGGATGCCGGCGGCCCGGACGTCCTGAGCGACCGTGCGCACCGTCAGCTCGGTGAGCGTGCGCACGAGATCCGGGACGGAGAGTTCACGGCCCGTGCCGGTGAGGCGATCGACGTGCGCACGCACGTAGTCGAGGTGGAAGTGCTCCTTGCCGGTGCTCTTGGGGGCTGAGAGCGCGTAGTACGGGTCGGCGAGGAGAGCTGCGAGGAGATCCTCGTCGACGGCGCCGGTGCGCGCGATCGCGGCATCCGCGTCGTAGCCGCGCTCGTTCAGGCCCTCGGCCACGACGACCGCGTCGACCAGGGCGTTCGCCGGCCCGATGTCGTAGGCGGACAGGCCGTCGGGGCCCACCACCGTCATGTTCGCGATGCCGCCGAGGTTCACCGCCGCCGAGACTCCTGCGCGACCGCGGAGCAGCAGCTCGTCGAGGAACGAGACGAGCGGTGCACCGTGACCGCCCGCGGCGATGTCGCGGATGCGGACGTCGGAGACGACCGGCGCACCCACGCGCTCCGCGATCCAGGCGGGTTGACCGATCTGCAGGGTGCCGAGCGCGTGGCCCGCGTCGACCCAGTGGAACACCGTCTGTCCGTGCGTGCACACCGCGTCGACTCCCCCGACCGCGGAGGATGCCGACGCCGCGACCTCGGCGAAGGCCTGGCCGATGAGAGTGTCGAGCTCGCAGACCTCCGCGAACGTGGTCGGCGCGGGCGGCAGCGCAGCCACGAGACGAGCCCGCAGCTCGGGGTCGTACGGAACGCTGTCCTCGTGCAGGACGGTGCCGCGCAGCTCTCCGTCGCTCTCCTCGAAGTCCACGACCGTGACGTCGATGCCGTCGTGTGAGGTGCCCGAGAGCAGTCCGAGTACGCGCATGCGTGATCCTTCCGTCGCCTGCTACGAGCGTAGGCCGATTTTGTTAGGGAGGCGAACGGAAGGTGCCGATCTTTTCTGCACGATCACGTACTGAATCGCGTTCTCCACGCCGGCCGGTGCTGTACCTGCCTACTCGGCACGCCCTCTCCTACGGCTGCGTAGCATTCTGCGAGACCCCACCCTCCACCCGCAGAATGGGAGCATGTTCGTGTCCGCAGAGACCATTGCGATCGTCCTCAGCGCAGTCGTCCTGCTGCTGGCTATGGGCGGCACCATGTTCGCGGGCTTCGCCTGGTGCATCCGCAGATCCGACGCCCTCCGCACCGATCTCGTCGGAGTCGAGACGTCGCTCGGTGCGCGTATCTACGGAGTGGAACAGAGGCTGACCGCCCGCATCGACGCGGTCGCGGCCGACCTCAGAGGCGTCGAGAAGTCGCTCGGAGCACGGATCGATGCGGTCGCTTCCGACCTCAGAGGCGTCGAGACGTCGCTCGGAGCACGCATCGATGCGGTCGCTGCCGACACGACCGAGCTCAAGATCGCGATGGCCAGACTCGAAGGACCGCAACGCCATCTGATCGTCGCGTCGCGCTGACCTGCCCGGCGCCGAGGCGTCAGCGCAGGACGAGCGCCGCGGCGCCGATGAGCGGGCCCTCGTCGCCCAGCCCTGAGCGCACGACGCGGGTGCGACGCGAGTACTCATGCGCGGCGCCCGCGGTGAGGGCCTGCTGTACGAGGTCGATGTAGTCGGCCGAGACGCGAGAGAAACCGCCACCGATCGCGACGGTGTCGAGGTCGACGAGGGTCGCGGCATCCGCCAGAGCTTCGCCGACGGCCTTCGCCGACCGCTCGATCGCGGCGCGGGCGATGGAGTCGCCGGCAGCAGCATCCCGCGCCAGGTCTTCGCCCGTCGCTCCCGTCCAGCCCTGCTGCTGCGCCCAGGCGGCACTCGCCGGCCCCGAAGCGATCTCCTCGAGCGTCAGCCCGCCTTCGCGGCGCACCTGTCCGAGGTGTCCGGCGTTGCCGGTGGCGCCCGGGATGTAGGCGCCGTTGACGACGAATCCTCCGCCCACGCCCGTCGAAACGACGATCGACAGCGATGCCCCGGCATCCTGCGTGGCACCCAGCCACGATTCGGCGAGCGCGAGCGCGCCCCCGTCATGGCCGAGCACCGTCGGAACCTCGCGCCCCAGAGCGGCGGATGCCGCAGCGCGCACGGACTCCTCGAGTCCGAACCCCCGGGCGAGCGGCATGTTCACCGGCATGATCGCGCCGGCTCCGCGGTCGATCGGGCCGGCGCTGCCTGCCCCCGCGCCGACGAGCTCGGCATCCGCGGGAAGCGCGGCGAGCGCGTGCGTCACGATCGCGACCACGGCGAGGTTCAGCGACTCGAGCGTCGCCTCGCGACCGGTCGCGTGGCGCGAACGGCTGCCGTCGAGCAGAGTGCCGTGCTCATCGACGAGCGCGGCCTCCATCTTGGTGCCGCCGACGTCGACGGCGAGTGCGTAGCGGGTCACTGGGGGTCGAGTCCGAGGTCGTCGAGGTCGAAGGCGGCGCGCCACTCGAGACCCTCGGCTTCGATCGCGGCCTGCGCCCCGGTCTTGCGGTCGACGATCACGGCGACGGCGACGATCTCGGCGCCCTCCTTGCGCAGCGCCTCGACGGCCTTGAGCGCGGACTGGCCGGTGGTCGAGGTGTCTTCGAGCACGACGACGCGCTTGCCCTTGACGTCGGCGCCCTCGATCTGGCGGCCACGGCCGTGGTCCTTCGGCTCCTTGCGCACGACGAAGGCGTCGAGCGGCTTGTCGGTCGCCACGGACGCGTGCAGCACCGAGTTGGCGATGGGGTCGGCGCCGAGCGTCAGGCCACCGACCGCGACCACGTCGAGGTCGCCGATCAGGTCGAGCATGATGCGGCCGATCGCGGGGGCCGCGCGGTGGTCGAGGGTGAGCTTGCGCATGTCGACGTAGTACGTCGCCTTCTTGCCGCTCGAGAGGGTGAAGTCTCCGTGGAACACCGCCTCGTCCGTGATCAGGTCGAGGAGGGTCTGGCGGTCTGCGTCGAGTGCGGTCACGGCATCCAGTGTAGGAGGTGGGCCCTAGGCTTGACGCATGCGCTTGGCCACCTGGAACGTCAACTCCATCCGCACCCGTGTCACCCGCACCGTCGAGTTCGCCGTCCGCGAGGACATCGACGTGCTGGCGATGCAGGAGATCAAGTGCAAGCCCGAGCAGTTCCCTTATGGGCCGTTCGAAGAGGCCGGCTACCACGTCGAGGTGCACGGACTGAATCAGTGGAACGGCGTCGCCATCGCGAGCCGCCTGCCGATCACCGACGTGCGCACCGCGTTCGACGGCATGCCCGGGTTCGCCAAGGGGCATGAGGGGCCGGATGCTCCGCTCGAAGCACGCGCCCTGGGCGTGCTCGTCGACGGCGTGCGCGTGTGGAGCCTGTACGTGCCGAACGGCCGCTCGCTCGACGACCCGCACTACACGTACAAGCTGCACTGGCTCGAACAGCTGAAGAAGTCCACGGCCGCCGAGCTCGCGGCGAGCCCCGATCTGCCTCTCGCGCTGGTCGGCGACTTCAACATCATCCCGTTCGACAAGGACAACGGAGACCCCGACATCGTCGAGGGAGTCTCCACCCACGTGTCTCCCGAAGAGCGTCAGGCGTTCTTCGCGTTCGCCGATGCGGGCCTCACCGACGTGGTGCGACCGCTGATCCCCGAGGGATTCACGTACTGGGACTACCAGCGCCTGAAGTTCCCGCGCAACGAGGGCGTGCGCATCGACTTCGTCCTCGGGTCGAAGACGCTCGCGGATGCGGTCACCAACGCCTCCATCCACCGCGACGAGCGCAAGGGCGAGCAGCCCAGCGACCACGTGCCGGTGGTCGTCGAGTTCGACCTCGGCGGCGGCGCCGAGGACGACGACGACCTGCCGATGATCTTCTCCTGAGCCGGTGCCTCTCCGCCTGATCGCCACCGATCTCGACGGGACCCTGCTCGACTCCTCGTCCACGGTCACCCGCCGCACGAGGGCCGCCCTCGATCAGGCGCGTGCCCGCGGCATCCACGTGGTGCCCGTGACGGCCCGTCAGCCGATCGGACTGCGTGCGATCGCGAGCGGTGCGGGGTTCGACGGCTGGGCACTGTGCAGCAACGGCGCGTATGCCACGAACCTCACCGATGGACGGATGCTGTTCGCCGAAGAGCTTCCGCCCGAGACGATCCGCACGCTCGCCGACGCGCTGCGAGCGAGTGTGCCGGGGCTCCTCTTCGCGAGCGTGCGCGAGGGCGGCGAGACGTTCGTCGCCCAGCACGGCTACGCCGAGATCGCCGACCTCGCGGACCACAAACGCGATCCGCGCACGATGGGCGGCGTCGGCCTCGATCAGGTGCTCGGCGCGCCCAGTCTGAAGCTCGTGATCCGGCATCCCGAGATCGCACCCACGGCGCTGTTCCAGGCGCTGTGCGATCTCGGCCTGACCGGTTTCGAGGCCACCCTGTCGGGCGCCCCGTTCGTGGAGGTCATGGCCGAGGGCGTCACCAAGGCCACGGGACTCGCGCGCCTCTGCGAGCACCTCGAGATCGAGCGCCGCGACGTGATCGCCTTCGGAGACGCGCTCAACGACGTCGAGATGCTCCGCTGGGCAGGTCACGGCGTCGCGATGGCCGACGCAGGCGATGTCGTGCAGGACGCGGCAGACGAGACCACAGCGTCGAATGACGATGACGGCGTCGCGAGGGTCATCGAGCGACTGCTCGGCTGACCGCCGGGAACGCCGGGAGCCCGTTCACTCCGCCGAGAACGCCGAGAGCCCGGTCGCTCCGAAGGGAACGGCCGGGCTCTCGTGTCGTGCCGGGGTCAGCTGTGCGCGCGGCGGCGCCGCACGAGGCCGAGCCCCGTGAGCAGCAGCGCCGCCGCCATCATCACGGCGAACGACGGCAGTTCGGCGCCGGTGGTCGCGAGAACATCCTCACCGCCGGCGACCGCACCCCCCGAGGATGCCGTCACGGTGAGGGCGACGCTGGCGATGACTGCTCCCGACGCATCGAGCGCGACGAGCGTGTGCGCCCCCGCGGGTGTGCCTGCGGGAACCCGCAGCGACCCCGTGAGCGCACCGCCCTCATCGGCGGTGAGGGACCCGAGGGCCACCGGGTCGGAGTGCAGCTCGAATGCGACCTTCTGGCCCGGAGCGAAACCGGTGCCGGAGACCGTGATCTCCTTGCCCGCTCGGATCGATGCGGCGGAGAGCGTCAGCGCCGGCTTCGGCTCGGGCGCGGTGCCCGCGATGAGCGTGAAGTCGATGCCGGTGAGCGTAGCGCGTCCGACGGCGACGACAGGCGTCGCCTCGGCGGCCGTCGCGACTCCGTCGAAGTACTGCGGCGCGGCGGTCGTGGTGCTGCCGGGGAAGCTCGCGGAGGCCTTCAGGACGTAGGTCCCCTCGGGCACGACGAGCTTGTATGCGCCGGTGTTCGGGTTGGCCTCGGCCGTGCGGACGAGCTCTCCGTCGGCCCAGGCCTCGACCACGACCTTCCGGTCTTCGTCGGAGTCGAGTGCCACCGTGCCGGTGATCGTCGACACCACCTCGAGCGCAGCCGAGATGCCCTCGACCTCCTCATTCGCGCCGACGGTGACGAAGGTCGCGTCCTCCCACTCTCGCGCACCCTCCCAGTACTCCTCCATCACGCCCGTCTCATAGGCGTGGAAGAGCACCCGGTAGGTGCCCGGCGTGACGGCGATGCGATAGTTGCCCTCGCTGTCGGTGTCGATGTACGGATCCTCGACCGCATTGTTCACGTCGTACAGAATGACGGCCGCGCTGACGGGTGAGCCGTCGGCGCTCTTGGTCACCGTGCCGCTGATGTACCCGACGCCGCCGAGCTGCGCATCCACGTTCCCGACGGACTCCTTCTCGGTGACAGTGACGAGAGTCGCACCGTTCCAGCTGTACGAGTCCTTCCAGTACTCGGAGACCAGCGCGGGGTCGGGCGAGCCGAAGCGCACCCGGTACGAACCCGCGGGAAGGCCTCCGAGGCTGTACTCGCCCGTGGCGCCGGTCTCGGTCGCGCCGACGATCTCGTTGTTCGCGTCGATCGCCGAGACGTTGACGCCTTCGATCGGAGCTCCGTCATCGGCTCGGGTCACGACACCCTCGATCGCGCCGCCTTCCGTCAACGACGCGTCGATGCCGACCACGGCGGTGCCGTCGGTGACGATGCGCGTCGCGGAGTCGTAGTCCGTGGTGTCCTCCCAGTACTCGCGCTTCAGGTCGGTGCCGTCGGCGAAGAAGGAGACCACGTACGAGTCATCCGCGAGACCGGGGAGTGTGTACGCGCCCGTCTGGTCGGTGGTCGTCGACGCCCAGCCGCCACCCCATCCCTGCGCGGTCACGGTGACGCCGGCGGCGGGAGTTCCGTCATCCTCGCGCGTGACCGTGCCGCTGATCGAGCCGGTGGGCGCAGGGGCCAGAGCGGCATCGATTCCGGTCACGGCTGCGCCGTCGACGACCGCGATGCGCTCCGCTCGCCACTGATCCCTCGTGTCGTTCCAGTACTCGGCGGTGAAGCTGGCGTCCGCGGTGGAGAAGCGCACGACATAATCGCCGTCGACGAGGCCGTCGAGGGAGTAGCCGCCGATCTCGTCGGTCACGGCATCCGCGGATCCGAGCCCGTCGTCGGTCTCGGCATGGACCGAGACGCCCTCGAGTGCCGAGCCGTCCACCGTCGAGGTCACCACTCCCGTGATCGACCCCGTACCCGCGACCGGCTCGTCCTCTGCCATCGCCGTCGTGGCGCCGCCGAGCGCGAGCGCGACGGCCACCGCCCCGCTCAGCGCAGCCCGAATGAATGCGCGACGTCGCGCCATGTCCCCACCCTCCGAAGGAGGTCGTGCGCGCGATGTCCTCACGGTGCCGCTCGACCTCGGTCCAATGCCGATGTACAGGCGGCAGCGTTCCCTTCGAATCTAGGCGATCAGCACACAGGAGGGGAATAGTCGATTCGAAGGATCAATCCTCGAACGTGCCGACCTCGTGCCGAGCAGGATCGGATACACCCACAGGTTGAGCTCGTCGAAGAGCCCGCCCGGGGATCTACTCTTCTCGACCCCACCGGCCGAGGGCATCGATCGCGTCGCGCAACGCGATGCCCCGATCGGTCAGTGCGTAGGCACGCGTGTTGTGCCCAAGGGGCAGCCGGGTCAGCACCCCTGCCGCCTCGAGCTCCCTCAGGCGGGTCGCGAGCATGTTCGTCGGCACCCCGAGATCGCGCTGCAGATCGCCGTACCTCTGCGGCCCGTCGAGCAGCCGTTCCACGATGAGGAGAGCCCACCGGGCCCCGACGACATCGAGGGCTGTGGCGAGGTCACTCACGCCTGCGGGTCGGATTCCGGCTTCATCCAGAACGGCGAATAGTGGTAGCCGTCGGGGTCGTCGAACTGGCGCTGGTACATGAACGGGTAGTCGTCCGTGTCGCCGACGTGCCCACCGGCGGCAGCGGCGCGCTCGACGAGAGCATCGACCGCCTCCCGGCTGTCGAGGTCGAACGAGACCGTCACCTTGGAGGGGGTGCCGGGTCCGCCGATCAGCTCCTCGGTGCCGCCGACGCTCGCGTACATCTCGCGACTGCCGAGCATGACGTACTGCTCGGGCGCGATCGCGAAGCACGACACGTTGTGATCGGACATCTCGGCGTTGAGGGTCCAGCCGAGGGCGGTGTAGAACGCTGTGGCCCGGTCGACGCTCTCGACGGGGCAGGTGATGAAGAGGCTCATGTGCTGATACTTGCAAAATGCAAGTGGCTCGTCAAGGGCATCTCGATGGTCATCTCATCCGTGCGACTTCGTCCGCGGCATCAGGGCCCGAGCGACGCCGGAGCCCCACCAGTGCGAGCGCGCCCGCCCCTGCCGTGAGGGCCGCGACGACCCCGAGACCCACTCCCGGGACGGACGCCGTCGCCACGGCGCCCGCGACGAGCGGGCCACCGGCGTCCCCCAGCTCGCGACCGAGCTCGGCGCTGCCCATCGTGCGTCCCATGCGCTGAAGAGGCGTCGACGATGCGAGGTGCGAGAACGCGATCGGTGTCGCGACGCCGACCCCGACGCCGACGAGCAGCGCGGTGGAGACGAGCGCGACCGGCACCTGTGTCACCGCGGCGAGCGCGATGCCCGCGGCGATGAGCGCGAGTCCTCCGGCCGTGCCCAGCCGCACCGAGATGCGTCCACGATCGTGGGCAGCGCCGACGAAGGGCTGCGTGACGCTCGAAGCGAGCGCGAGCACGGTCACGATCGCCATGCTCCACACCGTGTCGAGTCCGGCCTGTCGACCGAGCAACGGCAGGAAGCCGACGGCCACCGCCAGCGCCCCGGTGGTCGCGGCCAGCACGAGCGTCGGGACGACGAAGCCGGGCGCGGTCAGTTCACGGCCGAGGTCCACGAGGGTGACGCGCGTGCGCGGCAGCACCGGGACGGCGGGCACAGCCACCGCCACCCAGACGGCCGCCCCGAGTCCGAGCACCGCGAGCGCCCAGAACAGCGCCGGCATTCCACCCCACACGACGAGCACGGCGCCCAGGAGCGGACCGAGCGCGTAGCCGAGGCTCTTCCAGGACCCGTACCGCCCGAAGTACTTCCCTCGCGTGGCATCGTCGGTGAGCCGGGCGACCGCCGCCGACGACGAGGGGGAGAACGCGGATGCCGCCGCACCCTGACCGAAACGACCGATGACGAGTCCGAGCATCCCCGGCACGACGGCTCCGACGACCGAGAACGCCGAGAACGCGAGAAGCCCTCCGACGATCACCGGGCGCACGCCGACCCGGTCGCTCAGCGCGCCGAAGAACGGCTTGAGCAGCACCTCGGCGAGGTCGTACAGAGCGAGTGTCAGACCGAATGCGAGCAGCGTCCAGCCGATGTCCTCGGTCTCGGCGCCGAGGGCCGCAGCGATGCCGTGCGCGCCGAAGGCCGTGGTGAAGCCGGCGAGGTACAGCGGCGCGAGTCGGGGCGTCGCGAGCGGCGGAGTCGAGGTCACGGTCGATTGTCCCAGTTGCAGGTCGGACGACGTGATCCCCCGCACGGGGGATGCCGCCGCATCCGCCTTCGATCTACGGTGGGGGGATGCCCGCCGCGCCGTTCCTCCGCACGCCCAGTGTCCGCGAGCAGCGCAGCGACCTCGTGCTCGCTGCGGTCATGTTCGTGGGCGCGGTGCTGAGCGCCGCTCTGTCGACGGTCGCCGAGATCTACGGCGACACCCGGGCCGAGCCGTGGACGGCGCTCGTGTACGCGCTCGCCGTCACCGCACCGCTCGCCGTGCGGCGTCGCTGGCCGGGCGCCGTGGCCGTGGCGATCTGCGCCGCCTACTTCCTCGCGATCTCGTTCCAGGTGCCCGAGATCTACGTCGGCAACATCGCCATGTTCGTCTCGCTGTACACGGTGGGCGCGTGGATGAACAACCGCCGAGCCGCGATGATCGTGCGCGTCTCGATCATCGTCGGCATGTTCATCTGGCTCATCATCACGATGTATCGCCAGGCGATCGAGGAGGCCGACAAGGCCGAGGTCGCCGCCGGTCTGCTCTCGCCCTATCTGGCCTTCATGCTCATCCAGCTGCTGCTGAACGTGCTCTACTTCGGCGGCGCCTATTACTTCGGCGAGCGCTCATGGCATGCCGCGCAGGAGCGCCAGGTGCTCGAAGAGCGAACCGCCGAGCTCGAGCGGGAGCGCGAGGTCACAGCGGCGCAGGCCGTCGCCCTCGACCGCGTGCGCATCGCGCGCGAGCTGCACGACGTGGTCGCGCATCACGTCTCGGTGATGGGTGTGCAGGCGGGGGCCGCTCGGCTGGTGATCGATCACGACCCGGAGAAGTCGAAGAGCATCCTGACCGGGATCGAGGGGTCGGCCCGCGATGCCATCCACGAGCTGCGGCAGCTGCTCGAGACCCTGCGCTCGCCCGGCAGCGAGACGCCGGATGCCGCGTCGACCGTGGCCCTCGACGACATCCGCGCGCTGGTCGAGGCCTCGGTCGAGGCGGGACTGCCGACCGTGTACACGGTCATCGGGGAGCCCGCGGCCGTCCCCTCCCTCGTCGCCGTGAACCTGTACCGGATCACGCAGGAGTCGCTGACGAACGCCCGCCGTCACGCAGGACTCGGAGCCACGGCAGACGTGCGGGTCCGGTACGACGACGAGGGCGTCGAGGTCGAGATCGTCAACACGGGCCGCACGGTGACGGCGCTGCGTCCGGGGCTGGGTCAGCTCGGCATGCGCGAGCGCGCGGCCGCGTCGGGCGGCACCCTCGAGGTGACCCCTCGCCCCTCGGGAGGGCTGCGCGTGCGGGCCCGCGTGCCTCTGACCGGCACAGCGCCTCTGCCCGGCACAGCGCCTCTGCCCGGCACAGCGCCGCTGACCGCCACGACCGAGACGAGCACCGCCTCATGACCACGCCCACTCCCCCGATCCGGGTGCTCCTCGTCGACGATCACGTGATGCTGCGTGCCGGTTTCCGCACGATCCTCGACACCCAGCCCGACATCACCGTCGTGGGTGAGGCGGCGACCGGCGCCGAAGCGGTGGCCCAGGCATCCGCCCTCCACCCCGACGTGATCACGATGGATGTGCAGATGCCCGACATGGACGGCATCGAGGCGACCCGGCGGATCGTCGCCGATCCCGCGATCTCCGCCGCCATCGCGATCGTGACGACCTTCGACCGGGACGACTACCTCTATCAGGCGCTCGATGCCGGAGCGAGCGGCTTCCTGCTCAAGAACGCCGGCGCCGAAGACCTGATCGCCGCGGTCCGCGCGCTCGCGGTCGGCGACGGGATGCTCGCACCCGAGGTCACGCGTCGGGTGCTCGCCCGGTTCGCCCACACGTCCGCGCCGACGGCAGCTCCGGCATCCGCCCCCGCCGTCAGCGTCCCGGCGCCTGCGCTGCTCACCGACCCGCTCACCGAGCGCGAGGCCGAGGTTCTCGCTCTGCTCGCGGATGCCCGCAGCAACGCCGAGATCGCGAGCGCCCTGTTCATCGGCGAGGCGACCGTGAAGACCCACGTCTCGCGGATCCTGCAGAAGCTCGGCGCCCGCGACCGCGTGCAGGCCGTCGTGCTCGCACACCGCATGGGACTCGCGTAACCCCGGCCCCGATACGCTCGGAGGATGCCGACCGCCGCACCGCTCTCCCGACCGATCCTGGCCGGGGTCGTCACCGCGCTGGTCGGATTCACGAGCTCGTTCGCCGTCGTGCTCACCGGCCTCAGCGCCGTGGGGGCGACACCGGCGCAGGCGGCCAGCGGGCTGCTCGCGGTCAGCCTCACCATGGGACTCGCGTGCATCGTGCTCGCCTGGCGGTATCGGATGCCGATCACGGTCGCGTGGTCGACGCCCGGAGCCGCGCTGCTCGCCGCGACCGGCGTCGTCGACGGCGGCTGGTCGGCGGCCGTCGGAGCGTTCCTCGTCACGGCGGCATTGATCCTGCTCACGGCGCTCTGGCCGGCGCTCGGCGCGCTGATCGCCCGCATCCCTCCGTCCATCGCGCAGGCGATGCTCGCAGGCGTCCTGCTGCCGCTGTGCCTCGCGCCGATCACCGGTCTCGTCGCCAACCCGTGGGGCGTCATCCCCGTTGTGCTCACCTGGTTGGTCTTCGCGCGTCTCGCACCGCGCTGGGCCGTTCCGCTCGCTTTCCTCGCCGCTGCGGTCGTCGTCACCGTCTCGCTCGTCCAGGAGGGCGCTCCGGTCGACGCAGGGCTGCTCGTACCGGGGTTCGCCTTCACGGCCCCCACGTTCACCGTCGGCGCCATGATCGGTGTCGCCCTGCCCCTGTTCATCGTCACCATGGCGTCGCAGAACGTGCCCGGCATCGCGATCATGCGCAGCTTCGGCTACGAGGTCCCCTGGCGTCCGGCGATGCTCGTCACCGGGGTCGGCACCGCGCTCGGCGCCACAGCAGGCGGCCACGCGATCAACCTCGCGGCCATCAGCGCCGCGCTCGCCGCCTCCCCCGACGCCGACCCCGACCCGAAGCGGCGCTGGATCGCCGGCGTCTCGACCGGCGCGTCCTACCTCGTGCTCGGTGGTTTCTCCGCCGCATTCGCCGCGCTCGTGCTGCTCGCGCCGGAGGCCGTCATCCCCGCAGTGGCCGGCCTCGCGCTGTTCGCGGCGTTCGGGTCGGCCGTGCAGCAGGCGATCGACGATCCCGGCGAGCGCATCCCCGCCGTCGTGACGTTCCTGGTGGCGGCATCCGGCATCTCGCTGCTGGGGGTCAGCGCCGCGTTCTGGGCGCTCGTCGCGGGACTCGTCGTTCGCACGGCCCTGCACGCCGGGCGCCGCTGAGGCCCCGATCCATCGCCTCGGCTAGCGTGGGGGCGTGACCGTTCCCGCACCAGCGCCCGTCCCGTCGGCCGGCCCTCCCGCCGGTCATTTCGACGCCCGCCCGCTGCTCGAGCCGGTGAATCCCGCCGAGGTCGATGCGTTCGCGCGCGCCCAGCGCACCGCCCACCCCAGCTCTGCCGGTCAGATCATCGCGTGGGTGTTCGCCGGCTTCGCACTGCTGTGCGTGGTGCCCGTCATCGCGATCATGATCATGGGCCTGGGCTATGCGATCGGTCGGGGAACGGGAGTCGCGATCGGCGGGGTCCTCGGCCTGCTGCTGCTCGCCGGACTGGTCGTGGGAATCGTGATGCTCGTGCGCCGTGGCATCCGCACCCGCAATCTGACGCGGTTCCGTCTCGCCCGCTTCGCGCAGGCGAATGCGATGAGCTACTTCGGTCGCATCGACGACCCACCGCTGCCGGGCATGATCTTCTCGAGCGGGTCGGCCCGGATGTCGACCGATGTGCTGCGCGGCGTCGACCCCCGATTCGTCGAGTTCGGCAATTACCAGTACACGACGAGCAACGGCAAGCAGTCGCAGACGCATCGGTGGGGGTACGTCGCCGTCAAGCTCGACGTGCCACTGCCGAACATCGTGCTCGACGCCCTCGGCAACAACACCCTCGGCAGCACGATCGCCGGCGCCTTCAGCGGCGACCAGCGGCTCTCGCTCGAGGGCGACTTCGACCGCTACTTCTCGCTGTACTGCCCGGCGGGCTACGAGGTCGACGCGCTCTACCTCTTCACGCCCGACGTCATGGCGCGCTTCATCGATCACGCCGCGCAGCTCGACGTCGAGATCGTCGACGACTGGCTCTTCCTCTACGCCCGTCGCGAGATCTCGACGCTCGACCCGGCGACCTGGGCCTGGCTGTTCGGCGCGGTCGGCGCTCTGCTGACCAAGCTCGACCAGTGGGCCCGCTGGCGTGACGATCGCCTGCGGCTCGCCGCGCCTGCCCCGCAGCATCCGCCGCTCCCCGCGTACGGAGCAGCAGCACCGGTGCCCGCTGGTTCCCCCGCACTGCCGTTCGCGGCCCCGCAGGCCCTGCTGACCCCGCCACCGGGCGTCGCCCCGCCGGGCCAGCGGCTCAGGCGCCGGAGCCCCTGGCTGATCGTCGGCATCATCGTCGGCGTCATGTTCGTGGTGACCATGGCGCCCTTCGCGATCGGCATCTTCTCGTTCCTGTTCCTGGGCTGAGGCACGCCACTCCCCCGCACGGTGGATGAGCGCGCCATCGGATGACGCGCAGATCACCCGCACAGATCCGCCACAGGGGGGATGCCGCGACGCCATGCCCCGCCATAGCGTGAGGGCATGACCACAGGAAAGCTCCTACTGACCGGGATCACCAAGAGCTACGGCTCTCGGCGCGTGCTCGACGACGTCTCGTTCGAGGTGGCCCCCGGGCGCCTCACCGGGTTCGTCGGCGGCAACGGCGCCGGCAAGACCACGACCATGCGCATCGTCCTCGGACTCCTCAGCGCCGACGGCGGAACCGTCGAACTCGACGGCAAGACCCTCACCTCCGCCGACCGGCGGCTCTTCGGATACATGCCGGAGGAGCGGGGCCTGTACCCCAAGATGAAGGTGCTCGAGCAGATCGTGTACCTCGCCCGTCTGCACGGCTTCAGCAAGACGGATGCCGCCACCCGCGCGACCGCGCTGCTCACCGAGCTCGGACTCGAGGAGCGCCTGGGCGACACGATCGAGTCGCTCTCGCTCGGCAACCAGCAGCGCGCGCAGATCGCCGCATCCCTCGTGCACGACCCCGAGGTGCTGATCCTCGACGAGCCGTTCTCGGGCCTCGACCCGCTCGCGGTCGACGTGGTCGCCTCAGTGCTCCAGGCCTCGGCCGCGAAGGGCGCATCGATCCTCTTCTCGTCGCACCAGCTCGATGTCGTCGAACGGCTGTGCGACGACCTCGTGATCCTCGCCGCGGGCACGATCCGCGCCTCCGGATCCCGTGACGCGCTCCGCGCCCAGCACGCGGGCAGCCGCTACGAGCTCGTCTCGGCGGGAGACGCCGGGTGGCTGCGCGCCGAGCCCGGCGTCACCGTGCTCGACTTCGAGGGCGGTTACGCACTGTTCGACGCCGACGACGCAGAGGTCGCCCAGCGCGTGCTGCGCACCGCCGTCGACCGCGGCGACGTGGCGAGCTTCGCCCCCCAGCATCCGTCCCTCGCACAGATCTTCAAGGAGGTCATCCAGTGAGCACCTCGAACACCACCGGATCCACCGGCTCCGGCTCCGGCTCCCAGGCCTCGATGATCTGGCTCGTCGCCGAGCGCGAGATCGGGTCGAAGCTGCGCAGCAAGGCGTTCCTGATCTCGACGGGCGTCCTGCTGCTCATCGCGCTCGCGGGCATCGTGATCGGCGGCTTCGCGAGCAAGAACACGGATGCGATGCCCGTCGCCGTGACGTCCGAGACGGCATCCCTGGTGTCGGCGCTCCCCGACATCGACGTCACCGAGGTGCCGGACCAGGCCGCGGCCGAGGAGCTGCTGCGTGACGAGAAGGTCGACGCCGCCGTTCTGCCGGGCGACGGACCGACAGGTCTCACCGTCGTGGCCCTCAAGGATGCCCCGACGAGTCTCGTGTCGGCGCTGTCCCAGGCTCCGACGGTCGAGATCCTCGAACCCGCCACGACCAACCCGCTGCTGCGCTACTTCATCGCGATCGCCTTCGGCATCGTGTTCATGGGAGCCGCGGCGACCTTCGGCGGAACGATCGCCCAGAGCATCGTCGAGGAGAAGCAGACCCGCGTGGTCGAGATCCTGCTGTCGACCATCTCGGCGCGCACGCTGCTCGCCGGCAAGGTGATCGGCAACACGATCCTCGCGATGGGTCAGATCCTCGCCCTGGCCGCGGTCGCCACGATCGGGCTGATAGCCACCGGCCAGCGCGAGGTGCTGTCGACGCTCGGCGCCCCGATCATCTGGTTCGCGGTGTTCTTCCTGTTCGGGTTCATCCTGCTCGCGGCGATGTTCGCGGCGGCGGCATCCATGGTCTCCCGTCAGGAGGACATCGGCTCGACCACGACCCCCATCACGATGCTGATCATGGCCCCGTACGTGCTCGTGATCATCTTCAACGACAACCCGCTGGTGTTGACGATCATGTCGTACGTGCCGTTCTCGGCGCCGGTCGGCATGCCGATGCGACTGTTCGTGGGCGAGGCGCAGTGGTGGGAGCCTCTGCTGAGCCTCGTGATCCTGCTCGCGAGCTGCGTCGCCGCGATCGTCGTCGGCGCGAAGATCTACGAGAACTCGCTGCTGCGCATGGGCTCGCGGGTCAAGCTCGGCGAGGCCCTGCGCGGCTGAGGTCGCTCGGATCACCCCGCCATCGACGAGGCCCCACCCCGCAGACATCTGCAGGGTGGGGCCTCGTCGTTCCGGCGGTCAGACCCGGGTCAGATCAGACCCGGGTCAGATCAGACCCTCCGACAGGGTGGTGGGGTTGCCGAACCGGTGGTTCGTGATCGACACGGCCTGCTCGTGCAGGAACGGCAGCATCTCGACGCGGCCCGCACCCGTGACGGCGTGCGACCAGACGGCGACGTCCGGGGTTCCACCGAGAGCCTCGAACAGGGCCGACGCGTCACCGCCGACGAGGCGCACGCGCTGCCAGCTGTGCTCGGCCTTCGCCGCAGCCTTGGCGAAGCGCTTGACCCACGCCGCATCCTTCTCGTGCGTGACCGTGATGCCCTGGGCGCGCAGCGCCTTCTCGACCCGCGAGGGCAGAGCAGGGGCAGACACGGTGAACGGGCTGCCGCTGCGCAGGGCTGCGGCGATCACGCGGATGCCGTCGGCCAGCGCCGCGTCCTCACCGATGCGCACGTCGGCGGCGACCGGGCGGTACCGGAACACGTTGCGCTCGACGCCGAGGCCGGACTTGTCGCTGACCGCGCCGAACTCGGTGGTCCAGGCCCGCTCGTCGGCGGCGGCGGCGCGGTGCAGCCACTCGATCTCGACGGCGCCGAGGTCGGAGCCGGCAGCGGTCAGCAGCGCGTCGACCGCGGGGATCACGGCAGCACCCGGTGCGGCCGCCGGCAGCTCGGCAGGAGCCCAGTCACCGAGGCCGAACAGGTAGTTCGGTCCACCGGCCTTGGCTCCGGCGCCGACGGCCGAGCGCTTCCATCCGCCGAACGGCTGGCGCTGCACGATCGCGCCGGTGATGCCGCGGTTGACGTAGAGGTTTCCGGCGTCGACACGGTCGAGCCAGGTGGCGACCTCCTCGGAGTCGAGCGAGTGGATGCCGGCGGTGAGGCCGTAGTCCACCGCATTCTGCAGTCGGATCGCCTCGTCGAGGTCCTTCGCGTGCATGATGCCGAGCACGGGTCCGAAGAACTCGGTGAGGTGGGTGGTCGATCCCGGTGCGACGCCGATCTTGACGCCGGGCGTCCACTGCTTTCCCTCGTCGTCGAGCTTGCGGGGCTCCACGAGCCAGCGCTCGCCCCGCTCGAGGGTCGTCAGCGCGGTCAGCAGCTTGCCGTTCGCCGGCTCGATGATCGGCCCCATCTGGGTCGCCGGGTCTTCGGGCAGACCGACGCGCATCGAGGTGACGGCGTCGACCAGCTGGCGCTCGAACCGCTCTGAGTCGGCCACGGAGCCGACCAGGATCGCAAGCGATGCGGCCGAGCACTTCTGGCCGGCGTGACCGAAGGCGCTGCGGGCGACGTCGGCAGCCGCGAGGTCGAGGTCGGCCGACGGCGTGACGATGATCGCGTTCTTGCCACTGGTCTCGGCGAGCAGCGGCAGGTCGGAGCGGAACGACCGGAACAGCTGCGCCGTCTCGTACGCGCCGGTGAGGATGACGCGGTCGACCTCGGGGCTGGCGACCAGGCGCGTGCCGAGGTCGCGGTTCGCGAGGTCGACGAGCGCGAGCAGGTCGCGCGGCACGCCCGCAGCCCACAGCGCCTCGACCATCACGGCACCGCAGCGCTGGGTCAGCTTGGCGGGCTTGATGACCACACCCGAGCCGGAGGCGAGACCGGCGAGCACTCCCCCCGCGGGGATCGCGACGGGGAAGTTCCACGGCGGCGTCACCACGGTCACCTTCGAGGGCACGAACTCGGCGCCGTCGACGGTCTCGAGGTCGAGCGCGCGCTCGGCGTAGTAGTGGGCGAAGTCGATCGCCTCGGAGACCTCGGGGTCGGCCTCGGCGATCGTCTTGCCGGCCTCGTGGGCCATGATCTCGATCAGCTGACCGCGTCGGGCAGCGAGCTCGTCGCCCGCGCGGTGCAGCACGGCGGCGCGCTCGGCGGCGGGCAGCGCGGCCCACCGGACGGCGGCGGCGGATGCCGCGGCGAAGATGCCGTCGAGCTCATCGGTCGTCTCGACCCTGGCGAGGGCGATCGAGTCGAGGCCGAGCGTCGAGTCGACCGACCGCGCCAGGATCTCACGGCCCCAGGTGCGGTTCGCGGCGATCGCCGGGTCGCTGTCGGGCTGGTTCTCGAAGCCGGTGGTCACGGCATCCGACTGTGCTTCCGCCTCCGCGGCACGGTCCTGCACGCGGTTCGACGACGGCACCGAGCGGTCTGCCTCGAGCCCTGCCAGCGAGCGCTCGAAACGCTCGCGCTCACGGGTGAGCAGCGCGGGGTCGGAGGCCAGCTCGAACACGGCCGACATGAAGTTCTCGGGGCTCGCGTTCTCTTCGAGACGGCGCACGAGGTAGGCGATCGCGACGTCGAACTCGGCCGGGTTCACGACCGGCGTGTACAGCAGCAGCTGGCCGACGTCCTTGCGGACCGCCTCGGCCTGACCGGTCGCCATGCCGAGGAGCATCTCGTACTCCACGGCATCCGTCACGTTCCGGGCCTTGGCGAGCAGCCACGTGTAGGCGATGTCGAACAGGTTGTGTCCCGCGACGCCGATGCGCACGGCATCCAGTCGCTCCGGCGTCATCGACCAGTCGAGCACACGCTTGTAGTTCGTGTCGGAGTCCTGCTTGGTGCCGTAGGTCGCGAGAGGCCAGCCGTGCACCTTCGAGTCGACCTCTTCCATGGCGAGGTTGGCGCCCTTGACGACGCGCACCTTGATGGGCGCTCCGCCCTTAGCCCGGCGGGCGGCGGCCCACTCCTGCAGCCGCTGCATCGCGCCGAGCGCGTCGGGCAGGTAGGCCTGCAGCACGATGCCGGCCTCGAGATGCTCGAAGCCGGGCTGGTCGAGGATGCTGGTGAACGCCGCGATCGTCAGGTCGAGGTCGCGGAACTCCTCCATGTCGAGGTTGATGAACTTCGTCCTGCCCGCGGCCTCCGACGAGGCGGCCAGCTCGTAGAGCGGGGTCAGCTTGGTGACGACGTCGGCCACGGCCTCGTCGAACGACCACATCGACAGCTGGCTGACGACGCTCGACACCTTGATCGAGACGTAGTCCACGTCCTTGCGCGCCAGGAAGTCGTAGGTGCCCTGCAGGCGTCGACCGGCCTCGCGCTCACCGAGCACCGCCTCGCCGAGCAGGTTGAGGTTCAGGCGGTTGCCGCTCTTGCGCAGCTTGGCGATCGCGGGGCCGAGCTTCGAGGGGGTCGCGTCGAGCACGAGGTGTCCGACCATCGCGCGCAGCACGCGGCGCGAGATCGGCACGACGACGCCGGGCAGCTTGGGAGCCCAGAAGCCGCCGGTCCTGATGGCGGCACGCAGGTAGCCGGGCAGCAGCGACGGGGTGATCTCCGACAGCTCGGCGAGGGTGCGGCCGGCGACGCTGAGGTCTTCGGGGCGCATCACGCCGTCGACGAAGCCGACGGTGAACGCGAGTCCGTTCGGGTCCTTGAGCACCTCGGCGAGGCGCTGCGCGGCGGGCTCGACGGGGTGCGTCTCGCTCTCGGCGAGCCAGCGCTGCACGAGGGCGGCGACCTCTTCGGTGCGCGGCGTCGTGTCGGGAGTGGTGGTGTCGGCGACGACAGTCATCAGGGGGTACCTTCCAGGGGATCGCACACCCGGGTACGTGTGCGGCTCGATCATTCTCAGGCGCGCGAGTAGGCTACGTCTATCAACCGATCCGAGTGATTTCTGTTCAGTTGAACTGAACGATTCACGGGGTCTGGAAAGGGTGCGGATGCTCGACGTCAACCGACTGCGGATGCTGGTCGAGCTGTCCCGCCGAGGAACCCTCTCGGCCGTCGCCGACGCTTTCTCCTACAGCAAGGCATCGGTGTCGCAGCAGCTGAGCGCTCTGGAACGGGAGGTGGGCGTCCCGCTGCTGCGCAGGGTCGGCCGCGGCGTGCAGTTCACCCCGCAGGGCAACGTCCTCGTGGCGGAGGCCATCGGCATCCTCGACCAGCTCGAACACGCCGAGGTCGCCGTCGCCGAGTCGCTCACCGAGGTCACCGGCACCGTCCACATCGCCGTGTTCCAGTCGACCGCGCACTCGCTGCTCCCCGGCGCGCTCAACGCGCTGCGCGAGCAGCATCCGGCCCTGCGCGTCGAGGTCACCGAGAGCGACCCCGAGACCGGGCTCGTCGGCGTCTCGAGCCGCGACTTCGATCTGATCCTCGCCGAGCAGTATCCCGGACGCACCCGACCGATCCACGCCGACCTCGACCGGGTGGTGCTCGTGCACGACTCGATCGCGCTGGCCCGGCGGCCGGGCACGCCGGAGACTGCGGATGCCACAGCTGCCGATGCCGATGCCGATGCGACAGCGGCGCTGTGGTCGACGAGGGACGAGCCCTGGGTGCTCGAGCCCGCGGGCACGGCGTCACGAGCGTGGGCCGAGCAGCTGTGTCGCACTGCCGGCTTCGAACCCGATGTGCGCTTCGAGGTCGCCGACCTCACCGCCCATGTGCGTCTCATCCGCGCCGGCCTCGCGGTCGGGCTGCTCCCCGAGCTCGTCTGGGCGGGAGAGCCGCCGACGGTCGCGCTCACCCCACTGCCCGACGAGCCCCGTCGGGAGATCTTCTCGTCGGCGCGGCGCGTGTCAGCCGCGGCGCCGTCGATCCGCGCGGTGCGGCGAGCGCTGGCATCCGCCGCCTCTCGCAATCTGCTCGACTGAGCAGTCCAGGGCACGGCGCCGGCTCTCGCGTGGTCGGGCGCGCGGGCTCGTGCGATCGGTCGCGCCTAGAGCGTCGCCGCGTGGTCGGGGACGAAAGCATGCTCGTCGATCGGCGGACGCGGGGCACCCGACGCCGCGGGGCGGTCGGGGAAGTGGACCTCTTCGGGGTCGAGCCGGCGGTAGGGGATCTGACTCAGCAGATGGTGGATGGTGTTGAGTCGCGCGGCCTTCTTGTCGTCGCTGTCGATCGACCACCAGGGCGCGGCCTCGCGATCGGTGATGTCGAACATCGCATCCTTGGCCTGTGAGTAGTCCTCCCAGCGGGAGATGGAGGCCAGGTCGGTGTCGGAGAGCTTCCACCGTCGCATCGGATCGTTCAAGCGCGACCGGAACCTCTTCTCCTGTTCGGTGTCGGACACCGAGTACCAGTACTTCAGCAGGATGATCCCGTCGTCGACCAGCATCTGCTCGACGACGGGGACCTGCGCGAGGAAGCGGTCGTACTCCTCGTCCGTGCAGTAGCCCATCACCTTCTCGACGCCGGCGCGGTTGTACCAGGACCGATCCATCAGCACGATCTCGCCCGTGGTGGGGAGCCGCTCGATGTACCGCTGGAAGTACCACTGGCCCTTCTCGCGTTCCGACGGCTGCGGCAGGGCGACCACCCGGGCGTGACGCGGGTTGAGGTACTGCATCACGCGCTTGATCGCACCGCCCTTGCCCGCCGCATCGCGGCCCTCGAAGATCACGAGAATCCGCGCATCTGACGCGATGACCCACTGCTGCATGCTGACGAGCTCGATCTGCAGGCGCCTCAGCTCCTTCTCGTACCGCTTCTTGTCGAGCCGTGTGTGCGTCTTCCTCTTGTCATGATGCTTGTGCTTCTCGTCATGGGTCTTGGTCTTCGTCTTGGTCTTGGTCTTGGTCTTGCCGGCCATCGTGTTCTTCCCGTCCGTGGCGTGGGTGACGGGCGGCCGCCCCACGCCCGATCTCGCGAGACAACCAGACCGGCACAGCTCGCAGAACCCCCTTGCTTTCGGAGGCCGCAGCGGATTCCCATCGAACAGGCGCGCAGAAGCCCGGCATCCGCCCGCGGCACGCCCTTCGGTAAAGTCATACGGCGTCATCGGGAATATGCGTTCACATGCATTCGTTGAGACCCTCGTACCCGGACGAAGGAGTCCGATCGACTCCTTTCCGAAAGGCACTTCCGTGAGCACTCCCGTGATCGACCGCACCGCCCCCACCGAGCACCCCGTCCTCGACGTCCTCGCCGGGCGCTGGAGCCCGCGCGCCTACGACGCCGAGAACACGATCGACGACGCCAAGCTGAACGCCGCCCTCGAGGCCGCGCGCTGGTCACCGTCCGCATACAACCTGCAGCCGTGGCGCTTCATCGTCGCTCGCCGCGGCACCGCGCTGTTCGACCAGGTGGTCAGCTCCCTCGTCGAGTTCAACCAGCTCTGGGCGTCGAAGGCCTCGGCCCTCATCGTCGCGATCGCCGAGACCGAGTCCGAAGAGGGCAAGGCCATCAGCCACGCGGTCTACGACCTCGGCCAGGCCGTCGCCCACTTCTCGGTGCAGGCGCACCACGAGGGTCTCCTCGTGCACCAGATGAGCGGCTTCGACCCTGAGGTCGTCCGCGAGTTCGCAGACCTGTCGCCGCGTTTCTCGGCCATCACCGTGATCGCCGTCGGCGAGTACGGCGACGCCGCCGGCCTTCCCGAGGGTCTCCAGCAGGGCGAGACCGCACCGCGCGTGCGTCGCCCGATCGACGAGACGGTCATCCTCAGCGCCTGACACCCAGCCGCACCGCCGAAGGGCGCCACCCGATATACCGGGTGGCGCCCTTCGTGCGTGGGCCGCCCAGACCTAGACTCGTCCGCATGGCGATTCAGCGAAGGATCAAATCGGTCGAGCAGTCGATGGCCGAGACGCACGACGAGAAACGCTCGCTGAAGCGCTCGCTCGGCGTCTGGGACCTGGCGGTCATGGGCGTCGCGGTTGCCGTCGGCGCGGGCATCTTCTCGGTCGGCGCCGAGGCGTCGGCGCGGCACGCCGGCCCCGCGGTGATCATCTCGTTCATCATCGCCGCGGCCGTGTGCGGTCTCGCGATCCTCTGCTACGCCGAGTTCGCGTCATCCATCCCCGTCGCCGGCTCCGCCTACACGTTCACCTACTCGACGTTGGGCGAGTTCCTCGCGTGGATCATCGGCTGGGACCTCATCCTCGAGATGCTCATGGCCTCGGCGGTGATCGCGAAGTACTGGGGCGTCTACCTCGGCGACGCCGTCTCGCTGTTCGATCTCGAGATCCCGATGACCCTGCAGCTCGGCCCGCTGTCGTTCGACTGGGGCCCCGTCGTCATCGTCGCGATCTTCACGGTGCTGCTCGCCCTCGGCACCCAGCTGTCGAGCCGGGTGAACAGTGTGTTCACGGTGATCAAGGTCGCGATCGTGCTGTTCGTCATCGTCGTCGGGTTCTTCTTCATCAACGGCGCCAACTACACCCCGTTCGTGCCTCCCGCGCAGTCGGGTGCCGCCTCCGAGAGCGCGTGGACGCAGTCGCTCTTCTCGTTCATGACCGGCTCCGACCCGACGATGTACGGCGTCTTCGGCATCCTCAGCGGCGCGGCGCTGGTGTTCTTCGCGTTCATCGGCTTCGACGTCGTCGCGACCAGCGCCGAGGAGACCAAGGACCCCAAGCGCACGGTGCCCCGCGGCATCATCCTCGGCCTGATCATCGTCACCGTGCTCTATGTGATGGTCGCGATCGTCATCACCGGCATGGTGTCGTACACCGAGCTGGCGAAACTCGACGAGCCGTCGCTCGCGAGCGCGTTCGAGCTGGTCGGCGCCACCTGGGCCGCTCAGGTCATCGCGATCGGCAGCCTGGTCGGTCTCACCACCGTGGTCATGGTGCTGCTCATGGGCCTCGCCCGCGTCGTGTTCGCGATGAGCCGCGACGGCCTGCTCCCCCGCTCGCTCAGCGTCACCGACGCCAAGCGGGGAACACCGATCCGCATCCAGCTGATCGTCGGCGTGATCATCGCGATCATCGCGGGCTTCACCGACGTGCAGGTGCTCGGCGACATGATCAACATCGGCACCCTGTCGGCGTTCGTGCTCGTGAGCATCGGCGTGCCGATCCTGCGCAAGAGCCGCCCCGACCTCGAGCGTCCGTTCACGGTGCCGCTGTCGCCGTGGCTGCCCTGGATCTCGGCGATCGCCTGCTTCTGGCTGATGCTCAACCTCAGCACCGAGACCTGGGTGCGCTTCGCGATCTGGCTGGCGCTCGGCCTCATCATCTACTTCGCGTACTCGCGGCGCCACTCGATCATCGGCCGCGAACTCGAAGCCGATGCGCTCAAGGGGATTCGCCGACCGACAGCAGGTTGACGCGATCCGGACACGGAAGAGGGGCGGATGNTCCGCCCCTCTTCCGTGTGTCTGCAGTCGCCCGCTCGCCGCGCTCTAGTCGTCGAGGAGCTCGGCCTCGATCACGTCGTCGTCGTCCGGCCCGGTTCCCGTGTCGGGCTCCGGGGCGGTCGACGTCAGCACGAGACCCGTGCCGTCGGCCGCCACGTCGACGCGCACCAGGTCGCCGTCGTGCACCCCACCCGAGAGCAGCGCCGTCGCCAGCTTGTTCTGCACCTCGGTCTGGATCAGGCGTCGCAGCGGACGGGCGCCGAACATCGGGTCGTATCCGCGCTCGGCGAGCCACGATCGGGCGTCCGGAGTGACCGCGAGCGTGAGCCGACGATCGCGCAGCCGGTTGTGCAGCTGATCGATCGAGAGCTCGACGATCTGCGCGAGGTCGTCCTGGCTGAGCGCCGAGAACATCACGATGTCGTCGAGGCGGTTGAGGAACTCGGGTCGGAACGCCTGGTGCACGAGCGCCATCACCTGCTCGCGCTTCTCGTCGGGCGACAGCGTCGGATCGATGAGGATCGGCGACCCGAGGTTCGACGTGAGGATCAGGATGACGTTCGAGAAGTCGACCGTCCGGCCCTGACCGTCGGTCAGACGACCGTCGTCGAGCACCTGCAGCAGCACGTCGAACACCTCGGGATGCGCCTTCTCGACCTCGTCGAGCAGCACGACGCTGTAGGGGCGACGCCGCACGGCCTCGGTCAGCTGACCGCCCTGCTCGTAGCCGACGTACCCGGGAGGGGCGCCGACGAGCCGGGAGACGGAGTGCTTCTCGCCGTACTCCGACATGTCGATGCGCACCATGGCGCGCTCGTCGTCGAACAGGAAGTCGGCCAGAGCCTTCGCCAGCTCGGTCTTTCCGACGCCCGTCGGGCCGAGGAACAGGAACGATCCGGTCGGCCGACCGGGGTCACTGATGCCCGCCCGCGAGCGCCGCACGGCATCGGACACCGCCTTGACGGCATCCTTCTGCCCGATGAGGCGCTTGCCGAGCTCGGATTCGAGGTGCAGCAGCCGCTCGCTCTCACCCTGCAGCAGACGGCCGACGGGGATGCCGGTCCACGCCGCGATCACGGCGGCGATGTCCTCGTCGGTGACCTGCTCGTTGACCATGCGCCCCTCTGTCGAGACCGCGGCCTCGGCCTGCTCGGCTTCGGCGATCTCGCGCTCGAGGCGCTTGATGGTCTCGTATTCGAGCTTCGAGGCACGCGTGTAGTCGGCCTCACGCATGGCGAGATCGCGCTGCGTGACCGCGTCGTCGAGCTTCTTCTTCAGATCGCCGACGCGGTTCAGACCCTGGCGCTCGCGTGCCCAGCGGGCTTCGAGCTCGGCCAGCTGCGCTTCCATGCCCACGAGCTGCTCGCGAAGAGCCGCGAGTCGCTCTTTCGAGGCGGCATCCTTCTCGCGCTTGAGAGCGAGCTCTTCGAGCTTCATGCGGTCGACCTGGCGCTTGAGCTGGTCGATCTCGACGGGAGACGAATCGATCTCCATCTTGAGACGCGACATCGACTCGTCGATCAGGTCGATCGCCTTGTCGGGGAGCTGCCGCGCGGGCAGGTACCGGTTCGACAGTGCAGCGGCGGCGACCAGCGCGCTGTCGGCGATCGTCACCCCGTGGTGCGCCTCGTACCGGCCCTTGAGTCCACGGAGGATCGCGATGGTGTCCTCGACCGTGGGTTCACCGACATAGACCTGCTGGAAGCGGCGCTCGAGCGCCGCATCCTTCTCGATGAACTCGCGGTACTCGTTGAGCGTCGTCGCGCCGATCAGGCGCAGCTCGCCCCGGGCGAGCATCGGCTTGAGCATGTTCGACGCGGCCACCGAGCCTTCGCCGCCGCCCGCTCCCATGAGCACGTGCAGCTCGTCGATGAACGTGATGACCTGCCCGTCGGACTCGGTGATCTCTTTCAGGACGCTCTTCAGGCGCTCCTCGAACTGGCCGCGGTACATGGCCCCGGCGACGAGGGCCGAGATGTCGAGCGACACCAGCTCCTTGTCCTTGAGAGACTCGGCGACGTCGCCCGCGACGATGCGCTGGGCGAGTCCCTCGACGACGGCGGTCTTGCCGACGCCCGGCTCGCCGATCAGCACCGGGTTGTTCTTCGTGCGGCGCGTGAGCACCTGACTGACGCGGCGGATCTCACTGTCGCGTCCGATCACGGGGTCGAGCTTGCCCTGGCGGGCGCGGTCGGTGAGGTTGATCCCGAACTGCTCGAGGGCGGACTGCTGGTCGTCGTTCTGCGTGCTCTGTGGGCTGGGCATGGGTTCCTCCTGGGGAGACTCCTTCTGATCACTGTCTTGTTGTCATGGTCCGCAAAGTTGAGTGGACTTGACTCAAGTTTAGCGCATACTGCGCACGGCATCCAGGATCGCTCGTGCGACCGCGTGCTTAGAGCCTGACGCGGATGACACGACCGCGCCACCCCCTCCGACGATCTCGACGGCGTTGTCCCTCTTCTCGAAGCCGTGCTCGGCGTTCGCGAGGTTGACGGCGAGCAGGTCGACGCCCTTGCGCTCGCGCTTGCGGCGAGCGCGATCCAGCCGCTCGTCCGCGTCCTCGGAGGTCTCGGCCGCGAACGCGACGATCGTCTGCCGCTCCGGCGCGTGACCGTCGGCACGGAGAGCCGCCAGCGCTCCGACGACATCCTCGTTCTCGACGAGCTCGAGGTGCGTCAGCACACCCTGCTCCTTCGTGAGCTTCTGATCCGACACGGATGCGGGTCGATAGTCGGCGACCGCGGCCGCCATGATCACGATGTCCGCGCTCGCGGAGGCATCCTTCATCGCTGTCGAGAGCTCGGCGGCGGTTCCCACCGACACCACGCGGACCGACGGATGCCGCGCCTCGGCCAGCACGTCGGCCGAGACGTTCGCGGCGACGACCGTCACGTCGGCTCCTCGAGCGGCGGCCTCCGCCGCGAGCGCGATGCCCTGCCGGCCGCTCGATCGGTTTCCGAGGAACCGCACGGGATCGATGGGCTCGCGGGTGCCACCGGCCGAGATCGCGACGCGCAGTCCGGCGAGGTCCCGCGGTGCGAGCAGGGCGAGGGCGGCCTCGACGATGACCTCAGGCTCCGACATCCGACCCGGACCGCTGTCGCCTCCGGCGAGCTCGCCGTCAGCCGGGCCGACCAGGTGCACACCGCGTGACGCGAGGGTCGCGACGTTCGCCTGCGTGGCCGCATTGCGCCACATCTCGGCGTGCATGGCGGGCGCGAGGACGACAGGAGCCTCGGTGGCGAGCAGCGTGGTGCCGAGCAGGTCGTCGGCGATGCCCGCGGTGATCTTCGCGACCGTGTTGGCGGTGGCCGGAGCCACGATCACCAGGTCGGCGTTCTGACCGAGAGCCACGTGCCGCACGCGGGCGACGTCGTCGTGCACGCTGGTCGTGACCGGATGCCGGCTGAGCGCCTCCCACGTCGGTGTGCCGACGAAGCGCAGTGCGTCCTCCGTCGGCACCACGGTCACGTCATGACCCGCCTTGGTCAGCAGACGCACCAGGTGCACTGTCTTGTATGCGGCGATGCCACCTGTAACCCCGACGACGATGTTCACGGTTCGATTCTGCCGCAGCATCCACCCCACCGGGGCTGAGCCGGGGATGCCGCACGGACCGAAACGGGAGATGCCGGCGCAGGACGCCGCCAGACGCCGGCCGCACGATCCCGCCCCGCAGCGCCGACCTAGACTTGACCCCGTGTGCACCGTGGTGATCGATGTGGCCGGCCCCGACTCCGCGCGTCTGCTCGCGGTGCGCGATGAGGATCCGCAGCGCGAGTGGGATGCTCTCGGCGAGTGGTGGCCGGACGCGCACCCCGGGGTCTCGGGCATCCGCGACCGACGGGCGGGTGGCGCCTGGCTCGCGGTCGACCCTTCCGAGCGCCGCCTCGCCGTGCTGCTCAACCGCGCCGACGTGGTCGATCTCGCCGGCGACGCGGCTGTCTCTCGCGGCTCGCTCGCACTGGAGTCCGTGGCGGACCGCTCCCCCGTCGCGCCGCTGCCGATGCACGGCTTCAATCTGCTCGAGGTGCGCCCCGAGGGGTCGCGTGTGCTGAGCTGGGATGGTGTCGAGCTGCGCGAAACGCCGATCGACGACGGCATCCACATGATCGCCCACGACGATCTCGATGACCTCGGGACCCCTCGCATCGCCGCCTGGCTGCCCGAGTTCCGCGCCCTCGGCCCGGCCGCCGAGAGCACGGACTGGACAGGAGAGTGGACCTCTCTGCTCGCATCGTCGACGCGACTCGACCCCGAAGACGACCGCGCGATCATCCGCGACAATCGGCCCCACGGATACCCCACGCAGTCGCTGCTCTACTGCACGGCATCCGTCACACCGGCAGGGGTTGAGGTCGACTACCGCGCCCTCCCGAGCCCCGGCCACTGGGACCACTGAAGCTCCGTCCGGGCAGCGCCGCCCCGGCGCGCTGAGACCGATCAGGCCGCGGAGGACTCCGCGTCGTCCACGCAGGAGAAGCGCGCTCGATAGGCGGTCGGGGTCGTGCCGAGCACGCGCGAGAAGTTCTGCCTCAGCACCGCGGCCGACCCGAAGCCGCATTCGTCGGCGATCTGCTCGAGCGACAGGTCGCTGCGCTCCAGCAGGCGCTGGGCGTGCAGCACCCGCTGGCGGGCCAGCCAGGCCGCAGGTGTCGCGCCGTACTCGGCCTTGAACCGGCGGGCGAAGGTGCGCGGCGACATGAGCGCGCGGGCCGCGAGCTGATCGACACCGAGGTCGTCGCGCAGGTGCTCGACCGCCCAGTCGGCGACCGCCGCGAGCGAGTCGCTCTGGACCACCGGGATCGGGCGGTCGATGAACTGCGCCTGCCCACCGTCGCGCTGAGGCGGCACCACCATACGCCGGGCGATCCGGTTGGTGAGCTCGGCGCCGAGCTCCTGACGCAGCAGGTGCAGGCAGGCATCGATGCCCGCGGCGGTGCCCGCGCTCGTGATGATCCGCCCGTCCTGCACGAAGAGCACGTCGGGGTCGATGTCGATCTGCGGATACATCTCGGCCATGATGTCGGCATACATCCAGTGCGTGGTGGCGCGACGACCGTCGAGCACCCCTGCCGCACCGAGGATGAACGACGCACTGCAGATGGTCAGCAGCCAGGCGCCGCGCGCCACCGCGTCGCGGGCGACGTCGAGCAGCAGCGGATCGATGTTCGGCCAGTACTCGCGCGGCACCGGGCAGAGCACGACGAGATCGGCCTCGTACGCGAACGAGAGATCGTGCTCGACGTTGATCGAGAATCCGAGCTTGGACTTCACGACCCCGGGATGCGGCGCGATGACCCGGAAGTCGAAGTTCGGCACTCCGTCGTTCGATCGGTCGAGGCCGAACGCCTCGCAGGCGAGACCGAACTCGAACGGCGCGAATCCGTCTTGGACGACGCAGGCGACGGTCTTCATCATGGCGCTCTCCCGAGGTTGGCAGTTTTCCTGCGGTCGCAGTCTATCCTGCCACTCGTGGCGGAACAAGAGCGAACGTAGCGTTTCTGCCATGTTCATTCTCATCGCACTCCTCGCCCTCGGCGTGTGGGCGCTCGTCGCCACCGTCATCGAACTCCGCCGCGACGGATACCGCCGCATTCCCACCGACTGGTCCCGCGTCGCCGAGCAGGACTCACTCGACCGAGCCGAAGCGGGGCACGTCTACCGCTGACGTTCGGCGAGCCCCTCTATCCGCCCGGCGAATCGCGCGGCTACGCTCGACACCATGAGCGAGCCTCAGCAGCCCCCCGCGCAGCCGTACGGAACTCCCCCACATCCGGCGCCACAGCAGCACCCGGCACCGCAGCAGTACCCGGCACCGCAGCAGTACCCGGCGCCACAGCAGCACCCGGCACCGCAGCAGTTCGCGGGACAGCCCTACGGCTCGCAGCACCCTCCCGCATCCGCTTATCCCGGCCCTGCGGCCGCGAGCCCGAGCCGCGGCGGGTCGCTGGGCCGCCTCGCCTTCATCATCTCGCTCGTGGCTCTCGGGATCGGTCTCCTCGTCACGCTCTCCTTCCCCCTCGTCATCCGCTCGTTCTACGACGCGTCCGGGATCGGCGCCTTCAGCGCGATCGGCAACGGGCTGGTGCTGGTCGTCTCCGTCGTGGCGCTCATCCTGGGCCTGATGTCGATGCGGCGCCCGGGCCAGCAGATCCTCGCAGGGATCGCCATCGGCATCAGCGCATCGGCGATCGCCGGAATCGTGATGTCGTGGTTGTCGAACCTCGCCTTCGCGCTCGCCTACAACTGACCGGGAGCACCTCCTCATGAGCGAATCACAGCCCTCCGCCGGCACACACCACCTTCCCCAGGGCCAGCAGTTCCCACCGGCACCGCAACCGGGACAGCCGTACTCCGCGCCGGGACAGCAGTACCAGAACTCAGGACAGCCGTATCCGCCCGTATCTCAGCCGACTCAGCCCTCAGACCGGCCGTCTCAGTCCGCGCAGCCCGGCCAGCCATACGCCCAGCCCGGCCAGCCATACGGCACGCCGTACCCCACCGTCGGGACGGGGACTCCCGGCTCTTCGAAGGGAGCGAACCCCCTCGGCCGTACCGCCTTCCTCGTGGCGGTGCTCTCCGTCGGATTCGGACTGGTCTCCCAGCTGCTGCTGCAGTTCCTCTACGCGAACTCGATCATCGACTGGATGGCGATGGGCGCGGTGCCGAGCATCCTGAACTTTCTCGTGTTCGTGGGCGCCGCGACCGGAATCGTGCTGGGCATCGCGGCACTGCGGCGTCCGGCACCGCACCTGCTCGCCGCGATCGCGATCGGTCTGGCCGTGAACACGATTCTGGGGACGCTCGCTTCGGGGCTCTCGAGCGTGTTCTACAACTTCTTCTGACGCGCCCGATCAGCCGGCGAGCACGCGCTCGTAGACCTCGATCATCGCGGCCGTGCGCGACGACTGCCGGAATGCCTCCGAGACCTCGCGCATCGGCACAGGCGCGTCGCCCGCAGCGATGTCGGATGCCGCCCGGCGCAGCGTGTCGATGAGACCCGCTTTGCGCTGCTCCTCGGTGCCCGCTGCTCCGGGAACGGCCCAGAGACCGCCGCCGAGCTCGGCCGCGATGTCGGGGTCGCTGATCACCGAGGGCGTGCCGAGCGTCGCCGCTTCGAACGGCGTCATGCCCTGCGTCTCGAAACCGATCGACGTCTGCACGAGAGCGTCCGCGGCGGCGATCCGCGCCAAAGTGTCCTGGTAGCTCAGCTTGCCGGCGAAACGCACGTTCGCCGTCCCCGCGACGATCTTCTCTGCGGCGGGCCGCTGCGCACCGCCGCCGATGATCTCGAGATCGGCATCGACCCCTGATTCGACGAACGCCTGCAGGAAGGGCAGCAGCCGCTTCTCGGGGCTCATGCGGCCGAGCCACACGAACCGGGGGCGACCGGGCGCGCGCTCCGCGGGAGCTGAGGCGAGGGTCTCTTCGCGCACGTCATCGTCGATGCCGTTCCAGACGACGTCGACCGGGCTGAACACGCCGTGCTCCTCGAGGCGGCGTGCGAAGTGGGTCGAGGGAGCGGTCACAGCCGAGGCTCCGCTCGCGATGCCGCGCAGGAACGCCCAGCCGTCACTGCCGTCGACACGCGAGGATGCGACTCCGTGCAGCGCTCGGCGCCGCCAGAGGTTCAGCACCCCGAGCACAGGGCGGTGCAGCGGCGTCACCGCGGCGATGCCGACGTCGACCCTGTTGTGCATGGTGTGCACCACGGGGATGCCGTGCCGCGCAGCGTAACGGTGACCGATGAACGCGCCCCAGAAGTCTGCCTGCACGTGCACGAGGTCGACCGGCGGGCGGTGTGTCATCGCACGGTCGAGGAACCGATCGGTCGCTCGCCCCGGCCAGCTCATCGAGTACTCGCGGTCGAGGGTGATCGGCACGGACGGCAGATCGACGTTCGCGGGGTCCGACGCGTCGGATGCGCGCGATCCGTGCATCTTCGGGGCGACCACGGTCACCGTGTGGCCGGCGCGCTCGAGGAACTCGCGCTGCAGCCGCATCGACACCTGAGCGCCGCCGAGCGAGTCCAGGTGCTGATCGCCGAAGAAGACGATGTGCATCGCGCGCACCGTCACTCGGGCAGCGGCTCGTCGCGGTACAGCGCCTCGAACGTATCGAGGGTGCGGTTGATGTCGTGGATCGCGACGCCGTCGAGAGATGCCTGCTGCATCCGCGCGTACTCGGCCGGCGACGCGGTGAGCACGTCGGTCAGCCGCGCTGCGAGAGCGTCGGCGTCGCCCGGCTCGAACAGGTAGCCGTTCTCACCGTCGTGCACGAGGTGCGGCAGCGCGACCGCATCCGCGGCGACGATCGGGAGCGCGGACGCCATCGCCTCCATTGTCGCGATCGACTGCAGCTCGGCGATCGAGGCGATCGTGAACACCGAGGCGCGTGACAGCAGCGCCCGGAGCTCTTCGTCGGTCGTGCGGCCGTGGAAGGTCACCCGATCCGCGAGACCCAGCTGGGTCGTGAGGTTCTCGAGCTGCTTGCGCTGGTCGCCGCCTCCGACGATGTCGAAGGTCGTGTCGAGCGCCGGGTCGAGCTTCGTCATGGCCTCGAGGATCACCTCGACCTGCTTCTCGGCGGTCAGGCGGCCGACGAAGATGATGCGGTTCTTCTCGCGGGGGGCGATCACCGGCGTGTACTGCGTGCGGTCGATGCCGCAGCTCACGGGGATGACGTTCTCGACGGCGACGGTGCGTTCGAGGAAGTCGGCGGCGCGACGCGTGGGCGTGGTGATCGCGCGAGTCAGGGCGAACGTGCGCTTCGCGTCACCCCAGGCCCAGCGCAGCACGAGGTCATCGACCCATTTGGGCATCGTGGTGTGGTCGAGGATGTTCTCGGCCATCACGTGGTTCGTGGCGATCACCGGGATGCCGCGCTCGTGCGCGATCCGGGCGAGGCCGCGGCCGATCACGATGTGCGACTGGATGTGCACCACGTCGGGCTGCACGCTGTCGAAGATCTTGCGGGCATAGTGCTTCACACGCCACGGCCAGACGAAGCGCAGCCAGTCGTGGGGGGCCCAGCGCACCGACGGAAGGCGGTGCATCGTCATCGGCTCGCCCTCGATCACCTCGGTCTGCGCGGGCGTGCGGCGGTAGGCCACGTTCGGAGCGACGACGTGGACGTCTTCACCCCGCTGCACGAGCCCTGCCGCGAGGCGTTCGGCGAAGCGGGCTGCGCCGTTGATGTCGGGCGCGAAGGTGTCGCATCCGATCAGGATGCGCAGGGGACGCTGCCCGGGGCCGGGGGCGACGTCGGGAGCACTCGTCGGATCGGAGGTAGAGGAGGACATTCTGCCTTACGGTACGGCGGTCAAAGAGCCCGATCGGGCGCTGGCCACTCTACCCGAGGGGCCTGATCGAGCCTCCGAGGCATACCGGCATCCCTCAGCCTCACCCCCTAGCGTGGAGGTATGCGACTGACAGCCGACGCCGACCCCCAGCAGTGGATCCCCGTCACGGACTCGCTCGGCTGGAAGGGGCGGCGTCATCGCAAGGCCGCCATCCGGATGCTGCTGGGGCAGGTGAACTCGGCGATCGGCGTCACCGAGCGGCCCGGCTCTCGGTTCGGCGCCTGGGCGATGAGCCAGGCTACTCCTCTGCTGATGCGCAGGGCCGACGGTCGCGTGCTCGTGTGGACGTGGAAGGCCGACCCCGAGCTCGTCGTCGCGATGGCCACGGTGCAGGCGCTGACCCCCGAGGTGCGCATCGCCCGGGCATCCATGCCGATGGACTACGACGACACCGTGTCGTTCTCGAGCCGCTGGCTGGGTGCGGGCGAGAAGCTCGTGGTGGCGATGCCGCCGTCGCCCGCCACGCCGCCGTTCGCCACCTACACCTGGGACACGGGCACTCATCTGGTTACGCTGACGGCGGTCTGCAGCGAACGTGAGCGCTTCGGGACTCTCGACGGCGCGCTCGACGACCTGGCTCGCAGCATCCGCATCGCCGATGAGCTGTCGGGCGGCGAGTCGCCCGACGTGCTTCGCCTCGGACCCGCCTGAACTCGGGCCCGCATGGACTCGGACCCGCATGGACTCGGGCCAGCCTGAGTGCGGTTCTCCTGAGCGCGGTTTTCTTACCAGGCCGGCGGTTGCCACAGTTCGATCGCGAGACCTTCGGGGTCGTGGATGCGGGCGAAGGTGCCGTATTCGGCAGTGTTCCACTCATCGCGTCGCTCGACCGGAATCCCTGAGGCGTCCAGCCGCGTGACGAGCTCCTCGATGTTCGACACTCTGAGATTGAGCATGAACTGCTGATCGGGAGCGAAGTAGTCGCTGTCCGCCGCGAACGGTGCGAAGACTGTCATGCCTGCCTCCTGCTGCCACATGCCGTCGCGCCCTGCCCCGATTCCGAGATGCTCGCGGTACCAGGCGGCTCGAGCCTCCGGATCTCTGCTGCGGAAGAAGACTCCGCCGATTCCTGTGACGTCTATGCTCATGACCCTGTTCTACTCCTGTCTGTGGTGCTCAGGTCTGCGTTGTTCCTGTCCGGGGTGCTCAGGTCTACGTTGCTCCTGTCTGCGTTGCTCAGGTCTGCGTTGCTCAGGTCTGCGTTGCTCAGGTCAGACCCGCAGCGGGGCACCACGAACATGCCCACCTACCGGGATGCTGAGTCGTGGGGTGCGCCAGCGTTGGTCGGGGTCCCACCACCTCGGGCCCCGCACCTGAGGGACGCCCGCGTTCATCCGGATCTCCCACCCCGACGTGCCGAGGGATCGGTGATGCCACCAGCACAACGGAACACCGTTGTCCGTATGTGTCGGACCGCCCCTGGCGTGTTCGGTGACGTGGTGGATCTCACACCACGACGCCGGAACGTGGCATCCGGGGATTAGACACTCCTTGTCGCGGGCGACGATCGCGCGGCGTTGATGCACAGTGAAGACCCGATCCGTGGTCGTGATCCCGATGATCCGCCCCTCATCCATGAGCACCCGTTGGATCGCCCCACTGCACGCGACCTGAGCAGCAACCGACACGGGCACGTGCGCACCGGATCCGGGGATCGTCGCCCACCCGCCGTTGTCTCGGTTGCCGCCGCCACCGTGGGCGGCGAGGTCGTTCGCATCCACGTTCACGACAAGCACCGGCGACGACCCACCGAGAGTGGGCATGTCCTTGTGGCGGGCAGCGATTCCGAACACCATGGCGAGAGCGTCGTGACGTTTCTGCGACGCGGTCCGATCATCGAGAACACAACGCGGGTCAGAGTTGATCGGATCCGCGTCGTCGGCATCAGTTCCGACGCCACCATCACCAGCGTCGGCGTCGACGTCGGCGTCGGTTCCGATATCACCATCACTTTCGACATCGACATCGACATCGACATGGATATCGACATCGACATCGACATCGACGCGCGGCCAACCCCTATCTGCATCACCGCCACGACGAGCATCCGAAGCGTCGCTCGGGGCGAAGTGCACGCCAGGCATGGGTGGGCCGTCGCCCTTGGGGTTCAGGATCGCGTCGATGATCAGCTGCAGTTGCGCCGCGACCTCCGGGGTCAGATACCCCCGGATCGCATGCATCCCGTCTTTCAACCGGCCGATCGTGATCCCCCGGCGACGCCGGGAGTCCTCATCCTTCGGCTCCTCCCCGTCGGGGTCGAACATCGACGCGAGATCTTCCGCGAGAGCCCTCAAGTCCTGCACCGTCGGCGCAGGACCCGGCTCATCCACATCGCGGCCCCCCTGGTCATCCTCGACCTCAGCGTCGAGCCCGTGCCCGCGCGCGCACCCGGCCAACGCGACATCCGCCGCCAGGCGTTGATCGATCGTGAGTCGATCCCACACCCTCTCGATCGGACCCGTCGCCGCGAGAAACCCGGCCATACCGACCACCCCGTCCAGCAGCGCGAGCCGCAGCTCCGCCCACCGGGCCGGCATCCGCTCCCCCGACAGACTCACCGGCCGCCGCACCAGATCGACGACCCGGTCGACCCGAGACGCACCCCGCACGTCCACCCGCAACATCCGCTGCACCAACTCGTTCATCCCCCGACACCCCGCCGCATGCGGAAAGTCAGCCGCATCCCCGGTCGCGACCGTCTCCACGATCACCGCCTCGACCCGCCGGAACGCCGCCCCCGCGCCCTGCAACACCGTGATCCGGTCCGCATCACTCAGCCCCGCGAGAGCGTCGTCGGACAGCACCATGTCGAGGTCGGCGATCACCCGA
>NZ_JBQEPC010000009.1:0-164889 GCF_052045655.1 Microbacterium sp. 22215
GAGACGTCCTTGCCGCTGGCGAAGACCGGGAGAGCGGACGTGATGTCGGCAGGGAGCTCCTTGGCCTCGAGGCGGTCGAGGAGCGCCTTGCGCTCGGGGTTGGCGGCGGCCCACGCGTCGAACGACGTCTGCCAGGCGGCGCGCGTCTCGGCGGCCCGGTCGGCGAGAGCACGCGTGTGGGCGATCACGTCGTCGGCGACGACGAAGTGCTCCTCGGGGTCGAAGCCGAGGACCTTCTTGGTCGCTGCGAGCTCGTCGCCACCGAGGGCGGAGCCGTGGATCTTTCCGGAGTTCTGCTTGCCGGGCGACGGCCACCCGATGATCGTCTTGAGGATGATGAGCGACGGCTTGGAGGTCTCGCCCTTGGCGGCCTCGATGGCTGCGTTCAGCTCGGCGACGTCTTCGACGTACTCGCCGGTCTTCTTCCAGTCGACGGTCTGGACCTGCCAGCCGTAGGCCTCGTAGCGCTTCGCGACGTCTTCGGTGAAGGCGACGTTGGTGTCATCCTCGATCGAGATCTGGTTGGAGTCGTAGATCGCGATGAGGTTGCCGAGCTCCTGGTGACCGGCGAGCGACGACGCCTCGCTGGTGACGCCCTCCTGAAGGTCTCCATCGCCAGCGATCACGTAGACGAAGTGGTCGAACGGGCTCGTGCCCGCCGCGGCCTCAGGGTCGAACAGACCGCGCTCGTAGCGGGCGGCGTAGGCGAAGCCGACGGCCGAGGCGAGACCCTGGCCGAGCGGGCCGGTCGTGATCTCGACGCCCTTCGTGTGGCCGTACTCGGGGTGACCCGGCGTGAGCGAGCCCCAGGTGCGGAGTGCTTTGAGGTCGTCGAGCTCGAGACCGAAGCCGCCGAGGTAGAGCTGCACGTACTGCGTCAGCGAGGAGTGTCCGACCGAGAGGATGAAGCGGTCGCGGCCGAGCCAGTCGGTGTCGGTCGGGTCGTGGCGGAGAACCCGCTGGTAGAGGAGATACGCGGCCGGAGCGAGGCTCATCGCGGTGCCGGGGTGGCCGTTGCCGACCTTCTCCACGGCATCCGCTGCCAGAAGACGGGCGGTGTCCACCGCACGTCGGTCGATCTCATCCCACTGCAATTCCGACACTGTGAAGCCCTTCTGCAACTGTTCGAGAGCGTCCGGAGAGCACGATCGCAGACCGCAACTGTGAGGGGGTGTGTGATGTGCGCCGGGCGCGCGAGTCATTTCAGCATAGCGCCGTGGTGTGACCCGTTACCCCTTCTTACAACGCGTCACCGACCCAGGAATTCCATGATCTTCGACCGTGTCGCCCGCTGGTTGGAACTGCGGATCAGATCGACTGGAACGCGGTGTCCTCCTCTCGGGCGGGTCCCTGTCATCGCCCGTCACGACTCATGAGGAGGGCGGGCCCGGCGTCCGGCGTGCCCTAGACTGGGAAACGCTGTCGTGACGCGTGTGGAGGAGGCGATCGAGATCTCGACGATGTCTGATCAGACCGTTGTGAAGAAGTCCATCGGTCGTACCGTGAAGGCGTACGTCGCCCTCACCAAGCCGCGCGTCCTCGAACTGCTGCTGGTGTCCACGGTTCCGGTGATGTTCCTGGCACAGGGCGGATTGCCCGACATGTGGCTGGTGCTGGCGACCGTCATCGGCGGCTCGTTGAGCGCGGGCTCCGCTGCGGCGTTCAACATGTACCTCGATCGTGACATCGACGCCCACATGCATCGCACCGAGAATCGTCCGCTCGTGACGGGGGAGATCACTCCGCGCGGAGCGCTCATCTTCTCGTGGACGCTCGCCGTGCTCTCGACGGTGTGGCTCTGGTTCACGACGAACTGGCTGGCAGCGACGCTGTCGGCATCCGCGATCTTCTTCTACGTCGTGATCTACACGATGATCCTCAAGCGCCGCACCGAACAGAACATCATCTGGGGCGGCATCGCCGGATGCTTCCCGGTGCTCATCGGCTGGGCGGCCGTCACCGGTTCGCTCGACTGGCCGGCGTTCATCCTCTTCGCCCTGATCTTCCTCTGGACGCCGCCGCACTACTGGCCTCTGTCGATGAAGTACAAGGATGACTACGACGATGTCGACGTGCCCATGCTCGGCGTGACCCGCAACGCCTCGCAGGTCGGCCTCCAGGTCATACTGTACGCCTGGGCGACCATCGCCTGCTCGCTGCTGCTGATCCCCATCGCGAACATGGGCCTCGTCTACACCGTCTCCGCCCTCGTGTTCGGCGGCTGGTTCATCTACGAGTCGCACCGCCTGTACAACCAGGCTGTGCGGGGGAACGAGGCGCGGCCGATGCGGGTCTTCCACGCCTCGATCACCTACTTGACGCTGATCTTCGTGGCCGTCGCGGTCGATCCGCTGCTTCCGTTCTGAGCTTCCCCGGTCTCGTCGATCTCGTCGGCTGACTCGCTGGCATCCGACAGGTCAGTCGCGCTGTGCGCGGTCGCGGAGTCGACCACGGTCTCGGCCTCTCCGGCGTCGTCCGACTCCGCGGTCCAATCGATGGGCTCCACGACGACGGGTGCGGCCGAGGGCATGAGTGCCTGCACCGCGCTGAGAGCGATCGCGATCAGGAGGCCGAGGACGCCGGCGCCCAGGAGCGCCGCGCCGACCACGACGAGCGACTGGCCCACATAGACCTCGATGCCCGTGGCGGTGCCGTCCAGCAGCGTGCTCGTCATGGTGCCGATCTGTCCGGCGATCAGCCATCCGCCGACGCCGGCCGAGGCGAGCGAGAGCACGAGGAGGAGCCAGAAGCCGATGCTGCGTGTCAGTGACTTGTTCATGTCAGCCACGGTGCACGACGAACTGATGAGCCTCTGATGTCGCAGCTATGCATCCACTGTGCCGACCATGTGACCGGCGATCGTGCTCAGTCCTGAGCGGCGACGGGCTTCTTCAGGTGCAGCACCACGACCGTGTAGGTCGCAGCGGACAGAGAGGCCAGCACCATGTGGATGCCCACGAGGAGCGGCGGGAGGCCTTCACGTGCCTGCCAGATGCCGACGCCCACCTGCACGACGATCGCGAGCACGAGCACGAGCAGCCACTTGCGCGGTTCGAGGCGAAGCGCCCACGCGGAGATCGTCAGAGCGGCGACGAGGGCGGCGAGGATGTAGCCGGGCCACGAGTGCACGTGGGCGAGGATCGTGGCATCGAATCCGTGACGGAACACGTCGGCATCACCCGAGTGGGGTCCCGAGCCCGTCGTCAGGACTCCGAAGAGGATCGTGACGGCGAGAGCGAGGCCGGTGACGTGACTGAGGATGGCGAACCACGTCGGGACGGCGCTCACGCGGGGTCCGACCGCGGCGTAGAGCCTCGCCAGGAAGGCCGCGGTGACGCATACGAGCAGCAGCGACGAGACGTAGTGGAACCCGACGATGAACGGGTTGAGGCCAGTGAGGACGGTGATCCCGCCCACGAGTGCCTGCGCGACCACTCCGACGAGGACGATCCATGCGAGGACGACGAGGTCGCGCCGCTCCGACGAGAGCCGGACCGAACGGACCATCGCCGCGATCACCGTGACGAGCAGCGCCGCCATCGCGAACGGCGTGGCGGGAAGCGAGAAGAGCGAGACGAGACCGAAGACGATCCCGGCGGCCACGATGCCGCTCGCGGCGAATCGCAGCGCGGAGAACACCAGGCCTCTGCCTCCGACTCGTGCCAGCACGAGCAGGAGGACGGCGAGTGCGATGATGCCGACGACGCCCGTCATCACCCGGTTGCCGAACTCGATGAGCCCGTGGATGCCCTGATCGGCATAGATCGGAACGAGGGACTCGGGCGTGCAGAGCGGCCACTCCGAGCATCCGAGACCCGACCCGGTGAGCCGCACGGCGCCGCCCGTGCCGATGATGATCGTCTGGGCGAGGAACGACAACCAGGCGGAGATCCGCAGCGCGCGCCCCCAGAGAGCGGCCTGCGTCGAGGGCGCGGCCGGTGCATTGGTGGGGGAGGCGATCGATGGATGGGGCATTAGTCTCTCCGAACCGCGGCGGACACGGCGAGCGGCCCTGTCTTCAGGCGGAACCTGTAGAATCGGATTGTTGTGATGAGCGCTGACCGCGCTGCACCATCACTAACAGTTTAGGCGCGATGACAGCGCCGGTGATGAGGGCCCACCAACGGCACCCGCTCCCGCAGACTCGACGGGGATCAGGTGTGTCGGGGCGGATTACACCGTTTTGGGACCTGTGAGGAGAGTGTGTGATGTCGGATGTGCTGATCGACCGCCCGGAGCTCGATGGCCTGGGGGTGTACGAATTCGGATGGCATGATGAGGACGCCGCCGGAGCGATCGCCAAGCGCGGGATCTCCGAAGAGGTGGTCCGCGGGATCTCGGCGCTCAAGCACGAGCCCGAATGGATGCTGAAGACCCGTCTCAAGGGATACCAGCTCTTCGGACGCAAGCCGATGCCGACCTGGGGCGCCGACCTCAGCGAGATCGACTTCGACAACATCAAGTACTTCGTGCGCTCCACGGAGAAGCAGGCGCAGTCCTGGGAGGACCTGCCCGCGGAGATCCGTGAGACGTATGAGCGCCTCGGCATCCCCGAGGCCGAGCGCCAGCGTCTCGTGGCCGGCGTCGCGGCTCAGTACGAGTCCGAGGTCGTCTACCACCAGATCCGCGAGGACCTGGAAGAGCAGGGTGTCATCTTCATGGACACCGACACGGCTCTGCGCGAGCACCCCGAGTTCTTCGAGGAGTACTTCGGCACGGTGATCCCGGCCGGCGACAACAAGTTCGCCGCGCTGAACACCGCCGTGTGGTCGGGCGGATCGTTCGTGTACGTCCCCAAGGGCGTGCACGTCGAGATCCCGCTGCAGGCGTACTTCCGCATCAACACCGAGAACATGGGCCAGTTCGAGCGGACCCTGATCATCGCCGACGAGGACAGCTACGTCCACTACATCGAGGGCTGCACGGCTCCGATCTACAAGTCGGATTCCCTGCACTCGGCCGTCGTCGAGATCATCGTGAAGAAGAACGCGCGCGTTCGGTACACGACGATCCAGAACTGGTCGAACAACGTCTACAACCTCGTCACCAAGCGTGCGGTCGCGCACGAGGGCGCGACGATGGAGTGGGTCGACGGCAACATCGGCTCCAAGGTGACGATGAAGTACCCGTCGATCTACCTGATGGGCGAGCACGCCAAGGGCGAGACCCTCTCGGTCGCCTTCGCCGGTCCCGGTCAGCACCAGGATGCCGGCGCGAAGATGATCCACATGGCTCCCTACACGCAGTCGTCGATCGTCTCGAAGTCGATCGCGCGTGGCGGGGGACGTGCCGGATACCGTGGCGAGGTGCGAGTGGACGCCAACGCGCACCACTCTGCGAACACCGTGCGCTGCGACGCCCTGCTCGTCGACACCAAGTCTCGCTCCGACACCTATCCGGCGATCGACATCCGCGTCGACGACGTGCAGCTCGGCCACGAGGCCACGGTCTCGAAGGTCAGCGAGGAGCAGCTCTTCTACCTCCAGTCCCGCGGCATGCCCGAGGACGAGGCGATGGCGATGATCGTGCGCGGCTTCATCGAGCCGATCGCTCGCGAGCTGCCCATGGAGTACGCGATGGAATTGAACAAGCTCATCGAAATGGGCATGGAAGGATCGGTCGGCTGAGATGACGGCCCAGACGACGACGCCGACGGCGTCGCATCATTCGAGCGCGCATGTCGACCCGGCCGCACAGGTCGCCGACGCCGGATTCGTTCCGGTGCAGACCCGTTCAGAGCGCCCGCATTCTTTCGAACCCGCTGACTTCGGCTCGCCCACGGGCCGCGAGGTCAATTGGAAGCACACACCCGTCGCGAAGCTCTCGCCCCTCTTCGAGGTCGCGGGCTCTGCGGAGGGAGTGCGCTACACGTTCGGCGCCGGCGAGCAGTACGTCTCCGCCCCGCTCGCCGCTGGCGACGCACCGCGCGGAGAGGTCTTCCTCGCCGAGGACATCACCGCGGCTGTCGCCTGGCAGGGTTCTCCCGAGGCGCTGCACATCCGCATCCCTCGTGAAGAAGAGGTCGCGGAGCCGATCCTCGTGTCGATCGACGGTCTCGGTGCCGAGCTGCGCGCCGACGCCCACATCGTGATCGAGGCGCTCGAGCACAGCTCGGCCACCGTCGTGCTCCAGCACACCGGTGCCGCGCAGTACTCGCAGAACGTCGAGATCATCGTGCGCGACGGGGCGAAGCTCACCGTCATCAGCCTGCAGCAGTGGCAGGACGCGGCTGTGCACACCTCGGCGCACCAGGCGCGTGTCGATGCGGATGCCACCCTCAAGCACTTCGTCATCAGCTTCGGCGGCGGCGTCGTGCGCGTGAACCCGAGCGTCGAGCTCGCGGGCGCCGGATCCGAGGGCTATCTCTACGGTCTGTCCTACGCCGATGCGGGTCAGCACCTCGAGAGTCAGGTGTACCTGCACCACAAGGGAGCGCACACGAAGGGCGACGTGCTCTACAAGGGTGCTCTCCAGGGCGAGGGCGCGCACAGTGTCTGGATCGGTGACGTGCTGATCGGCGCCGACGCGACGGGCACCGACTCGTACGAGGCGAACCGCAACCTGGTGCTCACCGAGGGCGCTCGCGCCGACTCGATCCCGAACCTCGAGATCGAGACCGGAGACATCCTCGGAGCCGGCCATGCCAGCGCGACCGGTCGTTTCGACGACGAGCAGCTGTTCTACCTGCAGGCGCGGGGCATCAGCGAAGAGGAAGCACGCCGCCTCGTCGTGCTCGGCTTCCTCACCGACATCGTCCAGCGCCTGGGTATCCCGGCGCTGGAGACCGAGCTGCTCGACGCGATCGAGACGGAGCTTGCCGAGGTGAACGCGTGAGCGCCGAGCGCGTGTGCGGCGTCGCGGAACTCGAGCAGGACATGCCGATCCGCGTCGAGCCCAACGGTGTCCCGATCACCGTGATCAAGGACTCCGAAGGCGTCATCCACGCCATCGGAGACACCTGCACGCACGGCGACATCTCTCTCGCCGAGGGCTTCGTCGAGGGTGACACGGTGGAGTGCTGGGCCCACGGCTCCGCATTCTCACTGCTCACCGGCAAGCCCCAGAATCTCCCCGCTTATGAGCCCGTTCCGGTCTACGTCGTCGAGATCGACGGCGACGACGTGCTCATCGACCCGACTGTGACGAAGGAAGTCTGAATGTCTGTTCTTGAAATCCGCGACCTGCATGTGACGGTCGAGACCGAGGCGGGGACCACCCCGATCCTCAACGGTATCAACCTCACCATGAACACGGGTGAGACGCACGCGATCATGGGCCCCAACGGCTCGGGCAAGTCGACCCTCGCGTACACGATCGCCGGCCACCCGAAGTACACGGTGACCTCCGGTTCGATCACCTTCGACGGCCAGGACGTGCTCGAGATGAGCGTCGACGAGCGCGCTCGCGCCGGCCTCTTCCTCGCGATGCAGTACCCGGTCGAGATCCCCGGTGTGACGGTGACGAACTTCCTCCGCACGGCCAAGACGGCACTCGACGGAGAAGCGCCGGCGATCCGCGGCTGGACCAAGGACGTCAAGGCGGCCATGGCCAACCTGCGCATGGACCCCAAGTTCGCGCAGCGCAACGTCAACGAGGGGTTCTCCGGTGGCGAGAAGAAGCGCCACGAGATCCTCCAGCTCGAGGTGCTCAAGCCGAAGTTCGCGATCCTCGACGAGACCGACTCGGGTCTCGACGTCGACGCGCTGAAGATCGTCTCCGAGGGCGTCAACCGCGCCAAGGAGTCGACCGGTCTCGGCGTTCTGCTCATCACGCACTACACGCGCATCCTCCGCTACATCCGCCCCGACTTCGTGCACGTGGTCGTCGCCGGGAAAATCGTCGAAGAGGGTGGCCCGGAGCTCGCAGACCGGCTCGAGGACGAGGGATACGACCGTTTCCTCGACCCCGCAGCCCCCATCGAGGCGTAGGCTGATTCGCATGACAGCCACCCTCACGGACGAGAAGTACGACGAGGTCACCGAGGCTCTCAAGGACGTCATGGACCCGGAGCTCGGGATCAACGTCGTCGACCTCGGCCTCATCTACGACCTCGCGTGGGATGACGAGAACGATGCTCTCGTCATCCACATGACGCTGACCAGTGCCGGCTGCCCCCTGACCGACGTGCTCGAAGACCAGACCGCACAGGCTCTGGACAACGTCGTCGATCGCTTCCGCATCAACTGGGTGTGGATGCCGCCGTGGGGCCCGGAGAAGATCACCGACGACGGCCGCGACATGATGCGCGCCCTCGGCTTCGCCATCTGAGGATGCTCGAGGTCACGGCTCTGCCCCTGGCCGAGCTTCGCGAGCGCAGCAGCGAGAAGTGGCGGGAGTATCCCGCCGACGTGCTTCCTCTGTTCGTCGCCGAGACCGATTTCCCGCTCGCACCCGCGATCTCGACGGCCCTTCACCGGGCCGTCGAGTCGGGCGACACGGGGTATGTCGCGTCGAGGACGCCGCTGGCCTCTGCGTATGCCGCATTCGCTCGGCGCAGATTCGGCTGGAGCGTCGACCCTGCGCGGATGCGCAGCACCGCGGACGTGAGCATGGGCATCGTCGAGATCCTCAGGCGCGTCACGCAGCCGGGGGAGCGCGTCGTCGTGACGCCTCCCGTGTATCCGCCGTTCTACGATCTCGTCTCGGAGGCGGGCGCCGAGGTGCAGCGGGTTCCGCTGCGAGACACGGGCACGGCGTGGGAGCTGGATCTCGACGGCATCCGCGCCGCGTTCGAGGACGGCGCGACCGCGATCCTGCTCTGCAACCCGCACAACCCCTCGGGTACCGTGCACAGCCGAGACTCTCTCGTCGCGCTGGCGGAGATCGCCGACGAGTTCGGCGCTGCCGTGGTGTCGGACGAGATCCACGCGCCGCTGGTCCAGCCCGGCACGCCGTTCACCCCGTTCCTCGACGCGGGCGACGCCGCCGAGCGTGTCGGTTACGCGGTCGTGAGCGCGAGCAAAGCCTTCAACCTGGCCGGCCTCAAGTGCGCTCTCATGGTCACGGCCGCCGATGCGACCTGCGCCGTCGTGCGCGGTCTTCCGATCGAAGTCGAGTGGCGCACCGGGCAGTTCGGTCTGCTCGCCGCGGTCGCGGCCTTCTCGGAGGAGAGCGACGAGTGGCTCGACGGTCTGCTGCGAACGCTCGACCGGAATCGTGTGCTGCTCGAGGATCTGCTGGCCGCGCGGCTCCCGGAGGCGCGTTATCGCATTCCGGATGCCGGGTATCTGGCCTGGATAGACCTCTCGGGTCTCGGCTGGGGTGAGAACCCCGCTCGTCGGATCCTGAAGGAGGCGAAGGTCGCCCTGCACTTCGGTCCCGCCTTCGGCGACGAGGGCAGGGGCCATGTGCGGCTGAACTTCGGCACGAGTCCGGAGATCATCACCGAAGCCATCGAGCGGATCGCGGCGCTCGTCGCCAGGTGACCGCGACGATGCGGGACGCAGTGCTCTGCCGGGTCACGGCCGGAGCTGTCGCTCGCTGATCCCGTCGTCGACGGTGCCTGCGGCCAGGCCGGTCACGCCCAGGTCGAAGATGCGGTCGAGGCCGGAGGTGACGTCGACGGCTTCTCCTGCGGGAAGGGCTCCATGGCTGTCGGCGTGCATGCGCTGCTGCACGAGCGTCGCGTGGCCGAGAATGAAATGCAGGAGCGCGACCGCCCGTTCGTCGGCATCCGCGGATCCCTGCCGTCGCAGGGATCGTTCGAGAGCGGCCTGCGCGTGCGAGGAACCGAGCTGCAGCGCGTACGTGCTGAGCACCAGCTCGGCTCCGTCTCGGTGGGTGAAGAGCGCATCGCGGATGCTGCGTGCGGTGGTCAGCACATCTGCAGCGTCAGAAGGGATCGTCGAGGTGATCCGGTCGGCGAGCTCTGCGAGGAGCTCCTGCTTGCTGGAGAAGTGCCAGTAGAGGGCGCTCGGCTGCACATCGAGCCTGCTCGCGATCCGACGCATCGAGAGGTCGGCGAGCCCGACCTCGTCGAGGAGCGCCAGCGCGGCACGCGCGACGCCGTCGCGATCATGGCGGGTCGAGTTGTGATCGGGACTCATGTTCTCACTATAGTGAACACCGTTCAGGTGAACAGCGTTCAGGAAGGTGTCGGACATGACGCAGCAGCGAGGCGACCTCGGTCGCGAACTGGCCAGAGTGGCGATCTTCGCCGCCCTCATCGTGGTTCTCGGAATGGTGACGATACCCATCCCCGGCGGAGTGCCCATCACCGCGCAGACTCTCGGGGTGATGCTCGCCGGCGCCGTCCTCGGCCCGCGGCTCGCGCCGCTCTCGGTCCTGCTCGTGCTCGCCCTGGCGGCCGTCGGTCTTCCGGTGCTCGCCGGAGGGCGCGGGGGCCTCGGCGTGTTCGTCGGCCCCACAGCCGGGTATCTGCTTGGGTGGGTGGCCGGAGTCGTCGTGATCGGACTGATCGTGCATCGAGGCAGGCTCACCTGGTGGCGCATCGCGCTCGGAACGGTGATCGGCGGCATCCTGGTCGTCTATCTGTGCGGGATCCCCGTGACGGCGTGGGTACTCGGCCTCGACCTGACCACGACAGCTGTGGCGGCTCTCGTGTTCCTCCCGGGGGATCTGCTCAAGGCGGCAGCTGCCGTGGCCCTGACGCTCGCGCTGCGGCGCGCATACCCGAGGGCATTCGGCTCTCGCGGCTCTGTCTTGTCGGCACCCGTCCGTGCGGTCTGAGACGAGCATCCGGCGGATCGCGCTCGACGGTGTGATCGTCGAGCGCGACGGTCGGCGGATCCTCCGCGACGTCAGCGTCGATCTCACGGCGCGGCGTATCGCGGTCATCGGCGCGAACGGATCGGGCAAGTCGACCTTCGCGCGGCTGCTCAACGGACTCGTCACGCCGACGTCCGGGAGCGTGAGCGTGTGCGGCCTCGACACTCGACGTGACGTCGCGGCGCTGCGTCGACGCGTCGGCTTCGTGTTCACCGATCCGCAGGCTCAGATCCTGATGCCGACACCGGCTGAGGATCTCGCGCTGTCGCTGCGGGGCCTGCCCCGGGCCGAGGTCGATGCGCGAGTGACCGCCGCACTCGCCGAACACGGACTCACGGATGGTGCGGATGTCGCCGCGTCGGACCTCTCCGGTGGTCAGAAGCAGCTCCTCGCACTCGCATCGGTGCTGATCACGCAACCGGAGCTGATCGTCGCGGATGAGCCGACGACGCTCCTCGATCTGCGCAATGCCGCGCGCATCGCGGACCTCCTGCTCGCGCAGACGGCGCAGGTGGTCATCGTCACGCATGATCTCGAGCTCGCAGCGCGCTGCGATCAGGCGGTGCTGTTCGACGACGGAGCCGTCGTGGCCGCCGGTGAGCCGGGTGTCGTGGTCGCCGCCTACCGAGACCTGAGCCGATGATCCAGATGTACAGGCCGGGCACGAGCATCGTCCATCGGATGTCTGCGGGGGTCAAGCTCGCGATCTTCGCCGCGCTCGCGATCGGTCTGTCTGCCTATCCGCACGACGGCTGGAGCATCGGCGTCACCCTGATCGGCACGTGCGCCCTCTTCGCCCTCGCTCGTCTGCCGATTCACGTGCTGGCCGCTGAGGTGTGGCGTCTCCGTTGGCTCGTACTCGTACTCGGAGCAGCGCTGTGGATCTTCGTCTCGCCGCTCGCGGCCTGGCTCAGCACCGCACGTGTCCTCTCGCTCGTGCTGCTCGCCTCGTTGCTCACCATCACGACGCGGATGGGCGATCTGCTCGGCGTGCTGCACAGGATGCTCCTGCCGCTGCGCCGCCTGGGTGTCGACGCCGACGCCGTCTCGATGACGATCTCCCTCACGATCACGATGATTCCCGTCGTGGCATCGTTCGCCGGCGAGGTCAGGGACGCGCAGCGGGCACGAGGGGTCCGGCTGAGGGTGCGAGGTGTCGTGCCGCTTCTCGTCCGCACGCTACGCCACGCGGACGATGTGGGCGACGCTCTTGCCGCTCGCGGTCTGGTGTGACGGTCTCGCCAGTCGCAGCGCCCAGAGCATTCCGATCACGGCGACGGTCGCAGTCGGCACGGTCGTTCCGAGCACCAGCAGCAGGACCACAGCCGTGAGCCCTGCTACCACAGCGCCGATGACGCGGCGAGGCGACTCCGCCAGCACGGGAGACGGCCGGGTCTCGACGCGGGCGAACGCGACCGCGACCGCAGCGGTGAGGGCCAACGCTGTCGCGAGCCAGACCGGACGGGAGAGCCACCAGGCGATGCTGCTCGGTTCGGGGAGCGCCAGGCCCGTGACCAGCGCTGCCGCAGCCGAGAACCCGGCCATGCCGAGAAGCACGGGCATGTGCCAGAGGTAGATCGTCATGGTGCGACGGTTGACGAACGCGGCGAAGGCCGCCGCCCGCGGCCGGCGGCTGAACGCCTCGATGCGGTCCCGGAACAGCGACACGGCGCTCAAGTGCACGGCGCCGACGAGCAGGAGCGCTCCGGTGGGCGGGTTGATGTTGGCGATGAGGTCGGGGAGGTAGACGCCGCCGATGAACGTCGCGACGAGCGCTGTCGCCGCCGCTGCGCCGCAGACGATTCTGCAGCGCCTGCTCAGTCGCTCTATCGTTCTGTCCGCGAGGAAGAATCCGGTCTGCTGCAGTGCGAGCCATACGAAGGCGAGGTTCAGGAACCCCAGACCGTCCACGCCCGTCAGCGCTCGGAGCCCGTCGACAGCGAGTGATGCCGCCACCAGCGCCGCCAAGGTCGACCTGGGGGCCCTGCCGTGCGCGGCCGCCAACATCGGGAGCAGGGCCTGACAGAGCAGGAAAACCCCGAGGAACCAGAGTGGCTGACCGTAGCGGAACCCCGCGACCACCACGAGCTCTGCCGGCACTCCCGCGAGGCTCAGCATCGCGAGCGCGGTGCCCACGATCCCGATCGCGAACACAGCCGGCCGGAGGAGTCGGTGCACGCGAGCGGCCACGAAGCCGGATGCGGTGCTGCCGTGCTCTCTCTGCCGCTGGTGGGCGAGGAAGCCGGCGAAGCCGCCGATGATGAAGAACAGCGGCATGACCTGCAGCATCCAGCTCACCGGCACGATCCACGCGGTGCCGTCGCTGGCGTTCTCGAAGACGGGGGCGTCATCGATGACGGTGACACCCACCATGATCGCGTGCAGCAGCACGACGCCGACGACGCAGAGTGCACGCAGGAAGTCGATCGCGGTGTCTCGACCGCCCGGCAGCGGACTCGGCTGAGCGGTGAGCGGGGATGCCTCGACGATGGTCATCGTTCCTCCTCGGATGGGGTGTCCGAGGAGCGTACGAAGACGGTGTCGGGTGGGGGATCAACCCATGGGGCTGTCCGTACCCCTACCGCGGGGTGATCTCTCGCCGACGGTCACTGCGCGGGCTCGACGAGCCCGGTGTCGTACGCGAGGATCACGGCGTGCACGCGGTCGCGCAACCCGAGCTTGGCGAGAACCTTGCCGACGTGGGTCTTGACCGTCTGCTCGGCGATGAAGAGGTCGCCCGCGATCTCGCTGTTGGAACGACCGCGGCCGATCAGCACCAGCACCTCGCGCTCGCGTTCGGTGAGGTCGGCCAGAGCGGCGGCGGCCCGAGGCGTGCGCGGCCGACGGCCGGCGAACTGCTCGATCATCCGCCGCGTCACGCTCGGCGCGAGCAGCGCGTCGCCACCGGCGACCACGCGCACCGCGTGGACGAGCTCTTCGGGGAGGGCATCCTTCAGCAGGAACCCGCTCGCACCGGCCTCCAGCGCGTCATAGACGTAGTCGTCGATGTCGAAGGTGGTGAGCATGAGGATGCGCGGCACATGGGCTGCGGGATACCCGGGTCCCAGGATGCGCCGGGTCGCCTCGATGCCGTCGAGCTCGGGCATCCGCACGTCCATCAGGATGACGTCGGGGTCGAGGCGGGCGGCGAGGGTGACGGCTTCGGCGCCGTTCGCCGCCTGACCAGCGACGCGGATGCCCTCGTGGGCGTCGAGGAGAGCAGCGAAGCCCGCTCTGACCATGGCCTGGTCGTCGGCGATCAGGACGCTGATGGTCACGGGGTCTCCTCCAGGGATGCAGTGGTGCGGGTGTGCCGATCCGGGTCGTGGAGTGGCAGCGAGGCCGCCATCTCCCAGCCTCCATCGGTCGTCGGCCCGGCCGTGAAGCTGCCCCCGAGCAGTTCGACGCGCTCACGCATGCCGCGGAGTCCGTATCCGCCGCCGGTCGGCGCAGGCGGTGCGGAGGCGCGGCCGTTGCGTACGCGGATGCGGACCGCGTCGGCATCCGCCTGCACCCGGACGGTCACCGCTGCCCCCGAGGCGTGCCGCACCGCGTTGCTCAGAGCCTCCTGCGCGATCCGGAACGCGGCGATCTGCACGGCCTGCGGCGCGTCGGCCGCGGCGCCGGTGATCTCCAGTCCGACGGTGACTCCCGCCCGTCGTATGGTGTCGACGAGTGCGGGGATGTCGTCGATGCGCTGCTGCGGGGCGAGCTCGGCCGTCTGATCCTCGGTGCGCAGGACGCCGAGCATCCGTCGCATCTCGGTGAGGGACTCCCGGGCGGTCGCCGCGATGCTGTCGAACTCGGCGGACGCGGCGTCGCCGATCTCGGGAAGACGGTATCGCGCCGTGGACGCCTGCACCTGGATCACCGACATGCTGTGCGCGATCACGTCGTGGAGCTCACGGGCGATGCGGGTGCGCTCCTCGACGAGTGCGCGGCGCGACTCTTCGAGCGCGGAGTGCTCGCGCTCGCGCGTGAGCTCGGCCGACACGCGCACCCGGCCGGCGACCAGGATGGCGACCAGGAACATCGCTGCGGCGACCGAAGTGGTGACGATCAGGTCGGCGGTCGCGCTGCCCGCAGTGGGCGCTGTGGCGACGATCTCCGGGCGCAGCAGGGGAGACGTGAGCGAGAGGATGGCGCCGATCAGGAGAGGAAACGCGCCGAGCCTGGCGCCGTGCATGAAGGTCACGACACCGACGAACAGCACGAAGGTCAAGAGCGCAGGCACCGACCACGGCCACGGCGACTCGGTCGCGAGCGTCGGTACGACGAGCAGGGGAAGTGTGAAGGCGGACGCGCAGAACGCCGCGATCGCCCATCGGGGGTGGGTCAGCGCCAACAGCGGCGATCCGCAGAGCGCGGCGCCCAGAATGAACGACAGGGGGAGGGACGTGCCGTAGAGAACCGTGTGGATCGGCACCAGCACGGCGAACAGCACGAGGCACGCAGCGCCGAGTGCCGCCAGGGCGGCGGTGCGGCGGTTGATGCGGGAAGCGCGCGCGGTGCGCGGCCGAGGTCGTGCCATGACTGTCATCCTGCCAGTTGCGCAACGGGTGCATGTCGTCGGCGGATGGCCATGACTCGGTCGATGATCAGCCCGATGGCGAGTGCCACGACGATCCCGATCCCGGCGCTGACCAGTGGCTGATCGGTGACCCACGAGCCGGCCAGCAGCCCGATCACGAGGCTCAGTGCACTCCAGCTGATCCCCGCCACGATGCTCAGGGGCACGAACCGCCGCCAGGGGAAGTGCAGGGCGCCCGCGGACATGTTCACGGCGACCCGGCCGACCGGGATGTAGCGGGCACCGAGGATGAGGGCGGCGCTGCGATCGTGGAGTGCGCGCTCGGCATGGGCGAACGTGGAGGCCACGCGGGGACGCCGCATCCAGGCCCATCTGGTGGTACCCAGCCGGCGCCCCAGCGCGAAGGCGATGTTGTCGCCGATCGCAGCCCCGAGGGCGGCGATCAGGCCGAGCGGCACCAGCGCCCAGAATTCTCCCGTCGACGCGAGCACCGCTGCCGCGGCCACGAGCACGGTCTCACTCGGCACGGGTGGGAAGAACCCGTCGACGACGGTCACCGTGAGCAGGACGAGGTAGAGCCAGGGCGACGAGACGGTCTGCAGAATGAGGTCGTTGATAACATCCACCCCAGAAGGCTAGGAAGCAGGTGGCACGTGGGGCATCACCCTGAGGTATCGACCGCATCCCCCTGGAGAGGTAGATCGGGCGACCGCGTGGCGCGCGTCGGTGAGACCACGGTGCACGGAGTCATGGTCGACGGCGAGACCCGCTGTGAGCATTATCACGGTCCGCTCGATGTGATCGCGCTCCAGTTCGCCTGCTGCGGTGACTGGTACCCGTGTCATCTGTGTCACGAGGCGATCGCCGACCACGACGCCCGGCAGTGGGCGCTCGATGAGCGCGAGACGCCGGCGATCCTGTGCGGTGTGTGCGGAGCGCTGCTGAGCATCCACGAGTACCTCGAGGTGCACGGGTGCCCGAAGTGCTCCGCCGGGTTCAATCCGGGATGCCGGATGCACCACCAGCTCTACTTCGACTGAACATCCAGCCGAGCGATCTATACTGGGAGTTTGGCCGCTCGGCCGATTCCCCTTGAACGAACGGACATCCCGCTGTGCTTGCCGTGCACGAACTCGAGATCCGCGTGGGCGCACGCCTCCTTATGGAGAACGTGTCGTTCCGTGTGAGCGACGGAGACAAGATCGGTCTCGTCGGCCGCAACGGTGCAGGCAAGACCACGCTCACCAAGGTGCTCGCCGGTGATGTCCTGCCGTCGGGCGGCAACGTGACCCGTTCGGGAGAGCTCGGCTATCTGCCGCAGGACCCTCGTTCGGGCAACCCCGAAGACCTGGCGCGCACGCGCATCCTCGACGCGCGTGGGCTCGGTCAGCTCAACCTGGGGATGACCGAGGCGTCGATGGCGATGGGGTCGGATGACCCGGCTGTGGCCGACAAGGCCATGAAGCGCTATGCGCGTCTCACCGAGCAGTTCGAGGCGCAGGGGGGATACGCGGCCGAGGCCGAGGCCGCATCCATCGCGAACAACCTCTCGCTGCCCGACCGCATCCTCGACCAGCCGCTGTCGACGCTGTCCGGTGGCCAGCGGCGCCGCATCGAGCTGGCCCGCATCCTGTTCTCCGACGCCGAGACGATGATCCTCGACGAGCCGACCAACCACCTCGACGCCGACAGCGTGGTGTGGCTGCGTGAGTTCCTCAAGAACTACAAGGGCGGGCTGATCGTGATCAGCCACGACGTCGAGCTCGTCGGCGAGACCGTCAACCGCGTGTTCTACCTCGATGCGAACCGCCAGGTCATCGACACGTACAACATGAACTGGAAGAACTACCTGCGTCAGCGGGTGGCCGACGAGGAGCGTCGCAAGAAGGAGCGCGCCAACGCCGAGAAGAAGGCCACCACACTGCAGCTGCAGGCGGCCCGCTTCGGGGCGAAGGCATCGAAGGCTGCCGCCGCTCACCAGATGATCGCTCGTGCCGAGAAGCTGCTCGCCGGGCTCGATGACGTCCGCCAGGAAGACCGGGTCGCGAAGCTGCGCTTCCCGAAGCCTGCTCCGTGCGGGAAGACGCCGATGATGGCGACCGGACTCTCGAAGTCGTACGGCTCGCTCGAGATCTTCACCGACGTCGACCTCGCGATCGACCGCGGTTCGAAGGTCGTCGTTCTCGGACTCAACGGTGCCGGCAAGACGACGCTGCTGCGGATGCTCGCGGGGGTCGACAAGCCCGACACCGGACAGCTGGAGCCCGGCCACGGGCTCAAGGTCGGCTACTACGCGCAGGAGCACGAGAACCTCGACGTGAACCGCTCGGTGCTCGAGAACATGGTGTCGGCGGCTCCGCACATCACCGAGATGGAAGCGCGCAAGGTGCTCGGCTCGTTCCTCTTCACCGGGGATGACGTGCTGAAGCCTGCCGGAGTCCTCTCCGGTGGAGAGAAGACGCGCCTGTCGCTTGCGACGCTGGTCGTGTCGTCCGCCAACCTGCTGCTGCTCGATGAGCCGACCAACAACCTCGACCCCGCGTCGCGCGAGGAGATCCTCGGCGCGCTCGCCCACTACGAGGGTGCCGTCGTGCTCGTCTCGCACGACCCCGGGGCGGTGCAGTCGCTCAACCCCGAGCGCGTGCTGATCCTCCCGGACGGCGTCGAGGACATCTGGAGCCAGGACTACCAGGACCTGATCGAGCTCGCCTGACCTGCGTCGTCCGCGGTCGGTGGCATAGTCGAGAGCGTGACACACGAACTCGACTCGCACCTCCGCTCGCTCAACGACTGGCTGAGGGGCAGGCATGCCCTCACCGGAACAGCTCCGGAGTGGGATCTCGATGTGCTGCCGGATGAACCGAGCGCGCTCTTCGCCGAATGGTTGCGGGCCGCATCGGATGCCGGGGTGGCCGAGCCGCACACCGTCACCCTCGCGACCGTGGACGCCGACGGGATCCCGGACGCGCGCACCCTCATCCTGAAGCGGATCGATGACCGGGGGTGGGCGTTCGCGAGTACCAGATCGTCGCGCAAGGGTGCCCAGCTCGCCGCCGCCCCTGCCGCGGCGCTGAACTTCTGGTGGCAGCCGCAGGTGCGGGCTGTGCGGGTGCGCGGTCGGGTGGAGGAAGCCACGGCCGAGGAGAGCGCCGCCGATCTCGCCGCACGCTCCGCGTCAGCGCAGACGGACATCGCCGACGGCGACTGGGTGCTGTGGCGGATCGTCCCCACCCGCATCGAGTTCTGGCAGGGCTCGAGAGACCGGCGACACACGCGCGTCATCTATGAGGCCGCCGGAGCGGAGTGGTCTCGAACGACCGTCGGCGGCACCGTGGTTGGACAGAGCAGCATCCGCTCCGTCTGATTCGCGTCAGCGGGCGTCGAGGAGCTCGTCTTCGACATCGGCATCCTGGTCCCGTCGCCGAGACTTCTTCACCGGCGCGGGGATGCCCTCGACCTCTTCGCGGTGCTTCACGATCTCGGTCCGGATGATGTAGCCGATGAACACGAAGCCCATCAGCGCGAACAGGATCCACTGGATCGCATACGAGAGATGCGGGCCTGGATCATCGGTGGGGGAGTCGAACCCGCCCAGTGTCCCTTCGCCGGCAGGATTCTCGCTGACGATCTGTCCGTACGCGCTCGTGATGACATCGCCGCCGACCAGTTCGGCGATCGAAGGCAGGTTGATCGTGGGCACCTGGCCCTCAGGGGCGCCTCGCCCGGACGCAGGGAGCTGCTCACCCGGGCGCAGCCGGACGATGACCTCGACCTCGCCGCTCGGGGGAGCCGGCACCGCATCGGGGGCATCGCCGTCACCCGGAGGCACCCACCCGCGGTCGACGATGAACACGCGACCGTCGACGTCGCGGAACGGCACCAGCACTTCGAACGCGCTCGTGCCGCCATGCGGTCGGTTGCGCACCAGCAGCTGCTCGTCGTCGAGGTACTCCCCGGTGAGCACCACCGGATGCCACACGTCGCCGGGGTCGAGCTCGCCATCGGTGCCGATGAGCTCTGCGAGCGGCACGGGATCCGCGTCGTAGTTCTTCTCGACGAGTGCGATCTGCTCCGATCGGTTCTCATTCCGATCGAACTGCCAGTGCGACAGGAAAGCGCAGGCGATGGCGAAGCCGATCGCGATCAGCACGTACACGGTCCAACGACCCATCCGGGCACTCATGAGGGGACACCATCTCTCACTGTCACGGGGAAGTCTCTCGCTGCCAGATAGTCGCGGAGGAAGCCGACATGCTCATCGCACGCGAGCCAGACCTTCTCGCGGTCAGCCGCGTGGATGCGCGGATTGCGCCACACCACCTGCATGGTCGCCGCGGACCGGCATCCGGCCCGCGAGCACTCCAGTCCACTCACTCGCGATCCTGGCGGCTCTCGTGGATGATGATGATCCCGGGATCCGTGATCGTCTCGACGGGCGTCGGGGTCGTGGCGATCGGAGCCTCGATCTGCTGCACCGGCGACTCCGCGGTCGTCTCCGTGCTGTCGCTGCCCGCGTTCGCGAAGACCACGGCGATGTACGGCAGGACGGCGGCGGCGAGTGCGAAGACCCAGGTGTACCAGCCATAGGGCTGGACGAACATCATGAGTGCGAAGCACACGATGCGGATCGTCATCGTCAGTGCATAACGGCGGACACGGTGATCAGCCTCGGCCTGCAGCGACTGCGGCAGCGAGGTGACAGCAGGAACCAGCGGTTTGCTCTTCACGATGAGACAAGCCTACGCCGGTGAGGGGGCGCCGGGGTGCCCCGCGACCTGTCAGGACGAGAAGATGAACGGCAGCGTGAAGGCGCCGAAGAACGCGAAGCTGACGACTGTCATGACGATCGTGATCGCGAGGACCGCGACCATGATGTAGCCCATGATCAGCCCGGCGAAGGCCAGACCACGGCCGCCGATGGCCGGGTTGTTCTTCGTCTGCCGCAGAGCCATGTGCCCGGTGATCACGGCGACGATCGACGCGACCATGGGAATCACCGCCCAGAACAGGACCAGACCGGCGATGCCGCAGATCAGCGATGTGATCGCGAGCCCGCTCGCCGGGCGCGGAGCGGCGTAGACCGGAGCGGCGTAGGCGAGGTACCCGGCACCGGGCTGACCGGGCGCGGAGTACTGCGGGTGCTGAGAGGCTGTGCCGTAGGGCTGGACGGCAGCCGCGCCGTAGGGCTGCTGGGCGGGTGAGAACGTCGGCGCGGCGCCGGGGTACGCCTGCGTCGGCGCGGCGCCCGGGTATGCCTGGGTCTGCTGCGTGGGCGCGGTGCCGGGGTAGATCTGGGGCGGCTGCGCCGGGGCGGCCTGGTGGGGATACGCGGGCGGTGCGGGCGCGAGCGGTGGCGCGGGCGGGGGAGCCGGCTGTTCGCCGCCCGGGGAGGTGGGGATGCTGTTGTCGCTCACGGTGATGCCCTTTCGTCGGGTTCAGCGTCCCAGTCCGGGAAGGCGCTGTCAAACGTCGCGGGACGCACGCGGCATCATCGGTAGGATCGATGACGACCCGGCCCGACCCCCACCGGCCAGATCAGGAGTGGAAAATGAGTTCTCGCGTCGTCCTCGTCACCGGAGGCAACCGCGGCATCGGCCGTGCGATCGCCGAGCGATTCGTCCGTGACGGGTACCGCGTCGCCGTCACCGCACGCAGTGGTGAAGGCCCGGAGGGCACCCTGACGGTGCGCGCAGACGTCACCGATGCCGCTGCGCTCGATGCGGCGTTCACCGAGGTCGAGCAGCAGCTCGGACCCGTGGAGATCGTCGTCGCCAATGCGGGTATCACGAAGGACACGCTGCTCCTGCGTATGAGTGAGGACGACTTCGACAGCGTCGTGGCCACCAACCTCGGCGGCACCTTCCGCGTCGTCAAGCGCGCATCGAAGGGGATGCTGCGCGCGCGCTTCGGCCGCGTGATCCTGATCTCGAGCGTCGTCGGTCTCTACGGCTCGGCCGGGCAGGTGAACTACTCGGCGTCGAAGAGCGCACTGGTGGGCTTCGCACGATCGCTCACCCGCGAGCTCGGCGGCCGCGGCATCACTGCGAACGTCGTCGCCCCCGGTTTCATCGAGACGGACATGACGGCTGAGCTCCCCGAAGAGACACAGAAGCAGTACAAGGCGAACATCCCGGCAGGTCGCTTCGCCACTCCCGACGAGGTCGCGGCTGTGGTCACGTGGCTCGCCGGCGACGACGCGGGATACATCTCCGGTGCCGTCATCCCGGTCGACGGCGGACTCGGAATGGGGCACTGAGCCGACTCGCTGCGTCAGCGGCGGGTGACCGCCGCATCGATGAGCTGGGCGAGCCGGCTCGGCATCGAGAACTGCGGCCAGTGACCTGAGCCGATGCGCACGACCTCGGCGTCAGCGATCGCCCGGAACTCGTCGGCGTACGGGCCCCACTGCTCGAGCTCAGACTCGAGGGTCTCGAGGTCCATGGCGCCCATGAGCAGCGTCACGGGGACGGAATGCCGGGCCCCTGGACCGAGTGCGATCTCATCGGTCGGCACCTTGGCCGGCACGCTTCGTGTGAGGGGCGCGGTGCGCGAGCGGGTGTCTTCGTCGAGATCCTCGACGTCTTCGGCGGGGAAGAAGTCCCAGCCGGGAAAAGGCACGACGCCGTCGAAGACCTCGAACTCGCTGATGCCGAAACCCGACGGTGGAGGCACAGTGTCGACGAACACCGCTCTGGCCACGGCCTCGGGGCGTGCGTCCGCGACCCCCCACGCGACATTGCCTCCGCCGCTGTGACCGACGACCACGACCTGGCGTCCGACCGCATCGATCGCGGCCACGGCGGCGTCGACCCACTCGGAGATGCCGATCTCGGACGATTCCGACGCGGGTGCTCCGACGCCCGGCATCGTGAGCGGATGAACCGTGTGACCGGCGCGCTCGAGTTCGGTCGTGACGTCGTTCCAGCTCGAGGCATCGAGCCACAGGCCCGGGATGAGGATGATGTCCATGGCCCGACGATAGACCGGGCTTCGGACATCCGCTACGGCAGCAGGGCGATGACCTCGGACAGGTTCTGAGGACCGACGACCAGGCTTGCGGCGGCGCGCACGGCAGGCTTCGCGTTGAACGCGACTCCGAGCCCGGCGACCGACATCATCTGCAGGTCGTTGGCTCCGTCGCCGATCGCGATCGTCGCGTGGCGCTGCACTCCGAGCTCGTCCGCCCAGGCGAGCAGCGATGCGGCCTTGGCGGCGGCATCGACGATCTCGCCGTCGACCCGACCCGAGAGCGCGCCGTCGGTGACCTCCAGGCGGTTCGCGCGCCAGCGGTCCACGCCGAGACCGGGGGCGACGTCGTCGAGGATCTCGTGGAAACCGCCGGACACGACACCGACGACACCACCGCGTTCATGGACGGCGGCCGTCAGCTCACGGACGCCGGGCGTCGGCTCGATGCGGGCGAGCACCCGGGCGAAACCTGACACCGGTACGCCCTCGAGGGCTGCGACCCGCGACCGTAGACTCGTCGCGAAGTCGATCTCGCCGCGCATCGCGGCCTCCGTGGCCGCCTGCACCTCGTCGCGACGCCCAGCTTCGTCGGCGATGAGTTCGATCACCTCATTGCGGATGAGTGTGGAATCAGCATCGAGGACGACGAGGAAGCGCGCAGCAGTCACGCCCCCAGCGTATCGACAGCTGCGCTCGTCGACGTGCGGTGCGGGACTCAGATGGCCCGGTCACCGTTCGATGAACAGGCCCTTGCCGACCACGGTGATGCCCGACTCCGTCACGGTGAACCCCCGGGCGAGATCGCGCTCTCGGTCGACGCCCACGGTCGCGCCGTCGGCGAGGACCACGTTCTTGTCGAGGATCGCGCGATGCACTCGCGAACCCGCTCCGACCCGCACCCCGTCGAAGACGACGGAGTCGGTGATCGTGGAACCGCCGCCAGCGAGGGTCCACGGCCCGACGACGCTGCGTTCGAGATGTGTCCCCGACAGCACGGACCCGAGCGACACGATCGAGTCGATCGCGTTGCCGATGCGGCCCACCGAGTCGCGCACGAACTTCGCGGGCGGCGAGTTCACGGCCTGCGAATGGATCGGCCACTCCATGTTGTAGAGGTTGAAGATCGGCAGCGTCGAGATCAGATCCATGTGGGCGTCGAAGAACGAGTCGATGGTACCCACGTCGCGCCAGTACGAACGATCGCGGGGAGAGGAACCCGGGACGTCGTTCTGCTTCATGTCGTAGTAGCCGGCCTCACCGCGGTCGACGAAGTACGGCACGATGTCGCCACCCATGTCGTGCCCGGAGGTCGGCGATTCGCCGTCGGCCTCGACGGCGGCGATCAGAGCGTCGGCGTCGAAGATGTAGTTGCCCATCGAGGCGAGCACCTCGTGCGGGGAGTCCTCGAGGCCGGCGATGTCGGTCGGCTTCTCGAGGAACTGCTTGATGCGTCCGGTCTCGGTGTCTGCATCGATCACGCCGAACTGCGACGCCATCGAGAGCGGCTGGCGGATGCCGGCGACGGTGGCTTTGGCGCCGGACTCGATGTGCGCCTCGAGCATCTGACGGAAGTCCATGCGGTACACGTGATCGGCGCCGATCACGACCACGATGTCGGGCTTCTCGTCGTTGATCAGGTTGAGGCTCTGGAGGATCGCGTCGGCGGAGCCGGAGAACCAGCGCTTGCCGAGTCGCTGCTGCGCGGGCACCGAGGTGACGTACGAGTCGAGCAGTGCTGACATGCGCCACGTCTGCGAGATGTGCCGGTCGAGGCTGTGCGACTTGTACTGCGTGAGGACGACGACCTGACGAAGCCCCGAATTTATGAGGTTCGAGATCGCGAAATCGATCAATCGGTACTGTCCGCCGAAGGGCACTGCAGGTTTCGCGCGATCGGCTGTGAGGGGCATGAGACGCTTTCCCTCGCCGCCGGCGAGGATGATGCCGAAGATCTTCTTTGGTGCGGACATGCACCCACCATAGAGGCGAATCGGCCCGGCGAACTAGCATCTGGACAAGTGAGTCACTACCGTCTAGACATGCGCGTCGAGATGATCACGAAGGAATACCCGCCGGAGATCTACGGAGGTGCGGGCGTCCACGTCGCCGAGCTCGTCACGGCCCTGCGGGAGAATATCGATGTACAGGTCAGAGCCTTCGGTTCTCCGCGTGATGAGGCGGGTACTTTCGCGTATCGGACGCCGTCGGAACTCGCCTCCGCGAACGCCGCTCTGCAGACGCTCGGCACGGATCTCGAGATCGTCTCGGCCATCTCCGACGCCGACCTCGTGCACAGTCACACCTGGTACGCGAACTTCGCCGGGCACATCGCCTCCCAACTGCACGGGATCCCTCACGTGCTCACCGCACACAGCCTCGAGCCGCTGCGCCCATGGAAGGCCGAGCAGCTCGGCGGTGGATACGCGGTGTCGAGTGGCATCGAGAAGCTCGCCTACGAGAATGCGGCGGCGGTCATCGCGGTGAGCGCAGGGATGCGCGCGGACATCCTGCGCAGCTACCCGTCGGTCGACCCGGCCAAGGTGCGCGTGATCCACAACGGGATCGATGTCGAACGGTGGCGGCCGGTGCAGAACCCCGCCTTCCTCGAATCCGTCGGGATCGACCCCGCTCGTCCGTCCGTCGTCTTCGTCGGACGCATCACCCGGCAGAAGGGCCTGCCCTACCTGCTGCAGGCCGCTCGTCTGCTGCCCCCTGAGGTGCAACTGATCCTCTGCGCCGGCGCCCCGGACACTCCCGAGATCATGGCCGAGGTGCAGGAGGGCGTGAAGCTCCTGCAGCAGACCCGCGACGGTGTCGTCTGGATCGAGCGGATGCTGCCGCGCGACGAGCTCTCGGCGATCCTCACGGCCGCGACGACCTTCGTCTGCCCGTCGGTCTACGAGCCGCTGGGCATCGTGAACCTCGAGGCGATGGCATGCGGGGCAGCGGTGGTCGGCACGGCGACCGGGGGCATCCCCGAGGTCGTCGCCGACGGCGTCACCGGGCGGCTCGTGCCGATCGAGCAGCTGCAGGACGGCACGGGAACCCCCGTGGACCCGGAGCGCTACATCGCCGATCTCGCCGGCGTGCTCACCGAGGTGACCTCCGATCCGGAGCGCGCGCGGGCCTACGGCGAGGCCGGTCGGGAGCGCGCCCGCGACGAGTTCAGCTGGGGTGCGATCGCCGACACCACGCGCGCGCTGTACGCGGAGCTGACGTCCTGAGCCGATAGGCTGGGAGCATGTCGAGCGCTCTGGAATTCACCGACGTCGTCGTGCGCCGCGAGGGCCGCAACATCATCGATCACGTGACCTGGCAGGTCGACGACGATCAGCGATGGGTGATCCTGGGCCCGAACGGCGCGGGAAAGACGACCCTGCTGCAGTTGGCCGACACACTCATGCACCCGACCTCCGGAACGGTGACGGTGCTGGGGGAGACCCTGGGCCGCACAGACGTGTTCGAGGTGCGGCCGCGCATCGGCTTCGCGTCCTCGGCGATGGCGAAGCGCGTGCCGCGTGACGAGACGGTGCTGAACACCGTCCTCACCGCCGCATACTCGGTGCTCGGCCGATGGAACGAGAACTACGAGGACATCGATGAGCGTCGCGCGCTGCGCGTGCTCGGTGACTGGCGCCTCGAGCACCTCGCCGAGCGCACGTTCGGAACGCTGAGCGACGGCGAGCAGAAGCGCGTCCAGATCGCTCGCGCCGTGATGACCGACCCCGAGCTGCTCCTCCTCGACGAGCCGACGGCGTCGCTCGATCTCGGGTCGCGTGAAGAGTTGCTCGCCCTGCTCAGCGGCTACGCGTCGTCGCCGACGACGCCCGCGATGCTGATGGTCACGCATCACGTCGAGGAGATCCCGGTCGGCTTCACGCATGTGCTGCTCATGCGCGAGGGGCGCATCGTCGCCGCGGGGCCGGTCGCCGAGACCCTGACCGCCGAGACGCTGACCGAGACGTTCGGCATGCCGATCGTGCTCAGCAGCGAAGACGGTCGCTACGCCGCGCGCGCGGCATCCTGATCGCGATCTGATAGAATCGATCCTTGGTGCTCTCTGCACCGCAGACTTCCCTCGTCCCTGGCACAATCCAGGGCAGCAACTAAGGAATCCCATGAAGACTGACATTCACCCCGAGTACAAGGCTGTCGTGTTCCGCGACCTCGGTTCGGGAGAGACGTTCCTCACCCGTTCGACCGTCACGGGCGACAAGACCATCGAGCTCGACGGCGTCGAGTACCCCGTCATCGACGTCGAGATCTCGTCGGCATCGCACCCGTTCTACACGGGTAAGCAGCGCATCATGGACTCGGCCGGTCGCGTCGAGAAGTTCAACCAGCGCTTCAAGGGCTTCGGCGGCTCGTCCAAGTAACGACCACCGCGTCAGAAGGCCCCGGTTCCTCGGAACCGGGGCCTTCTTCGTGTTCACCCGGAGGCGAGCGGTCCTCAGAGATCGATGACGATGCGTTCCGCGTCGATCCGGCTGGGCTGGTCGCCGGGAGAGGGCGCGGGGGCCGTGCGCTTGGTCTGGCGGTCGCGCTCGATGCCGGCCTCGTGGGCCGACGGCATCCAGACCGCCTCGAACGACCCTCCGAGTCCGCCACCGGCACTCTCGTACTTCTTCTCGAGGGGCACCCTGGCGTACGCCGCCACGATCACCACGACGATCGCGGTCACGACGATGAGGAGGATCGCGATCGTCAGGAGCATCCCGAGTGTGTCGGCCATGGAATCAGGCTATGCGGCTCCGGACGTGGAGGCATCAGCCTGCAGGGGGATTCTCAACGGACGCGGCGACCGTGGGCGAGATCGAAGAGGCGGGTCAGCACGGGGCCGGAGCGCACGCCGTTGTGCTCGTGCTCGCTGGTCACCCAGAGCGTGACGCCGGGCAGCAGACGAGCGGTCTCGAGAGAGAACTCCATCGGCACGTACACGTCGTTCACGTACACCGCCGCCGCACCCGTCGCACCGGACGTCGCGATGGCGACCTCGTCGTAGATGCGCGGCCATTCGAACTCCGCCAGCGCGAGCGTGACGTCGCGCCACGGCTGGAATGCCGGCACCGTCTCGGTCCAGTCTCGGCGGATGTGCTCGCCCGTGAACAGGGTCACGTCGTCGCGGAAGTCCTGGGGCTCGGTGCGCTCCGCCGACCATCGTGTGGCATGACCGCTCGCATAGCTCGATTCATGGAACGCGAAGTAGAGCGGGTTGCGGCCGCGGTACGGCATCGCGTGCATCAGATCGTGACGGAAGGCGTTGGACGCGGGATCGCGCTCGAGCAGCGACCAGACGGTCTGCCACCCGTCGTCCGTGCCGAGCGCGGAACCCACGGAGCGCAGCCTCGACGGTGAGACGATCTCGCCGTCGGGCAGGACGATGTCGCCTGCCGCGGCTCGATCGACGAGGCGGCGCATGGCATCCCTGTGCTCGGGGAACCGACGGTAGTACTGCTCGGAGGCCACGCGCATCTTGTCGTAGCAGAGCGCGTAGACCTCGTCCGGGTGGCGGCTCACGGTGCTGAGCCCGCCGGTGATGAACACGTCGGCCAGCGAGTCGGCGTCGGTCGACAGGTAGGCGAGGGTCGTGAACCCCCCGAACGACTGGCCGAGCACGCTCCACGTCTCGGCGCCGAGGTGTTCGCGCATCGCCTCGCAGTCGCGGACGATCGAGTCCGCGCGCAGGTGCGTGAGGTGCTCCGCGACCGCGGCCGATCCGCGCTCGAGGTCGGCGTCGCCGACCGGCGTCGAGAGTCCGGTGCCTCGCTGGTCGAGCATCACGACCCGGTAGTGCGCGAGCGCCTCGTCGAGCCAGGCGGGCGACGTCGACGAGTGGAACGGACGGGGTGCTTCGTGACCGGGTCCCCCCTGCAGGAAGACCAGGTAGGGGAGCCTTTCGCCTCCCTCGCGGGTGACCACGCGGGCGAAGACGTCGATCGTGCGGGTGTCGGCCGGGTCGCCCCACACGAGCGGGACGGTGAGCGTGTGCTCCTCGACAGTGAGGTCGAGCAGGCGGCGGATGGTGGTCGTCATGTCACATCACATTCCCGATGTAGGAGTACTTGACGAACACCTCGGAGGCGATGCCGGCCTCCTGGAGCACGCCCTGCACCGCATTCATCATGTAGTTCGAGTCCCATCCCATGTACAGGTGGTGCGACTCGTCGAGCTGGTCCCATTGGCCCTTCCAGGCCATGTCGTCGTAGATCGGTCCGCCGTGGGTGGCGCAGTAGGTCACAGCCGCATCGCGTGTGTCGGTCCAGGCGCGGCGGAAGACCCGGTTGAACAGGTACCGGACGTCGAAGACCTCCCAGCGCTCGCCCCGGTATTCGACGTACTCGAACTCGCGCTCCCACCCGGCGGGCCAGCCACGGCGACGCACCGCGTCGAGGATGGGGGTCAGCCCGTCGTCATCGATCTCGGGCAGAGCGGGCCTCGCCCAGATGCGCAGCAGCTCTGCGGTGAGGCGGATGGTGCGTTCCGAGATGGCGGCGGTGCCCCACGTGTCGGTCGCTTCGAGCGCCTTCGTCTCGGCGACGGAACTCCGCGCATAGGCGGAATCGCGCTTGGCTGCGAACGACTCGCCGAACACGCGCTCTGCGAGGTGCTGCTCGAGGAGCGTGAGGTTTCCGAGTGTCGGTGCGAGAGCGCGATGCGCGTTGCGCTCGTCGTCGGAGTAGTCGATCCACGGGCGTACGCCGTCTCCCGACCAGCTGTCGCTGGGCACGGTCGGCACGATGTGCTCGACGTCGAAGTCGTCGGCGTCGTCGACCCCCTCCAGACGTCCGAGCACGTACGCAGGATGCGGGAGCTCGCTGTACTTCAGGACGGCGCTCACGCGCTCGTCCGAGGGGGTGATCCGAGCGAATGCGCGGGCCAGCGCATCCCTTCCGCCCCGCCGCGCGCGGCAGAGACGGGCGACGAGACGCTCATTCGGAAGATTCACGAGGGTGCGGCGCAGATACATCGTCTGGATCCATTCGAGCGTCTCCAGGAGCTCATCGCGTCCGATGAGCCCTCGCGAGTGATCGCTGTAGACGCTCAGCACCAGGGGGTACGACGCGCGCCCGAAGGTGTTCACGAACCGCAGCTGCCGCGCGATCTCGGAGTCGTTCTCGAGCGTGGGGTCGAGCAGGATGCCGTAGATCTCGGCGTAGTGGCGCCAGACCTCCGCATCCGCCTGCAGATGATCGAGGTCGACACGGGGGAAGGAGCGCCGGAAGGCGCTGTAGACGCCGTGCTCGCCGTTCGCGGCGACCTCTCGTCCTGTGGTCATCACGAGGTAGTGCCGCCAGAATGCACCGATCGTCTCTCCGGTGTGGCGTTCGATCGGCAGCCAGAACCGGGTCTCGACATCGAGCTGCTCGGCGTGGGTGAGGCCCATCAGGATGTAGTTGTGGATGAGCTCGTGATCACGCAGCGGTTCACCGGTGGAGTTCAGGCTCTCGAAGATCTGCTGCGCATTCGCCTCTGTGGCGAGCGTGATCGACACGTGCTCGAGCCTCTGCAGTCCGCGCCAGATCGAGGGCACCTCGTCGACGTGCACCTGGCTGCGGAAGAACGCGTAGTTGTCGTCGAAGCGCGACTCACGGTCCGCGTGATCGCCGCGTTCGAGCACAACCGACTCGTAGAGCTCGGCCCAGGCGTCATGCGGGCGCAGCTTGGTGCGGGTGGGGTCGTCCGGACGCACGAGAACACGGTCGAGCTCGGCGGCCAACTCGGGGGAGGAGTCCTGCAGCGCGTGCCGCAGAGCCGCGACGAGCAGCATGAGCGTGGTGATGCGCTGCTGCCCGTCGATCAGGACGAGCTCCGTGTCGGCATCCGAGTCGTCGGAGGCCGACAGGATCGACCCGATGAAATGGCGGTGGGACTCGTCTTCGCGGGCCACGGCTCGTACGTCGGAGAGCAGCTGCTCGCATCCGCCGATGTCCCATCGGTACTGACGCTGGTACACCGGCACGACGATGGTGGTGGAGTCCTCTGCGAGCCACTCGATCGTGTTGACAGCTGTCGCCTCGACGTTGGTCGCAGTGCTCATGCTGGTGTCTCGTCCTCCCGTAACGCCCGGCGCCGAGGAGTCGCCAGGCGCCCGATTCAGTCTATTCGGTTATTCACGGCGGCCCTCGGCGGCGCGTCAGAGGCGCACTGTTAGGCTTGCCTTATCAGGGCCTGTTAAAACGTGCTGGCCCCCGATGAAAGGATCTGGTTCAGATCATGGGATACATCAAGTCAAAGGCGCTCGAAGACAAGGGCTTCGTCGTTCTCGACAGCTACGACCAGGAGCTCGACCCCAAGGAGTGGCTCGACATCGAGTACAACGACTGGAAGTCGTCGGGTGACACCCGCTTCGCGCCGCTCGCCAGTGCCAAGGGCGAGATCGAGTGCAACGGCTTCTGGAACCACAAGCCGCCGCGCACCGACAAGGACGGCGTCTGGATCGACTCGCAGACCGCCAAGGCGCCGAACCTGACGCGTCGCGCGCAGGAGCCGGGTGCCAACGTCGGTCGCTGCCGTGTGATCGAGCTGCAGCCGACGCCGTACGGCGAGTGCCTCTACAACCTCCACCAGGACGACAACAACCGTCTGAACCCCGACGGCACCGGCTGGGTCGTGCGCGGCTTCTTCAACCTCAGCGATGACAAGGACAGCTTCTTCGTCCTGCGCGAGAACCGCACCGACCCGAGCATCGAGTACCGCATCGCGCTGCCGGCCGGCGCGCAGCTGATCGTCGACACGCAGCGTCTGTGGCACGCCGCGACGCACGTCGGCTCCGAGCCGCGCTACTGCCTCATCACGTCGTGGACGTCGGGCCCCGAGCTCGACGCCTACATCGAGAAGTACAACGGCACGCAGGATGTGCCGAACGTCGACGTCCCGCAGGACGTGCTCGAGGCCGGCTACGCCGAGCAGGCTCGTCGTGACGCCGCCCGTGCCGCGTACTACGCCGCCAAGGGCCAGCAGGTCAAGCAGGCGATGAGCGAGGCCTGAGCCTCCTCCGAATCAGGACCGGTGACGGTCCGAAGGCCCCGGTCCTCGTGACCGGGGCCTTCGTCGTCGAATCACATGCTTGTGATTTCGCCTGGTCTGGGCGAGAATAGCCCCATAACCGCATATTCACGCCAGTTCTCGTTGTTTCAGGTCGTTGGGGAAGACGCACCTGATGAAACGGAGAGATCATGGCGACGGCTTACGCACGCGGAGTGGTGTTCATCCACTCTGCACCTCGCGCGCTCTGCCCGCACCTGGAATGGGCGGTAGGACGCGCCATCGGTCGTGCGGTGAACTTCGACTGGAGCGACCAGCCGGTGCTCGACGGTGCTCGCCGTGCGGAGTTCTACTGGGACGGCCCCGTCGGAACCGGTGCTGCTCTCGCCACGGCTATCCGCGGCTGGGAGCATCTCCGCTTCGAGGTCACGGAGGATCCGACTCCGCGGAGCGATGGCGGCCGTTGGCTGCACACCCCCGACCTCGGCATCCACTACGCGCAGACCGATGCCGCCGGCAACATCGTGATCGGCGAGGACCGCATCCGCTACGCGATGGAGATCGCGGCCGGCAGTGCCACGGAGCTGCAGCGCGAACTCGACATCGCTCTCGGCTCGGCCTGGGACGAAGAGCTCGAGCCGTTCCGCCACGCGAGTGACGATGCCCGCGTCGTCTGGCTGCACAAGGTGGGCTAGTCGGCCACGGCGCACAGACCTGGAACCGGAAGGCGTGAGTATCGGATGCCGGTGAGTGATCCCGGACGCTGAGAATGCGAATCCCTGTTCCACATGACGAGGACCCCGCCCCTGATCCAGGGGCGGGGTCCTCGTCTGCATTCAGATGACGGCTGAGCGCGGCATCTCCCGGGGTGCGGACGCTCCGCCGGCCATGACGTCATCCCAGGCGAGCTGCAGGCGTCCCATCGCGTCGGCCATCCGCTCGGGAGGAAGAGTAATGGGGATGCGCAGGCGGCGCTCGAGGACTCCTCCGGTGGTGAACCGCGGGCCCGGCGGAAGGATCAGCTGATGGTCGCGCGACGCGAGCGAGAGCGACGTCGAGATCGGAGCGCCCAGGTCGAGCCAGGCGGAGAGGCCACCGCTCGTCGGCGGCATGGAGAGGCCGCCGATGGATGCGAGGCCGGTGGCGACCGCCTCGCGGCCGGCTCGCAGGCGCGCCGTGACGTGCGCGGTGAGTGCCGGCATGTCCTGCAGGAGCTCGACGGCGATGCACTGCTCGAGCAGAGCCGTGCCCAGCTCGAACGAGGGTCGGGTCGCGAGCAGTCGGGCGATGAGTGAGCGCTCCGCGCGGATCCAACCGATGCGCAAGCCGCCCCAGGCGATCTTGGACATCGAGCCCACGGTGATGATCTGCGGACTGAAAGCGGCCATCGGGAGCGGCGACCAGCCGCGATCGATGTCGAGCTCGGCGGTGGTCTCGTCGACGACCACGTGCGTGCCCGAGTTCCTCGCCGTCGTCGCGATGCGGGATCGCTCGGCATCGCTCAGCGTCGCTCCGGTCGGGTTGTGGAAATCCGGGATGAGGTACGCGACGTGCGGGCGGCTGCGCAGAAGCGTGTCGCTGAGGTGACGCTCGTCCCAGCCTGTGACATCCACCGGGGTGGGGAGAAGCCGGTATCCGTGCCGGTGCAGGGCTTCGAGCGCGTGCGGGAAGGTCGGCTGCTCGACCAGTGCCCGTTCTCCCCGCCGGCCGATCGTGGCGAGGACGAGGTGGAAGGCATTGAGCGCGCCGGACGTGATGATGATCTCGTCGGCGTCCGTCTCGACGCCGCGTTCGGTGAAGCGGCGCGCGACCGCTTCGCGCAGTTCGGGGAGTCCGCGCAGCGAATAGCCGCTCGTCCCCCGGAGCGCGGCGAGCCGGGGGAGCGACCGCACCGTGGCGTCGTACAGCCCGGGCGTCGAATCCATCGAGGCGATGGAGAGGTCGATGGCCTCGTCGTCGTCCGTGTTCGTGGCGGCGGGTGGGGAGTGCGGAAGGGCGACTCGGGTGCTGCCGCCGTGCAGCCGGGACACGTATCCGTCGTCTTCGAGGAGGCCGTACACGCGGGTCGTGGTCGAGCGTGAACGGCGCAACTCGAGCGCGAGCGCCCGCTCACTGGGCAGCCGCTCTCCGACGGTCAATCGGCCGTCGAGGATCAGGGCACGGATCTGCTCCGCGAGCGACGCAGCGGTCGCCCCGGCGACGCTCTGGGTGCCGAGTTGCTCGACGAGTCGGGAGGTCATCTCCCCAGCATGCCGCAAAGTGGACTGGTTACGGCAGGCCACTTTTCACAGACTGGCCTCGACGTCCCGTCGTCCACCGGGGCCACGATGGAACAATGCACCTGCGTTCGGTCTTCCTGCCCATCGCCGCCACGAGCCGGCGCGACGTCGTCGAGCGCATCGTCCAGCTGCTCGTGGGTCTGTTCCTCTATGGCGTCGCCCTCGGCCTGATGGTGCGCGGTGGAATCGGCGTCGCCCCCTGGGACGTGCTCGCTCTCGGTATCGCCGGACAGGCGGGGATCGGTTACGGATTCGTCACCGTCCTCGTGTCGGTGCTCGTGCTGGTGCTGTGGATCCCGCTCCGTCAGCGTGTCGGCCTCGGCACTCTGCTGAATGCCCTGCTCGTGGGACCGAGCGCCGACGTGGCCCTCTTCGTGATCCCCGCACCGCCGTCGATCTGGGTGGGCGCCCCCATGTTCGTGGCGGGCCTGCTGCTCCTCGCATTCGCGACCGGTCTGTACATCGCCGCGGACTTCGGTCCAGGACCGCGAGACGGGCTGATGACGGGACTCGTCGCGCGCACGGGCCGGCCCGTGTGGCTCGTGCGCACCCTCATCGAGGGCAGCGTGCTGCTGATCGGCTTCCTTCTCGGAGGGCCGGTCGGCGTGGGAACGGTGCTCTTCGCCTTCGGGGTCGGACCGCTGGTCGGCTGGTTCCTGCCCTGGACCACCCGTCTGCGCGCGGCTCGTTCGCGGCAGCTCGCCCGGGCATAGCCCCGAGATGGCGGAAGACGAGAACGGCCCCCGGGATCACCCGGGGGCCGTTCTCGTGCGTGTCTGAGGGTCAGTCGGCGCTCGCGAAGACCGCGACGGCGTTGTGGCCACCGAAGCCGAACGAGTTGCTGATCGCGTACAGCTGACCGTCGCCGAGAGGCTGCGCCTCGCCCGAGAGCTTGAACGGCACGGCCGGGTCGGGCTCCGTCATGTTGATCGTCGGCGGCGCCACGCGGTCGCGGAGCGCGAGCAGAGAGAAGATCGCCTCGAGTGCTCCGGTGCCACCCAGCAGGTGACCGGTCGACGCCTTCGTCGCCGAGACCGGGATCTCGTCGATCCGGTCGCCGAAGACCTTCTTGAGCGCGACGTACTCGTTGGGGTCACCGACCGGGGTCGACGTCGCGTGCGCGTTGATGTGGGCGACCTGATCGGCGGTGATGCCGGCCTCTTCGAGAGCCTGGGTGACCGCACGTGCTGCGCCGTTCCCCTCGGGGTCGTTGCCCGTGATGTGGTACGCGTCAGCGGTCACTCCGCCGCCGAGGACGTAGCCGTAGATCTTGGCTCCGCGAGCCTCGGCGTGCTCCTCGGTCTCGAGGATCAGCGCTGCGGCGCCCTCTCCCATGACGAAGCCGTCGCGGTCGATCGCGCCGGGGCGGGATGCGGTGGCGGGATCGTCGTTGCGGCGCGACAGCGCCTGCGCCGAGGCGAAGGACGCCATCGTGATCGGGTGGATGGCCGACTCGGTTCCACCGGCGATCACGACATCGGCGAGACCGTCCTGCAGGTGATGGAACGCGTGGATGATCGACTCGGTGCTGGAGGCGCACGCACTCACGACCGTCTGGGCGTAGGCGCGTGCCTGGAACTGCAGCGACAGGTTGCCCGCTGCGGCGTTCGGCATCAGCATCGGGACGGTGAGGGGCATCACACGGCGGGGCCCCTTTTCGCGCAGGGTGTCCCACGCGTCGAGGAGGGTCCAGAGGCCGCCGATGCCGGTGGCGAAGTCGACACCGAGGCGCTCGGGGGCGACCTCGGGGGATCCTGCATCCGCCCAGGCCTCACGAGCCGCGATGAGCGCGAACTGGGAGGAGGGGTCGAGCCGCTTCGCCTCGTGGCGGGGCAGGACGTCTTCGGGGCGGACGATCGCCTCTGCGGCGAAGGTGACGGGCAGCTCGTACTGCTGAACCCAGTCGTGTTCGAGGGGGCGGGTTCCGGACTGTCCTGCGAGCAGGTTGGTCCAGTTCTCGGGAGCTGTCCCGCCGATGGCGGACGTGGCGCCGATGCCGGTGACGACGATGCGCTTGGTCATGTGTGGTTCCTTGTCAGGCGGGTCGAGCAGAAGGCGGGCAAGGCGGAGGATGCCACGCCCCGCAGGCGCGGGGGTGGCATCCTGCGTGGATTACTCCTGGCCGGCGACGATGAAGTTGACGGCGTCTCCGACGGTCTTAAGGTTCTTGACCTCGTCGTCGGGGATGGTGACGCCGAACTTCTCCTCGGCGTTGACGACGATGGTCATCATCGAGATCGAGTCGATGTCGAGGTCGTCGGTGAACGACTTCTCGAGGGCGACCTCGGAGGCGTTGATGCCGGTCTCGTCGGTGATCAGCTCTGCGAGGCCTGCGAGGACCTCATCGTTGGTGAAAGCCATGTGGTCTTCCTCTTTCTTACGGGTTGTGTATCGGAACCGTGGAACAGTCTAGGGAAGGTCGGCGCGTTCTCAGGGGAGGACGACGACCTGAGCGGCGAACACGAGGCCCGCGCCGAAGCCGATCTGCAGCGCGAGACCGCCCGAGAGCTCCGGGTGCTCGGCCATGAGTCGGTGACTCGCGAGGGGGATCGAGGCGGCCGAGGTGTTGCCTGTGGTCTCGATGTCACGCGCGATCACCGTGGATTCCGGCAGCTTGAGCTGCTTGGCGAACTCGTCGATGATGCGCATGTTCGCCTGGTGCGGGATGAACGCGGCGATGTCGGTCGGCTCGACGCCGGCCCGGTCGAGAGCTTCGCGAGCGACCTTCGCCATCTCCCACACCGCCCAGCGGAAGACCGTCTGGCCCTCCTGGCGCAGGGTCGGCCACGGCACTTCGCCGTCGCGGAACTCCGTGAGAGTGCCGTTCATGCCGACGGCGTCTGCCTTCGAGCCGTCGGAACCCCACACCGCAGGGGCGATGCCCGGCGTGTCGCTCGGGCCGATGAGCGCGGCACCCGCGCCGTCACCGAGCAGGAACGAGATGCTGCGGTCGGCCGGGTCGACGATGTCCGAGAGCTTCTCGGTGCCGATCACGAGGGCGTAGCGTGCCGCGCCGGACCTGATCAGGGCGTCGGCCTGGGTGACGGCATACGCGTATCCGGCGCAGGCGGCGTTGATGTCGTACGCAGCGGCGGGGTTCGCGCCCACGCGGTCGGCGACGATCGCGGAGACCGAGGGCGACTGCTTGGGGTTGCTGATGGTGGCGACGATGACGAGATCGACCTGGTCGGCCGGGATGCCGGACTTCTCGATCGCCTCGGCGGCCGCGACGGTCGCGAGATCGATCGCATCCGTGCCCTTGTCGGCGCGCACGCGGGTCACGATGCCGGTGCGCTGGCGGATCCACTCGTCGCTGGAGTCGATCGGGCCGATGAGGTCGTCGTTCGGCACCGCGTTCTCGCCACGGGCCGCGCCGTAGGAGTAGATCCGTGTGTACGCAGGACCGGTGACCTGGTTCAGGGTGGGGCTCATGCGGCTTCTCCGTTCAGCAGCGCGACGGCCGCATCGAGGTCATCGGGGGTCTTCACGGCGACCGTCGGCACGCCGCGCAGACCGCGCTTGGCGAGACCGGTGAGCGCGCCGGCGGGGGCGAGCTCGATCAGGCCGGTGATGCCCTGGTCGGCGAAGGACGCCATGCACAGGTCCCAGCGCACGGGCGAGGAGACCTGGTCGACCAGGTAGCTCAGTGCCTGCGACCCATCGGTGACGACGGAGCCGTCGCGGTTGGTCCACAGGGTGATGTCGGGGTCTGCCGGAGTCACGGTCGAGACGGCGTCACGCAGGGCGGAGACGGCCGACTCCATGTACGAGGTGTGGAACGCACCGGCCACCTGGAGTGGGATGACGCGGGTGCCCTTGACCGGCTCGGACGAGAGAGCCTCGAGTCCTGCGAGCTCGCCGGCCACGACGAGCTGTCCGCCGCCGTTGTAGTTGGCGGGGGAGAGGCCGAGCTCGGTGAGCCGCGTGAGGATCGTCTCCTCGTCGCCGCCGAGCACCGCGCTCATGCCGGTGGGGGTCTGTGCTGCGGCATCCGCCATGGCGCGACCTCGGATGCCGACCAGGCGCATTCCGGTCTCGGCGTCGATCACACCGCTGCCGACGAGTGCGGCGATCTCTCCGACCGAGTGGCCGGCGACACCATCTGCGCGGCGACCTGCACGCGCCGTGAGGGCGTTCGCCGCGATCAGCGAGGCTGCGACGATCAGCGGCTGCGCGATGCGCGTGTCACGGATGGTGCCGGCATCCGACACCGTGCCGTGCTGCTGGAGATCGACCTCAGCGGCCTCGGAGTACGCGGCGAGGTTCTCGGCCACGCCGTCCAGCTCGAGCCAGGGAGAGAGGAAACCGGGGGTCTGCGAGCCCTGTCCTGGGCATACGACGACAATCACATCCCCAGTCTGCCAACGATCTGGCGGAAGCGGTGGATGATCCATCACAAGATTCCGAAGATCCCTTGTGTGTGGCGTACAGCAGATCGGTGTTCTGCGCGTCGTTCAGCGGGATTGGCGTCGCAGCGGCGGACGACGGCGGACCTGCTCCGCCGCGCCGATGGATCCGAGGATGAGCGCGGTCTGAAGGATGAGGGCCTCGCGGGGTCCGGTTGCATCCCAGCCGATGACCTCGCTGACGCGCTTCAGGCGGTATCGGACGGTATTGGGGTGCACGAACAGCTCGCGCGCCGTCGCCTCGAGAGATCGACCGTTGTCGAGATAGCTCCAGAGCGTGGTCACGAGGTCGGTGGAGTGCGCCTGCAGGGGGCGGTAGATGCGCTCGATCAGGGTCTGCTTGGCGAGCGGATCGCCCGCGAGGGCGCGTTCGGGCAGAAGATCGTCGGCATCGACGGGCCGAGGGGCGCTGCGCCAGGCGCGCGCGACGGCGAAGCCGGCGAGAGCCGCTCGCGCGCTCTGGCTGGCATCGACGAGGGCGGCGACCGCCGGGCCGAGCACGACGTAGCCGGGACCGAAGGAGGGCTCGAGCCTGGACGCGATCTCTTCGAAGCCGAGTTCTTCCTCCTCGCCCTCGACGGGTTCCTGACCCGCGATGCGCGCACGACCGATGACGAGCACGAGGCGCGAGCCCTGCACACCGATGAGCACATCGACCGCGAGCTTGCGGGCGGTGCGGCGCACCAGATCGACGTCGAACTGCGGGGGAGTCGTGCCGACCAGAACAGCGACTTCGCCGTGGCCGTGCCAGCCGAGCGCGGCGATACGGCTCGGGAGCTCCTCGTCTGCTTCACCGGTGAGGATCGAGTCGACCACGAGTGCTTCGAGGCGCGCATCCCACAGGCCACGGGCCTCGGCGGCACGGGCGTACACGTCGGCAGCGGCGAAGGCCACGTCGCGCGAATACAGCAGGATCGCCTCGCGGAGGTCCTCGCCACGACCGGCCACACGCTCTTCCGTCACCTCGACGGTGACGCGGATGAGCTGCAGCGTCTGCTGCAGGCTGACGCTGCGCAGAAGCTCGCGCGGAGCGGCCGCGAAGATGTCGGCGGCGATCCAGGGGGTCGAGGTCGGATCCTCATACCACTGGATGAAGGAGGTGATGCCTGCCTGGGCCACCAGCCCGACCGCAGAGCGGCGGGCTGGTGGCATGTCGGCGTACCACGGCAGGGTGTCCTCGAGGCGCTTGATCGTCACCGAGGCGATGTCACCGGAGATCCGGCGCAGCCAGGTGAGCGTGGCGGACTTGTCCATGCCGCGCGAAGAGGAACCTGTCACCGATGGCTCAGCTTTCGCCGCCCGCGTTGCCGCTGGTGCCGGCGTTCACGTCGTGCAGGCTGTACTTCTGGATGGCCTGCGCGGCGAGAGAACGGTCGACGACCCCGTCTTCGGCGAGCGACTGCAGCGTGCGGACGACGATCGACGGACCGTCGATCTTGAAGAAACGACGGGCGGCTGCACGGGTGTCGGAGAATCCGAAGCCGTCGGCACCGAGCGTCGCGAAACGCTGCGGAACCCAGGGACGGATCTGGTCCTGCACGGCGTGCATGAAGTCGCTGACCGCGACGACCGGACCCTCGGCGCCCTGCAGCTTCTGCGTGAGGTACGCGGTGCGGGGCTCCTCTTCGGGGTGCAGGAAGTTGTGCTCGTCGGCGGCGAGGCCGTCGCGGCGCAGCTCGGTCCAGGAGGTGACCGACCAGACGTCGGCGATCACGCCCCAGTCGTTCTTCAGCAGCTGCTGCGCCTCGAGGGCCCAGGGGAGTCCGACACCCGATGCGAAGAGCTGGGCACGGGGTCCCTCGCCCTCGCCGACCGAGACACGGTGGATACCGCGCACGATGCCGTCGACGTCGACGTTCTCCGGCTCGGCCGGCATCACCATCGGCTCGTTGTAGAGCGTGATGTAGTACATGACGTTCGGGTCTTCGTGGTTTCCGCCGTACATGCGCTCGAGACCCGAACGCATGATGTGCGCGATCTCGTAGCCGTATGCCGGGTCGTACGAGATCGTCGCCGGGTTGGTGGCGGCGAGCAGGTGCGAGTGACCGTCGGCGTGCTGCAGGCCCTCACCCGTGAGGGTGGTACGACCGGCGGTGGCGCCCATGATGAAGCCTCGGGCCATCTGGTCGCCGGCGGCCCACTGGGCGTCGCCGGTGCGCTGGAATCCGAACATCGAGTAGAAGAGGTAGATCGGGATCAGCGGCTCGCCGTGCGTGGCGTAGGACGTGCCGGCCGCGGTGAACGCGGCCAGGGCGCCCGCCTCGTTGATGCCGACGTGCACGATCTGACCCTGCGGGCTCTCCTTGTAGGCGAGGAGGAGCTCACGGTCGACCGACGTGTAGTGCTGGCCGTTGGGGTTGTAGATCTTCGCCGACGGGAAGTAGGCGTCCATGCCGAACGTGCGCGCCTCGTCGGGGATGATCGGGACGATGCGGTGGCCGAAGTCCTTCGAACGCAGCAGGTCCTTCAACAGACGGACGAACGCCATGGTCGTGGCGATCTCCTGCGTGCCGGAGCCCTTCTTGGGAAGGGCGTACGCCGAGTCGTCGGGAAGCGACAGGCCGACGTGCGTCGAGCGGCGCTCGGGCAGGAAACCGCCGAGTGCCTGGCGGCGCTCGAGCATGTACTGGATCGTCTCGTCCTGGGCCCCGGGGTTGTAGTACGGGGGCAGGTACGGGTTCTCCTCGAGCTGCGCATCCGTGATCGGGATGTGCATGGCGTCGCGGAACGTCTTCAGGTTGTCCAGCGTCATCTTCTTCATCTGGTGGGTCGCGTTGCGGCCCTCGAAGTGCGGACCCAGGCCGTAGCCCTTGACGGTCTTCGCGAGGATGACGGTGGGCTTGCCCTTGTGCTCGGTCGCGGCCTTGAACGCGGCGTAGACCTTGCGGTAGTCGTGGCCACCGCGCTTGAGGTTCCAGATGTCGTCGTCGGAGTAGTCCTTGACGAGGGCGGCCGTGCGCTCGTCGCGGCCGAAGAAGTGCTCGCGGACGTACGCGCCGGACTCGGCCTTGTACGTCTGGTAGTCACCGTCGGGGGTGACGTTCATCAGGTTGAGCAGTGCGCCCTCGGTGTCGCGGGCGAGCAGGTCGTCCCATTCGCGACCCCACACGACCTTGATGACGTTCCAGCCGGCTCCGCGGAAGAACGACTCGAGCTCCTGGACGATCTTGCCGTTTCCGCGCACGGGACCGTCGAGGCGCTGCAGGTTGCAGTTGACGATGAAGGTGAGATTGTCGAGTCCTTCGTTCGCCGCGACCTGCAGCTGACCGCGGCTCTCGACCTCGTCCATCTCGCCGTCGCCGAGGAAGGCCCAGACGTGAGACTGCGACGTGTCCTTGATGCCACGGTTCTCGAGGTACTTGTTCGACATCGCCTGGTAGATGGCGTTGATCGGACCGAGACCCATCGAGACGGTCGGGAACTGCCAGTACTCCGGCATCAGACGCGGGTGCGGGTAGGAGGGGATGCCGTACGGTGCGTGCGACTTCTCCTGACGGAACCCGTCGAGCTGGTCCTCGCTCAGGCGTCCTTCGAGGAAGGAACGAGCGTAGGTGCCGGGGGAGGCGTGGCCCTGGATGAAGATCTGGTCTCCGCCGCCGGCGTTGTCGGCGCCCTTGAAGAAGTGGTTGAAGCCGACCTCGTACAGGGCTGCGGAGGATGCGTACGTCGAGATGTGTCCGCCGACGCCGATGCCGGGGCGCTGCGCGCGGTGCACCGTGATGGCCGCGTTCCAGCGGATCCAGGCGCGGTAGCGACGCTCGATCTCTTCGTCACCGGGGAACTCAGGCTCGTTCTCCGCGGCGATCGTGTTGATGTAGTCGGTGGTCGGGACCATCGGCACGCCCAGGTGCAGCTCCTTCGAGCGCTTCAGCAGGCTGAGCATGATCTCGCGGCCACGACCGTGGCCCTTGGCGTCGACGAGCTCGTCGAGCGACTGCTGCCACTCGCCCGTCTCTTCCGGATCGCTGTCGAGGGGGCCCTGGGAGTACGGATCCTGGTCGTGCACAGTCACGGGGGAGCCTTTCGTCAAGCTGGCAGGTCATGCCATTGAAACGGGAAGCGACGCGGGCAGCCTTGTCGGCTGTGCACAACGCGTGCCTCCCTCACCCTATCCCCCTTCCACGGCATCAGCGCGCACCGGGTCATCTGTAGACTGGGGGTCACCAGGGCCTTTAGCTCAGCTGGTAGAGCGCCACGTTTACACCGTGGATGTCGTCGGTTCGATCCCGGCAGGGCCCACCGTGAAGTCATCTGCACCCTGAGGCCACCGCAGCCCGGCGAGTCCGCCGATCGTGAGTGTCCGCTCCCTTTCCGAGCGCAGGTACGTCAGCAGGGTGTGATCGCAGCCGCGGCAGAGCAGGATCACTCCGGCGTCGTCGACCTCGGCGACGGCATCGGCCAGTGCGGCCTCCTGTGCGCAGTGCCGGCACGTCGCTCGTGCGGTCGTCATCTCCCGGCCGAAGATCTCGAGCAGGAGTCCTCCGGCGGCATTGCCGTCGACTCTGTGGTGATGACCCGGGTGGGTGGTGTTCATCAGGCACCTCCGAAGCGTTCTGTGCGGATGCGGTCGGGGGAGTGTCCCGCCGCCACGAGCAGGTCTGCGACGGCCTCGACGAAGCCCGTCGGTCCGCACACGTAGACCGACGGCTGCTCCGTCGGGGGAATCGTGGATGCGGCGATCGTCGCCNCATCCACACGGCCGGCCGGCCGGATGAACCCGGGAGGCGTCGAGCGCGTGTAGGCCCAGTCGAGGACGAACGCATCACCCTCGAACCCGGTGAGTTCGTCGGCGTAGAAGGCGTCATCCTGCGAGCGCACCGAGTACAGCATCCGCATCGGAGCACTGCTGCCTGTGAGGGCGTGAACCCGTGCCATCGCGACGAGTGGGACGATCCCCGATCCGCCTGCGATGAGCTGCACGGGCTCCGCACGGTCGGGGGTCCACACGAAGTAGGCGCCGATGGGTCCGCGGACCTCGAGTTCGTCGCCGGGGAGCACGTCTTCGACAAGATAGGGCGAGACCTCACCGTCGGGGAGCTCGTCGACGGCGAGTTCGAGGAGGTCGGATTCTCCGGATGAGGCGAGCGAGTACGAACGGACGGCCTGATAGCCGTCTTCGGCGGTGAGTCGGACGTCGACGTGCTGCCCCGCCAGGTTTCCCGGCCAGCCCTCGACGCGCAGGCGGAGCACTCTGCCGTGGGGGGTCGCCGGTCGGGTCTCGACGACTCGGGCGACGAGCCACGGTGACGAGGTCGTCACCAGTACCGCTCCTCTTTCCAGGGATCTCCGTACATGTTGTAGCCGTTCTGCTCCCAGAAGCCGGGTTCGTCCTGCGCGAGCATCTCGAGTCCATGCACCCACTTCGCCGACTTCCAGAAATAGAGGTGCGGAACCAGCAGGCGTGCGGGACCACCGTGTTCGGCGGCGAGGGGCTCGCCCTCGAACTCGAACGCGATCCACGCCTTCCCGCCTGACAGGTCTGCCCGCGGGACGTTGGTGGTGTACCCGCCGTAGGAGAACACCCGCGTGAACGCGCCGTCGCCGGCATCCGCCAGCAGATGATCGAGCGAGACTCCGCGCCACCGCGTGCCGAGTTTCGACCAGCGGGTCACGCAGTGGATGTCGGTGGTGACCTCGTCGACCGGGAGCTCGTGCAGCTGATCCCACGACCAGGTGCGGCGGATGCCGTCGAGGCCGACGATCGCGAACTCCCACGTGTCGGTGGAGACCCGCGGCGTGGGGCCGGCGGAGAGCACGGGGAAGTCCTCGGTCAGGTACTGCCCCGGAGGGAGCCGTTCGTCGGACTCTCTGCGCCGAGCGCCGAAACCGCGGGAGATCACAGCCATGTTCGTCTTCTTTCGTCGGTCCAGTGAGTCCAGCCCGTCGACCGGGAAGATCCGTCCTCCAACTCTCGGAGGTCGGCCCGCGCAGTGACGAACCGATTCTAGGGCGGCCTCGCTCGCGGGCGCACGTGCCCGAGACCGGAGCGTGCCGTCAGCCCACGCGGAGCACGTTGAAACCGGCGGCGTCGAGCGACCCCAGCACGAGACGCTGTCGCAGGGAGCGGTCCCGTGCACCCGCGGTGACCGGTGCGACAGCCACCGTGATCTGGAACAGGATCTCGGATGCGAGCAATCGCTGCAGCTTCGCGGGGGCGATCCGCGCCCGGCCGCTGCGTATCACGGCGATCCGCAGAGCATCCGGAGTCACGGTCTCGGGGGCCGACCTCAGCAGTGTGTTGATCTTCAGCAGGGACGATCGTCCGTCGCCCTCGATCGCGAGGATGACGATCTGCGCCGGTTCCGTGGCCGTGTCGAACGTCTGGAGCAGCACTCCTTCCTGCAGGGCGCTCACCTGCAGGTCACGCACGAGGTCGTGAGCATCGCCGTCGATCACGATCGCCGTCGTGTCGAGGCGGTCGGCGACATGGGCGCCGCGATCGGCGCGTGCGCGACGCCGACGCCAGATCCCGCGACCCTTCGCCCGCTGGTGGCGGTTCATGAACGGGCCCCGACCCGCGGTGCCGCGGAGAAGGGCCGGTCGATTCCACGATGCGCGCCCATCGATCGATCATCTCAGACCGCGGACAGATCGGGATGCTGATCGCTGCACAGGAGAAAGCGGGTGCGTTTTCTACTCATAAACGCGAGGTTCATGCTAGCTTCACTCGTAAAACAGTTGTCCTAGCTTCGGAGTCGCATTGCTGAGTAATTCTGCTTTTTCTGCTGATTCCAGCAGTGCTGACGTCCTGGCCTCCACGCCGGACCAGCTCGCGCGCGACAACATGCCGCTCGCGACGTTCCTCGCGGTCGAGAAGGCGCGTTCCGCGACGCACCTCGACCTCGACGACCTGCTCTCGGCTGCTCGCTTCGGCCTGGCGCGCGCGGCGCTGTCGTACGACGCGTCCCGCGGCATACCCTTCGGAGCGTTCGCCAGCAGCCAGATCAACTGGGCGATGCTCTCGGAGATGCGTCGGGCCGACCCGGCGGGGGAGCGCGCACGCGAGAAGATCGAGCGAGTGCGGCTCGCGGCGGAGACGCTGCTGGCTCGCAGGGGACGACCGGCGACGATCCCGGAACTCGCGAAGGAGACGGGCCTCTCGGCCGACGCGGTCGCCGAGATGCGCCAGCTCGACGAGATGGTGCGCACGGCGACCAGTTTCGAGGAGCACTTCGACGCCGAGACCGGTCGTCAGGCCACTGATCTCACGGACAGTGTGATCCTTCCCGAGCACGCGGTCGAACAGTCCGAGACGCGGGCGATGGTCAATCGTGTCGTGGATGCGCTCCCGGGGGCGATGCAGAAGGTCGTCCGCGGCATCTACCTCGAGGATCGCATGGTGAAGGACCTCGCCGAGGAGCTCGAGGTCAGCCACGCCTATGTGTCGAAGCTGCGCTCTCGCGGGCTCGTCCTGATGCGTGAGGCGATGGAGGCCTGGGAGAACGGCACGACCGGCGACCGCTCGACCGCGGCGAAGACGGAGTTCTTCGAGGCGCTGTTCGGGCCGGCCAGAGTCGATGCGATGCCGCGATCGGGCGCACTTCTCGCGGCCGTGTGACGACGAGTCCAGAATCTTCCGCAACGGTGGTTACGCCGATGTCGCATGTCGCGAATATCGGTTGTGCAGGTCCACGGATGGGCCCGCATTCAGTCCCATAACCACGGAGGAACACTCATGGGTCTTCAGATCGCAACCAACGTCAGCGCGCTCAACTCGTACCGCAACCTGTCGGCGAACCAGAACGACGTCTCGAAGTCGCTCGAGAAGCTCTCGAGCGGTCTGCGCATCAACCGCGCAGCCGACGACGCCGCCGGTCTCGCCATCTCCGAGGGCCTGCGTTCGCAGGTCAACGGCCTGAACGTCGCAGCCCGCAACGCTCAGGACGGCATCTCGGTCATCCAGACCGCGGAAGGTGCACTGACCGAGGTCCACTCCATCCTGCAGCGTGTCCGCGACCTCGCGGTGCAGGCAGGATCCGACTCCAACAACGCCGACTCGCGCAAGGCGATCACCACCGAGGTGACGCAGCTGGTCGACGAGCTCGCCCGTATCTCCGACAGCACCAACTTCAACGGCATCAAGCTGCTCGATGCCTCTGCCGGTGCCGCAGGCGACGGTGTGCTCAGCTTCCAGGTCGGTGCTGACGGCGCCGCCTCGAGCCAGATCACGGTGAACCTCGCGTCCGCCGACATCAAGACGCTCGCGACGGACCTCAAGGCCGACATCGTCACCACCGACGGCTTCGCCACGCCGACGCTCGCAGCGGCGACCATCACCACGGTCGACGCTGCGATCAAGAGCGTCTCGTCGGCTCGCGCCGACCTCGGTGCGGTGCAGAACCGCTTCGAGTCGACGGTCAACTCGCTGCAGGTCTCGGCAGAGAACCTGTCGGCGGCGAAGAGCCGTATCGCGGACACCGACATGGCCGCCGAGATGGTCAAGTACACGGCTGCGAACATCCTCGCGCAGGCCGGCACGGCGATGCTGGCGCAGGCCAACCAGTCCGGCCAGGGCGTGCTGCAGCTTCTCCGTTGAGTCGCTGCGCCTGAGGCGCTCGGGGCNGCCCTGCTCTAGGACCGACACGATCCGCACCACTGGGAAGGCATCCGAGGATGAAACTCGACGGCTTGATCTCCGGCCTGAAGACGGGCGAGCTCATCGACGCGCTCATGGACGTGTCGGCGATCCCCAAGAAGCTCATCACCACGAAGATCACCGATCGCAACTCGATCATCACGAACCTGCAGTCGCTCAACACCTCGCTGCAGGCCCTCGTCGCCAAAGCCAAGGCGGCGGCGGGCCCGACATCGCTCGCCGCCTTCACCGCGACCGCATCCGCCGAGACCGTCAAGGTCACGGCCGGTGCCACCGCGAGCCCGTTCTCGACCGGCGTGGTGGTCGACGCGATCGCCTCGGCCCACTCGATCGTCACCGCGGCAGCGGGCGCTGACGCGTGGGCAGGCACCTTCACCCTCGTGGCCTCGGACGGCACACAGACCGAGGTCACCCCGAACGGCGGCACGCCCCAGGACCTGGCCAAGGCCATCAACGCGGCGAGGACCGGCGTCACCGCGACTGTCGTCCCCGCGGGAACGGATGCCGACGGCAAGCCGCTCTCTCGCATCCAGCTGACCTCCGCCGAGACCGGCGAAGAGGCGCGCTTCACCCTGCACCGGGGTACGGGCGCCGACGTCGACGCCGGATCGTCGGTCGACGTCGCGACCGAGTCGGGTGCCGCCGTGCTGACGCAGGGCAGCGATGCGCGCATCCGCCTGTTCGCCGGAACCGCGGCCGAGCAGACCCTCAACAGTGCCAGCAACACGTTCACGGTGAGCGAGGGCATCGACGTCACGGTGTCGAAGGTCAGCACCGACCCGGTGGCCGTGGTCGTCGCACTCGATGCCAAGGCGCAGACGACATCGGCCGAGGCCTTCGTCAAGGAGATCGCCGCACTGCTCACGCGCATCGACAACGGTTCGAAGGCGACGATCGGCGCTGTGGGGGAGACGACGACCCTGGGCGTCTTCACCGGCGACAGCACCGTGCGGAATCTGCGCGGCGCGCTCGCGAGCGCGATGCAGTATCCGGTGGACGGCGTCTCTCCCTCGACCATCGGGATCTCGATCAGCGACAAGGGCGTGCTCTCGTTCGACGCCGAGAAGTTCGGTGCGGCGCTGGCCGACGACCCCGAGAAGACCCAGGAGCTGTTCTCGGCGATCGCGGGGCGTGTCGAGACCGTGACGGGTCAGTACTCCGACAAGTACGACGGACTGCTCACCCAGCGCATCACCGGTCAGGAGTCCGAGGTCAAGACCCTCAAGACCCAGGTCGAGAGGTGGGACATCCGGCTCGAACAGCGACGGGCGACACTCGAGCGCACGTACTCGCAGCTCGAGGTGCAGCTGTCGAAGCTGCAGTCCCAGTCCTCGTGGCTCACCTCCCAGCTCGCCGGCCTCACCAACACGACGTCGTCGTCGTGACCTGAGAACCCTCCACCCGCACCGCATCGGAGTCACACACCATGCCCATCACCTCCCTCGACCGCGCGAAGCAGCAGTACCTCGAGCAGCAGGTCGCCTCCGCCTCACCGGAACGGCTGCTCATCCTTCTGTACGACCGTCTCCTCGTCGACATCGAGCGCGCGGGCGCATCGCAGGATGCCGAAGACTGGACGACCGCCGGGAGCCACCTCACGCATGCCCAGCAGATCGTCGCGGAGCTCAACGGCTCTCTCACCGACGCGTGGGACGGCTCGGCCGAGCTGCGCGGCGTCTACACCTACCTCACGGGCCGCCTCATCACGGCGAACATCACGCGCGATCGCGCGGTGACCGCCGAGTGCCGCGACCTCGTCGTCCCGCTGCGTGACGCGTGGCACGCGGCCGCGGCGGCGACCACGACGACCTCGGCTCCGTCGTCGTCGACGTCGGCGCTGGCCTGAGCGATCGTGTCCGACAACCTCTCCGCCTGGCTGACCGTTCTCGATCAGTTCGAGCGGGCTCTCGACGCCGCCGACGAGCAGATGGAGGAACAGCCGTTCGCTCCACCTCCGGGTCCTGTGCCCGATGAGCTGCGTGAGCGTGCCGAGGCGGTGCTCGCCCGTCAGCAGCTCATGATCAACGGCCTGGTCACCTCTCGAGCGAACGTCGCCCGTGAGATCGCCGCACTGCGCCGGGTGCCGACCGGACCCGGCGACGCCCCGGTGTATCTCGACGTCCAGGGGTGAACGCGGTCGGTTACGGCGAGGGGTCACTGTCGCGATAGTCCCCACTGAGCACGGATCGCTCGACGATTGGCCACGGATAGGCCTCTCCACCAACATCCGGAGTGCCCCCGTGCTCGAATCCGTCACCTCCTCCGCGCTGATCAGCGCCCTCGACGGGCTGGCTCTGCGCCAACGCTCGATCGCCGAGAACATCGCGAACGTCAACACCCCCGGTTACCACGCCCAGCGGGTTCAGTTCGAGGACGAGCTGCGCTCCGCCGTCGAGAGCGGCTCGGGAAGCGTCGCCGCCACGGTCGAGCGGTCGCTCGAGCCGACGCGCCTGAACGGCAACAACGTCAACCTCGACACCGAGACCCTGTCGAACATCGACACGGTGCTGCGGTTCCAGTTCGCCAGCCAGGCGATCGGCGGTCAGGCCGCCTCGATCACCAAGGCGATCGGCCAGGCGTCCGCATGACCTTCGACGCGATCGGCATCGCCGGGACCGGTCTGACCGCCCACCGCAAATGGCTCGATGCGCTCAGCGACAACATCGCCAACGTGAACACGGCGACGCCGGCAGGCCAGGAGGCGTTCCGTGAGAAGTTCGTCACCGTGCAGGCCGGCACCGAGAGCCCCGGAGTGTACGTCGCGGGCGTCGTGGAATCCGAGGCCGAGGGCAAGCTCGTCTACGACCCCGAGCACCCGTACGCGAACGAGGACGGGTACGTGCAGTACCCCAACGTCGAGCTCGGCGACCAGATGAGCATGTTGATCCTCGCCCAGCGCGGCTACGAGGCGAATGCGGCCGTGGTCGATCGCGCCAAGACGACGTACGAGGCCGCACTGCAGATCGGCCGCAGCTGATGAGCGCCGGGATCGAGCCCGTCTCCGCCGCGGGAGTGACCCCGCTCGCACCCCTGAGCTTCGAGAGCGGCGCCGATGGTGCGGGGGCTTCCGGATCGGCCGGCGCCTTCGCGACGTCGATGACCGGCGCCGTCGAGAACCTGCAGCAGCTTCAGTCGACCTCGAACGAGCTCGCCGTGCAGGCGGTCACCGGTGATCTGCAGGACATCCACCAGGCGATGATCGCCTCGACACGCGCCTCCGTCACGCTCGACCTGGTCGTGGCGGTCCGCGACCGCAGCGTGTCGGCATTCAACGAGATCATGAGGATGCAGGCCTGATGCCGAAGATGCTCACGACCTACTACGACCGTGCCAAGCAGGTCGTCGGAGGATTCACGCTCGCACAGCGCACGATCGCCATCATCGGCGTCGCGCTGCTGGTGATGGGCGCCATCGCACTGGGGGCCTGGCTGACCAAGCCGCAGATGAGCCCGCTGTTCACCGGCCTCAGCGCCGGCGACGCCTCGGCCGTCGTCGAGCAGCTCAAGTCCGCGGGCGTCGGCTACGAGCTCACCGAAGGCGGAGCGACCATCCTCGTGCCCGACGATCAGGTGTACCCGCAGCGGCTGGCGGCGGCCTCGGCGGGCCTCCCGAGCGACACGAGCGAGGGCTACACCCTGCTCGACAAGATGGGGGTCACCGCCAGCGAGTTCCAGCAGTCCGTGACCTACAAGCGGGCCATCGAGGGCGAGCTCGCGGGCACGATCGGCGCGATGGACGGCATCTCCACGGCATCCGTCCAGCTCGCGATCCCCGAGGAGAGCGTGTTCGTCTCGGAGCGGCAGAGCCCCACCGCCTCCGTCTTCGTGAAGACCCGGAACGGGGCGACGCTGAGTGACGAGAAGATCGAGGCGATCGTGCACCTGACCAGTGCCGCGGTGCCGGGGATGACTCCGGAGGACGTCGCGGTGACCGATCAGGACGGTCGGGTGCTGTCCGCCGTCGGAACCGGACTCACGGGCAACTCGTCGAAGCAGGCGACCGAGCACGAGGCGAAGGTCGCGGCATCGGTCAGCAAGATGCTCGACACGATCGTCGGTCCGGGCAACGCCACGGTGACGGTGTCGGCGGACGTCGCGAACTCGACCTCCGAGCGGATGGAGGAGACGTACTCGGCGCCGGAGGGCGAGCTCAGCGCCTCGGAGCAGACCAAGACCGAGACCTACACCGGCGGGCAGGGCGGTGGCACGGGCGTGCTCGGTCCTGACAACATCGCTGTGCCGAACAACGCTGAGGGCAGCGGCGCGTACGAGTTCGAGGAGACGTCGCGCGACAACGCCGTGAACAAGTCGACGGAGAAGACCGTCACCCCCGCGGGCGAGGTCACTCGGCAGACCGTGAGCATCGCGCTGAACCGGGGCACCGTGACGGGTGTCACCGCGAACCAGATCGAGGCGCTCGTGGCATCCGCCGCGGGAATCGACGTCGAGCGCGGTGATGAGATCGCCGTCGAATTCGTCGAGTTCAACCAGACCGGGGCGACGGCGGCCCAGGCCGCCCTGCAGGCCGCAGAAGCGGAGCGCAGTGCGCAGATGCAGCAGGAGCTCCTGAAGTCGGCCATCATCGGCGGCTCGATCCTGCTCGCAGTCATCGTCCTCGTCGTGTTCCTCGTCGTCCGACGACGGATGAAGCGCCGCGTGCTGTACACCGACGACGGTCCGATCGAGTACTTCGCCACCGTCACCGAGAGCGAGGAGCAGAAGCTCAAGTCGCTCAGAGGGCTCAAGGACGCCGACGCGATCGTGCCGACCGCGCCGACCAGGCTGCTCCCGTCGGCGTCGGTCGACTTCGATGACGAGCCGGAACCCGACAAGGTGCTCGTCGAACGCCGGCGACGTGAGATCGACGAGCTCGCCAAGCGCGAACCGGATGCGATCGCGACTGCTCTGGCCGATCTGATGGATGAGGCGACGGTATGAGCCTGCTGACCGACGTGCTGGATGCCCAGGCCGACACCGTCGAGGTATCGACCGGCGCGGGATCCGTCGCCGCCCCCGTGGCGGCGATGAGCGGTCTGCGCAAGGCCGCGATCGTGCTGATGAACATGGACAGGGCCGCCAGTGCCGAGGTGCTGCGTCACCTGGGCGAGGAGCGCGCCGAGATGCTCGCCGCCGAACTCACCCAGCTCGGTGGGGTGGACGTCGCCTCGACGGCAGCCGCCCTCGGCGAGTTCCGTCGCATCGCGACCGGCGGCTCCGTGCCGTCGCGGGGTGGCCAGGAACTGGCCACGGGCCTGCTCGAGACGGCGTTCGGACGCGAGAAGGCCGTCGGGATGGTCGGCCGTGTGATGTCGCAGGGATCGGTGTCGTTCGACTTCCTCAACGCCGCCGACCCTGCCCAGCTCGCCACGATCATCGAGGGCGAGCTGCCGACGACGGTCGCGGTCGTGCTGGCGAATCTGCGCGCGGACCGTGCGGCGTCCGTGCTCGCGGCGCTGCAGGATCCGCTGCGCACCGACGTCGCTCAGGCGATCGCCACCATGGGCACGGCCACGCAGGAGGCGATCTCGATCGTCGCGGACTCGCTGCGATCGCGCACCGGTGTGTTCGCGATGCGCGACAACCACGAGTCGATCGGGGGAGTCCAGCCTCTCGTCGAGATCATCAACCGCTCCGACACCGCGCTCGAGAAGTCGCTGCTCGCGAGTCTCGAGGGACGTGACCTCGCTCTCGCCGAGGACATCCGGAGCCGCATGGTGACGTTCGCCGACATCGCCCGTCTCGAGGATCGCGACGCGCAGCGGGTGCTCCGGGGCATCGACCTGCGCATGCTCGCCCTCGCGCTCAAGGGCGCGGACGAGCAGATCACCGACAAGGTCAAGGGCAACATGACCGAGCGCAACCAGGAGAACCTGGCGGAGGAGACCCGCGTGCTCGGCCCCGTGCGGATGCGTCAGGTCGACGAGGCCCGCGCTGAGATCGTGCGCATCATCCGCGAGCTGGAAGCAGCCGAGGAGATCACGATCTCGCGCGAAGACGAGGACGAGCTCATCGAGTGATCCCTCTCACGGCGCGCGAATCGGTCGGGATGGTTACGGATGCAGACGACTGTCGCGATAGTCGACAGGGAGCACGGATAGCTCTCCCTTCGGGCCACGGACAGGCCTCGCCCTTCGATTCCGAGGTGTCCTCCGTGCTCGATTCCGCCTTCACACCGCTCGTGGTGCCACGCGTGGGCGAGACTCCGATCGACATCCGCGGCGAGGCCGACAGAGCTCGTACCCGGGGATACGCCGACGGCTTCGCGGAGGGGCGACGGCTCGCGCTCGACGAGGCCCGGCAGCAGCAGATCGCGCAGCAGCAGCGGATGCACGAGCTGCAGGAACTGTATCTGCACGAGCGAGGCTCGGCGCTGCGCGCGATGGACGCGGCGCGGACCGCGCTGGACCACAGGATCGACGAGATGAGCACGCTCGCGACGGAACGGATCGAGGATCTGGCCGTCGTCCTCGCGACGACCATCCTCGGGACCGAACTCTCGGATCCGGCGCGGTCGGCGGCGCACGCGCTGCGTCGGGCGCTCGCGGAGATGCCGGTCGATCGATGGACACGCGTCTCGTTCAGCGAGCAGGACGTTCGCACCCTCGAGGCCGATGCACCGGCGATCGAACCGCTGCGCGGCATCGACATAGTCGCGTCGCACGCCGTGGACGCCGGAGGCGCGATCGTCGAGATCGAGGACGGTGCGGTGGACACCCGGATCACCGAGGCGCTCGCTCGCGCGGCTGCGGCGCTGCGCGGCGACGAGGAGAGCAACGCGGGGGTGATCGTGTGACCGTGGCGACGGCATCATGGCGGCGCGCTCTCGACGCCGCTCGACCGGAGTGCTCGGGAACCGTGAGGGCGGTGCGGGGGCTGGGGGTCGAAGTGCTCGGCATCGACGCCGCGGTGGGCGATCGCATCCGCATCGACGCGGTGCCCGGACGCTCGGTCGACGCCGAGGTGGTCGCCGTCGACGGAGCATCCGCCCGCTGCATGCCACTGGGTCGTCTCGACGGCATCACCGCGCGAGCCCGCGTGCGACACGGCGGAGCCCCGTTGCAGGTGCCCACGGGACGCGCACTCCTCGGACGCGTTCTCGACGGGCTCGGTCGCCCCATCGACGGCAAGGGGCCGCTCGACACGACCACCCTCTACGCCCCGCTCGACCACGATGCGCCGAGCATCATGGATCGGCAGCGCATCGACAGCCAGCTCGGGCTCGGTGTGCGAGTGCTCGACACCATGACCCCGGTGGGCACCGGGCAGCGCCTCGGTCTCTTCGCCGGTTCGGGGGTGGGCAAATCGTCACTCATGTCGATGATCGCCCGCGGCTCGACCGCAGACGTCAACGTCATCGCGCTCGTGGGCGAGCGCGGTCGCGAGGTGCGGGAGTTCCTCGAAGACGATCTGGGTCCGGAGGGCCTCGCCCGGTCGGTCGTGGTGGTCGCGACCTCCGACCAGCCGGCGATGGCGCGCCTGCGGTCCGCGTTCGTCGCCACGCGGATCGCCGAGGGGTTCCGCGACGACGGTCTCGACGTCGTCCTGATGATGGACTCCCTCACCCGTGTCGCGATGGCCCAACGCGAGATCGGGCTCAGCGCGGGCGAGCCGCCGGCCACGCGCGGATATCCGCCCTCGACGTTCTCGGTGCTCGCCCGTCTGCTCGAGCGCGCAGGCACAGGACCGGTGGGTTCCATCACCGGGCTCTACACGGTGCTGGTCGACGGCGACGATCACAACGAGCCGATCGCGGACGCCGCTCGCGGGATCCTCGACGGCCATGTCGTGCTCGACCGAGCACTCGCCGTCCGCGGACACTTCCCCGCGGTGGACGTGCTGGGCTCCGTCTCCCGTGTCGTGTCGAAGATCACCAGCGCGCAGCAGCGGCAGGATGCGGTGACGCTGCGCAGCGTGCTGGCCGCTCGCCGCAGTGCGAACGACCTGATCGACATCGGTGCCTATCGGGCCGGCGCGAATCCGCTGGTCGACGCCGCGCTCACGCATGATGCAGCGATCTCGCGCTTCCTGACTCAGAGCATGGACGACCTCATGACATCCGACGATTCCTGGCAGCAGCTCGCCGCCCTCACCACTGACTTCGGAGGACTCATCCCATGACCTTCCCCCTGGCCGGCCTGCTGCGCGTGCGCGGCGCCCAGGAGCGCGTGGCCGCCGAGCAGCTGTCGCGTGCGAGCGCGGATCGGGCAGCGGCAGAGGCCGCCGAGCAGACCGCGATCTCGAGCCTCGCCGACATCAGCGCGCAGATCGACGACCCTCGAGCACTGATGGCCATGGCCGCTGCCCGCGCCGCCGGTCGCAGCACGCTCAGCGACCTGCAGGCCCTCGTCGACATGCGGCGCGGTGCGGAGTCGGAGGCGAAGTCCGCCCATGTCGACGCGCGTCGCGAACTCAAGGGGCTCGAGCGGCTCGAGACCAGCCACCGGGTGGAATCCGCCCGAGCGGAGCTGGCCGCGGAGCAGTCGGCCCTCGACGAGATGGCGGTCGTGAACGCCTCGCGCCGTGAAGGGAGTGCGGCATGAGCGGCCTCGGAGCGGTGATCGCTCGCATCGACGCGATCGAGAGCCAGATCGTCTCGCTCGACCCGGTGGCCCGGGCGGCGGCCGCGACCGAGTCGACATCGGAGACGGGTACGACCGGCGCGACCAGCGCTGCCACGTTCTCCGGCGTGCTGGAGGCGGCGAAGGCGGCGGCGAGCACCGGCACCACGACACCGGAGTCTGTGGTCGGTGCTGTCACGGATGCCACGACGGGCGAGAAGAACGCGGAGCTCGTCTCTGCCCTGCAGACCCTGTTCTCGGCGAGCGCGTCCGGATCCTCCTCCTCGTCGTCGGCATCGATGCAGAAGCTCATCGAGATGATCGGATGACCGCGGTGAGCCTGATCGGTGTGATGCCGGGCGCGCAGTCGGACGCCGACTCCGCTCGCACGGAGGGCGGCTCAGGAGCGCTCTTCGGGGATGCGCTGATCGCCGCAGGGCAGATGCTCGACGACGCCGAGAACGCTTCGTCGTCCTCATCCGATCTCGCAGGGGAGAGCAGCACGGATCCGAGCGACGCACCGGCCAGGGAGTTCGGGACACCCGTCGAGGTGGATGCCACGACCACCGCCATGCTCCAGCTCGCCGCGCAGCTCGTTCCCGGCATCCGGGCTACGATCCCGCCGTCGGCAGACGGAGCCGCGCCCGACAGCAGCAGCGAGGACGAGTCCACGTCGACCGCCGCGCTGACATCGGTCGAGCCGCTCATCATTCCGACAGCTCTGGCAGCGCCGATAAATGCGTCGGCTCCGGCAGCTGCGTCGGCTCCGGCGGCCTCGGACCCGTCGCCGAGCAGCCGAATGCTCGCAGCCGACGAGTCGACGGCATCCGTGGCCACCGCCACGCCGGTCGGCGACCTGGTCGCCGGTGCCGCTGTCGCCGCGACGTCTGCGGGATCGGTCGCGCCGGCTTCGGCACCGGGCACCTCCGCGTCTGCGTCTCTCGCAGATGCCCCGTGGGTGCGCAGCGAGGTCGCCGGGCAGCCTGCCTCGGCCATCGTCTCCGCCCTGCCGTCCACCCCGGTCGCGGTCGTCGGCGAGGCAGCCGCCGCAGGCGCGATCCCCAGAGACCAGGTGACACGCGTCGACTCCGGCGAGCGCGCCCCGTCGGCATCGCCTGCGACGAATGCTCCTCCCGTCGCCGTGCCCTCATCTGCGGTGGCCCCGGCCGCTCCCGTCTCGACGCCGGAGACTGCGGCGGCGAACCGCGCCGTCGCGGCCCAGGTCTCGCCGGTCGTGGTGAGCATCGCCCAGCGTCCGACGGGGACGCATCATCTCACCATGACGGTGAACCCCGACAGCCTCGGCCCCGTCACCGTGCGCGCGCACATCAGCGCGAGCGGCGAGGTGCAGGTCGAGCTGAGCGGAGCGACGGATGCGGGGCGCGATGCGCTGCGTGGCATCCTCATCGATCTGAGACGTGACCTGGCCACCGTGATGCCGCACGCCACGCTGAGCATCAACCAGGGCTCAGCATCGGACGCGAACAGCGCCCGCAGCGGCCAGGAAGGGGCGGGCGGCGCCGGGGGAGACCAGGCCGCCGGCGATCGCGACTCGGACCGTGGCCGCCCGCCGCAGCGCACCGGCGCGGAACGCGCCCCCGAGGTCGCCCGACCGACCCCGACCATCTCCCACGCCGGCGTCGGCGCGGGTCTCGACATCTTCGCCTGAGAGGAAGACCACATGACCGTCGACGCCGTGAGCGCCCCGAGCTCGATCCACACCGGAGGAACGACCGACCCCGCCGCACGCAAGCAGGTGCTGGACGGCGAGGTCTTCCTCAAGCTCCTGGTCACGCAGCTGACCCATCAGGACCCGTCCAGCCCGATGGACACGAACGAGATGATCTCGCAGACGACCCAGCTCGCCATGATGGAGCAGCTCACGACGCTCGCGGACAACGGTGCCGAGGCCTTCGCGCTGAACATGCGCCAGGCGGCGAGCGCCCTCATCGGCCAGGAGGCGAGCTACAAGGACGCCGATGGCAAGGCGGTCTCGGGCATCGTCACCAAGGTGTCGTTCGACGGTCCCATCCCTCAGGTGACGATCGGCGACAAGACCATCGCTCTGGATGCCATCACCGGCGTCGCCTCCCCGACCACCCCTGCGACGCCGACCCCGGCCGCAGCCTGACCCCCGTCTCACACAGGAAGAGAGAAACACATGCTTCGCTCGCTCTACTCCGGGATCTCCGGACTCCGCTCGCACCAGACGATGCTCGATGTCACGGGCAACAACATCGCGAACGTCAACACGGCCGGGTTCAAGGGCTCGTCGGTGCTGTTCCAGGATTCGCTGTCGCAGCTCATCGGCAACCCCGGCATCCCCGACGACGAGGTCGGCGGTCGCAACCCCGCGCAGGTCGGCCTCGGCGTGCAGGTCGCGGGCGTGCGCACGAACTTCGCGCAGGGTTCGGCGCAGGCCACAGGGCGCGGGGGAGACCTGATGATCTCGGGTGACGGCTTCTTCGCGGTTCGCTCGGGCGGGGAGACGCTGTACACGCGGGCGGGCGGCTTCTCGTTCGACCCCACCGGAAAGATGGTCACCGCCGACGGTGCGGTCGTGCAGGGATGGTCGGCGCAGAACGGCGTCGTCAACACCGGTCAGGCGACCGGCAACATCGTGCTCCCGCTCGACGCGGTCTCGCCGGCCAAGGCGACGACCGGTGCCACGGTCACCGGAAACCTCCCCTCCACCGCGGCCGACGGTGACGAGCTCGTCCGCGATGTGACGGTCTACGACGCGCAGGGCACCCCGTCGACGCTGAGCCTGACCTTCACGAAGACGGCGACGGGCTGGGACGTCACGGAGCCGGTGAGCGGAGCGACCGGTTCGCTGACGTTCACCGACGGCAAGCAGGCGGGCGCGGGGCTCACCCTGACCGCGGGCGCCGTGAGCGTCGACCTCGGCGCGGTGACCGGGTACGCGAACATGTCGACCGTCGCGGTGTCGGGACAGAACGGTTCGGCGGCCGGGTCGCTCAAGTCGTACAGCATCACCGGCGACGGGTCGATCGTCGGCACGTTCAGCAACGGCGCCACGCAGACGCTCGGCAAGATCGCGATGGCGACCTTCGCGAACCCCGAGGGTCTCGAGAAGGCCGGTGGCACGGCATACCGGGTCTCGGTGAACTCGGGTGCGGCTCGCATGGGTGAGCCGGGCCAGGCGGGCTTCGGCGATCTCGTCTCCGGTGCGCTCGAGATGAGCAACGTCGACCTCTCGCAGGAGTTCACGAACCTGATCGTGGCCCAGCGCGGCTTCCAGGCGAACGCGCGCATCATCACGACCAGCGACGAGGTGCTCCAGGAGCTCACGCAGCTGAAGCGCTGATCGACTCGACGCGTTCGAGCGCCTCCCGCTGTGCACGCGGCCCGTCCCTGGTTACCGGGGGCGGGCCGCGTCGCGATAGTCGGGGCAGACTTCCCCCTCTCGTCCGATCCCGGAGACCCCGCGATGATCATCGTCACCCGCCTCGACCGCACCCGGTTCGCGGTGAACCCCGACCTGATCGAACGCATCCTCGCATCGCCCGACACGACTCTGCACATGGTCGACGGCAAGGTCCACGTGGTCGAGGAGACGCTCGACTCGGTGATCGACCTGATCGTCGCGTACCGCGCACGCGTGCTCGGCGCAGCCCACGCACTGACCCCGCAGACGGGGATGTGACCGTGGATCCCGCATTCATCATCGGCGTCATCCTGGCGTTCGGCGCCCTCGTCGCCATGATCACGATGGAGGGCGCGAGCTTCGAGGCGCTGCTCATCCCCGCCCCGATGATCCTCGTGCTCGGCTCGACCATCGGCGTCGGCATCGCCAGCCACACGATGCGCGACACCATCCTCGCGGTGAAGAGTCTCGGCCGCATGGTCCGCGGTCCGAAGATGACCCCGGAGGCCGTGATCCCGTTCCTGGTCGGCTATGCCGAGAAGGCGCGCGGCGAGGGGCTGCTCGCTCTCGAGCAGGAGCTCGACGGTGCTCCCGACGCGTTCACGAGACAGGCCCTTCAGGCGCTCGCGGACGGCACCGACGCCGAGGATCTGCAGATGGTGATGGATGACGAGATCGCGGCGACCTCGTCGCGCAATCGCGTCGCCTCGAAGTTCTTCGGGTCTCTCGGCGGCTACGCGCCGACCATCGGAATCGTCGGGACGGTGGTCTCCCTCACTCACGTGCTCGAGAAGCTCGACGAACCCGATCATCTCGGCCCGATGATCGCGGCGGCCTTCGTCGCGACGCTGTGGGGTCTGCTGTCGGCCAACTTCATCTGGAACCCGATCGCCGGCCGTCTCAACCGCATCGGCGCGGTCGAGCTCGAGCGCATGACCCTCGTCTCCGAGGGGATGCTCGCCATCCAGGCGGGCAGCGCCCCGCATCTGCTGCAGGAGCGCCTCGAAGCTCTGTCGAGCGTGAAGCCCAAGGCGGCGAAGAAGGCGCGCGAGCAGGAGTCGTCCGTGGAGGACATCCTGTGAGCCCGGCCCGACGCGCGCGCGGCAGAGGACACGAGGACGACTCGCACGACGAGCCGGACGAGCGATGGGCCGTGTCCTACGCCGACATGGTCACTGTCCTGATGTGCCTGTTCATCGTGTTGTTCGCCGTGTCGAACGTCGACAAGACGAAGTTCGAGCTGCTCGCCAACAGCCTCGCGACCGGATTCGGTCAGGAGAGCACCGAAGGAGGGGCGGACACCGCAGAGGGGCTGATCGTGCCGCCCGAACTGCAGGACGATGACGGCGTGGTCGATCTGTCCGCGCGAGCCGAGGCCGAGCTGGAGTCGCTCGAGGAGCTGCGTGACCGCATGAGCTCCGCGCTGGCGGCCCAGGGGCTGCAGGGAACAGTCGAGTTCGTGATCGACGACCGCGGGCTCCAGGTTGGACTGGTCGGCGCCGAGACCTTCTTCGCCGACAACAGTACAGCCCTGTCGGCGAAGGCGAATGCCGTGCTCAACACGATCGGCGACGTGCTCGTCACGGTCGACAATCAGGTCAGCGTCGAAGGCCACGCCGACCACCGTGTCTCCGCTGCTCCGTTCCCGACCAACTGGGAGCTCTCGGGAGGACGCGCCACTCAGGTGGCCCGGTTCCTGGTGGAGCACGAGGGCGTCGGCGGACCACGGGTGAAGGCGACCGCCTTCTCGGACACACGCCCGCTCGCACAGGGTGACACCCCGCAGGCGCTGGCCAGCAACAGACGCGTCGACATCGTCGTCGAGTCCGACGAGGAAGAGCAGGTGCGAGCACTGATCCCGGCTCTCGCGGCTGCGGCGAAGGGCTGAGCGCATGACCATCACCGTCGAGGAGACACCCATGACCACAGGCGCCGTGCTCGAGGACACCGCACGTCACCCCGCCTATGACTTCGGTCGCCCCGCCCAGCTCGGTCGGGAGAGCACGCGGCATCTGGAGGCGGCCTTCGAGTCGTTCGCGCGACTGTGGTCGTCGCAGCTCACCGACAAGATCCGGGTGCGTGCCCATCTGGCGCTCGAGTCGGTCGACCTCGTGTCGTACGAGGAGTACTCCGAGACGCTCCCCGGCACCACCGCGATGGTGGCCGGGGCGTTCGCCGACCGCGACGAGCCCTGCGTCGTGCAGTTCGGTCTCGACACAGCCCTGCTGTGGGTCGTGCAGATGATGGGTGGGCGGAGCACGTCGTTGCCCGAGGCCCGCACGTTCACCCCCATCGAGCTGGCTCTGGTGCGCAACCTGATGGAGGGCACGTTCGAGCACCTGCACGCGAGTCTCGATGCGCTCCTTCCCGGAGCGCCGCGGTTCAGCGCGGTGCACTACAACCCGCAGTACATGCAGGTGATCGCAGCGAACGCTGCCGTCATCGTCGCGCGATACACGATGCGGCTCGGCGACTCGGAGACGACGGCGACGGTGATGCTCCCCGCATCCGCGGTCGTCGACCGACTGGCGGCGACGGGTTCGGATGCGAGCGCCGCCCACACGGCCGATCAGACGCTGGAGCAGCTGCGTAGCACACCCCTGGAGATCACGCTGCGCCTCGCTCCGATCACGATCGGCGCCGGCGAGATCCTCGATCTCGCCCCCGGTGATCTGCTGCGTCTGCCGCACCCCGAGACCAGACCGTATGAACTCGTGGCCGGGGGCACCAGGATCGCCCTCGCGACACCCGGCAGCAGGGGCTCGCGCCTCACCTGCAAGATCACGACCACCCCTGAGGAGACCCACTCATGAGCACCTTCCACGAGACCGCCATCGCCGCGGCGATCGCCGGCAAGCTGCCGTTCGGCTACCCCGTGATCCCGACGCCGTCGACCGACCCCGGAGCATCGGGGCAGGCGGTCGCCGTCACCTTCACGGGCAGCCCCGGTGCGCGTCTCGCGATCCAGGTGGTCGATCCGTCCCAGCTCGAGGACGGCTCGAAGGACGCGCCTCTGGCCGATCGGCTGCATCCGATCTTCGAGGCGGCGGTCGCCGTTCTCGGTGGAGGTGCCCTCGGCGACGGCGAGCAGGTGGATGCCGTGGAGGTCTTCACCGACGCCGGCACCCAGGTGTTCGACATGGTCGACGCGGCGGGGAGCGTCGTCGCGCGAGCCGCCGTGCGCATCGACGGCCCGAGGACCGCCGCCTCCACCGGCCCACAGCGCCTGAGCCGTATCGCCGGTGTCGAGATGGAGCTGGTCGTCGAGATCGGACGCACGCGGATGCCGGTGCGCGACGTGCTCTCGCTGGAGCCCGGCCGGGTCGTCGAACTCGACCGTGCCGCAGGCTCGCCCGCCGACATCAAGCTCAACGGTCGGCTGATCGGGCACGGCACCGTCGTCGTCGCCGAGGGCGACTTCGCGATCCGTGTCGAGCGCATCCTCGACGGCGCAGAGGCCGTCTGACCCATGGACGACATCCTCGTCGCACTGCGTGCGATCGTCGCATTGGGAGCGGTGCTCGGTCTGCTGCTCTTCCTCAGTCGCCGCCTCCAGAGATCGCAGGCGAAGGGCGTGAGCCCGCTGGCGGGTCTGATGCCCAAGAAGCTCGCCAAGCTGACGGAGCTCAGGCCCACGCGCCCGGCCGCAACCGCGCGAGTGCGCCCGGAGAAGATCACGGTCGTCGCACGGTCGGGCATCGGCGGCAAGGCTCAGCTCGTGGTGGCCGAGTTCGGCGGCATCCGCTACGTCCTCGGAGTCACCGAGCACGGCATCAACGTGGTCGACACCCAGGAGGCCCCGCCCGTCGAGGAGGAGTCGACGACCGACGTGTCTCCGCTCGACGACGACCAGTCGAACGACATCGTGGATCGCGCGCTCAAGTCCGTGGCCTGACCTGCTCGGAGACTCGAGCGCTCCCGGTTACGCCCGCGCCCTCCTGTCGCGATAGTCGACTGCGAGCACGGATAGCTCGCCCCTCTGGCTACGGATCGGCCACGTCACCCATCTTCGGAGTGCCGCCGTGCCCGCATCCGCCGCCTCGCCGCCTGCGCGAGTGACGTCTCCGTCGCGGCGTGTGTGGATCCTCCTCGCCGCCGCCCTCGGCGTCGCGGCCGTCCTCGTCATGGTCGGTGCGACGGGCGCACATGCCGCGTCGGTGTCGGCGCTGGTGCCGAGCGAGACCGGCGACGGCGACGGCGTGACCATCAACGGCATCAACGGCACGCCGTCCGACAGCATCATGACGTTGCTGGGGATCACGGTGCTCAGCGTCGCCCCCGCCCTGCTGCTGATGATGTCGAGCTTCACCAAGATCTTCGTGGTGCTCGCGCTCACCCGCAACGCGCTCTCACTGCCCTCGATCCCGCCGAACCAGGTGCTGGCAGGTCTCAGCCTCTTCCTGACGCTGTTCATCATGTGGCCGGTGCTCACCGACATCAACACGGTCGCGGTCGCCCCTTTCACCGCAGGCCAGATCGACTTCGGGCGGGCGTTCGAACTCGCCCAGGAACCTCTGCGGCAATGGATGCTCTCGTACACGCGGGAAGAGGACATCGCCCTGATGCACCGGGCGGCGCAGATGGAGAACCCCACGGATCCTGCTGCGATCCCGCTGCAGACGCTCGTGCCGGCCTTCATGATCAGCGAACTGCGCGCCGCCTTCCTGATCGGTTTCATCATCTTCGTGCCGTTCCTCGTCATCGATCTGGTCGTCGCCAGCGCACTGATGTCGATGGGAATGATGATGCTCCCGCCGGTGATGATCTCGCTGCCGTTCAAGATCCTCCTGTTCCTGCTCATCGATGGTTGGGGCATGGTCATCACCGCGCTCATCCAGTCCTACAACGGGGGTGGCTGATGAGCCCGGAAGCGGTCATCGACATCGGACAGGCGGCCCTCATCGTCGGGGCGAAGCTCTGCGCGCCTCTGCTCATCACGGCGCTCGTGGTCGGGTTCGCGATCTCGCTGCTGCAGTCGATCACGCAGGTGCAGGAGATGACCATCTCGTTCGTGCCGAAGCTCGTCGCCGTGGGCATCGCGCTGCTGATCAGCGGTCAGTGGATGATCGCAGAGCTGATCGCCTTTACGAACGAGATGTTCGCGCGGATCCCCTCGCTGCTGAACGGCGGCTGATGAACATCCCGATCGATTTCACCTGGCTCGAGGCCACTTCGCTCGCGTGCGTGCGGATCACGGCCTTCCTGGTGCTCGCCCCGCCGTTCAGCCACGGCACGATCCCGATGCGGGTCAGGGCGATGCTGGGCGTCGGGCTGGCCCTGGCGGTCTCACCCGTGGTCACCGCCGGCTACGAGCGCCTCGACACCGGAGCGTTCATGCTCGCGCTGGCGGGTCAGGCCCTCACCGGAGCCCTGCTCGGATTTCTGGTGATGGTGCTCTTCAGCGCCATCCAGGGCGCCGGACACCTGGTCGACACGTTCGGCGGCTTCCAGCTGGCGCAGGCGTTCGACCCGGGGATGGCGATCAACGGTGCGCAGTTCACGAGACTCTTCCAGATGACGGCCATCATGCTGCTGTTCGCCTCCGACGGATACCAGCTGGTGCTCGGCGGGCTGTTCCGCTCGTTCGACGCCGTCCCCGTCACGGGCATGATCGATCTCAGCAAGCCCGCGGAGGCGCTCGTGGGCGCTGCGGGGCAGATGATGCTGAGCGCCGTGCAGATCGCCGGTCCTCTGCTGATCGTGCTGTTCCTCGCCGACGTCGGGCTCGGCCTCGTCAGCCGTGTGGCACCCGCGCTCAACGCGTTCGCGATGGGCTTCCCGATCAAGATCGGGCTCACCCTGCTGCTCGTCGGATTCGTGTACGCGGCGCTACCGAGCGTGGTCGCGGTGATCGCCGAGGACGCCGCCCGACTGCTCCTGGGGGTGACCCGATGAGCGAGAGCGACAGCGGGGAACGCACCGAGAAGGCGACCGAGCGCCGCCTCAAGGAGGCCCGGAAGAAGGGGCAGATCGGCCGCAGCCAGGACTTCACCGCGTGGGTGTGCATCGCGGCGGCCGGGGTCATGATGGTGCCGACCATCGGATCCGGGACGCAGGTGCTCACCGAGCTCTTCCTCGCGGTCGCGCCGGTGGCGAAGAACCCCACAGACGGTGCCGCCGTCGACGTGCTCGGATCGGCGATCTCGTCGCTCGGCGGCATCCTCCTGCCGATGCTCGTGGTCGTCCTCCTCGCCACGACCGCGACGGCGGTCGCCCAGGGCGGCATCCATCTGCGGGGTGTGACGATGCGCACCGAGCAGTTCAACATCGTCTCGGGTCTCAAGAGGGTGTTCGGCCGACAGGCCCTGTGGGAGGGGGCGAAGGCCCTGCTCAAGACGGCGGCGATCGGTGTCGCGCTGTGGATCGTCGTGTCCGGTCTCGTGCCGGTGCTCATGGCGAGCGGCAGCCACAACATCACCTGGCTGCTCGAGCAGGCCGCCGGGGGAGCCGTCGCCCTGCTGCAGGTGGCGGTCGCCGTCGGCATCCTGCTCGCGGCGATCGATGTGGCGGTGGTGATGCGGCGCAACCGCAAGCACACGCACATGACGAAGAACGAGGCGAAGGATGAGCACAAGAAGAGCGAGGGCGACCCGCTGGTGCGCTCCCAGCGTCGTTCTCGCCAGCTCGCCATGAGCCGCAACCGCATGATCGCGGCCGTCGGCGACAGCGACGTGGTGCTGGTGAACCCCACGCACGTGGCGGTGGCGCTGCGATACGAGCCGGGCAAATCGGCCCCGCGAGTCGTCGCCAAGGGCGCAGGCATCGTGGCGCAGAAGATCCGCGAGAAGGCGGAGGAGGCCGGGGTGCCGATGGTCCGAGACATCCCGCTGGCGCGTGCGCTGCACGCGGCCTGCGAGCTGGGCAGGGAGATCCCGGAGGAGCTCTACACCGCCGTCGCGCAGGTCCTCGCCTTCATCGAATTCCTGAAGCGGCGGGGCACGGCTCGCGGCACGCACACCATGCCCTTCGCGAGCACCCGAGACCGCGGCCTCTGAGCCGCCGCACAGTGACGAACGAGTAGAGAGAACGAGAAGGCGAGACCCATGATCGGTCAGATCCTGTCCAAGGGCGCGGTGCCCGTCGGCGTCGTCGGCATCATCCTCCTGCTCATCGTTCCCATCCCGACGCCGCTGCTCGACGTGCTCATCGTGCTGAACATCTCGTTCGCGCTGCTGATCCTGCTCACGGCGATGTTCGTCAAGAAGCCGCTGGACTTCTCGGTGTTCCCGAGCCTGCTCCTGGTCGCGACGCTGTTCCGACTCGGGCTCAACGTCGCCTCCACCCGCCTGGTGCTCAGCGAAGCCCACGCGGGCCAGGTGATCCAGGCGTTCGGGCAGATCACCATCAGCGGATCCCTCGTCATCGGCGCCGTGATCTTCCTCATCCTCACCGTGATCCAGTTCGTCGTGGTCACCAAGGGCGCCGAGCGCGTCGCCGAGGTCGGTGCCCGCTTCACCCTCGACGCCATGCCGGGCAAGCAGATGGCGATCGACGCCGACCTGAACGCCGGGCTCATCACCGACACGGAGGCGCGCAGGCGCCGTGCCGAGGTCGCCGCGGAGGCCGACTTCTACGGCGCGATGGACGGTGCGTCGAAGTTCGTCAAGGGAGACGCGATCGCCGGGATCGTGATCGTCGTCATCAACTTCGTCGGCGGCATCATCATCGGCATGGTCCAGCACGGCATGGAGGTGGGGGACGCGCTGGAGACCTACAGCATCCTCACCATCGGCGACGGCCTCGTCACCCAGATCCCGGCACTCCTCATGGCCGTGTCGACGGGCATGATCGTCACGCGCGAGAACGCCGAGACCGAGATGGGGCAGGCGGCAGGGCGACAGCTCATGCAGTCGCGCAACGCACTGGTGATCACCGGCCTCGCCGCGATCGCGATGGGCTTCATCCCCGGGATGCCGCTGCTGGTGTTCCTGGTGATCGGCTGCGTGCTCCTGTTCGCGGCGTCCCGGGTCAAGGCCAACGAGGACCGCGATGCGGCACTCGAGGCCGACGCCCTGCAGCAGGAGGCCGAGGAGGCGGGGGCCGAGGGACCCGAGGAGCTGATGGATCGGATGCGTGTGCACGCCCTCGAGATCTCGCTCTCTCCCGACATCGTCGATCTCGCCTCCGGGGGAGCGGGCGACCTGCTCACGCGGGTGAAGTCGCTTCGTCGCAAGCTGGCCCTCGACATCGGCATCCTGATGCCGCCGGTGCGCACCCGCGACAACATCGACCTGCCGGCGCAGACGTACTCGATCCTCATCGCCGGCGTCGAGGCGGGGCGCGGAGCCGTGCCCCGCGGCCATGTTCTCGCGATCGGCACGGGGCTCGAGCAGCTGCCCGGCACCGCCGTGGTGGACCCGGTGTTCGGGCTCGAGGGCAAGTGGGTTCCGGCCGAGATGTCGCACGCCGCCGACATGGCCGGTGCCACGGTGATCGATCGGGCCAGCGTCATCATCACGCATCTCTCCGACATCGTGCAGAGCCAGGCCGACCGGCTGCTGTCGCTCGAGGACGTCCGTCAGCTGACCGAGCACCTCAAGCAGTCGAGCCCCGCGACGGTCGAGGAGCTCACACCCGCCGTGCTGTCGCTCGCCGGCATCCAGCGCGTCCTCGCCGGGCTGCTCGCCGAGCGGGTCCCGATCAACGATCTCGCCCGCATCTACGAAGCCCTCGCCCTCCGCGGCAAGACGTCGACCGAGACGGCAGGGCTGATCGATGCGGCACGAGCCGCGCTCGGCCCGGCCATCGCCGCTCGGTTCGCCGAGGACGGGCGGATCCGCGTCGTGATGTTCGAGCCGATGCTCGAGCAGCAGATGCTCGAGGGGATGCGTGTGGTCGAGGGGCAACCGCAGATCGTGTTGACACCCGAGGCGACCATGCAGGTGCTCGAGAACGTGCGGCGCACGGTCGCCGAGCTCGATCAGATCGGACCGGAGCCGGTGCTCGTGTGCGCTCCGTCGCTGCGGCAGGCGGTGCGGAGGATGGTCTCATCGCAGGTCGGCGGGCTCCCCGTGCTGTCTTACGACGAGGCGGCGGCCGGCGGTCTCGCGACTGATGTCGTCGGGGTCGTTCGGACGACGCAGTCTGCTCTGCCGAGCGCTGCGGTATAGGTGCGGTTCTGCTCATTTACGAGTCGAGTACGGTACGTTTGTGAGCAGAGGGCGCGACAGCTCTCACGCCATGGAAGGCAGACGACGCATGCTGGTACTCACGAGACGCGCCAATGAGAGCATCGTGATCGGTGATGACATCACCGTGACGATCCTGGCGGTGACCCCGAGCGGGGTCCGTGTCGGCATCGACGCTCCGCGGGACAAGCGCATCAACCGTGCAGAGATCGTCCTCGCGGTGAGCGACGCCAACCAGGAAGCGGCGCAGACCTCGTCCGGCGAGTCGGCTGAGGCGCTGCTCCTGGGGGCCCTCGGACGCACAAGCACCACCTCCTGACATCTGTCAATGGGGAGTTCTCCCCATGCGCTCCGAGTTACTGGTCCGCACGTTGTCGCGATAGTCGTGGATGTGACGGGCGATCCCGTCACGGAAACCGTGACATGACGAGGTGACGAATCGTGGCCGCTCACGACCTGAGCATGCAACTGATGCGAGAGCGCGATCTGCTGGAGGTGCTGCTCTTCAAGCTGGACGAGCAGCAGATGCTGCTCGCGACCGGACGCAACCGCTGGATCCACCACGCGGCGAACGAGATCGAGCGCGTTCTGGCGGCGATGCCGACGGTCGCTCTCTCCCGCGACACGCTCGTCATCTCCGTCGCTGACGAATGGGGTGTCCCCGAGGCGACGACCCTTCGCGATCTGATCGACGCCGCGCCCACCGATGCCTGGCGCGAGGTCCTCTCGGGGCACCTCGACGCGATGACGGCTCTCGCCGACGAGATCGGCGACATGAAGAAGGTCAACGAGCAGCGACTGCGCACGGCGATCCGGGTGACGCAGGAGACCATCGCCGGACTCGGTGTGCCGACCGGCGAGTACGACCCGCAGGGCGATGTCGTCCGCGGCGCCGACGCCCGACTTCTCGACACCCGGGTGTGAGGGGACCATGTCTTCCTTCGCAGGGCTCCGGCTCGCAGAATCCGCTCTCTCCGCCGCACGGGCGGGTATGACCGTCACCGGTCAGAACATCGCCAACCAGGCGACACCCGGATACACCCGCCAGCGCGTCGATCAGGTGTCGGTCTCGGCACCCGGTCAGACGGGGCTGTGGCCGTCGGGCCTCGGCATCGGCGGTGGCGTCGGGGTGACCGGCATCGCCCGGCTCGGTGACGACATCCTCGACGCCCGCGTGCGCGATGCCCTCGCGACGTCCGGCTTCTGGGTGGCTCGTGCAACGGCGGCCGGGCAGGCGGAGGACGTGCTCGCCGAACCCACCAAAGCCGGGCTCGCAGCCAACCTCGATCGGTTCTGGGCGGGATGGTCGGACCTGGCCAACACGCCGGATCCCGCCGCGGCGCAGGTCGTGCTCACCAACGCCAGCGTGCTCGTGGGCCAGATCGCGGCCGGGTACCAGTCGATCGCGGGGCAGTGGAGCGACCTGCGCGGTCAGGTCGACAGTCAGATCGCCGACGTCAACGCGGTCGCCGGGCAGGTGGCGACGCTCAACGGGCAGATCAGGGATGCTCTGCAGTCGGGCCGGAACGCGAACGAGCTGATCGATCAGCGCAACGTCCTGGCGCAGCAGCTCTCGACGGCAGTCGGGGCGAAGGGGAGCGTCGAGGCGGACGGCACGCTCACTCTGCGTGTCGACGGGAACGCCCTCGTCTCGGGCGACAGCAGTCGTGCGCTCATCGCGAGCGGCCCGCGGGACATCGCCGACGGAGGTCGCATCGGTGTCGCCTGGGCTGATCGACCGGGCCTGGCCGTGTCGGTCACCGGAGGGATCATCGGCGGCACGATCAGCTCTCTCGCTCCCGCGTCGGAGGGGGGAACTCTCGCGGGCGTGGCAGCGGCCTACAACGAGACAGCCACCGCTCTCGCTACAGCGGTCAACGACGTGCATCGCACGGGAGTGACGTCGTCGGGCGCCCCGGGAGGCGACTTCTTCTCGGTCGCCGGCGCAGGACCCGCGGCTCTGGGGCTCGGCGTCGTGCCTACGGGCCTCGACGACCTCGCCCTGGCCGCTCCGGGTGCCGGCGCGAAGGACACCACGATCGCCGACCGCATCAGCACGCTGGGATCGTCGGCGACGGGGCCGAGCAAGACCTGGTCGAGTTTCGTCACCGGATTCGCCGTCGCCGTCGCCGGCGACAGGCAGCGTGCCGACATCGCCGACATGGGCGCCGTCGCGGCCGTGACCGCGCAGCAGTCGAACGCGTCGGTCGACGGCGATGAGGAGACGATCAACCTCCTCACCTACCAGACCGCCTACCAGGCCGCGGCGCGGGTGCTCACTGCCGTGGATGAGGCGCTGGACCTTCTGATCAACCGCACAGGCCTCGTAGGCCGCTGACTCTGGGGAGAGCCATCATGATCGGACGCATCACGAGCAACACGATGACGCAGCAGTCGCTGCGGACTCTGCAGGCGAACCTCGCCGACCGCGAGCGACTGCAGAACCAGGCCGCCTCGCAGCGTGCCTTCCGCACGCCCAGCGAGGATCCGGCCGCTGCCGCGACCACGCTCGGCGTGCACGGCGATCAGTCCCGTGTCGCGCAGTTCGCCCGCAACCTCAGTGATGGGATGGCCTGGGTGACCACGGTCGACACGGCGCTCGGGGCCAGTACCGACCTTCTCAATCGAGCGCGCGACCTCACCGTGCAGGGTGCGAACTCCGGGGCGCTCAGCCCGACCGCGCGCGAGTCCATCGCGCAGGAGCTCGAGACCATCAGCGCAGAGTTGCTCGCTCAGGCGAACACCACGGTGCTCGGGCGCAGCGTGTTCGCCGGCACGAGCGATTCGGGCACGGCGTTCGACACCGGCACCTTCGCCTTCAACGGCATCCCGGGTGAGGGAGTGCGTCGGCGCATCAGCGACAACGAGACCGTGCGCGTCGACTTCGACGGGGCGCAGGCGTTCGGCCAGGGAGCCGCCAGCGCTTTCGCGCTGCTGAACGACATCGCCGCGGAGCTTCGTGGCGGAGCGGATGTCGGTGGACGTCTCGACGACATCGACGCTCGGCTGAAGGACGTCGTCTCCGCCCGAGGAGCCACCGGTGCTCGTCAGGTGCAGCTCGAGCGCGCCGCGTCGCAGAACCTGTCGGCGTCGACCGACCTCGAGGCGCGTCGCGCCGAAGTCGAGAACGTCGACAGTCTCGAGGTCCTGGTCAAGCTGCAGTCCGCCGAGCTCGTGTTCCAATCAGCCCTGCAGGTGACCGCGCGATCGCTGCAGACCAACCTTCTGGAGTTCCTGCGATGAGCACCACCACCGCCGAGACGACGAGCATCCGCGTCGAGTTCCGCTCTCCGATGCTGGGTCTCAGCCCGTACCGGGCCTTCGCGCTCGAACCGATCGCCGGGGCCGACGGGCTGTACGCGTTGCGTGCGACCGACGCCGACGTCCGACTCTTCGTCCTGGATCCGCGCTCGGCCGACCCGGGGTACGCCCCGGTCGTGCCTGCGGACGTGTTCGCAGAGGTGGATGCCGTCGACTCCTCCGAGGTCGATGTGTTCGTCGTGGCGAATCCGTCGGCGGACGGCGTGCACGTCAACCTGCGAGCGCCGATCCTGATCCACCGTGAGACAGGACGCGCGACGCAGACGATCCTCGACGACCAGACCTATCCGATCCGGGCGCTGCTCGGGGGCTGATCGTCTTCATGACCCGACCGCCGGTGATCGGCGTGAGCCGGGGGAAAGCAGAGAATATCGAGATTCACCGCATATACCAAGGAAGAGCCCGTAGGCTCTGAGGGCACAGGCTGGGGTACTGGCAGATCCCGGCGTCGTCGCAGGAGATGGGATCCTGCGCGCGCCATGGATGGCTGGTAGGGGTACAGCGCAAGGCGTTCGGCGACGAGCGCATTCCATGGGACGGAAGACGACATGAGCACATCAAGGACGCTCGAGACCAACCGGGTGAGCAAGCGTGAATTCGTGCAGAGGTTCGCGCGACGCGGGGGCATCTCGGTGCAGGCGGCACAGACGGCATACAGCGCGATGATCGACGAGCTGCTCGATCTCGTGGGCCGGGGGAACACCGTCACTCTCACCAACTTCGGCAAGTTCTACCCGCAGACCCACAAGGGGCATCGCGTGCAGTTCGCGAAGGATGAGGGCGACGCCGAGGTGAACGACTACACGGTGCTGAAGTTCTCGGCGACGCGTGAGGTGAACCGCCGCGTCAAGGTGAACGACTAGTCATCGTTATCTGAACGTAAACGAAGATCCCCGGTGGTTTCGGCCGTCGGGGATCTTTCGTGCCCTTCTCGGCCCTAGCATGTAGTTGAAAGTAGTTCTGGCCACTGGGGAGAGGTCGCACTGTGAGTCGCTGGGGAGGGCTTGCACTTACAGTGAGAAGAGGCGGATCCGATGCCGATGCGTGCGCGCAACCAGCTCGTGGTCGATCACCTGCACATCGTCGGAGCAGCGACGGCCTACGTCGCCTCTCGACTGACTCATGTCTCCCGTGACGATCTGGCCTCCGCCGGCGCGTTCGCTCTCGTGCGCGCCGCTGAGAAGTTCGATGCCACGCTCGGCGTCCCGTTCGGCGCGTTCGCACGCGGGCGCGTGAACTGGGCGCTGAAGGACGAGCTGCGGGCGATGGACTGGGCGCCTCGTGAGGTGCGGGTGCGCGCCAAGGCGACGGCGAAGGTCCGGCAGACGCTCACCTCGGCCTTGGGACGCACTCCCTCCGTCACCGAGATCGCTGCCGCCATGGGTGTCGACACGGCCACGGTGCGCGAGGGACTCGCCGACGCCGAGCGGATGGTGACGAGCCTCGACGCGCCGGACGCCCCCGAGATCGTCTGGACCGGATACCTTCCCGAAGAGCTTGCCATCGCCTCAGAGCGCGATGAGTTCCTCCGCCGTGCGGTGGATGCCCTGCCCGATCGCAAGCGCGTCGTCGTCCGTGCGATCTACTTCGAAGATCGCACGGTCAAAGAGATCGCCGACGAGCTCGGCGTCTCGCACGCGGCTGTGTCGCAGCAGCGCGCCGAGGGGGTGCGGATGCTGCGGGACGCCCTCGATCGTCACTACGCAGATTCGCCTGCCGTCGACGCGCCGCCGACATCGCGTTCGTCGGCGTCGGTGCTCGACGCCTACTTCGAGAGGCTCACCGAGAGCGGTCAGCGCTTCACTCGTGCGATCCTGTCGCACGCCGTCGGCGTCTGACGCCCCTGAGCGCCGCGGCCTCGCGGCCTCGACGATTCAGAGCCCGAACCCGTAGCTCGCCTGTCCGACCAGGATGAGGCTGACCGTGGTGGGGTAGACCTCGGGTTCCTCGTCCTCGTCGTCGAGCAGGTCGAGCTTGTGGATCGGCACGAAGATGCTGCCGTCCGGTTCGAAGATCAGGTCCTTCGGCACGAACGACGCGAAGATCGAGCGGGTCGAGTTGCGGAGCTCGTAGGTGCGACCGACGTCGCCGCGCTCGAAGAGGTTCATCTCGACCTCATCCGACCAGACCTTGCCGTCGGGGAACCGCGCCTCGATGCGATAGGTGCTCGGCTCGACCGACTTGATGTTGAGATCCTCGACGATCTCCGAGAACAGGGTGTCCGGTTGGTCGAGCTCGAAGGCGATCGCGCGGAGGTGATCGTAGTTCAGGCGTGCTCTGCGGGAGAAGAGCGCGACGTTCTCGATCTCGTCGGGGTGGGCATGCGGGGCCTGGTCGAGCAGGTACTGCCTGACTTCGTCGGGGCCGGGGTACTCGAAGCGCATGTGGTAGTGGAATCGCCCGGGGCGATTGACGATGTACGTGCTCACGTCGGCGATGTCGTTGACCGTGAGGCAGTAGATGCGTTTGACCGACGAGAGTCCGTCGAAGAGCGACAGGAACTGGTTCTGACGGTTCGACCCGTCCGCGATGCCGCGGCGCCCTGCCGGGAAGTTCTTCTCGAACTCGTCGAACACGATGAGACATTCGTCCAGGCTGTCCAGGAACTCGACGATGCCGTCGTTGTCCTCCGACACGATCACGACGGGAAGGCACTGCTCTCGGGCCTCCTCCGCGACCATGCGCAGGAACAGCGTCTTGCCGATCCCCTTGTCGCCGGAGAGCATCACACCGAGACTGCGATCCGAGAGCGCGTACGACCGGAAGATCTTGTCGACCTTCTTGTCGCGTCCGCCGTAGATGCGCTCCGTCCCCACGGTCAGGTCGTCGACCTTGATGAGGCTGAAGCCCTCTTTCGAGGTGAAGTGCACCCGATAGGTGCCGAGAGGGAAGACCTGGTGGGTGCGCACGGCGTCGTCATAGACGCGTACATGCCCGCCGGTCTCGATGTAGGTGCTGGTCACGGTCCTCCTCCTTCGCTCCCCGTTGTAGATATCGGTCGTAGTTCGCGAACCGTAAGTCCTCTCGCGGACGAGTTTTCGCAGTAGCCTGTGCGGATAGCGGGCGTGGGGACGCCCGGGTCAGGGGACCGTCATGGACGGGGACGCAGGGGTGGAGCAACCGGTCGACGGTTCGATCGTCATCGTGGTCGAGGCGGCGCCACAGGGACTCATGCAGTACACGCTGGATCCGGACGCTCGACAGCCGATCTGGCGGGCACTGCTCATCGCTCACGACGACGCGGTCATCGGCGCGGCGACGTCGCCCGAGCAGACCGCCGACCTGCTCGTGCGGGGCAGCGTCGAGTGCATCCGGCGCAGCGTGCCCAGTCTCGACGTCGGCGGGCTGACGATGCGCCCCGAGGTCGGGCCGAACGACAACGCCCAGATCGTGGCCGCGGGCGATGCGCGGTTCCTGAGGTCCGAGTGGGATGCCGTCGTGCGCGAGGTCGAGGAAGAGGCCCGAGGAGACTAGGGGCGAGCGATGCGCTGCCTCAGTCGTCGACCAGGTAGGCGTCGAGCATCAGCGACCCTCGGATCTCGCGGAGCGTGTCGAGCAGTCGATCGAGACCGCGCGCGGTGAACGACGGCATCTGCAGATCGTGGGGACCCAGCGGCTCGAGCTTTCCGGTGCGGATGCGGACGACCTCCCAGCCGGTGGCCCGCAGGGCCCGATCCTTGCGCAGGTCGGCATCCTGTCGCTTGCCGACGTGCTCGAGCCCGTGTCGGCCGACGGTGTCGTATTCGATCGCGACCCGCAGCTCGGGCAGGAGGATGTCGGGCCAGACTTCGGTGTGGCGGAAGAACGGCCGTGAGATCTTGACCGCGTTCATTCCCGAGACGCATGCCAGTCGTCGGGTGAGGGCAGCGCGCACCCTCGCCTCGGTGGCTGAGGCCACGGCGGGAGCGCACACGCTCAGGAACGCCTCTCCGGCGGGGAGATCGGGCGTCTTCGTGCACAGCGTCGTCGGCGGCTTCGGTCGTCGCGGGATCGCGCGGGCTTCGCCGAGGACCACCGGTTGCGGGCGGGCGAGTGACGAGCACTCAGGACACCACGACGACTGCCGGCGCACGCGTCCGGGGCGTTCGCGTTGCTCGGTGGGCGTCGCAGCGAAGCGGTGCCCGAGCCGGCACTCCCAGCACAGGAGCACATCGGCCGCCAGCGGCACCTGCGAGAGCACGATGCCGTGGTTGAGTTCGGGGTGGTACTGGCGGATCAGCTCGGGGTAGGCGGCCCATGCCGAGCGATAGGTACCGACGTCGTAGGGCACGTCGCGCCCGCGGGAGAACTGGCGTCTCGCCCACCACTGCTGCACGGGTTCGGTCACGCTCGGAACGTACCTGCCGGCTCCGACATCGCCGGAGAGCGAGCGGACGTGACAGACTCGCGGAGACGGCGCGAACCCGGTCGTCGGAGAGAAGGAGCAGCCATGACGCAGCGGATCGTGATCAGCGGAGCATCTGGTCTCATCGGCACGGCGCTGGCGGCGTCGCTGCGGGCTGACGACGTGGAGGTGACGACGCTCGTGCGTCGGACGCCACGTGGGCCGTCCGAGGTCGAGTGGAGACCGGGAGAGCGTGAGCTCGATCCCGACGTGCTGGCGGGCGCCGATGCCGTCGTCGCACTCGGCGGCGCGAGCGTCGGCCGGCTTCCCTGGACTCGCCGGTACCGCCGTGAGCTCGCCGAGTCCCGCCTCACGACGACCCGCACCCTCGCGACAGCTGTGCGTGCGCTGCGCGACGACGCACCGGCGTTCGTCTCGGCATCCGCCGTCGGCTACTACGGCTCGGCACCGGGGGAGACCCTGACCGAGGCGTCCCTCCCGGGCGACACGTTCCTCGCCCAGCTCTGCGTGCGGTGGGAGCAGGAGGCGCTGCGCGCGGGCGAGCACACGCGCGTGTCGCTGTTGCGGACCGCGCCGATCATCCATCGCCGGGGCGTCCTCAAACCGCTGATCCAGCTGACCCGGTTCGGCGTCGCGGGTCCCATCGGACCCGGCACCCAGATCTGGCCGTGGATCTCGCTCGACGACGAGGTCCGCGGCATCCGCCATGTGATCGACGCCCGCCTCGACGGCCCGGTCAACTTCACGGGTCCCACGCGGGCCTCGGCGAACGATATCGGTCGCGCCCTCGCCACGAGGATGCGACGTCCGTTCTGGATCCCTGCTCCCAGCTGGGCCCTCCGCCTCGCGCTGAGCCGCGCCGCCGCCGACTCGCTGCTCCTGTCGGATGCGGACGTGCGACCGGTCGCACTCGAGCGATCAGGGTTCGAGTTCACCCACCCGACGGCGCAGCAGGCGGTCGACGCGGCGCTCTGACAGCCCGGTCGACGCCCGCCGGCTCAGCGAGCGTGCGGATCGCGCCGATTCAGCGTCTCCACGACCTGTGCGTAGTCGCCACGCGCCTCGCCGTACCGGAGGAACCTGACGTTCTCGACCTGGATCTCGGTCGCGTCCGGCTGAGTCTCGATCAGCTCCATGACCTCGTCGACGAAGGCCTCGAGCGGCATCGCGAAGTCGCTCGACTCCTGGCCGGGCATGAGGGAGGTGCGCACTGCGGGCGGCTCGAGTTCGAGCACTCTCACGCTCGTGCCTGCCAGCTGCAGGCGCACCGATTCGCTGAGCATGTGGATCGCCGCCTTGGTCGCGTTGTAGGTCGGTGTCACCCGCAGCGGGGCGAAGGCGAGACCGGAGGAGACCGTCATGATCGTCGCGTCCGGCACGGTGCGCAGGTGCTCGATGAAGGCGGCGATCAGTCGGATCGGGCCGAGCAGGTTGGTCGTCACGGTCGCCTCCGCGGTCTCGAGGAAGCCTGCGGGCGTCGTCCAGTCCTCGGTGCGCATGATCCCGGCCATCGTGATCACCACGTTGAGATTCGGGTGCCGGGTCACGACGGTCTCCGCTGCGGCGCGGATGCTGTCGGCATCCGTCGTGTCGATCTGCACCGTGTCGATTCCGGGGTTCTCCGTCGCGATCCGCTCGAGCAGCGCCGTGCGGCGCCCGCCGACGATGACCGTGTTGCCGCGCGCAGCGAGGCACTGAGCGAGGGCGAGTCCGATTCCGCTCGTCGCCCCGGGGATGAAGATGGTGTTTCCGCTGATGTCCATGACTCCACTCTCCGGGCCGGCGCACCCGCTCACCAGAGAGCGCCCATCCAGGGATCCGCGATCCCTGGATGGGCGACGGGTCGCGCGAGATACTGAGGGGGTGGACAGACAGGCACTGGCAGAGTTCCTCCTGCGGCGCAGGGAGCAGCTGAAACCGTCCGACGTCGGTCTCGGCGCCGGGGCACGACGTCGCACGCCCGGTCTCCGCCGCGAGGAGGTCGCTCAGCTGGCCTCGATGTCGACCGACTACTACGCACGTCTCGAACAGCAGCGGGGGCCGCAGCCGAGCGTGCAGATCCTCGCATCCCTGGCCAGGGCCCTGAGACTCACTCCCGATGAGCGCGACTATCTGCACCGCGTCTGCGGACACAGTGCTCCCGACCGCACGATGTTCACCGATTACGTGCACCCCGGCATGCTCCGCGTCCTCGATCGTCTCGACGACACACCGGCGTTCGTGGTGTCCGTGCTCGACGAGGTGCTCATCCAGAACGACGCGGCGCGGGCTCTCCTCGGCGACGCGAGCGGCCTCGAGGGACTCGAGCGCAGCGGCATCTACCGGTGGTTCGCACACCCTGACGACGAGCGCGGCCGGTACCCGCTGGCCGACCATCCTCGGCACAGCCGCGTGCTCGTCGCATCGCTCCGCGCGGCGTACGGCGCTCTGGGTGAGCGCTCGCGAGCGGGAGACATCGTCAGGGAGCTCTCCTCCGGCAGCGCCGAGTTCGCCGAGCTCTGGGACGTGCACGAGGTGCGCCGGCGCTTCGAGGACCACAAGGTGCTCATCCATCCGGAGATCGGGCCGATCGAGGTCGACTGCCAAGCGCTCTTCACCGAGGACGAATCGCAGGCGCTGATCGTCCTGACTGCCGCGCCCGGCAGCGACGCCGAGAGCAAGCTCGAACTTCTCAGAGTGCTCGGGACGCAGCGGGTCTGACCGGCACCCAGCAGGCGACGCGGCGGCGATACGCGACGAAGTCCGACCCGAACCTGGCGTGCAGGTCCGCCTCCTCGAGCGGCCGCACGACCGTGTTCCAGAGCACCGAACCGAAGAGCGAGTACGCCACCACCATCCACGACCCGAGCAGCAGGCCCACCGCGACACCCTGAGCGATGCCTGCGACCGCCATCGGGTTGCGCACGTACCGGTAGGGGCCGGTGACGACGAGCCGGTGCGCCATTTGCGACGGAAGCGGTGTGCCCTCGCCCTTCACCGACATCGACACGGCCGACCAGATGCCGAGTGCGGTGGCGCAGACCAGCAGGATGCCACCGGAGATCCGTACCGCGAGCGGAAGCTCGACCCGGAGCATCCAGCGCGCTTCGACGATCGAGACGACGACGGGGATCGCGACGAGGAAGGTGCCCCAGAAGAAGAGAGTCTGCATGCCTGTGCGGGCGAGGAGGCGCCCGGCGCCGACGCGGTCGGCGGACCGGAAGGCGAGCGGACCGGTGACCATCCATTCCACCGGGACGCGCCCGCAGAGCACGATGATCGCCGCCGCGATGCTCGCTCCGGCGGCGACCACCATCAGGAGTGCGCCCCAGCCGGCGAGCGAGGTGACCGTGGCATAGACGCACATGCCTGCGGCCACCAGGGCCGTCCACGGCGCCGCCACCCAGAGGGCCCAGCGGACACCCGCAGCGGCCAGTGCGGAGGCGACCACGAAGAGCGGGACGTCGAACATCGCCACCGTGGCGACCGGGAGGTCTCCGAGGGTGGCTCGGCGTACGACATCGGACAGCGGAACCGCGATCCACCACAGCGCACCGGCGAGAGCCTGGATGCCGAAGTACACCCGTGCCGTCACCGGAGTGATGCGGATTCCCGCGACGACGAGCATGCCCGCCAGTCTACGAGTGGTGCTCAGGACTCCTCGTGCGTCGCCGGGTCGGCGTCGAAGAGTCGGCCGTCGGGGCGTCCGAGCGCGCTGATCGCCTCGACCTCTGCGGCGGTCAGCACGATCTCGCCGGCCGCCAGGTTCGACGCCTGATGCTCCAGCGATGACGCCTTCGGGATCGCGACGGTCTCACGTGCGACATGCCAGGCCAGCACCGTCTGTGCGGGGGAGATCCCGTGCGCGGCGGCGACCTCGCCGATCACCTGCTCCTCGATCAGCTCCTTGGCGCGCCCGAGCGGGCTCCAGGCCTCGGTGATGATTCCGTGCTCACGGTGATAGGCCAGCTGCTCGTGCTGCGGGAAGTACGGGTGCACCTCGATCTGGTTCACGACCGGGCGCACGCCCGTCTCGCGCTCGATGCGCTCGAGGTGTTCGGGGAGGAAGTTCGAGACGCCGATCTGCCTGACGGTCCCGCGCTGCTGGGCCTCGACCAGCGCCTCCCAGGCCTGCACGTACTCGTCCTGGTGGGGGTTCGGCCAGTGGATCAGGTGCAGGTCGATGGCGTCGACGCCGAGGCGCGAGCGGCTCTCCTCGATGCTCGTGCGGGCCTTGTCGCGCGGGTGGTGGCGACCGGGGAGCTTCGTCGTGACGATGATCTCGGCACGATCGACATCGGCGGCGCGCACGCCCCGACCGACGGATCCCTCGTTCTCGTAGTTGAAGGCCGAGTCGAGCAGCCGGTATCCGGCGCCGATCGCCGTGGTCACCGAGGCGGCTCCTGCGTCACCGTTGAGGGCGTAGGTGCCGAATCCGAGGGCGGGAAGCGTGAAGCCGTTGTGCGCGGTGAATTGAGGAAGAGCCGTCATGCCGCCAGCGTACGCTTGTGCCGTGACAGGAGAGCGAGACGCGGCGGTCGGTGACGGCATCACCGGCGATGCGACCAGATGCCCGTGCGGGTCGGGCGATGTCTTCGGCGGATGCTGCGGACCGCTGCTCGCGGGGTCTGCAGCCCCGACGGCCGAGCGCCTGATGCGGTCCCGGTTCACCGCGTTCGCGCTGCGCGATGCGGCATACCTTCGCGCGAGCTGGCATCCCTCGACCCGCCCGGCGGTGCTCGACCTCGATGACGACCTGGTCTGGAAGAGGCTCGTGATCGTCGATCGCGTCGCCGGCGGGCCGTTCGATCGTGAGGGCGTCGTCGAGTTCGAGGCGTTCTTCCGCCAGGGCGCAGAGCGTGGATCCCTGCACGAGCGCAGTCGCTTCGTACGGGAGGGACGCTCGTGGCTGTACCTCGACGGGCAGGTCGGGTGATGCACGCGACCGTGCAGCGACTAGATTTGAGAGCGTGAACGCCAGCCCAGAACACCAGCGCATCCTGCTCGACGTCGCCGACCTGGACCGGCGCATCGCGCAGGCGGAGCGCGCACGCACCAAGCCCGCACAGGGAGCTCGGATCACCGAGCTCGTCGCCATCCGCCAGGAGCAGCTCCGTGAGCTGACGGCTCTCACCGGCACGCGCGACGACGTACGCACCGAGCTCACGCGCCTCGAGGCCGACGTCAGGCTCGTCGAACAGCGTCGTGCTCGCGATGCCGATCGGCTCGCGACCGCGACCAACCCCAAGGACGCGCAGGCGCTCGAGCACGAGATCGCCAGTCTCCTGAAGCGCCAGAGCGATCTCGAAGACATCGAGCTCGACGTGATGGGTCGTGTCGAGGACGCCGATGCGGCAGTCGCGGCCCAGCAGGCACTGCTCGCCACCACCACCGCCGAGGGAAGCGCGCTCACCGCGCAGGCCAAGGCAGACGTCGCTGCGGCCACCGAGCTGGGGGCGCAGCTGACGCGCGACCGCGAGGCGGTCACCGCAGCCCTTCCCGCGCCGCTGCTGGCGGAGTACACGCGGCGGACGGCCAACAGCGCCGGCGCTGCGCTGCTCACCCGCGGAACGTGCGAGGGGTGCCGCATGCTCCTTCCCGGCACCGACCTGAACGACATCCGGAACGCCGCAGACGACCTCGTCGTCTCGTGCCCCGAGTGCGGCTGCATCCTCGTCCGCACCGAGGAATCCGGGCTGTGATCCCCGCGCCGTGCGCGCGGCGGCGGTGACCTCTCAGAGGCCTCCGGAACGCCGTGTCGCACTGCTGGCCCGGGCCGGCGGATACACGGCGGTCGAACTCGGCGCGGACGATTCCGAGATCGGACGCGTGGAGCTCGAGGCTGCCGAGATGCCGGCGTGGGTCGCGGCTCAGGAACACGAGAACGCGCCGCGCTGGGTGATCCGCAGTGCGCGAGAGATCTACCCGGTGCTGCTCGATGCCGGTGTGCTCCTGGGGCGTTCGCACGACCTGCTGCTCTGTCACGCGATCCTCCGCGACACCGACAAGGTGGCGCGGCCTCTCGCGCCCTCGGCATCGTGGGTGCGACGCGACCCCGTCGACGAGGCCCCGGCCCTCTTCGACGTCGTGGAGCAGAGCGACTCGGGCGACCCCGTGGGCGACGCCCTCGACCAGTACCGCGAGCAGCGCCGGGTGCTTCGCGACGGCAAGGACGGCCGGCTGACGCTGCTCGCCTCCGCGGAATCCGCCGGGGGACTCATCGCCGAGGAGATGCGCGCCGCGGGCGTGCCGTGGAACGAGTCGGTGCACGACGGCATCCTCACCGAGATCCTCGGCACGCGCCCGGTCGCGGGTGGTCTTCCCAGCCACATGGTGGCGCAGGGCGAGCGGGTGCGCTCGATCCTCAGCGACCCCACGCTGAACCTCGAGAGCCAGCCGAAGCTGCTCCGGGCGCTGCACCGGGTCGGAGTGCAGGTCGAGTCGACCAGCCGGTGGGAGCTCGCCCAGCATAGCCACGCGGTCGTCGAACCCCTGCTGGCGTACAAGAAGCTGTCGCGGCTGCTCAGCGCGAACGGGTGGGCGTGGCTCGCCGAGTGGGTGCATGACGGTCGCTTCCGGCCGATCTACATCACCGGCGGCGTCGTGACCGGGCGCTGGGCATCCGCCGGCGGGGGAGCCCTCCAGCTCCCGCGCAACCTGCGCGCGGCCGTGCGCGCGGACGAGGGGTGGACCCTCGTCGTCGCCGACGTCGCGCAGCTCGAGCCGCGGATGCTCGCCGGCATGGCCGGAGACCGGGCGATGGCGAAGGCTGCGCAGGGCAAGGACCTCTATGCCGGGGTCGTGGAATCCGGGGCCGTCGCCACCCGCGAAGAGGCCAAGTACGCGGTGCTCGGCGCGATGTACGGCGCGACGACCGGCGACAGCGGCCGCCTCGTCCCTCGTCTGCGCAAGGTGTATCCGCGCGCCATGGCTCTCGTCGACAAGGCCGCGCGATTCGGGGAGGACGGGGGAGTCGTCTCGACCTGGCTCGGACGCTCCTCGCCTCGTCCGTCCGCGGAGTGGGAGGCGATGCAGGCGCGTGCGACGGATGCCGACGCCGATCCCGCGGACGTCGCTCTCGCGCGGCGCCGTGCGAGGGACTGGGGCCGGTTCACCCGCAACTTCGTGGTGCAGGGCACGGCGGCTGAGTGGTCGCTCATCTGGCTCGCCGAGATCAGGCACCGCCTGCAGGCGCTGCCCGATGCGGAGCGGCCCGCGGCGGCATCCGGAGTGTTCCGTTCCCGCGCGCACCTGGCGTTCTTCCTGCATGACGAGGTGATCCTGCACGTTCCTGCCGATCAGGCCGAGGCGGCGGCGGATGCCGTGCGCGACGCCGCAGCGGTCGCCACCCGACGGCTCTTCGGCGGCTTCCCGATCGACGTGCCGCTCGATCTGCGCATCGCGGAGTCGGCCGAGAAGTAGCCGCGGCTCGACGTAGACTGGGACTGCGAATGGGTCGACTGGACGGCCGCGTGGCGGGCAACCGCACCGAGGAACGTCCGGGCTCCTCAGGGCAGGACGGTGGGTAACGCCCACCCGGAGCAATCCGCGAGAAAGTGCCACAGAGAGCAGACCGCCCCGCAAGGGGTAAGGGTGAAAGGGTGGTGTAAGAGACCACCGGGGGCCATGGTGACATGGCCCGCCAGGTAAACCTCGTCCGGAGCAAGGTCAGACAGAGGATGTTGACGCGGCTCGCCGAGTCCTCGGGTAGACCGCTAGAGTGCCACGGCAACGTGTCGCCGAGAGAGATGGCCGTCGAAGGGGCGAAGAACCCCGGAACAGAACCCGGCGTACAGGTCGGCCCATTCGTCCAGACATGCAGAAGGCCCCGCCGATCCGGCGGGGCCTTCTTCGTCGTGGTCGAGGATGCCGTTCAGTCTCCGGCGAGCGACGCCGCGCCGATGATGCCCGAGTTGTTGCGGTGGATCGCGGGGACGATCGGCGTCTTGAGATCGAGCAGCGGCAGGAAGTCTCCCGCGTTCTTCGACACGCCGCCGCCGACGACGAACAGGTCGGGGCTGAACAGGAACTCGATGTGCGAGTAGAACTCCTGCAGACGCTCGGCCCAGTCGGCCCAGCTCAGGCCTTCGCGCTCGCGCGCCGACGTCGCCGCGTACGTCTCCACCGACTCGTACTTGCCGAAGTTCAGATGACCGAGCTCGGTGTTGGGCAGGAGCACGCCGTCGTAGAGGAACGCCGAGCCGATGCCCGTGCCGAGGGTCGTGAGGAGCGTGAAGCCGCGCACATCGCGGGCTGCGCCGTGGCGGGCCTCGGCGACGCCGGCGGCATCCGCGTCGTTCACGAAGACGATGTTGCGACCGAGACCGTCGCGGAAGAACCGCTCGGCGTCGAAGTCGACCCATTCCTTCGAGACGTTCGCGGCCGAGAGGGTCTTGCCGCGCTTGACGATGGCGGGGAACGCCACGCCGAGGGGAAGGGTCGAGTCGTGCACGTCGAGGGTCTTCAGGACCGTCTTCACGGCCTCCAGCACGTCCTGGGGCGATGCGCCCTCCGGCGTGGGGACACGCACCCTGTCAGAGGCCATGATGCCGTGCTCGAGGTCGACGATGCCTGCCTTGATACCCGTGCCGCCGATGTCGACGCCGATCGCTTTTGCCATGGTCGATAGCTTAGCGACCGTCGTCAGCGCCAGTAGGATCGATGACACCACGTGATGAAGGGGATCTGCCATGTCGAACGGCGATGAGAAGTACTGGTACAACCTGGAGACCGGTCAGGTGGAGTTCGGCATGATCTCGCCGTCCGCCGACCGAGTCGGACCCTTCGACACGGAAGCCGAGGCGAGCCGTGCGCCCGAGAAGCTCCAGGAGCGCTCGCGCGCCTGGGCCGACGAGGAAGCAGCCGAGAGCGGCTGGGACGCCGGCATCGGCAAGGGCGCAGAGTGACCATGGACAAGCAGAGGGATTTCGTCCTCCGGACGATCGAGGAGCGCGGCGTCAAGTTCGTGCGCCTGTGGTTCACCGACGTCATCGGCACGCTCAAGTCCGTCGCCATCGCCCCGGCCGAGGTCGAGGGCGCATTCGCCGAGGGGATCGGCTTCGACGGCTCTGCGATCGAGGGCCTGACCCGCAGCTACGAGTCCGATCTGCTCGCGCAGCCCGACCCCACGACCTTCCAGACCCTGCCGTGGCGCGGTGAGATCGACCCCACCGCGCGCATGTTCTGCGACATCACGACGCCCGACGGTCGCCCGGCGGTCTCCGACCCCCGGCACGTGCTCAAGCGCACCCTGGCCAAGGCTGCGGATGCCGGCTTCACGTTCTACACGCATCCCGAGATCGAGTTCTACCTGCTGAAGTCGTCGTCGTTCGGTCCGGAGGGGCCCGTGCCCGTCGACTCCGCCGGCTACTTCGACAACGTGCCCGGCGGCACGGCGCACGACTTCCGTCGTCGCTCGGTGCGGATGCTCGAAGACCTCGGCATCTCGGTCGAGTTCAGCCACCACGAGGGCGGCCCCGGTCAGAACGAGATCGATCTCCGTTATGCGGATGCGCTCACCATGGCCGACAACGTGATGACCTTCCGCACGGTCATCAAAGAGGTCGCGATCGAGCAGGGCGTCTACGCGACGTTCATGCCGAAGCCCCTCAGCGGTCACCCCGGAAGCGGCATGCACACCCACATGTCGCTGTTCGAGGGCGAGCGCAACGCGTTCTACGAAGAGGGCGCCAAGTACCAGCTTTCGAAGACGGGCCGTCACTTCATCGCCGGCCTGCTGCGGCACGCCAACGAGATGGCTGCCGTCACGAACCAGTTCGTGAACTCGTACAAGCGTCTCTGGGGCGGTGACGAGGCTCCGAGCTTCGTCACCTGGGGGCACAACAACCGTTCGGCGCTCGTGCGCGTCCCGATGTACAAGCCGAACAAGGGCGGCTCGTCTCGTGTCGAGTACCGCGCGCTCGACTCGGCGGCCAACCCGTATCTCGCCTACGCGCTCATGCTCGCTGCGGGCCTCAAAGGCATCGAGGAGGAGTACGAGCTTCCTCCCGAGGCCGAGGACAACGTGTGGTCGCTGAGCGATGCCGAGCGTCGCGCGCTCGGCTACTCGGCGCTGCCGGCGAGCCTCGACCACGCACTCGAGTACATGGAGAGCTCCGAGCTCGTCGCCGAGACGCTCGGCGAGTCGGTCTTCAACTACGTGCTGCTCAACAAGCGCAAGGAGTGGGAGGCCTACCGTGGCCAGGTCACCCCGCTGGAGCTGAAGAACAACCTCGAGCTCCTCTGAGAGTCGCGCATGGCCCGTTCGGACGACTCCGTCTCTCTTTCCGCGCTGGCCAGGCTCGGTTTCGCCGAGCTCAGCGAGGCTGCGGCCAACCTCGCTGAGCTGGCGACCCTTCTCGGCATCGATCGGTCGGTCCTGCTGGGTGAGGCCGACGGAGCCGACCCCGATGCCGCGGTCGAGGGCATGCTCCGTGTCGCGCGTCGCGACGCGGCGCCGATCGCCGCCCTGTTCGCCGACCCGGGTTCGCGTCAGCGTGTCTGGCGGGTGTTCGGGGCGTCACAGGGATTCGCGGACTTCTTCCTGCGACACCCCGACGAGATCTCGGTGCTCGGCGAATCGACGGTCGCCCTACCGTCGGCAGAGACTCTTCGCGAGCGGATGCTGGATGCGGTGGGGGCGCACGACGGCTTCGCCGACTCCGGAGACGATGCGGCGATCGTGACGCTGCGGGTCGCCTATCGGCGCAATCTCGCGGTGATCGCCGCCTTCGATCTCACCGCGCACAGCCCGGTGCGCATCGTGGGCGACGTGGCGGCGGCTCTCGCCGACATCGCCGGTGCTGCGCTCGAGGCCGCGCTCGCTGTCGCACGCCGTCGTCTCGCCGACACCCTGAGTCGTGAGCACGTCGCGGCGACGCAGCTCGCGATCATCGGCATGGGCAAGGCCGGTGCGCGCGAGCTGAACTACGTCAGCGACGTCGACGTGATCTTCGTCGGCGGCACGAAGGACGAGGAGACCGTGTCGGAGGCGCGGGCGATCGACATCGCCACGCGTCTCGCACGGGAGACGATGCGGGCACTCAGCGGGATCGAGGTCGAGCCGCCCCTGTGGGAGGTCGATGCGGCCCTGCGCCCTGAGGGCAAGCAGGGTGCTCTGGTGCGGTCCCTCACGTCCCATCTGGCGTATTACGACCGGTGGGCCAAGAGCTGGGAGTTCCAGGCGCTGCTGAAAGCACGACCCCTCGCGGGCGACCCCGACCTCGGGGCGGAGTACATCGCCGCAGTGCAGCCCAAGGTCTTCTCCAGCGCAGCACGGGAGAACTTCGTCGACAGCGTGCAGCGCATGCGCGAGCGGGTCATGGAGCACATCGACCCGGAGGATGCTCCGTACCAGCTCAAGCTCGGCTCCGGCGGGCTTCGGGACATCGAGTTCACCGTGCAGCTCCTGCAGCTCGTGCACGGCCTCACAGACCCGCGTCTGCGCACACGCGGGACCCTCGAGAGCCTCGATGCCCTCGTCGAGGGCGGATACATCGGTCGAGCCGAGGCGGCGTCGTTCGCTGACGACTACTGCGTCCTGCGACTGATGGAGCACCGACTGCAGCTCACCGAGCTCAGCCGCACCCACCTGATGCCGCGCACTCCCGCAGGGCTGCGCGTGCTCGCCCGCAGCACCGGTCTCGGAGAGTCCGGCGAGGCGATCTGGGCCCGGTGGGAGAGCGTGCGGCGAGAGGTCCGCGACATCCACACGCGGCTGTTCTATCGCCCGCTGCTCAGCGCTGTGGCTTCGCTTCCCGAAGAGGAGCGCACGCTGTCGACCGCTCAGGCGCACGACCGCCTCATGGCGATCGGGTTCCGCGACCCCGCCGGCGCGCTGCGGCACATCGGCGCGCTGACCACGGGCCTCAGTCGCAAGGCGACGATCCAGCGGCACCTCATGCCGGTGATGGTGCGATGGTTCGCCGACGGCAGCGACCCCGACTATGCCCTCGTCGCATTCCGCAGGATCAGTGAGCGACTCGGCGACACCCCGTGGTTCCTTCGGATGCTGCGAGACTCGTCGGGGGCGGCCGAGAGCCTCACCCGACTCCTGTCGTCATCGCGGTACGTCGGCGAGCTGATGGAGTGGATCCCCGAATCCGTCGCCTGGCTCGACAGCAGCGAGCTGCTCCGCCCGCGCAGCGGCGCCGCCATCGACGAGGAGGCGCGAGCGATCCAGACCCGTCACGCGAGTGTCGGTGATGCGCTGCAGGCCGTCCGCGCGCTGCGGCGCCGCGAGCTGCTGCGCACCGCGATGGGCGGGGTACTCGATGTGCTGACGATCGAGCAGGTCGCCACGTCCCTCACCGAGATCACTGACGCGACGATCCAGGCCGCGCTGCGAGCCGTCCGCCGAGAGCTGGTCCCCTCCGAAGACGAGGCGCTCGACTTCGCTGTGATCGGCATGGGCCGTTTCGGCGGAGCGGAGCTCGGATTCGGATCGGATGCCGACATCCTGTACGTATACGACGCGAACGGCGTGGATCCGCAGCGGGCGCAGACCCTCGCGACGCGCATCGTCTCCGGGCTGCGTGAGCACCTCACCGACCACCGGGTGCCGCTCGATCTCGATGCCGACCTGCGACCGGAGGGGCGGAACGGCCCGGTCGTGCGCTCGATCGAGGCATACGCGGAGTATTACCGGCGCTGGTCGCTGTCGTGGGAGGCGCAGGCGCTTCTCCGCGCGCGCGGCGTGGCCGGCAGCACCACACTCATCGAGAAGTTCACGGCGCTCGCCGACAGCATCCGCTATCCGGCTGAGATCGATCTGCAGGGCACCCGGGAGATCAAGCGCATCAAGGCGCGCGTCGAGGGGGAGCGGCTTCCCCAGGGCGTGGATCCGAGACGCCATCTGAAACTCGGCCCCGGCACCCTCAGCGACGTCGAATGGCTGGTGCAGCTGCTCCAGCTGCAGCACGCGCATGAGGTGCCCGAGTTGCGGACGACCTCGACGCTCGCGGCCCTCGATGCCACCGTCGACGCCGGGTTCGTTCCGGCGGAATCCGCCGATCTACTTCGCGAAGCATGGCTCCTTTCCAGCCGCCTGCGTTCTGCCATCACGCTGTTCACCGGCAAGACGAGCGACGTGCTGCCCACCGACCCGCGCGAGCTCGACGCGATCGGCCGGCTGCTCGGCTACCCCGACCGCTCGGCGAGCGTGCTCGACGACGACTACCTCGGCGTCACCCGACGTGCCCGCCGGGCCTTCGAGCATCTCTTCTACGGGTAGCGGTTTCGTCTCCCGTCAAGGGATGGCGCGTCGTTTGCCTTTTGGGGGCGGTTCCCACAGGCTGAGCCCATGACGATCTCGAAGCTCGGTGTGATCTGGAACCCCTCGAAAATCGATGAGGACAAGCTGCGCGCCGCCGTGTCCGACACCTTCGCCGATTCCGAGGTGGAGTGGTGGGAGACCAGCGTCGACGATCCTGGTCGGGGAATGGCGACGCTCGCGGTCGAGGCGGGTTGCGACGTCGTGGTCGCGGTCGGCGGCGACGGCACCGTGCGAGCGGTCGCAGAGGCGCTCGCGGGCACCGAGACTGCGCTGGGCATCGTGCCGCAGGGAACGGGCAACCTCCTGGCTCGCAATCTCGAGATCCCGCTCAACAGCATCCCTGCGGCGCTGAAGCGCGTCCGCGACGGCGAGCCGAAGAAGATCGACATCGGTTGGGTCGAGCTCGACGGCACCGAGCACGGGTTCGTCGTGATGGTGGGCTTCGGCATCGACGCGCAGATGCTCGTCGAGACTGACGACGACCTCAAGGACAAGGCGGGCTGGCTCGCGTACGTCGAGGCCATGGGCCGCGCACTCGCCGGCACGGAGATGACCGACATCACGGTGACCCTCGACGATGGCGACGCGCAGGAGCTGCGCGGGCACACCATGCTGATCGGCAACTGCGGCATGGTGCAGGGCGGCATCCGCCTGCTTCCCGACGCCGTCCTCGACGACGGCCTCCTCGACATCCTGCTGGTGAGTGCCGACGGGCCGCTCCAGTGGCTCGACACCGTGCGCTCGTTCGTGTGGGAGAACGGCATCCGGCGCATCCTCGGTGGTGTCGACGAGGCGGTCAGCACCGACTCCACGCGTCACATCTCGGCCGAGAAGGCGACGATCGAACTCTCGTCGCCGCTGGCGTTCGAGATCGACGGCGAAGAGGTCGGCGAGGTCTCGACGTTCTCCGTACGGGTCCAGCCCGCGGCCCTCACCGTTCGCTGAGGGTCCCCGGCGGCACGACCTTGCTGTCCTGAGTGGGGAAGACGACCTTCTGCACGATGATGATGATGCTGGCGGCGACGGGGATCGCGACCAGCGCGCCGAGGATTCCGCCGAGCGCGCCGCCGGCGACCGCTGCGATCACCACGAGGGCGCCCGGTACAGCGACCGCCTTGTTCATGATCCGCGGCGACAGGATGTATGCCTCGATCTGCATGTACACGAGGTAGTAGATGAACGCGATCAGCGCGGTGACGGGGCTGACGATCAGGCAGATCAGCGAGTTGATGATCGAGGCGCTCAGGGTGCCGACGAGCGGGATCATCGATCCGATGAAGGCGATGAGGGCGAGCAGCGCCGGAACAGGTGCGCCGATGATGCTCAGCACGATGAGGCTGAGGATGCCGTTGACCAGCGCGAGGCTGGCCTGACCGATCACGTAGCGTCCGACGGCACCCGAGACGTCGTCGAGCAGACCGCTGAACGTGTCGCGCTGGTACGCGGGGACGAAGCGTGCGGCCACGCCCTTCATGCTCCGCAGGGATGCCATGAAGTACAGGGTGAGGATCAGCACGATCGTGACGCCGGTGAATCCTCCGGCGATCCCGGCGCCGACGGCGAAGACTCCGCCGCCGATGTCGGCGAGGTTGCCGGGGTCCTGGAGGAACGACAGGACGCCGTTCGCGGCATCCTCGAACGTCGAGCCGAACTGCGCGTTGAGGTCTTTGAACCACCCGGACGCCATGATGTCCTTGACCATCTGCGGTCCGTTCTCGATCAGGTTCGCGACCTGCTCCACGAGGATCGGGACGATCGCGAGGATGATGCCCGCGAACGCGAGCACGACCCCGGCCACGACGATGGCGACGGCCGCAGGGCGGGGGAGCCTGCGCTCGAGGAACGAGACGATCGGATCCAGGCCCAGGGCGAGGAAGATCGCCACCCCGATGTAGACCAGCACGGTCGCGAGCTGATTGACGATGCCGCCGAGCATCAGGGCGACGAGCACGCCGAGCGCGCCCAGCAGACCGTACATGAACGGGTTGATGCGGGCGATGGCTGCGGCAGCGGTCTTGGGCTGCGCCGGGGGAGTCTCGCTCGTATGCCTCAGCTGCTGCTTCTCGGTCTTCCGGCGCATGGCGTCGTCCCCTCTGTTGATCCCGACCTCTCAGTGCACCACCCGGAGCCTTTCGAAGCAAGCGCGACACGGGCACGGTCGGGCGCGAGAGGCGGGTGCGTGATGTCCGAGGTCTGTGAGATCGTGCGGAGATGGAGACTCTCACGCTCAGACCGTGGTCCGACGGCGACCGCGATCTGCTCCGGATCGCGAACACCCCGGAGATGACAGAGCACCTGAACGGGGTCGAGACCGAGCAGCAGCTCATCGAGCGGAGCGAGCGCTACCTCCGCCTGTGGCGCTCGGGTGAAGCCAGGATGTTCGTCATCCAGGACTCCGCGCAGCGAGCGCTGGGGTCGATCGGCTACTGGCGTGCGGACTGGCGTGGCGAGCCCGCTTTCGAGACCGGTTGGTTCGTGGTGCCGGAGGCCCAGGGGAGGGGCGTCGCCTCACGCGCCCTCGGGCTCCTGATCGACGACGCTCGAGAGCACCGCAGCAATCGGCGATTCCTCGTCGCGTTTCCCTCGATCACGAACCCGGGGTCCAACGGCGCCTGCAGACGAAGCGGTTTCGAGCTGGCAGGCACTTTCACCGAGGAGTTCCGCGGCGCCGATCTGACGATGAACGAGTGGGTGTTGGATCTGACTCGGTGAAGGCGGCGGACGAGGGCACCGTCAGATCGCCCTCGGCCGGAACACCGTCAGCCGCTCTCATTTCGACCACGACGCCGACGCCTGAGCGGTGCACCGAGAGAGGCGGAACGCAGACGGCTTCTCGGAGGAATCCGTGTACGAGCTCGCGACGGCTCCTGCGTGCGGGCATCCGATGGTGCGTCGAGGCGGAGTTCGGACTCGAGCCGTGCTGCTTTCTCTGCGACGAAACGGGTGTGGCGCCGGCGTCCGACGAAGACGCCCAGCAGCACGGCGCCGAGGGTGAACACGTGCAGCACCAGCGTCCCGAGGTACAGGGGGATCGCCTCCGGCGCGCCGATCGAGCTCAGGGTCACGACCAGGATGACGACTCTCGCGGCGACCATGCCGAGAACCGCGACGCTGGCCATCGCATAGGGCCGCGGGTCGAGATAGTGGCTCGCGTAGGTCGCCATCAGGAACGATGCGACGAAGATGGCCAGGACGACGAGCCACCCCACCCCCGCAGGTGCATCCGGCGGAACGATCGCGACGAGGAGCACGCCGAGGGCCGAGTCCACGGCGAGTATCGAGACGGCGAGGAGCAACACCACCGAGGAAACGGGACGACGAAGTTCGCCGTGCTGCAACCGCCGAAGATCAGCGCTCTTGTCCCGACGTGCACGAGTGCCGACCAAGCCGATGACCGCGGGGATCCCTGCGGTTGCGCTGACTATCACCCCGGTGATGTCACTGCCGATTCCGAGGACCGAGCACAGGAGCGTGGCGGCGATGCCGGCGCCCACCGCGACGAGCGCCAGCACATGGCCCTGTCTGCTCTGCGCCAGGGCGGCGGCGTCGTCCATCGAGATCACCCCCAGTGTGATGAGCAATGGTCGACCCGCGAGTCCATGGATGTCAAGGCCTGGAGATCCGCGTTCGCGATTCCAAAAAGACGAAGGCCCCTCCGCGCGCTCGATGATCGAAGCGCGGAGGGGCCGAAGCCTGGTCGGTGTGCTTAGACGCCGAAGTACAGCTCGTACTCGAACGGGTGCGGGCGCTGAGCCATCGGCAGGATCTCGTTCTCGTACTTGTACGAGATCCAGGTCTCGATGAGCTCCTCGGTGAACACGCCGCCCTCGAGGAGGAACTGGTGGTCGGCCTTCAGCGCCTCGAGCGAGTCCAGCAGGGAGTTCGGAACCTGCGGGATGTTCTTCGCCTCCTCGGGGGGAAGCTCGTAGAGGTCCTTGTCGACGGGCTCGTGCGGCTCGATGCGGTTCTTGATGCCGTCGAGGCCGGCCATGAGCTGCGCGGCGAACGCGAGGTACGGGTTGCCCGAAGCATCCGGTGCGCGGAACTCGATGCGCTTGGCCTTCGGGTTGGAGCCCGTGATCGGGATGCGGATCGCAGCCGAGCGGTTACCGGCCGAGTAGACCAGGTTGACGGGGGCCTCGAAGCCCTTGACCAGACGGTGGTAGCTGTTCAGGGTCGGGTTCGTGAACGCGAGCACCGCGGGAGCGTGCGCGAGCAGGCCGCCGATGTACCAGCGAGCGATGTCGCTGAGCTGGCCGTAGCCGGCCTCGTCGTAGAACAGCGGCTTTCCGTCGTTCCACAGCGACTGGTGCGTGTGCATGCCCGAGCCGTTGTCGCCGTAGAGCGGCTTCGGCATGAAGGTGGCGACCTTGCCCCACTCTTCGGCGGTGTTCTTGACGATGTACTTGAACTTCAGGATGTCGTCCGCCGAGTGCACCATGGTGTCGAAGCGGTAGTTGATCTCCTGCTGGCCGGCGGTGCCGACCTCGTGGTGCGAGCGCTCGAGGATGAACCCGGCGTCGATCAGCTTCAGGGTGATGTCGTCGCGCAGATCAGCGGTCTTGTCGACCGGGCTGACGGGGAAGTAGCCGCCCTTGTACGGGGTCTTGTTGGCGAGGTTTCCGCCCTCTTCCTCACGACCGGTGTTCCACGCGGCCTCTTCGGAGTCGACCTTGTAGAAGCTCTCGCCGGCGGTCACCGAGTAGCGCACGTCGTCGAAGATGTAGAACTCGGCCTCGGGGGCGAAGACCGCGGTGTCGGCGATGCCGGTGGAGGCGAGGTACTTCTCGGCCTTCTTGGCGACCTGACGCGGGTCCTTCGAGTAGATCTCACCCGTGCGCGGGTTGTAGATGTCGAACACCATGACGAGAGTGCTCGCCTCGCGGAAGGGGTCGACGTAGGCCGTGGTCACGTCCGGGATGAGCTGCATGTCGGACTCGTGGATGCTGGCGAATCCGCGGATCGAGGAGCCGTCGAACAGCTGGCCGTTGACGAAGAAGTCCTCATCGACGGTGGACGCAGGAATGTTGAAGTGCTGCTGGACACCAGGGAGATCAGTGAATCGGATGTCAAGGAACTTGACGTCGTTCTCCTTGATGTAGGTGAGCACCTCGGACGAATCTTTGAACATGTACGACTCCTGGATTGCGGATCGATGGCTTCACGGCCATTGTGCACAGTACGTGCGGGGCGTTACCCCACGGTATCGACTTTGTTTCCGGCATGTTACGCGCCGGTAGGCTTGAGACGTGACGGACGCAGTGAACACGTACCCGGGTGAGCGACTCGGAATGCCGCAGACAGGAACCGGCAGCATCGCCCGCCCCGGCCGGCGGATCGGTGCTCTCCTGATCGACTACCTCGCGGCGACGATCATCGCGACCGGCTTCCTCGGTTACGACCAGTTCGCGCTCCCCAGCGAGGCGGGACTCACGCAGTTCGCCCCCATGGCGGTGTTCGCCGTCCTGCAGATCCTGTTCATCCCGACTGCCGGGGGAAGCCCGGGGCATCGCATCCTCGGCATGCGGATCGTCCGTCTCGGCGGCGGCTGGGTCGGGCTGTGGCGTCCGATCGTGCGCACACTTCTTCTGGTGGTGGTGATCCCCGCCGTGATCTGGGACGCCGACCAGCGGGGTCTGCACGACAAGGCGACCGACCTCGTGCTCATCCGCGCCTGAGCGGACTCACTCCTTGCCGCGGTTGCGGCGTCTGGCCTCTCGTGGCGCGCGTCCGCCGAGGAACGATCGTGCCGGATCCACCATGTAGCCCTGGCGCAGGGCTTCGCGGCCGATGAGCATCCGGAAACCCATCTCGTCCCGATTGCTCAAGGTCACCTCCGCGAGCACCTCGCGGTCGTGCAGTCGGATGAGCATCTCGACCACGAGTCTTTCCTGCGCGTGTCCGGACGAGCTGCGGATCGCACGGCGATCGTGCACGGGAGATTCGACGACCACGGCGTCCTCCTGGCTGTCCTGCCAGGGCTTCACCCGGAAGCGCACCCACGACACGCCGTCTCGCTCGAACTCCTGGATCTCGAATGCGTGGAGCGAGGAGGTACGTGCGCCGGTGTCGATCTTGGCCTTGAGCCAATCGACGCCGAGATCGGGCAGGCTCACCCATTCTCGCCACCCGATAAGAGTGTTTGAATGGGATGACTTACTCACCCGACCATCCTGGCAGGAAATCCCCCCGTGAAGATCGCAGTGCTCTCCCGCGCGCCGCAGGCGTACTCCACCCAACGACTGCGTGCGGCCGCGCTCCAGCGTGGTCACACCGTCAAGGTGCTGAACACGCTGCGCTTCGCGATCGATCTCACCGCGGATGAACCCGACCTGCACTATCGGGGCCGGCAGCTGAGCGACTACGACGCGATCCTGCCGCGCATCGGCAACTCGATCACGTATTTCGGCACAGCGGTGGTGCGGCAGTTCGAGCAGATGGACGTCTACACGCCGAACACCGCCAACGGCATCTCGAGCGCGCGTGACAAGCTCCGCGCGAACCAGATCCTGTCCAGGCACAACATCGCGATGCCTCCCACGGCCTTCGTGCGAAACCGTGCCGACGTCCGGCCGGCGATCGAGCGCGTCGGCGGTGCTCCCGTGGTGATCAAACTGCTCGAGGGCACCCAGGGCATCGGAGTGATCCTCGCGCCGCAGGTCAAGGTGGCCGAGGCGATCATCGAGACCCTCCACTCGACCAAGCAGAACGTGCTGATCCAGAAGTTCATCTCGGAGAGCCGCGGCCGCGACATCCGCGCGCTCGTCGTGGGGGACCGAGTGGTCGCGGCGATGCGCCGGTCGGCCGCGGGAGACGAGTTCCGCTCGAACGTGCACCGCGGTGGATCCGTCGAGGCCGTCGAGCTGGATCCGATCTACGAGCGGGCAGCGGTGCGCTCCGCCCAGATCATGGGACTCCGCGTCGCGGGTGTCGACATGCTCGAGGGAGACGACGGGCCGCTCGTCATGGAGGTCAACTCCTCACCCGGTCTGCAGGGGATCGAGACCGCGACGAAGCTCGATGTGGCAGGAGCCATCATCGACTACATCGCCGGTCAGGTCGCCTTCCCCGAGATCGACGTGCGCCAGCGCCTCACCGTCTCGACGGGCTACGGCGTCGCGGAGCTGATGGTGCACGGGGCCGTCGACCTCGTCGGCAAGACTCTCGGCGAGGCGGGGCTGTGGGAGCGTGACATCACGGTGCTGACACTGCACCGCGGCGTCTCGGTCATCCCGAACCCCCGCAAGCATGTCGTGCTCGAGGCGGATGACCGCCTGTTCTGCTTCGGCAAGCTCGACGAGATGCGCTCCATGGTTCCCGAGCGTCGCCGTCGCCGCGCCAAGGTGCGCCGACTTCCGCGCCAGCCGCTCTCGGAGTGAACGAAGAAGCGCGGCCGCTNCGCTTCTTACGTCTGCGGGTGCGCGTGCGGGTCAGCGCGGACGCTGCGCGCGGACTTTGGTCGGATCGATGCCCTTCGGGATCGGCAGCGACGAGATCGACTGCGACACCGACTCGATGCGCCGGATGACTGCAGCCATCGTGGCCTTGTCGATCACCTTGGGAAGCTTCTTGATGGTCTTGGCGAGGTCGGCGATCGCCACGTCGTCGTCGCCGTGCCCGACGTAGATCACGGTCACGGGCACGCCGTGCGCGACGCGGGCGGCCTTGCTGCGCTCGTCGTTGACCAGACGGGTCAGGCGCCCGCGCGAGCCCTCTCCGACGACCACGACGCCGCCGCGGCCGACGGTGCGGTAGACGGCATCCTGCGTCTTCGGGTTGATGCCCACCGGCGTCTCAGAACCCTGCCAGTTTCGACCGAGGCTCGTGCTGATCACGTGGCCGGTGGCGCCGGGCATCCCGTCGATCTTCTGGTACATCGCCGACGTCGACAGGCGCGTCATCAGGAACATCGCTCCCAGCACGCCGAGCATCAGACCGGAGATGCCCCAGAGGATGAGGGTCCACACCTGGAACGGAGGGATCAGGTAGCCGACGATGAGTCCGAGCAGGACGCCGACGACCAGCAGCGCGATCTGCGCCCAGGGCAGCCAGGGGTAGATCTCCCTCGTGAACTTGAAGAGGGACTTGATCTGGGAGAAGAACCCCGGACGCTTCTCGGGCGCGGACGAACGGTTTGCCATGTCCATAAGAATACCGACTCTCGGATGCGCTCATGTCGTCGTTCGCGTCAGGCGGATTCATCACGCCGAGCAGCCGCCCTGCACCATCACTGAGATGGCCGAGATCCGTCCACAGGGGCCACTCTGCCCGCTGCAGCGTGTGGCGATCCGGTGACATGGGCGAATGGCAGTTGCAGACGCGCGAGGGCGCACGACGGGGCTCGTGCCGGGCGCCCACCGGGTGATCAGACATCTCGACGCCGGCGAAGGACCCTACGCCGGTGCATTGGTGAGTCGCGGCGAATCGGTCGGGGTGCTGATCGATGCGGCCCAGATCGCCGGCTGGGCGGGATGGGAGCACGCGGGGGCCGAGCACGTCGCGGGCCCGCTCGACATCGCTCGGCGAGCGGACGGCCACGACGTCCTCCTTCCGTGGTGCAGTGAGCGCGTCGCGGCCTTCCTCGGGAGGCGTGCGGCGGCCGCGACGCCGCTGACGCCGGGCGAGGCCACCACGATGGTCGCCAGCATCCTGAGAGGACTGGGCGAACTCACCCGCACGGGCGACCACGCGGTCTCCGGCGAATGGTGGCTGACCGATGACGGGCGCCCGATGTTCGTCATCGGCGCGGGTGAGGACGCGCGCACCGCAGCCGCTCGCCTCATCGGCCGGATGCAGCGGGAATGCGCGGACCGGTCGCTGAGTCGTCTGCTGACCGAGGTGAGAGAGGGGTTGAGCACGAACGGAGACCGCCCGGGGATGCCGCAGCGTCTGCTCGATCGCTGGGAGAGCGAGCTGTTCGCGATCGCTGCTCCGCGACCGATCGGTCGCGATGCACACGCGCCGGAGCGTGCGCGGGACGTCGACGTGGCTCGACGCGTGACGATGTCGGCTGAGACGAGGCGCGCGGCGCGAAGCGGGGGAGACGAGGGCTTCGGCGGGCGACGGGCTGCCTCGGGAGTCGGGCGCGCTGTGCGGGTGCTGGGGCGTCGGCTGAGCGAGGTGAGGGTCTCTCTGCAGGATCGACTCCGTGACGCGACAGCGCGCGGCTGGGCGAACCGGCGACCGGGACGCGCCGAGCAGCGAAAGACACCGGGCCACGTCTCCGAGTCGGCTCCGCCGCGTCACGAGAGCGGTGAGCGCGGACGCCGAGGACGCATGGTCGTCGTCGCGGTCGGAGTGGCCGTCGTCGTGCTCGGAGTGGGGCTCAGCTGGCCGGGCGGCGCAGGGGAGGAGTCGGGTGGGGCGACCGATCGGCCGTCCGCGACGACGGGCCCGGTCGGCGCCGCACCGTCGGCAGAGCCCACGGTCGCCGTCGGCGAGGTCGAGGTGTCATCCGGCCCGTCGCCGCAACCGTCGTCCGAGTCGCCGGACGAGCGGGCGAGTTCAGACGACCCGCTGGCGGCGGCTCGTGGTGCGCTGTCGTCGGTGCTGCGTTGCGCAGAGGCTGGCGACATGATCTGTGCTGAGGCCGTCGCGGGGGGATCGACGGGAGTCGTCGAGGCGTTGATGACGCACGCGGAGGCCGAGCCGACGCTCTCGCCGGTCGATCAGTACGGCGATGTCGCGGTCGTCCGGGTCACGTGGACCGCTGCGGAGGGAGACACGGAGTCATCGCGCGGGGAGGAGCAGATGATGGTGCTCGCGCGGGTGAATGAGAAATGGCTGGTCCGCGACGCCTACGACGTCGCGGACCAGCCAGAGTGATGCTGAGGTCAGGCTCCGAGCTGAGCGGCGAACTGCGCCGACTCGAGGCGGGCCTTGACGGCGCCCAGGAAGCGGGCAGCGTCCGCACCGTCGATGATGCGGTGGTCGTACGACAGCGCGAGGTACACGTACGAGCGCACGGCGATCGCATCGGTACCGCCGACCTTCACCAGGCCCGGGCGCTTGACGACGGTGCCCGTGCCGAGGATCGCGGACTGCGGCAGGAACACGACGGGGGTGTCGAACAGTGCGCCACGCGAACCGGTGTTGGTCAGCGTGAACGTGCCGCCGGCGAGCTCGTCGGGCTTCAGCTTGTTGTCGCGGGTGCGCGCAGCGAGATCGGCGATCTCGTGAGCGATCTCGGCGATGTTCTTCGACGCGGCGTCGCGCAGGACGGGCGTGAGCAGACCGCGCTCGGTGTCGACGGCGATCGACACGTTCTCGGACTCCGGGTAGACGATGTTCTCACCGTCGACCGTGGCGTTCACGATCGGGAAGGCGCGCAGCGCCTCGGCGGCAGCGAGTGCGAAGAACGGCAGGAACGACAGCTTGTCGCCGGTCTTCTCGAGGAACGAGCCCTTGACGCTGTCGCGGTATTCCGCGAGCGCGGTGACATCGACCTCGACAACCGTCGTCAGCTGAGCGGTCTGCTGCATCGACTCGACGGCGCGCTTGGCGAGGACCTTGCGCAGACGCGACATCGGCTGCGTGGTTCCGCGCAGCGGCGAGACCTCGAGCGGGGCCGGTGCGGCGGGCGCTGCGGCCGCAGCGGGTGCGGATGCGGCGCTCTCGGCGGCCTTGAGGACGTCTTCCTTGCGGATGCGTCCACCGACACCGGTGCCGGTGACGCCGGCCAGGTCGACGCCCTGCTGCGAGGCCAGACGGCGCACGAGCGGGGTGACGTACAGGTTGTCGCTCTCGGTCGGGAGGGACAGCTTCGACTCGGCGGGTGCCGGTGCGGCAGCGGGTGCCGGAGCAGCGGCCGGTGCCGGAGCCGCGGCGGGCGCCGGTGCGGCAGGTGCGGGAGCCGCGGCGGGCGCCGGTGCGGCAGGTGCGGGAGCCGCGGCGGGCGCCGGTGCGGCAGGTGCGGGAGCCGGAGCAGCAGCGGGTGCCGGAGCCTCGGCTGCCGGCGCAGGAGCCTCTGCCGGAGCCGCGGGTGCAGCACCGGAGCCGACGCGTGCGAGTACGGCGCCGACGGCGACGGTCTCGTCTTCGGCGGCCACGATCTCCTGCAGCACGCCGGCGACGGGCGAGGGGATCTCGGTGTCGACCTTGTCGGTGGAGATCTCGAGGAGTGCCTCGTCGACCTCGACGGTGTCGCCGATCTGCTTCAGCCAGCGGGTGACGGTGCCCTCGGTGACGCTCTCGCCGAGCTCGGGGAGGACGATGTCGGTGGCGTCTCCTGCCGGTGCGGCGGCCGGTGCTGCCTCTGCAGGCGCGGGCTCTGCCGGTGCGGCGGGCGCCTCGGCCTGCGGCGCGGCGGGCTCGGGTGCCTGCTCGGCAACCGGAGCGGCTGCGGCAGGAGCATCCTCGGCGGGAGCGGAGTTGCTGCCGTCGCCGATGCGCGCGAGCAGCGCGCCGACCTCTACGGTCTCGTCTTCGGAGACGAGGATCTCCTCGATCACTCCGGTGACGGGCGACGGGATCTCGGTGTCGACCTTGTCGGTCGAGATCTCGAGCAGGCCCTCATCCGCCTGAACGGTGTCTCCCACCTGCTTGAGCCAGCGGGTGACCGTACCCTCTGTGACGCTCTCGCCGAGAGGGGGGAGGACGACGGATGTGCTCATGACTGAGTCTCCTTCAAGAAGTTAAATGACGCGTGTCTAGCTTAGTGAACTGTGCACCGGTTGGTGTTCAGAGGGCGTGCAGTGGCTTTCCGGCGAGCGCGAGGAAGGCTTCGCCGAGTGCTTCGCTCTGCGTGGGATGCGCATGGATCAGCGGCGCGATGTCCTCGGGGTGAGCCTCCCACGCGACGGCCAGCTGGCCCTCGGTGATGAGTTCGCCCACGCGATCGCCGAGCAGATGGACGCCGATGACGGGGCCGTCCTTGAGCCGGACGACCTTGACGAGGCCGCTCGTTCCGATGATCTCGCTCTTGCCGTTGCCCGCGAGGTTGTATTCGTAGGCGACGACGGCGTCCGTGCCGTGCTCGGCGACGGCCGCCTCTTCGGTCACTCCGACCGACGCGACCTCGGGGCTCGAGTACGTGACCTTCGGGATCTGGATGTCGGGGATGTTGGCGGGAGAGAGCCCGGCGATCCGCTCGGCGACGGCGATTCCCTGCTGGAAGCCGCGATGCGCGAGCTGCAGACCCGGGGTGATGTCGCCGACGGCCCACACTCCGGGGACGCCCGTGCGCAGATCCTGATCGACCGTGACGAATCCTCGGTCGAGGGCGATGCCGGCCTCTTCGAAGCCGAGATCGGCTGTCACCGGCCCGCGGCCGACTGCGACGAGCAGGTAGTCGGCGGAGAACTCCTTGCCGTCGTCGAGCGTCACGGTCACCGATCCGTCGTCCTGCGTCGCACTCTGGAATCGGATCCCGAGCGAGTACTGGATGCCGCGGCGCCGGAAGGCGCGCTCGAGGCCCTTGCTCATCGCGATGTCCTCGTTCGGGACGAGATGCGGAAGAGCTTCGATGATCGTGACCTCGGCCCCGAACGACCGCCACACGCTCGCGAACTCGACGCCGATGACGCCGCCGCCGAGGATCAGCACGCGCTCTGGGATGACGTCGAGCGCCAGCGCCTGCTCGCTCGTGAGGATCCGGCCGCCGATCTCGAGACCCGGCAGCGTGCGGCTGTACGAGCCGGTGGCGAGGATGACGTCGGTGCCGACATAGACGTCGTCGCCGACGCTGACCGAGCGGTCCGCGTTGAGACGGCCGGCGCCGGCGACCGTCGTGATGCCGCGGGCCTTCACCAGCCCCTCGAGACCCTTGTACTTCTTCGCCACGATGCCCTCGCGGTAGGCGCGCACCCCGGCGGGATCGATGCCCTCGAGCGTGGCGGAGATGCCCACGTGAGCCGCATCCCGCACGTGCTCGGCCACCTCGGCCGCGTGCAGGAGTGCCTTTGTGGGGATGCATCCCCGGTGCAGGCAGGTGCCGCCGACCTTGTCCTTCTCGATCAGCGCGACGGACTTGCCGAGCTCGCTCGCGCGCAGTGCTGCGGCGTATCCGCCGCTTCCGCCGCCCAGGACGACGATGTCGAAGGTGTGCGTGGTCATGGTCATGCCTCCGTGTGGGATGCTTCGGCGAACGCGATGATCGATCGGACCATCGCGCCCGTGGGGCCCTTGTCGGTGAAGCCGTACGGCGCACCGTTGTGCTCGCCGGATCCGGCGATGTCGAGGTGCACCCAGGGGATGCGAGGGGCGTCCTTCTCGTCGGAGACGCGTCCGACGAAGCGTCGCAGGAAGAGACCCGCGTACGACGCACCGCCCATGCGATCGCTCATGTTCGCGTTCTGCATGTCGGCGATGGGGGAGTCGAGCGAGTCCTCCATGTGCTCGGGGAGCGGCATGTGCCAGGCGAGCTCGTCCGCGGCCCGCGCGGCGCTCAGGAACTCGGCGACCGCGTCGTCGGCGCCGAAGACGCCCGTGTGACGGTGACCCAGCGCCATCACGATCGCGCCGGTGAGCGTCGCGACGTCGATGATGACGTCCGGGTTCTCGCGGCTGGCGGCGACGAGGCCGTCTGCCATGACCAGTCGGCCCTCGGCATCGGTGTTCGGAACCTCGACGGTCGTGCCGTCGAGCATCCGGATGACGTCGCCGGGGCGCAGTGCGCGCCCGGAGGGCATGTTGTCGGTGATGCACAGCCAGGCGGTGACGTGCACGGGAAGACCGAGCGCGGCGATCGCCCGCAGCGCGGCGACGCTCGTCGCGGCGCCCGCCATGTCGAACTTCATGCCGACCATCGATGCCGCGGGCTTGAGCGACAGCCCGCCGGTGTCGAAGGTGATGCCCTTGCCGACCAGCGCGATGTGCCGGGTGGCGTTCTCGGGTGCGTAGTCCAGGCGCACGAGACGAGGAGGGCGGTCGGAGCCCTGGGCGACGCCGAGGATCCCGCCGAAGCCCTGCTCGGCCAGCGCATCCTCATCGAGGATCTCGACGGTGACGTCGAGGCCCTCGACGCTGTCCGCCGCACTCTGCGCCAGCTGGGTGGGGCTCTGCCACTCGGCGGGGACGAAGACGAGGTCCTTGACGAGGGCGACGGCCTCGCCGACGGCGACGGCGCGAGAGAGATCCTGTTCGTCGAGATCCGCATGCAGCACGACCGACGTGGCGCGGCTCTTGCCGGGCTCCCGGCGGTAGCTGTCGAATCGGTAGCCGCCGAGAACCGCGCCTTCGGCGGCAGCGGAGGCGAACTCCTCGAGCCCGGGAGCGAGTCCGAGCGAGACGTTCTCGAACCCGGTGAGGGAGCGAAGCGCAGCGCCGACCGCGTTGCGCACGGCTGCGGCATCGGGCGTGCGTCCGACACCGACGACGGCGAAGGGCAGCTCGGTGACCTCGGGGGCGTACACGCGGGTGAACGCCGACGGCGAGCCCGTGAAGCCGATGCCCTTCAGTGAGTCGGCGAGTCCCGGGTGGCCGGACAACGACTCTGTGGAGTCGGAGATGTCGGCGATGACGAGCACTGCGGCGTCTGCAGCGCTTCCGGGGAACTGATCTGAGGTGCGCGAGAGCGCGGGAAGCGTCATGACTCCATCCTAGGGAAGCCTGCCGGGGGAGACGCGGAGCGGCTGTTCGCTCTCAGCATGACGGTCGCCGCCCGCCCGCGGGAACCTGCTCGTAGCATGGACTCATGCCCTTCTCCGGAGAGATCCATGAACGTGTAGCGAACGCGCCGGCGGTGCCGCGCGGGCTGCCCCTTGTCCTGCTCCTGACGGGTTTCACCGACGCGGGCAACGCTGTCTCAGGGCTCATCGAGCACCTCCGCGAGACGACCTCTCCCGAGCCGATCGCGGTCTTCGACAACGACGTACTCCTCGACTACCGCGCGCGTCGCCCCGTGATCTCGTTCGATCAGGACCACCTCGCGGAGTTCCGTCCCGCTCGACTGGAGCTCTCGCTCGCGACCGACGCCCTCGGTCAGAAGTTCCTGCTCCTCGCGGGCTACGAGCCCGACTTCGCCTGGAACGAGTTCGCCCGCACCGTGCTCGAGCTCGCCGACGAATTCGAGGTCTCGGGTCTGAACTGGGTGCACTCGATCGCGATGCCCGTGCCCCACACCCGTCCCATCGGCACGACGGTCAGCGGCAACCGCCGCGAGCTCACGGTCGCGCACTCCGTGTGGCGTCCGCGCACACAGGTGCCGGCGACCGCAGGGCATCTGCTCGAGTTCCGATTCGCCGAGCACGGCGACCGCGTCGTCGGTTTCGTCCTGCTCGTGCCGCACTACCTCGCAGAGACCGAGAATCCGGAGGCCGTGATCGCGGCCGCCGAGAAGCTGATGGCCGCTACGGGCCTGGTGATCCTGCTCGATGAGGTGCAGGAGCGCCGCCAGGACTACCTGACACGCGTCGACGAGCAGGTGCTCGGAAACGACGAGCTGCAGCAGATGGTGCAGGGTCTCGAGCGCCGCTACGACGCCTACATGGCGGGCCGTGACCCCGAGGACGGCTCGTACGACGAGGGCGGTTTCAACGAGCGCGATCTCCCGAGCGCCGATGAACTGGCCGCCGAGCTCGAGCGCTATCTCGCCTCGCGCCCCAGCAGCGACGAGGACAAGCCCGGTCGGGGTTGACATCCGGGCGCGAACTTCGGCGGAATGCATCTGCATGCCCACACGTGTGCGATACTAGGACTCTGACCCGTTGTCAATCGATCTTTCCGGAGATCTGACTTGACAAGGGTCTTACTAGTGTCCGAAATGCTCCGGGGCCTGCGAGCGGCCCCGTGAAAGGCGAAACGTGACTCCTGCCACGACGAAGAAGACCCGGACGACGAAGAAGACCGCCGACGCTCCCGAGGTCGACGCTCCGGTCGAGGAGGCCGCTGAGAAGCCGGTTCCCAAGACCGCAGCCCAGCGGGCCGCTGCCAAGCGCGCGCCCGCGAAGAAGAAGAAGGCCGATGACATCGTCGAAGACGACGAGACTCCTCCCGCCGCAGAGCCCGACGAGGACGACGAGGACTCCAAGCCCAAGTTCACCGAGCCGCTGCCCACCGGCGCGATCGTCATCTCGTCGAACGACGACGAGGATGTGCCGGTCTACTCCACGCAGATCACCGGCGCGACCGCCGACCCGGTCAAGGACTACCTGAAGCAGATCGGAAAGGTCGCGCTGCTGAACGCGGCCGAAGAGGTCGAGCTCGCGATGCGCATCGAGGCCGGCCTGTTCGCCGAGGAGAAGCTCTCGACGATGACCGCCGCAGAGAAGGCGGGTCAGCTCGGACTCGACCTGCAGTGGGTCGCTCGTGACGGACAGCGTGCGAAGAGCCACCTGCTCGGCGCCAACCTGCGTCTCGTCGTCTCGCTCGCCAAGCGCTACACCGGTCGCGGCATGCAGTTCCTGGACCTGATCCAGGAGGGCAACCTCGGCCTGATCCGCGCCGTCGAGAAGTTCGACTACACCAAGGGCTTCAAGTTCTCGACCTACGCCACCTGGTGGATCCGTCAGGCGATCACCCGCGCGATGGCCGACCAGGCCCGTACCATCCGCATCCCGGTGCATATGGTCGAGGTCATCAACAAGCTGGCCCGCGTGCAGCGCCAGATGCTGCAGGACCTGGGCCGAGAGCCCACCCCGGAAGAGCTCAGCCGCGAGCTGGACATGACGCCCGAGAAGGTCGTCGAGGTCCAGAAGTACGGCCGCGAGCCGATCTCGCTCCACACGCCGCTCGGCGAGGACGGCGACAGCGAGTTCGGTGACCTCATCGAGGACACCGAGGCCGTGGTCCCCGCGGACGCGGTCGGCTTCACGATGCTGCAGCGTCAGCTCGAGCAGCTGCTCGACTCGCTCTCCGAGCGTGAGGCCGGTGTGATCCGGATGCGCTTCGGACTCGGCGACGGCCAGCCCAAGACGCTCGACCAGATCGGTGACACGTTCGGCGTGACGCGTGAGCGCATCCGTCAGATCGAGTCGAAGACGATGGCGAAGCTGCGCCACCCGAGCCGCTCGCAGTCGCTGCGGGACTACCTCGAGTGATGCAGGCGAACGAGGGCAAGGCGCTCGAGGCGAGCGTCGACGGCAAGAGCTATGCGCGCATTCCGCTGCGCACCCGCGTCATCATGCCGAACGACGATCTCGACTCGGTGATCACGGAGTACGCGAAGGATGCGGTGCAGCCGGGTGACCTGCTGTTCGTCACCGAGAAGATCGTCGCGATCACGCAGGGGCGGTCCTACCGTCTCGACGAGATCACGCCGCGTCCGCTCGCGCGCTTCCTCTCGCGCTATGTGGTGCGGACGTCGTACGGCATCGGCCTCGGCATGCCCGAGACGATGGAGATGGCGCTGCGCGAGTGCGGCACCCTGCGGATCCTGTTCGCGGCGGGCGTCTCGGTGATCACGAAGGCCTTCGGGCGACGTGGCGACTTCTACCGCATCGCGGGAGACAAGGCGCGTGCCATCGACGGACCCACGAAGAACACGATCCCGCCTTACAACGAGGCGGTCGTGCTCGGACCGAAGAATCCGCGTGAGGTCGCTCTCCGTCTGCAGAAGCTGGTCGGAGGACACGCCGACGTCGCGGTGGTCGACATCAACGACATCGGCGGGAACATCCTCGGCTCGACTCTCGACAAGGCCGGTGAGCGTCGTCTCGTGCAGATCCTCGGAGACAACCCGCTCGGCCAGGCGACGCAGTCGACACCGATGGGCATCGTCCGAGCGGTCTGAAGCGCTCACTGAGCCCAGAACTCACGAAGAAGGCCCGGATGCTCAGCATCCGGGCCTTCTCTGCGTCTGCGCTTCGGGGTCAGAACCCGATCGCGGCCTGGTAGCGAGGCTTGTGACCGGTGCGGATGCCGGTGACGCTGGGCTTGTTCTCGTACACGCCGGCGCCCCAGTTGCCCTCCACGAGCACGGGGCCGTCGGGCGTCACGACGATGTCCCAGCCGACGTACTGGATCTGCGGCACGACGCGGGCGACCTGGTCGACGAACTCACGGACCTCGTCCATCATCGGCAGCTGGAAGTCGGCGATCGGGAAGCCGGAGTCGGGGTGCGTGACGTGCACGTGGCCGTGGGAGTCGTAGCCGGAGCCCACAGAGTGGCCGTTCTCGTCGAGCATCGTGTAGAAACCGCCGAAGCTCATCTGGTCGCTCACCGCGCCGCGGCCGAACTTCTGCGCCATGGCGAGGATGTGCGTCTTCTCCCCGTCGAAGAAGGCGGTGATGCGGGTGGTGTTCACAGTGCCGGGGCAGACGGCGGCGAGGTCGGCGTGCTGGCGGATGACCTCTTCGACCAGCACCTGCTTCTTCGCCAGCAGTTCGGCGTGGAACGCGTCCCAGTCGGTGACGTCGGCCGCGTGGTAGCGGTGCACTCCGGTGCCGGCCTGGCCGTGGGTCTCCTTGACGACGATCGTGCCCTGGCGCTCGGTGAACGCGCGCAGCTCGTCGGCGTTGCCCTCGGTGATCAGCATCCACTCGCGCTTGAGGAACGCGTCGAAGCGTGCGTCGAACTCGGCCTTGTCATGGAAGAGGTGCCGGTAGTCGGGGTGGTCGTACTTCTGCGAGATCTCGTTGGACACCGGATGCGTCATGAACGTGTCGCGCTCCGCCTTGGTGAGGATCGCGAAGTCGTAGTCGATGTAGTCCTGGAATCCGACGTTGTGGCGTCCAGCCGACCAGAGCATGTCGACCACGACGAGAGGTACGGCCTTGCCGTGCTGGGCGGATGACTCCTTGGCCCTCTCGATCACCGAGGCGACGTCGATGCGGCGGGCGCGCGCCAGCAGGTAGCGGACGCGGGGCACGAGGGAAAAGCGTGACATGGATCTCCAAATTCGGGGTCATGACCAGTCTACGGGGGGCGCACAGAGCATCCTGGGAAGCCGGAGCTAGGCTGGACAGGTGTGTGAGAAGACATCCAGCTCCCGTCCACGCGCGGTGATCTCCCGGTCGGCTCTGGCAGCGGCATCGACCGCAGCCGTCGACGCAGGGGGCCGTGTCGCCGATCTGCGCAGGGATGCCTGGGGGCATGGGGTGCTCGCGATCGCCCACGCCGTGACCGCCGCCGGCGCAGCCGCGGTGTTGGTGGACCATTCCGAAGAAGTCGAGGCGCTGCGCCTCGAGGGCATCGAGGCGCTCACCGAGGGCGTGGCCGACATCGACGCATCCCTTCTCTACGGACTCCCGGGTGCAGACGGCACGCTTCGCACGACTCCGGTGATGCGGCTCGCCGGGAGGGTCCTGTCGACGAAGCCGCTCAAGGCCGGGGATGCCGTCTCCTACGGATACACGCACCGGGCGACGCAGGACACGACCGCGGCGCTGATCACCGGGGGGTACGCGCAGGGCATCGTCCGTGCGCTCGGCAACGCGGCGACCGTCGAGATCGCCGGTGCGTCGCGGCCGATCGTCGGGCGTGTCGCGATGGACGTGTGCGTGATCGACCTCCAGGACTCGGACGACGTCGAGCTGGGGGCGGATGCCACGTACTTCGGCGGCAGAGGGTCTGCAGGCCCTGGTCTCGCGCGCTGGAGCGCCGTGACCGGGCTCACGATCGCCGAGCTCATCGCGGTGGCCGGTTCGCACGCCGACCGGGGGTGGGAGGCGTGACTCGCCCGGAGCTGCGCATCCGCACCGACAGGTTCGTGTCGAACATCGCCGCCGTCCGCGAGCGCATCGCCCCGTCGACGTTGATGGTCGTGCTGAAGGACGATGCCTACGGCCACGGGCTGCGGTGGGCCGTCGACGCGGCCAAGGAGGCAGGCGTCGAGTGGTACGGCTCGTATGACGTGGGCAGCGGAGTCGAGGCGCGACGCGTGCTGGGCGACACCGGGAGGATCCTGGCCTGGGTGACATCGACCGACGCGGAGATCGACGACGCGCTGCACCACCGGATCGATCTGGGAGTGGGGTCGGCCGAGTACCTCACCCGGATCGTCACCCGGGCACGGGACCAGGGCGTGCGCGCCCGCGTCCATCTCAAGATCGACACCGGACTGCACCGCAACGGACTCCTCCCCGAGGAGTGGGAGCAGACGATCGCGAACGTCCGCGCGGCGGAGGCTGCGGGTCATCTCGAACTCGCGGGCATCTGGAGCCACCTCGCCGAGGCGAGCGACGCCGAGGATGACGACGCTCAGGCGGTGTTCCTCGAGGCCGTCCGTGTGGTCGAGTCGTCGGGGCCGACCCCGGAGGCGCTGCACCTGACGGCATCCGCAGCATCGTGGTGGCGACCGGAGCTGCGCGGATCCGTGTCGCGGATCGGCGCGTTCTGCTACGGCGTCCGTTCGGCTGACGGTCCGGAGCTCGAGGGTGTCCTCCCCGTCGCGGAGCTCGTCGCGACGGTCGTCACCGTCCGCGATGATGAGGCCGTGATCGCGATCGGCTCCTTCGACGGCATCCCCTCGACTCTCGCAGGCTGCCACGTCGGGACGACCGCGGGCGCGCGTGAGCTCCGTCGCATCGACGCGACGACGGCGGTCGTCGCGGGGTGGCCGGGCATGCGAGCCGGCGATCCGGTGTGGCTCTTCGGTGCCGGCGAGCACGGAGAGTCGAGCGCGACGACGCTCGCCGAGCGCGTCGACACGGTCGGGGAGGAGATCCTCACCCGACTGACGTCGCGTGTTCGACGCGTCGTCGTCGCCTGACGAGCGAGGCCGCGCGACGAAAGCCGCTGCTTAACAGAAGCGGAGCCCGTCTCATGACGGGCTCCGAGGCAGATCAGACCGAGTGGTTCAGTCGATCAGACGAGCGGTCTCATCGTGCCAGCTCGTTGCGATGCTGCGAAGCTTCTCTTCGTACTTGCGTCCGTGGTGGGCGCAGAAGAGCAGCTCGGAGCCGTTGACCTCGGCCGCGATGTAGGCCTGAGCGCCACACGAATCACAGCGATCCATGGCGGTCAGGCGGAACTCGACGGCGGAGGTCTCACGTTCGGTCGTTGCGTTCATCACGGTGCCTCCTTGAGTGTCGGGTTCGCTGGTTGGGCGTGTTCAATGTAACCACGCTGTGGCTGTAGTAATGCCCGGTTTGCGGCGTGTTTCGCTCAGCGCGTACGCGCCGGTGCCCCAGTGCCCCTCTGCGGGGAGTGTCTGCGGGCCCGGAGGGGGCATCGCGAATAGACTCGGAGATTGTGACCGCCGAGTATTCCGCCCATCATCTCCAGGTGCTCGAAGGGCTCGAGGCTGTCCGCAAGCGTCCCGGTATGTACATCGGTTCGAACGGATCCCCGGGCCTGATGCACTGCCTCTGGGAGATCATCGACAACGCCGTCGACGAGGCCGTCGCGGGCAACGGCTCGAAGATCGACATCATCCTGCATGAGGACGGAAGCGTCGAGGTCCATGACCGCGGCCGCGGCATCCCCGTCGACGTCGAGCCCCGCACCGGTCTCACCGGCGTCGAAGTGGTGTTCACGAAGCTGCACGCCGGCGGAAAGTTCGGCGGCGGGTCATACGCGGCATCCGGTGGTCTGCACGGTGTCGGCGCGTCGGTCGTCAACGCACTCTCCGAGCGCCTCGACGTCGAGGTCGACCGCGGCGGCAAGACGTACGCGATGTCGTTCCACCGCGGCGAGCCGGGTCTCTTCGCGGACTCGGGCGAGAAGCGACCGGACGCGAAGTTCACACCGTTCCGCGACAAGAGCGAGCTCCGGGTCGTCGGCAAGGCCCCCCGCGGTACCAGTGGAACCCGCATCCGCTACTGGGCGGATCACCAGATCTTCACGAAGGACGCTGCCTTCCAGCTCAACGAACTGGAGACCCGGGCGCGCCAGACCGCTTTCCTCGTCCCCGGCCTCGAGCTGGTCATCCGCGACGAGCGTGCGGCGAACGGCTCGGAGGTCGAAGGTCAGCCCACGGAGAAGTCGTACCACTATGAGGGCGGCATCTCGGAGTTCGTCGAGTACCTCGCGAACGATGCTCCCGTCACCGACACGTGGCGCATCCAGGGCGAGGGGACCTTCAAGGAGACCGTGCCTGTGCTCCAGGCCGACGGTCACATGGTCGCCACCGAGGTCGAGCGCGTCTGCGCCGTCGACATCGCGATGCGCTGGGGCACGGGCTACGACACGATCACCCGGTCGTTCGTCAACATCATCGCCACCCCGAAGGGCGGCACGCATCAGCAGGGCTTCGAGCAGGAGCTGCTCAAGGTGCTGCGATCGCAGGTCGAGCAGAACGCCCGCCGACTCAAGGTGGGCAGCAATGACAAGCTCGAGAAGGACGACGTTCTCGCCGGACTCAGCGCGGTGCTCACGGTGAACGTGCCTGAGCCGCAGTTCGAGGGACAGACGAAGGAGGTGCTCGGCACGCCCGCCGTGCGCCAGATCGTCGCCCAGGTGATCCGCAAGGATCTCGCCGCCCGATTCAGCTCGACCAAGCGTGACGACAAGAGCCAGGCGACGCAGCTGCTCGACAAGATCGTCGCCGAGATGAAGGCCCGCGTGTCGGCACGTGCGCACAAGGAGACCCAGCGCCGCAAGAACGCGCTGGAGTCCTCGACGCTGCCGACCAAGCTCGTCGACTGCCGCACGAACGAGGTCGAGCGCAGCGAGCTCTTCATCGTCGAGGGCGACTCGGCCCTCGGCACGGCCAAGAACGCGCGCAACAGCGAGTTCCAGGCTCTGCTGCCGATCCGGGGCAAGATCCTCAACGTGCAGAAGGCCTCGGTCGGTGACATGCTCTCGAACACCGAGTGCGCGTCGATCATCCAGGTGATCGGTGCGGGCTCCGGTCGGAGCTTCGACATCGACGCCGCGCGCTACGGCAAAGTCATCCTGATGAGCGACGCCGACGTCGACGGTGCGCACATCCGCACGCTGCTCCTCACGCTCTTCTACCGGTACATGCGTCCGCTCATCGAGCACGGGCGTGTGTTCGCCGCGGTGCCGCCGCTGCACCGCGTGATCGTGATGAACCCGGGCTCGAAGCCGAACGAGACGATCTACACCTACAGCGAGCAGGAGATGCACGCGCTGCTGACCAAGCTGCGCAAGGCCGGTAAGCGCTGGCACGAGCCGATCCAGCGGTACAAGGGACTCGGTGAGATGGATGCCGAGCAGCTGGCGTCCACGACGATGGACCGCGGCGGGCGGCTTCTGCGTCGAGTGCGCATGGAGGATGCCGAGGCGGCAGGTCGTGTCTTCGAGCTGCTGATGGGCAACGAGGTCGCTCCTCGCCGCGAGTTCATCATCGACTCGTCCGATCGCCTGTCTCGGGAATCGATCGACGCCTGATCGTCACCGAGCCCTCGAGAGCGCCGCGCGGTAGACGTCGAGCAGTGCGTCGCGGTGGGTGTCCTGCGCGACCTGCGACCGGTGCGAGATCGCGGCGGCGCTCATCGAGGTGACCAGTGTCGGATCGTCTCGCAGCGTCCGGAGAGTCGCGGTCAATCCCACGGCATCCGGAGTCTCGGTCACGACGCCTCCGCCTTCGGGCAGCATCTCGGCGAGGTCCGGATCGGTGACGATCACCGGCAGCCCCGATGCGATCGCCTCGAGGATGACCATCGGCTGGTTGTCGAAGTCGAGCGACGTCGACACCAGCACGTGCGCCTGACGCATGCCGTCGAGCACCTGGGATTGGGGGACCCCGCCGCGGACCGTGAGGCGCCCCGATGCCAGATCCGAAGCCGCGGCGGCGACAGCGCGACGCGCGACACCGTCACCGAACATCTCGGCGCGGACTCCGGGCGACTGCCGTATGGCGTCGACGAAGACCTGGGGTCGCTTCTCCGGCGACAGCCGGCCGCACCAGACGGCTCGGAGCTCATCTCCCGGGGCGACGACACGCGGCGTCGGCGAGCCCACGCGAGCGAGCACGCTCGACTCGAGCCCGTTCGACAGCACGGTGAGCGGAGTCTGCACGCCCTGGGCGACGAGCTTCGCCGCGAAGTGCGCCGAGGGCACGATGACGTGGTCGGCGTGATTCGCCTGACTGACCATGAGCCGCCACATCCGCTGTGCCATCCGCGTGCTCGCGTACGAGGCTGTCGCGTCGATGCGGGCGCGATCGTGGCTCAGACGTCGTCGGTGCATGGCGGCCAGCATCATCGTCGTGACGGAAGGGATCGGCAGCACCGAGCGCGTGTACACATCGATCCGCCCGTGCATGGTCTGCACGATCGGGATGCCGAGCGCCCGCGCCGCCTCGAAGCCGCCCAGCGCCGCGAACATCTCGGTGTGCACATGGACGATCTCGATCCCGCGTGCGCTCAGGCCCTCGTGCAACGCCGCGGCGGCGGCCGCGGGCGTCCACGTGAACGGGTAGCCGTCCGGCGCGAAGCCCCGTGCCGTCGGCAGGCGCACGACGTGCGGATCCGCACTGGGCTCCGCGAGAGGCGCGAACACGAACACCTCATGACCGGCGTGCTCCAACGCTTCCCTGTGCGCCTTGATCACGGTCTGCACGCCGCCCAGAGTCGGCAGGTAGTAGTCGGTGACCATGGCGATGCGCACTCGACCACAATAGGGCGGCTAGGGTGATGTGCATGTCCGGAGCCCGTGTGCTGGTGACGGGGGCGAGCGGGTTCCTCGGCGGCTACGTGGTGCCCGAGCTGCAGCGCCACGGGTACGAGGTCTTCGCCGGCGGACGCAACACCGAGGCCCTCGCCCTGGTCGCCGATCCTGCCCACCGCGTCCCCGGCGACCTCGCGTCACTGCGCGCCCGTGACCTCCCGGTGGATGCCGTCATCCATTGCGCGGCGCTGTCGACGCCCTGGGGACACTGGAAGGACTTCCATCGGGTCAACGTCGAGGGCACCGGTCATGTCGTCGAGTTCGCCCGCCGCAACGGGGCCCGACGGATCGTGCACGTGTCGTCGCCGAGCGTGTACGCCGCGGCTCGCGACCGCCTCGGCATCCGCGAGCACGACGTCGACCGCAGCAACCGCCTCAACGGCTACATCCGCTCGAAGATCGCCGCCGAGGACCTGCTGCTCGAGGCGCTCGATGCGCGAACCGTCCCCGAGGTCGTGATCCTGCGTCCTCGCGGACTGATCGGCGTGGGTGACCCGAGCCTGGTGCCGAGGCTGCTCGATGTGCACAGCCGCATCGGCGTGCCGCTGTTCGACGGCGGCCACAACCTGATCGACGTGACCGCGGTCGAGAACGTCGCCTCGGCCCTGCGGCTGGCTCTCGATCGCGGCGATGCCGCCGGAGGGGTGTACAACATCACGAACGATGATCCTCGTGCGTTCCGCGAGCTGCTCACGACGCTGCTCGAGCGGATGGGGGAGACTCCGCGATTCCGGCCCATGAGTCGGCGGGTCGCGTGGACACTGGCATCCCTCCTCGAGGGCGTGTACGGGGTCGTACCGGGCCGACCCGAGCCTCCGCTCACGCGGTACACACTCAGTACGATCGCCTACTCGCAGACGCTCGACATCTCACGTGCGCGGAACGAACTCGGCTATCGGCCCGTCGTCTCAGTGGATTCCGCCCTCGCCGGGGTGGCCGCGCACCTGAGGTCGTCCGCGTGACGCGCCGCCTCCGTCACTACGTGTGCGGGAGCACCTCGCACGACGTCGGTGCGATGTTCCACGGACGTGCGAGGGAAGTGCGCGAGTTCCCCTCCGGCGTGTTCCTCTACGACGGCGCGGACGGACGTCGCGTGCTCTTCGACACCGGATATGCGACAGGGGAGTGGCGCACGGGCTGGCGTGGTGCCGTCTATCGTCGTCTGCTGCCGCCGACGGTGGATGACGCGGACGACGTGGCCGCGCAGCTCAGCCGCGACGGCATCGATCCGGCATCCGTCACGCATGTCGTGCTCTCGCACCTGCATCCGGATCATGTCGGGGGAGTCCGCCGTTTTCCGCAGGCCACGTTCGTGCTCAGCGCGGGGCACGAGCGGACGCTTGCGGCACCGCGTCTGCGCGCGGGAGTGCTCCCGGGCCTGTTTCCCGAGTGGTTCTCGGGCGCTGAACGCATCGTCGTCGACGACCCGGCGTTCTCGACGGTCACGATCCACGGCGTCTCGATACGGGCCCACGACCTGTTCGGTGACGGCTCGTACCTCGTCGTCGACCTTCCGGGTCATGCCGACGGGCACCTCGGCGCGGTGGTCGAGCATCGTGTGCTGCTCGCGGGTGACGCGGCGTGGGGGAACGATCTGATCGGCGCCTCCTCGGACCTGAAGCCGGTGCCCCGGCTCGTCCAGCATGATGCGGACCGCTACGTCGCGACGGCACGCGTTATCGGCGACCTCGCGGCCGCCGGCATCCGTGTGGTCTGCAGCCACGACCCGCTCGGCGCGAGGGAGCTGCTGGGCTGATGTCGAAGTTCGCGATCCTGCGTGAGTTCGCCGCGGTGCGGTGGCTCCGGCCACTGCGCACGAGGACAGCGGTGGAGAGACGCCAGCGACGCCTGCTGCGATCGCACGTGGCCTTCCTGCGCCGTCGATCGCCGTACTTCGGTGAGATGCTCGCGACGCGGTCGTTCGCCGACCTCCCGCTCATGGACAAGAGCGTCATGATGAGCCGCTTCGACGAGATCAACGCCGTGGGGGTGGGCAGGGACGAGGCGCTCGCGCTCGCGATCCGGAACGAGCGCTCGCGTGACTTCGAGGCGGATCTGGGCTCGCACTCGGTCGGGCTCTCGAGCGGGACCAGCGGGCACCGGGGCCTCTTCGTGGTGAGCAGCGCCGAGCGCGACGCCTGGGTGGGGACTGTGCTCGCCCGCACTCTTCCCCGGGGCAGGATCTTCGGGCACCGGATCGCGCTGTTCCTCCGCGCGGACAACAGTCTCTATGAGTCGGTCCGGTCGCGGGCGGTGTCGTTCCGCTACTTCGACGTGTACTCCGACATGGACGACAACATCGCCCGGCTGCAGGAGTATCGGCCCACCATCCTCGTCGCTCCGCCGTCGGTCCTGCGGCTGATCGCACGTGCGGCCGATGCCGGTGCGTTCGACGTCGTCCCGCAGCGGGTCTACTCGGTGGCCGAGGTGCTCGAGATCGCAGACGAGCAGCGCATCAGGGCCTCGCTCGGGCAGCCGCTCCTGCACCAGCTCTACCAGTGCACGGAGGGGTTCCTCGCGCACACGTGCGAGCTCGGGGTGATCCATCTGAACGAAGACAACATCCTCGTCGAACGCGAAGCCCTGGACGACGAGCGGTTCACGCCGATCGTCACCGATCTGCGCCGACGCGCGCAGCCGATCGTGCGGTACCGGCTCGGCGACGTCCTTCGCCAACGCCTCGAACCGTGCCCCTGTGGCAGTGCGCTCACGGCGATCGAGCGGATCGAGGGGCGAGAGGGCGACACCCTGGTCTTCCGGGGACTCGACGGCCGAGCCGTCCCGGTGTTCGCAGACGTGATCACCCGGGCGCTGCTCTATGCCGACGGATTCGACGAGTACCGCATCACGCAGATCGGCGAGTCGCGACTGCAGATCGCCCTGGACACGGTCGATGATCGGTCTCGGCGCCGCGTCGGAGACGAGGTGGGGGCGCTGGCCGATCGACTCGGATGCGAGCGGCCGGATCTCACGTTCGTCGACTTCGTGAGGGACGGCTCGGTGAAGCTGCGCCGGGTGGTGCAGGAATGGGGGGACCGGAGATGGTGAGGAACTGCGAGATCGTGGGGTGGGGGACATCCCTGCCCGAACGCACGATGCGATTCGAGGACGAGACGCGGTATCGGATCGAGGACGACGTGTCGCACCTCGACATGCTGACCGAGGCCTGCGAGCGGGCGCTCGCGCACGCGGGCGTCGACGCGGATCAGATCGACCTCGTCCTCGGCGCCTCAGCAGCCGGGATCCAGCCGATCCCGTGCACGGCGGCCCTCGTGCTCGAGAGACTGACGCTCACCGGTCACGCGGCAGCCTTCGACGTGAACTCCACCTGCACGAGCTTCATCACCGCACTGGACGTCGCATCGCGGTACCTGGATGCCGGTGACCACGAGACGATCCTCGTGTTCGCGGGCGACGTGGGAACGCGATTCCTGAACCCGGAGCAGCGCGAGAGCTTCGAGCTCTTCAGCGATGCGGGGGCCGCCGTCGTGCTGCGCCGCTCCGCCGACTCGGATCGCGGCGTGATCGCGAGCGCCCAGCGCACCTGGCCGGCGTACGCGCACGACACGGAGATCAGGGGCGGGCTCTCGAGATCGCCTTCACAGGCGTATGCCACGGCGGATCCCGCCGACTACCTGTTCGACATGAACGGACGACGTGCGCTGCTGGGGATGATGCGCGTGCTCCCCGAGTTCTTCGAGTCGTTCCATCGCGCATCGGGTGTCTCGTACGACGACGTCGCGCTCTGGGTGCCCCACCAGGCGTCGGCCGCGCTCGGGCCCATGCTCGACCGCCTCGGGATCCCCGTCGAGCGCCGGATCGACGAGGTGCGGGAGTTCGGCAACATGGTGTCGTCATCCGTGCCGTTCATGCTCGCGCGCGCGCTCGAGAGCGGTCGCGTCGGAGCCGGCGACACCGTGATCCTCTGCGGCACCGCCGCCGGTCTCACCGCCAACGTGCTCGCGCTGCGACTCTGACGGGCGCGCCCGCGCAGGCTGGGCTCAGACCAGGGTGCGGCCGATGCTGCCGATCACGCCGTCGATCGGCTGGCCCGAGGCGTCACGTCGGGCACCCGCGTCGGGAAGCTTGCGCACGGCGCCGGTCGGGTCGACCGCCTGTGCCGGGGTCGGTCCGACCCACGCGACCGTCAGACGATCTTCGCCCTTCAGGAAGGCATGGGCGCGCACGCCGCCGGTCGCCCGACCCTTCGAGGGGTACTCGGCGAACGATGACACCTTCGCACGACCGGGCTCGGTGCCGGGCAGGCTGCTGTCGCCACCCGACACCGTGGCGACCACGGCGTCTATGTCGGGTGCCACGGCGCCGAAGAACAGCACGGACGCCCCCGCTCCCAGCTTGACGCCGGCCATGCCGCCTGCGGGCGCACCCTGGGGGCGGACGGTGGATGCGGAGAAGCGGAGCAGCTGCGCGTCGGTCGTCACGAAGACGAGATCAGCATCGTCGTTCGCTTCGACGGCGCCGACGACGGTGTCACCGGGCTTCATGCCGATGACCTCGAGATCGGGACGCACGGGCAGGGTCGAGGGGACGATCCGCTTGACCGTTCCCTGAGCCGTGCCGAGGGCGATCGGCGTGTCACTGTCGAAGCGCACGAATCCGAGGATCCGCTCTCCTCGGGTGGTGATCCCGAGATAGTCGCGCAGCGGTGCGCCGGCCGCCAGCTGGACCGACGACGACGGCACCGACGGAAGGTCGACCGGAGAGAAACGCAGCACGCGGCCCTCCGTGGTCAACGCGCCGATCTCAGCACGGACCGTCGTCTCGAGCGTCGTCAGGATCGCGTCGTGCTTGCTGCGACGGGGCGGCAGCGAAAGCTCCTGACCCTCACCGAGGTCGACGCGCACGGCACGGCCCGTCGTCGACAGCACGAGCACCGTCGGGGCGTCCGCGATCTGGAGGTCGGCCGCGGCGCCCTTGGACGCTCGGGGCTTCGGGGGAGCGGCGTTCATCAGGAGCGTGCGGCGAGGAGTGCCGTACGCGTCGGCCGCGGCATCCAGCTCCTTCGCGACCGCAGCGCGGAGCAGCACATCGCTGCCGAGCAGCTCACGCAGCGCGGCGATCTCGGCGAGAAGCGCATCGCGCTCGGTCTCGAGCTCGATGCGGGAGAACTTCGTCAGTCGGCGCAGACGCAGTTCGAGGATGTACTCGGCCTGCAGCTCGCTGAGGTCGAACACCGACCGCAGTCGCGTGCGCGCCTGCTCGGAGTCGTCGGACGAGCGGATGACCTGGATGACCTCGTCGATGTCGAGGATCGCGATGAGCAGGCCCTCGACCAGGTGGAGGCGTTCCTCCCGTCGAGCGAGCCGGTACCTGCTGCGCCGGGTGATGACCTCGAGGCGGTGCGCCACGTAGACGCGGAGCATCTCCTTGAGCCCCAGTGTGCGGGGCTGTCCGTCGACCAGGGCGACGTTGTTGATGCTGAACGAGTCCTCGAGGGGCGTCAGCCGGTACAGCTGCTCGAGCACGGCGTTGGGATCGAATCCCGTCTTGATGCCGATCGCGACGCGGAGACCGTGATTGCGGTCCGTGAGATCCGTGACGTCGCTGATGCCCTGCAGCTTCTTCGCCTGCACCGCATCGCGGATCTTCTCGATCAGACGTTCGGGGCCGACCATGTACGGCAGCTCCGACACGATGATGCCGGTGCGCCGTGGGCCGAGCGGCTCGATCGAGACCTTGCCTCGTACCTTCAGAGCCCCGCGACCGTTGGTGTACGCATCCCTGACGCCGTCGAGCCCCATCAGGATGCCGCCGGAGGGGAAGTCGGGCCCCGGCACGAACTCCATGAGCTCTTCGGTCGTGGCGTCGGGATTCTCGAGCAGATGCGTGGCGGCTGCGACGACCTCGATCAGGTTGTGCGGCGCCATGTTGGTCGCCATGCCGACGGCGATGCCGCTCGCGCCGTTCACCAGGAGGTTCGGGAACGCGGCGGGCAGCACGGAGGGCTGCTGGAACTGGCCGTCGTAGTTCGGGATGAAGTCGACGACGTCCTCGTCGAGGTTCTCCGTGAGCGCCATCGCCGGGGAGGCCAGACGCGCCTCGGTGTACCTTGCCGCCGCGGGCCCGTCGTCGAGCGAACCGAAGTTGCCGTGTCCGTCGACGAGCGGAACACGCAGCGCCCACTCCTGGGCGAGGCGCACGAGTGCGTCGTAGATCGCGGAGTCACCGTGCGGGTGCAGCTTTCCCATGACCTCGCCGACGACGCGGGCGCTCTTGACGTGGCCGCGGTCGGGACGCAGGCCCATCTCGGCCATCTGGTAGAGGATGCGGCGCTGGACCGGCTTGAGTCCGTCCCTGGCATCCGGCAGCGCACGGGAGTAGATCACCGAGTACGCGTACTCGAGGAAGGAACCCTGCATCTCGGTTTCGAGATCGATGTCCTGGATTCTCTCCGGGGCGAGCTCGGGAGGCGGGGTCTTCGGCATGGCCATCCTGAATGGGTGCGAGGCTGAGGGCGTACGGGAGCCTGTGTCAGACTGGCTCGGATGCCCATCATTCTACCGTCCGAGTCGCCCGCAGCCCGGAGCGTCGTCGGGGTGGCGGACGACGTGTTCGCCGCTCTCCGCGGCGAATCCGCGGCCCTGCAGCGCGCTGAATCCGTCGTGCTCGTGCTCATCGACGGACTCGGCGCCATCAGCCTGCGCGCCCACGCCGGACACGCCAGGGGGCTGACGGCGGGCATGGCGAAGAAGGACGTGGCGCAGTCGGTGTTCCCATCGACCACCGCGGCGGCGCTCACGAGCATCCTCACCGGGGCATGGCCGGGGCAGCACGGACTGGTCGGGTACCGCGTGCTCGACCCCGCACAGGGCGTCCTGGTGAACCAGCTCACCGGCTGGGAATCCGAGGGCCTGGATCCCGCCACCTGGCAGGCCGCGCCGACCATCTTCGAGCGGGCCCGCGCCGAGGGCAGGCCGGCTTTCGCCGTCGGCGTCGCCGCGTACGCGGCCAGCGGCTTCACACGCGCCACGTTGCGCGGCGCCGACTTCGTCGCAGCACAGACACCCGCGGAGCGCGTCGAGGTCGCCTACGAGCTGGCCGAACGGCACCCCGGCTCCGTGGTCTACTGCTACCTCCCTGAGGCCGACAAGGCCGGTCACCGGTACGGACTCGACTCCGTGCAGTGGGTGTCGGCACTCGAAGAGATCGACGCTGCGCTGTCTCGGCGTGTGCCGCCGGGCGTCGGTGTGCTCGTCACGTCGGATCACGGCATGGTGGATGTGCCGGCGCACCGACAGATCGTGCTCGAGGCCGAGCACCTCGAGGGAGTGCGGCACTTCGGCGGAGAACCCCGGATGCTGCACGTCTACCTCGAGCCCGATGTCGACGCCTCCGAGGTGGCGGATCGGTGGACGAGGGACCTCGACGGGCGGGCCGATGTGGGCACCCGAGGTGAGGTGATCGCCTCGGGGCTGTTCGGGCCGGAGGTGAGCGATGCCGCCTCGTCGAGGATCGGCGATCTCCTCGTCGTGGCCAGGGGCAACGGCGCGGTGTACGACGGCACGGCGCACGATCAGCGCAGCCGCGGCATGATCGGTCAGCACGGCGGTCTCACTCCGGAGGAGCGTCAGGTGCCGCTGCTGCGGTTCGGAGCCTTCGCCCGTTGACGGACGTCGCGACGGCCCTTCTCGCCGGCGCTACTCGTCGGCGTTACTCGTCGGTGCGAGCCCCGAAGACGATCTCGTCCCACGACGGCATCGCATTGCGGCGCTTGCGGCGGCCGCTGTTCTCGGTGGAGGGTTCGGGGGCGACTTCGGGCTCGTCGTCTTCCGGCTCGGAGCTGTCGAAGGCGTCGAACAGTGCGATGGGGTTGCGGTCGGTCTCGTCCTCATCGGACGATTCGAGGACCGGGGCCGTCTCCCGCTGACCGCGCCGACGGCGCAGAGCCTCGAGCAGATCGGCGGTCTCGGGGCTCGTGGTCGCGGAGTCGGGTGCGCGCTTGATCGCCGCGTCCTGGACCGCCGCCGTCGACCGCTCGGGCGGAGCGACCTCGTCGCTCTCGAACTCGGCAGCAGCGACGAGGCGCGGGCCGAAGGCTCCGGAGTCGAAGCGGCTCTCATCCTTGTACGGCGAGGCCTGTCGCTCGGCCTCGACAGCACGAAGGCGAGGGATGAGGCCCTCGGGGAGCGAACCCTGCCGCGACAGCTGGGTCGCGTCAGCGTTGAGCGGCGACAGCGCGCTGCGTCGGGGATCGAAGCTCCAGCGCGCGTCATGGTCGACGTCGCTCGCGGTGAACTCGAGCTTGATGATCCAGCCGCTCTCGCCCTTCCAGCTCGCCCAGCGCTCGGCTGAGGCCTCGACCTCGGAGAGCTTGGCGCGGATGGCGGTGCCGAAGGTCGGCTGAGCGTCGGGCTCGACATCGCTGCCGATGAGGACGGGCACCGCGAGGGCCTGGCCGATCACGTGTTCGCGCTCAGCGAGAACCGGCGCTTCGAAGCGGATGACGTCGTCGACGCTGATGCCGAGGAGCTCGGCCACTTCGGGCGCGGTGAGACCCGCACGGATCTGCGCCTGGATGTCACGCGGACTCGCCGCGAGCCGCTGAGCCGTGGGTTCGCTCTGGCGTGTCGCCCGCCGGATCTCCCGGTGCAGGACGTCGTCGATGGGCAGCGCGAAGCGCTCGCCCGACTCTGTCGCGAGTACGAGCAGACCTGCTTCTGTGCCGACGATGGTGACGTTTTCCATGCGAATGCCCCTCTGATGGGTGTGCATTCATGGTGTCACGCGGGGTGCCTCCGAGCCGGGAATACTCTGGGCGTGCCGTGAGTTTGGTCTGTCGCACGCACGGGCATTTGCTTATTGCTCCGCAGTCGTGCAAACTATGGCCGCCGATTACCCCGACGGCGCACCACCCACTCGCATGAAAGTGGAGATTCACCACATGGCAACCGACTACGACGCCCCCCGCAAGAGTGAAGACGACTCCGAGTCGATCGAAGCCCTCAAGGAGCGTGTGCCGGACAAGCTCTCCGGCTCTTCGGGAGACGAGGATGCGGACAATCCGTCCAGCTTCGATCTTCCCGGAGCCGACCTTTCCGATCTCGAGCTCGATGTCGTCGTGCTGCCCGCGCAGCAGGACGAATTCACCTGCATGAACTGCTTCCTGGTGAAGCACCGTTCTCAGCTCGACCACGAGGGAGCCTCCGGCCCCATCTGCAAGGAGTGCGCCGCCTGAGCGCACCGTAGCGAGAATTCACGCGCCCCCGACCTTCCGGTCAGGGGCGCGTCGTTCTTTCGGCGGTCGTCGGCCGCGCGCTGGGTCAGGCCTGCGATGCGGTGATCGCGGCCGCGAGGCGGTCGGGAGTCCTGCTCGAGATGGTCCAGGTGTCGACCGGGTCGTCCGGGTCGATGTTGGGCACGACGACCACGCCGTCGACGCCGCCGCGGATGAGGTGCCATCCGCGAGCGGGCAGCCCCGGTCCGCGCGCCTGGCGCGCATCCTCGTCGGTCAGAGCCGTCGGCCGGCCGAGGTGTCGAGTCTCGATGTGGGCTCTGCCCGCACGAAGGACCTGGCCGTCGACCGAGACCACCGGAGTGAAGAAGATGAAGGCGACCACGAGCAGCGCCGAGACGGCGGCTCCGACGATCAACGCGATCGTGGAGCCGACGGGGACGAAGATGAGCGCGACCATCGGGCCGGCGAGAGCGACCGTCACCAGCAGCCACAGGCTGGGGGACAGTCTCTCGCGGTAGCGGGTCCGCGTGTCAGGAGCGATGTTCTGCATTAGCCTCGTGGGGTGACTGATTCGGTTGATGTCCCCATTATCGCCTCTGTGGTGCCCGGCTACGCCCACCCCGGCGATGCCGGAGCGGATCTGGTGTCGGCCGAGGCCGTCCACCTGGGCCCCGGGGAGCGTGCGCTCGTCGCGACGGGCGTGCGCATCGCACTGCCCGAGGGATACGCGGCATTCGTGGTGCCGCGCAGCGGCCTCGCCGCCAAGCACGGGATCTCGATCGTCAACTCGCCGGGCACGGTCGATGCCGGGTACCGGGGCGAGATCAAGGTGAGCCTGATCAACACCGACATCCGCAGCGCGTACGATGTGGCCGTCGGCGATCGCATCGCGCAGCTGATCGTGATGCCCGTGACGCGTGCGACGTTCATCCCGGTCGAGGAGCTTCCCGAGAGCGTCCGCGGCGAGGGTGGCTTCGGCTCGACCGGCTACCAGGCAGGATCCCATTCCCCTTCGGCAGGACACACCAATGACTGACAACAACGCGACGCCATCGAAGTCGGCTCCGGACGACCGTGCGACCCAGGGTCCCTTCGACGACTCCGAGGCGAACCCGGTCCGCCCGTACATCGACCTCGGCGGGATCAAGATCCTGCCGCGCGAGGGCCTCAACCTCCGATTGGAGGTCGAGGAGCAGTCCAAGCGGATCGTCGCCGTCGGCCTCGACTACGCCGACTCCTCGCTGCAGGTGCAGCCGTTCGCCGCACCGCGCTCCGGTGGCCTGTGGGACGAGACCCGCGTGCAGCTGCGCGATCAGGTCCGCTCGCAGGGTGGTCGCGTGGAGGAACGTGAGGGCTCCCTCGGCAAGGAACTGCTCGCCGAGGTGCCGGCCGCCGCGAACGAGGGCTCCGAGCTTCGGCTCGCCCGATTCATCGGCATCGACGGCCCCCGCTGGTTCCTCCGCGGAGTGATCGGTGGCGCCGCCACCTCCGATCTCGAGGCCGCTGCCAAGGTCGAGGACCTCTTCCGGTCGATCGTGGTCGTCCGCGGTGGCGCTCCGATGCCGCCGCGCGACCTGATCCCGCTGAAGATGCCCGCCACCCCCGGCTCGGCGTGAGCATCCCGGCCTCCCAGCCCGATCGCGAACAGAGCGCGTCGGACATCGTCGGAGCGGCCCTCGGGGGCGCAGCTCGCCGCGCAGGGCTCGACCCGAACGAGAGCGGCGCGACCCACAAGGTGGTGTGGTCGGCGATCGGCGGGTGGCGAGGCATCCTCGAGTCCGTCCTGCCGAGCCTCGCGTTCGTCATCCTCTTCACGATCCGTCCCGAGCCTCTGATCCTCCCGCTGGGGGTCTCGGTCGGTCTCGCGGCCGTCTTCACCGTGGTGCGACTGGTGCAGAAGTCGCCGCCGTCCGCCGCGATCGGCGGTCTGGTCGCCGNGGCCGCGGCCGCAGCGCTCGCTCTGTGGACAGGACGGGGTGAGGACAACTTCGTTCCCGGATTGATCACGAACGCCGTATACGGATCGGCGATGCTCGTCTCCGCTCTGATCGGATGGTCGCTCATCGGCCTCGCGGTCGGATTCCTGATGGGGGAGGGCACCGCCTGGCGCGGCGACCGCCGCAAGCGGCGCGCCTTCCTCTGGCTCGGAGTCGCCTGGGCCGCACTCTTCTTCGCTCGGCTCGCCGTGCAGCTGCCGTTGTACCTCGCCGGTGACGTCACGGCACTCGGAACACTGAAGCTGATCATGGGCCTGCCCCTGTTCGCGCCCCTGATCGCAGTCACCTGGCTCGTCGTGCGCGCGCTGTATCCGCGCGCGTCGGATGCCGAGGCGCCTGCGCAGTCGTGATAGATTTATCTTGACATCAAGATAAATTGCAGGCTTTCGCCTGGAGGCTGAGCGGAGCAGACTGGTTAGGTCTGCCTTGCTAGCCGCAGGGGCTCGCTGGCGAGCAAGATGGAGGCGCCTGTCGCTCCCATCCGAATAGAAGGAGACGGATTCGTGTCCACGGTGAACAGCTTCGGTGCCAAGAGCACCCTGACGGTCGGCAGCACCGACTACGAGATCTTCCGCATCGACACGGTGCCCGGTTTCGACAAGCTCCCGTTCAGCCTCAAGGTGCTCCTTGAGAACCTGCTTCGCACCGAGGACGGCGCGAATGTGACGAAGGCGCAGATCGAAGCACTGGGTTCATGGGATGCTGCGGCAGAACCGAGCACCGAGATCCAGTTCACGCCGGCCCGCGTGGTCATGCAGGACTTCACCGGTGTTCCGTGCATCGTCGATCTCGCCACCATGCGCGAGGCCGTCACGGCGCTCGGCGGCGATGCGAACAAGATCAACCCGCTCTCGCCGGCAGAGATGGTCATCGACCACTCGGTCATCGCCGATCTCTTCGGCTCCGAGAACGCGCTCGAGCGCAACGTCGAGATCGAGTACGAGCGCAACGGCGAGCGCTATCAGTTCCTCCGCTGGGGCCAGACGGCCTTCAGCGACTTCAAGGTCGTCCCGCCCGGAACGGGCATCGTGCACCAGGTGAACATCGAGCACCTGGCCAAGGTCATCTACGACCGCGACGTCGACGGCGTGCTGCGCGCGTACCCCGACACCTGCGTCGGCACCGACTCGCACACCACGATGGTCAACGGCCTGGGTGTGCTGGGCTGGGGCGTCGGCGGCATCGAGGCCGAGGCTGCGATGCTCGGCCAGCCCGTGTCGATGCTCATCCCGCGCGTCGTCGGATTCAAGCTCTCGGGCGAGATCCCGGCCGGCGTGACGGCGACCGACGTCGTGCTCACCATCACCGACCTGCTGCGCAAGCACGGCGTCGTCGGCAAGTTCGTCGAGTTCTACGGCGAGGGCGTGGCATCCGTGCCGCTGGCCAACCGTGCCACGATCGGAAACATGTCGCCGGAGTTCGGCTCCACCGCCGCGATCTTCCCGATCGACGACGTCACGCTCGACTACCTGCGCCTGACCGGTCGCAGCGACGAGGCCGTCGCACTCGTCGAGGCGTACGCCAAGGAGCAGAAGCTCTGGCACGACGCCTCTCACGAGCCCACCTTCAGCGAGTACCTCGAGCTCGACCTCGGCACCGTCGTGCCGTCGATCGCAGGCCCGAAGCGCCCGCAGGACCGCATCCTCCTCTCCGAGGCGAAGTCGCAGTTCGAGCACGACATCCTCTCGTACGCCTCGGCATCGACCTCGGACTCCGTCGTCGACCTCGAGTCGAAGCACTCCTTCCCGGCATCCGACCCCGGTTCGGTGCCCGGCGAGGAGGAGCCGACCACGACGCGTCCGGTGCACATCAACAGCGGCGCCCCCGCCAACGCCTCCAAGCCCGTGCCGGTCACCACGCCGTCGGGTGAGAAGTACATCCTCGACAACGGTGCCGTCACGCTCGCGGCGATCACGTCGTGCACGAACACCTCGAACCCGTCGGTCATGATCGCCGCAGGGCTTGTCGCCCGCAAGGCGCTCGAGAAGGGCCTCAAGCAGAAGCCGTGGGTCAAGACGACACTCGGCCCCGGCTCGAAGGTCGTCACGGACTACTACGAGAAGTCCGGACTCGACAAGGACCTCGAGGGTCTCGGCTTCTACACCGTCGGCTACGGCTGCACGATCTGCATCGGCAACTCGGGCCCCCTGATCGAAGAGGTCTCCGCGGCCATCAACGACCACGACCTCGCGGTGACCGCCGTGCTCTCGGGCAACCGCAACTTCGAGGGGCGCATCAGCCCCGACGTGAAGATGAACTACCTGGCCAGCCCGCCACTGGTCATCGCCTATGCGCTCGCGGGGTCGATGCACTTCGACTTCGAGAACGACGCGCTCGGCAAGGGCACCGACGGCGAAGACGTCTTCCTCAAGGACATCTGGCCCACGCCGGCCGAGGTTCAGGAGCTGGTCGACTCGTCGATCTCCCGCGAGCAGTTCATCAAGCAGTACGCGACCGTCTTCGACGGTGACGAGCGCTGGCGCAGCCTGCCCACTCCGGACGACGACATCTTCCAGTGGGACGAGAACTCGACGTACGTGCGCAAGGCGCCCTACTTCGACGGGATGACGATGGAGCTCACCCCGGTGCGCGACATCGAGGGCGCGCGCGTCATGGCGACCCTGGGCGACTCGGTCACCACCGACCACATCTCGCCCGCCGGAAACATCAAGGCCGGCACGCCCGCCGCTCAGTACCTCACCGAGCACGGCGTCGACCGCAAGGACTTCAACTCCTTCGGTTCGCGTCGAGGCAACCATGAGGTCATGATCCGCGGAACGTTCGCGAACATCCGTCTGAAGAACATGATGGTCTCGGCCGTCAACGACGGCCAGGTCGTCGAGGGCGGATACACCCGCGACTTCACCCAGGAGGGCGGCCCGCAGTCGTACATCTACGACGCGAGCATGAACTACCAGGAGCAGGGCACCCCTCTCGTCATCTTCGGTGGCAAGGAGTACGGCTCCGGCTCGTCGCGCGACTGGGCGGCCAAGGGCACGAGCCTGCTGGGCGTCAAGGCGGTCATCACCGAGAGCTTCGAGCGCATCCACCGCTCGAACCTGATCGGCATGGGCGTCGTCCCGCTGCAGTTCCCGGCCAGCGAGAGCTGGGAGTCGCTGGGTCTCGACGGTACCGAGGTCGTCTCGATCTCCGGTCTCGAGGAGCTCAACAACGGCACGACACCGAAGACGGTCCGCGTGACCGCCACCCCGACCGTCGACTCGCCCGAGGGCAAGCAGGTCGTGGAGTTCGACGCGGTCGTCCGCATCGACACCCCCGGTGAGGCGGACTACTACCGCAACGGCGGCATCCTGCAGTACGTGCTGCGTTCGCTGGTCTGATCGCACGCTCGGACAGGGCTCGGTTCTCCGGAACCGGGCCCTTTCCGCGTCTCAGGGCCGGTGTCAAGGGGGAGTCGCTCTCCGAGCTTTCCCGGATGCCCGGGGTAGGATCGAGCAGGCGTCCGTACTGGAATCGGATGCCGCGAACGGTGCCTATGAGGAGGTGCAGATGCCGATTCTTCCGAGCATCTCAGGACCCCGTGACCTCGACTCTCTGTCCGAGGACCAGCTCATCGAGCTCGCAGGGGAGATCCGCGAGTTCCTCGTCGAGAACGTCTCTCGTACGGGTGGCCACCTGGGTCCGAACCTCGGCGTCGTCGAACTGACGATCGCGCTGCATCGTGTCTTCTCGTCTCCCGACGACCCCTTCATCTTCGACACCGGTCACCAGTCGTATGTGCACAAGCTGCTGACCGGCCGTCAGGACTTCTCGTCGTTGCGCGTCCGCGGAGGGCTCGCAGGCTACCCGCAGCGCTCCGAGAGCCCGCACGACGTCGTCGAGTCGTCCCACGCATCGAGCTCTTTGAGCTGGGCGGACGGCGTCTCACGTGCCCTCACCGCGACCGGTCGTGCAGATCGCCATGTGGTCGCGGTGGTCGGCGACGGCGCCTTGACCGGCGGTATGACGTGGGAGGCGCTCAACAACATCTCCGACGACAACGACCGCAATCTCGTCATCGTGGTCAACGACAACGGACGCTCGTACGCGCCGACCATCGGCGGTATGTCGCGCTACCTCAATCGGGTGCGCACCGCCGCGGCGTACAAGGAGCTGCACCACAAGTCGGATCGCCTCTTCCGCGCCTTCGGACCCGTCGGCCGCGCCGTCTTCCGCGGTGTGCGGGGAGGGACCCACGGCTTCCTCTCGCGCTTCACGAACAACGAAGCCCTGTATTCCAATCTCGACATCAAGTACCTCGGCCCGGTCGACGGACACGACCTTCCCGCGCTGCTCGAGACCCTCGAGCTCGCGAAGTCGTTCGGTGCTCCCGTCATCGTGCACGCCATCACCGAGAAGGGGCGCGGCTACCAGCCGGCTCGCGACGACGAGGCCGATCAGTTCCATGCCGTCGGGCGCATAGATCCGACCACGGGCGAGACCCTCTCGTCGAGCGGGACCGGCTGGACCGACGTGTTCTCCGACGCGCTCGTCTCGGTCGGAGAACGACGCTCCGACGTCATCGCGATGACGGCCGCGATGCTGCGCCCGACAGGACTCGCTCCGTTCGCCGAGCGGTTCCCCGACCGTGTGTACGACGTGGGGATCGCCGAGCAGCACGCCGTGGCATCCGCGGCAGGGCTCGCGTTCGGCGGCCTGCACCCGGTCGTCGCCCTGTACGCGACCTTCATGGGCCGCGCCTTCGATCAGGTGCTCATGGATGTCGCCCTGCACCGCGCAGGCGTCACCTTCGTCCTCGATCGCGCGGGAGTGACCGGTCCCGACGGGCCCAGCCACCACGGCATGTGGGACCTCGCGATGCTGCAGATCGTCCCGCACATCCGCATCGCCGCCCCGCGAGACGGAGCGCGCCTGCAGGAGGCGCTCGACGAGGCAGTGCTCGTCGAGGATGCACCGACCGTGATCCGCTTCCCGAAGGGCGACGTCGCGCCCGAGCTGCCCGCCGTCGAACGCCTGCACGACGGTGTCGACGTGCTCGCCCGCGGCGAGTCCGAAGATGTGCTGCTCGTGGCGATCGGCCCGTTCGCCGCTCTCGCGATGGACGTCGCCGAGCGTCTCCGTGCCCAGGGAATCGGAGCGACGGTCATCGACCCCCGCTGGGCGATCCCGGTGCAGCCCTCGATCGTCAGCATGGCGGCGCGTCATCGCCTCGTCATCACGCTCGAAGACGGAATCCGCGTGGGAGGCATCGGCACGCGCGTGCGTCAGGTGCTCCGCGAGGCGGGCATCGACACGGCGGTCGACGAGCTGGGTCTGCCCGACGAGTTCATCGATCACGCCTCGCGCGATCAGATCCTCGCGGATGCCGGGCTCACGGCATCCAAGATCGCGCAGGACGTCGTCGCCCAGGTTCTCGGCACTCGCATCCCGGTCGCCCGCCAGTCGGGAGAGACCGGCACGGTCGACGTTCCGCTGCACGAGCGGAGCTGATCCCCGGCAGCCGCGGCCGAGATCCGGGCCGCGCGCCGTCAGTTGAGGGCGTGGAGCGCCGCGACGGCCTCGGCGCCACGGTCCGCATCGCGGAGCGCGGTGGAGAGCAGGTAGCCGTCGGTCAGCGCATCCCCCGTGACCATGACGCGGACGAGCTCGACCCCGCACGAGCGTCGCACCTCGTCGGCGCTGGCGGCGATCACCCGTGTGTTGATCTCGTCGTTGTGCGGCAGCTCGGCGCCGTCGAGGCCCCGGATGACGTCTCGGAGCGCCGCCCCGACGATGTTCGACGCGCGCTCGTTCACGTTCACGACGTCGAGCTCGAACACCCGGAGATCTCGGCCGGTCGGCAGCGGTCTCCACTCGAACGACGCATGCACGCGATGCTGATGCCCGCTCGCTCCGGTCATCTCGCGGGCGGGCAGGTCCGTCGCGCGGCAGCGGACGTCGATGAGCTTGTACCAGTAGAACAGCGGGAAGGCCCCGTGCGATCCGGGATCGAGCACGACGACCTCGCCGACCGCGCCCCCGCGTGAGGTGGGCCGACGCTGCGGCCTGTTGCGGATGATCGGCTTGCCGTTGCGGGTGCGGATCGCCGCCCACCCTTCATCCACCGTGACGACGAAGATCTTCAGCAGGGCCGGGACGACCAGCAGGATGGTGAGGATCGCCGTGCCGGTCTTGAACAGACCTGACATTCCCTTACCGCCCAGCATCGTGAGGAGCATGTCCATGACACCACTGTGCCCCCTCGAGTGCGGCATCACGGCCTCGTGCGAGCCTCTGGCTCCGGTGTTCACGCGCTGTTCCCGCGGCGTTCCCCGCGGCGCCCCGAGGTGGATACGCCGCCGGCTCGGCCGGCCTCGGGCCTGTCAGGCGAGCTCGGCCAGTACCTCCGAGATCAGGGCTTCCACTGCGGGTCTGGCGCGGTCACGGTCTGCGTCGACGAGGCCGACGCGGGTGCGTCGATCGAGGACATCGTCGACGGTCATCGCGCCCTCCGCGCGTACGGCGAAGTCGATCTGCGAGCGTGACGGGCCCTCATCGTCCGGGACCTCCTGCATCACACGAGCGGTGTCGGTGAGCCGGAGGGATGCCGTCGTGCTCCGCCCGGCATTCAGGCCGCTCGCGCGTGACGCGAGATCGACAGCATCCTCGGCCATCCGGCGATACGTGGTCAGCTTGCCGCCGAGGACGCTGATGAACCCGGCCTCGGAGACGGCGACCATATGTCGGCGGGAGATGTCCGCGGTGGCATCGGCGCCGGTGTCGACGAGTGGGCGGAGCCCCGCGAAGGCACCACGCACCCGGTCGCGCGTGATCGGCTCCTCGAGCACCCGGTTCAGGGTCGAGAGCAGGAAGGAGATCTCACCCTCGGTCGGGGTCGCGATCGGCGGCACGGGTCCTGGGGCGTCCTCGTCGGTGAGACCGACGATCACGCGTCCACTCTGCTGCGGCAGGGCGAACACGTACCGGCTGATCGACCCCTCATGCGGGATGGTGAGCGCCGCCGAGGGTCGTCCGAGGTCGGAGGCATCGAGCACGATGTGCGTTCCACGGCTGGGCCGCATGGTGATCGACTCGTCGAGGGTGCCGGCCCACACCCCCGTGGCATTGATCACGCTGCGGGCGCGGATGTCGAGGGTCTCGCCGGTCAGGACATCTTCGGCGATCGCTCCGTCGCGTCGCAGCTCCCGTGCCCGGACCCGGGTGAGGATGCGTGCGCCCAGACTCGCGGCCGTGCGGGCGACGGTCACGACCAGTCGCGCATCATCGACGAGCTGGCCGTCGTACGACAGCATGCCTCCGCGAAGCCCTCGGCGGTCGAGAGCCGGGACCAGATCATGCGCGGCGCGGGCGGAGATGATCCGTGGGGCGGGCAGGATCGCGCGGGGTGTTCGTGCGCGCAGCCGCAGCAGGTCACCCATGGTCATGCCGGCGGCGCCGGCCGCGCGTTGTCGAGCGGTCACCCCGGAGGCGAAAGGAAGGAGCTGGCCGAGCGGTCGGATGAGGTGCGGAGCGATGACCGTCATCAGCAGGTGCCGCTCGAAAGCACTCTCCTTCGCGGTCGCCAGATCGCCCGTGGCGAGATACCGGAGCCCGCCGTGCACGAGCTTCGAGCTGAATCGGCTCGTGCCGAATGCGAGGTCATCCGCTTCGAGCAGCGTGACGGTCAGCCCCCGGGCCGCGGCGTCGAGCGCGACTCCCGTACCGGTGATCCCTCCGCCGATCACGAGCACGTCGACGACCTCCTCGGCGGCCCGAGCGAGTTCGACGGCCCGACGCGCGACGTTGAGGTCGGGGGAGTGGGCGTTCACGGCCGGAGCAGCCCGTCGAGAGCGGCGCGCAGCTCGCGCTCCCACGATTCCTCGGAGATGAGCTCCGAGACCGTGCCGTGCGAGAGCACCGCCGATTGCGCGATGAGCAGCAGCATCACCGCGATCGCGTCCGCGTCTCCCGTCCTCACCGTGCCGCCCTGCTGTGCTGCACGGATCGCCGCGGCGAGCCAGCTCAGGATCAGGCGCTGACTCGATCCGACACGCTGCAGCGTGTAGCGGGTGAAGACCTCCGGCTCGTCCGCGAGCAACCGCCCGTAGACCTCGTCAGTCCGGAAGAGGACCGAGAAACGAAGCACATCGTCGACGAGATCGGGTCGGGTGAACGGCTCGGTCGGGAACTGCGAGACGATGCCGGCGACCCGGCGGAGCAGAGCTGCCCGTACGACGTCGTCGGCGTCGCTCCAGCTGCGGTAGATCGTGGGTCGGCTGTGGCCTGCACGGCGTGCGAGCTCGGCGATCGTCACTCCGTGCACGCCTCGGCGGCTGATCAATTCGTCGGCCGCGTCGAGGATGCGCGACTGGGTGGCATCCCAGTGCGGCTGCTCCGCGAGTGGCGCTTCGGCAATCGCTTGACGTTCTTCCATGATCTGTCACACTGTAACGCATGGGTCAGGAGAACGGCAGAGTCGCCGAGCGATCGGAGATGCGGTGGAACGGCTGGGGCGACCCCGCGAAGGCCGGTGATCTGCCGCGTGCCGTGCGCGCGCTTCTCCCGCTGCTGCTCGGACGGATCCGAAAGCCGGAGGTGCCGGTCGAGCTCGCGGACGTGCAGCTCGAGACCTCTGCGCTGCTGCCTGCCGACATTCATGCGTTCACCGATGTCGTCGGCACCGGCCACGTCGACGTGTCGTCTGAGGCCCGGATCCGCCACGCGGGCGGGCGCTCGACACCCGATCTGCTTCGGCGACGACGACTCCATCAGACAGCACCGGACGCGGTGGTCCGACCCGGCGATCACGACCAGGTCGCTGCCGTGCTCGGAGTCGCGGCTGCTCGCGGCGTCGCGGTGATTCCCTTCGGCGGCGGGACGAGCGTGGTCGGCGCCCTCGATCCCGAGCGCGGGAGCCACCACGCCGTGGTCAGCCTCGACCTGCGTCGACTCACCGGTCTTCTCCGGCTCGACGAGGTGAGCGGTGAAGCCGTCCTCGCCGCAGGAACCACCGGGCCGGACGCGGAGGCACTGCTCACCGCGCACGGGTATGAACTCGGGCACTACCCGCAGAGCTTCCGCTACGCGACGATCGGCGGGTTCGCTGCGGCGCGGTCGTCGGGGCAGAATTCCGCGGGTCACGGTCGCTTCGACACGATGGTCACCGGCATCCGGGTGGCCACGCCGACCGGTGACATCGATCTCGGGAGATCACCGGGGTCGGCCGCGGGTCCCGACCTCATCCGTGTGTTCCTCGGCTCCGAGGGCATCTTCGGGGTGATCACCGAAGTCCGCGTGCGGATCCATCCGATCCCTCGTGACCGTGTGCTCGAGTCCTGGACGTTCCCGGATTTCACCGCGGGCGTGGACGCCTTGCGGCAGGTGGCACAGCAGGGCGGCGGGCCGACCGTGATCCGACTGTCCGACGAGGCTGAGACCGCGGTCAGCCTGGCGCAGGTGGGCCGGATCGGCAAGGCACTCTCGAAGGGTGCCGAGGTCGTCACCGTCTACGAAGGCGAGGGCATCGGTGCGCGGCGGGCGCGGACGTCGGCGTCGCTGGCCGCGGCCGGCGGAACCTCGTCGGGCGCATCGGGCGCTGAGGACTGGCTGGACGGACGCTTCGACGGTCCCTATCTGCGTGATGCGCTGCTGGACGCCGGGGTGTTCTGCGAGACGCTCGAGACGGCGACCACCTGGTCGAACCTCCATGCGCTCAAGTCGGCGGTTGCCGCGGCGCTTCGAGACGGATTCTCGGATGCCGGCGCCAAGTCGTACGTCATGTGCCATGTCTCCCACATCTACCCGACGGGGGCATCGCTGTACTTCACGGTGCTGGCCGGCATCCGGTCAGACCCTCTGGCGGCGTGGGCTCGGGTGAAGACGCGTGCGAACGACGCGATCATCGCGACCGGCGGCACGATCAGCCACCACCACGCCGTCGGCCGCGATCACGCCCCGTGGCTGGAGCAGGAGATCGGCGAGACCGGCGTGCGGATCCTGGCCGCGATCAAGCGCGAGCTCGACCCCACGGGGATCCTCAACCCCGGTGCCGTGATCTCGTCTGATCGGACGCGATGACATGGCAGACCACATCGCTGTGCTGTCGAACCCCTTCGCGGGCAAGGGACGCGGTGGGCGCGAGGCCGACGCGGCACTGGCCCACCTGCGGGGTCGTGGCGCGGACATCCGCGTCTTCAGCGGCGACTCTGCGGCGTCGAGCCGGGTGCTGGCGGCGCAGGCGCTCGGCGAGGATCCACGAGTGCTGGTCGTCGTCGGCGGAGACGGCACGCTCTCAGGCATCCTCGACATGGTCTGTTCGGCTGCGGTACCCGTCGCGCTCGTGCCCGCCGGAACGGGGAACGATCTCGCACGGGCGCTCGGCCTTCCTCGGCACGACCCGGTCGCAGCGGCAGAGGTCGCCCTCTCGGGAGTCTCGCGGGCGATCGATGTCGGAGAGATCCGCACTGCGGATCGCGTCGCACCTTTTCTCACGATCGCGGCCCTCGGTTTCGACGCGAAGGTCAGCGATCGCACGAACCGGCTCCGATGGCCGCACGGGGTGCTTCGCTACTACCTCGCTGTCGTGATCGAGCTCCTGCGTCTTCGTCCGATGGAGTTCACCGTGTCGCTCGACGGTTCGGACCCTGTCGCGGCTCCGGGCACGCTCGTCGCGGTCGGCAACACGGCGAGCTACGGGGGCGGGATGCCGGTGTGCGCCGGTGCGAGCGCCGACGACGGTCTGCTCGATCTCGTGCAGGTCGCGCCGCTGAGCAGGCGTCGTCTGCTGCGGCTGTTCCCGTTGCTGCTGCGAGGAACGCACCTGACGCGTCGAGAGGTCGTTCACCGGCGCGTTCGCTCGGTGAGGGTGAGCGCGCCGGGACTCGTCGTCTACGCCGACGGTGAGCGCCTCGGCGAGGACGACTGCACGATCGGGATCCGACCGGCCGCGCTGACCGTCCTGGTGCCCGCGACGACGGAGGAGGATCATGCGTGATGCGGGTACGACCACGCGCGGTGATTCCGCGTTCGATGAGGACGTGGTCGTGATCGGCTCCGGGTTCGGCGGGTCGGTCTCCGCGCTGCGGCTCGTCGACAAGGGGTACCGGGTGCTGGTCTACGAGGCGGGACGTCGGTTCGAAGACGAGGACTTCGCGAAGACCAGCTGGGACGTGCGCCGATACCTGTGGGCACCGGCTCTCGGCTGCTTCGGCATCCAGCGCATCCATCGCCTGCCGCACGTGATGATCCTCGCCGGAGCGGGCGTGGGCGGAGGATCCTTGAACTACGCGAACACGCTGTACCAGCCGGGCGGAGCGTTCTTCACGGACCCTCAGTGGAGTGCGCTCGCGAACTGGGATGCCGAGCTGTCGCCGCACTACGCGACGGCGAAGCGGATGCTGGGCGTGGTCGAGCGGTATCCCCACTCCGGTCCCGTCGAGCGCATCATGGCGGGGGCCGCCGAGGACCTCGGCGTCGGAGACACGTTCCGACGCGCGCCTGTCGGCGTCTGGTTCGGAAAGCCGGGGGAGCGCACAGCCGATCCCTTCTTCGACGGAGAGGGCCCGGATCGCACCGGCTGCACGCTCTGCGGCAACTGCATGGTCGGGTGCCGGGTCGGCGCGAAGAACACGCTTATGAAGAACTACCTCGCACTCGCGGAGCGCCGCGGGGCGGTGATCGAGCCGCTCCGCACGGTCACCGAGGTGCGCGAGCTCGCGGGCGGCGGCTTCGCCGTGACGACCGAGCGCAGCGGAGCCTGGCTCAGGCGGGAGCGCCGCACCGTGCGGGCGCGTCAGGTCGTGCTGGCCGCGGGCACCTGGGGCACGCAGCAGCTGCTGCATCGCATGAAGCAGAGCGGTGCGCTCCCTCGCATCTCGGATGCCGTGGGGCGCCTCACCAGGACGAACTCCGAAGCGCTCGACGGCGCGATCGCGACCGAGGTTCCGACTTCTCTCGAGCTCGCCAAGGGCGTCGCCATCACGACCTCCTTCCACGTCGACGAGCGCACCCATGTCGAGAACGTGCGCTACGGACCCGGGTCCAACCTGATGGGCGCACTGGCGTCGATCATGGTGCCGGGAGGTGCGTCGCTCGGTCGTCGGCTGGGCACTCTCGTGGGGCGATTCCTGCGGGCGCCGATTCGACAGGTGCGCCTGGCGTCGCTTCGGCACTGGAGCGAACGCGGCATCATCGCGCTCGTCATGCAGACCGTCGACAACTCGCTCACGCTGTCACTGCGTCGACGATTCGGCCGCCTGGTCATGACGAGCAGGCAGGGGCACGGCGAGCCGAACCCGAGCCATCTGCCGCAGGCGCACCGAGCGGCCGCGGCGATCGCCGCCCGAGTGCAGAAGGAGGGCGGAGTGCCCGCAGAGGCGCGGGGCTCGTGGCCTGAGGTCTTCGGCATCCCGCTCACCGCGCACTTCCTCGGCGGTGCCGTCATCTCGGCGTCGCCGGAGACCGGTGTCGTCGATCGATACCACCGCGTGTGGGGGCACCCGGGGCTGCACGTCGTCGACGGGGCGGCGGTCCCCGCGAATCCGGGCGTGAACCCCTCGTTGACGATCACCGCGCTCGCAGAGCGCGCCATGTCGTTCTGGCCACGCTCCGGCGACGTCGACGGGCGCCCCGTTCAGCAGACATGACGACGGGGGCCGCGCCGAGCGCGACCCCCGTCGATGCATCCGATCAGCGGCTCTCGATACCGCGGATCTGCGGCGTGTGGAACTCTCCGCCGAAGGCGCGCTCCGAGGCGCCCTCACGATCGAGGTAGGGCGAGGCCCCACCGTCGATGAACGGCCAGCCGGCGCCGAGGATGAGGCACAGATCGATGTCCTCGACCTCGGGTACGACCCCCTCGTCGAGCATGAGCTTGATCTCGCTCGCGAGACCGTCCTGCACCCGCTGCAGGATCGTCTCGGCCGACGCGGGAGTCTTGCCGACGGCGGGCTTCAGCAGCTTCTCGGCCTGCTTCGTCCAGCCGGTGACCCGACCTCCCTTGTCCTTCTCGATCACCGCGTCGAGCTCCGCGAGGGCGTGGAAGTTCTCGTTCGCGTAGAAGCGCTCCGGGAACGCGTGCGCCATCGTGTCCTGCACGTGAGCGGCGACCTTCCATCCGACCAGGTCGATCAGCTGGAACGGTCCCATCGGCAGTCCGAGCGGCGCGAACGCCTTCTCGACATCCGTGATCGGAGTGCCTTCGTACACCGCGCGCGCTGCCTCACCCATGACCTTGGCCAGCAGGCGGTTCACCACGAATCCGGGGGCGTCAGCGGTGAGCACCGCGTTCTTGCCCAGGTTCTTCGCGACGACGAACGCGGTCGACAGTGCCGCCTCGGACGTCGTCGGCGTCTTCACGATCTCGATCAGCGGCATCACGGCGACCGGGTTGAAGAAGTGGAAGCCGACGAGGCGCTCGGGGTGAGCGAGCTTCGCACCGATCTCCTCGACCGACAGCGACGAGGTGTTGGTCGCGAGGATCGCGTCCTCGGCGATGATCTTCTCGATCTCACCGAAGACCTGCTGCTTGACTCCGACCTCCTCGAACACGGCCTCGATGACGAAGTCGCAGTCCGCGTACAGGCTCTTGTCGGTCGTGCCGGTGACGAGCGCACGCAGCTTGTTCGCGGAGTCCGTGTCCAGGCGGCCCTTGCCCTCGAGCTTGCCGATCTCCTCGTGGATGTAGGCGACGCCCTTGTCGACGCGCGCCTGGTCGAGGTCGGTGATCAGCACGGGCACCTGGAGCTTGCGCACGAAAAGCAGCGCGAACTGGCTCGCCATGAGCCCCGCCCCGATGATGCCGACCTTGGTGACCTTCTTCGCGAGAGCCTTGTCGGGCGCGCCGACGGGACGCTTGGCGCGCTTCTGCACGAGATCGAACGCGTACATGGATGCCGCGAACTGGTCGCCCGTCACGAGCTCGGCGAGAGCCTCGTCCTCTCGGGCGAAGCCCTCGGCCTTGGTGCCGCTCTTCGCCTTGTCGAGCAGCTCGAGTGCGGCGTACGGCGACTTCGGCACGGTCCCGATCTTCGATTCGAGCATCCCGCGCGCCATCTTGACGGCGATCGGCCACTTGGTGAGTCGCTCGATCTTTCCTGGTTCGTTCCTGCGCTCGACCTTCTTGCCGCCGAGCACCGCGTCCGCCCAGGCGAGCGAGTTCTCGAGGTAGTTCGCCGCGGGGAAGATCGCATCGACGATGCCCAGGTCGAACGCCTGCTGCGGCTTCAGCATCCGGTTCTGCTTCAGCGGATTCGAGATGACGACCTCGAGGGCATTCTCGATGCCGATCAGGTTGGGCAGCAGGTAGGCGCCACCCCAGCCGGGGATGATCCCGAGGAAGACCTCGGGCAGCGCGATCGCCGCGGCGGACGCGTCGACCGTGCGATAGCTGGAGTTCAGCGCGATCTCGAGGCCGCCACCGAGCGCGAGCCCGTTCACGAACGCGAACGAGGGAACGCCGAGCTCGCCGAACTTGCCCAGCACCTTGTGGCCGAGCTGCGCGATCAGGCGGGCGTTGTCACGCGAGCCGACCTTGCTGATGTCGGAGAGGTCGGCACCTGCGGCCAGGATGTACTGCTTGCCGGTGATGCCGACCGCCTGGATCTCCCCGGCGGCGGCGCGGACGGCGAGGCCGTCGAGCGTCTCGCCGAGAGCGGTGAGCGTCGCCGGACCCAGCGTGTTCGGCCGCGTGTGGTCGCGTCCGTTGTCGAGGGTGATCAGCGCGAGGACCTTGCCCGAGGCGAGGCGGATGTCGCGCACGGGGGAGTGCGTGATCACCTCACCCTCGGTGAGGGCCTGGATCGGGGAGAAGTCGACGTTCGCGTACTGTTCGGAAATCGAGTGTGCCATCGGCGCTTACTTCCTCTTCTTGCCGTCGAAGTGCGGGTTCTCCCAGATGACGGAGCCGCCCTGTCCGAGACCGACGCACATGGCCGTCAGGCCGTAGCGCACGTCAGGGCGCTCGGCGAACTGCGCCGCGAGCTGGATCATCAGACGCACACCGGATGCCGCGAGCGGGTGTCCGAGTGCGATCGCCCCGCCCCACTGGTTGACGCGGGGATCGTCGTCGGCGATCCCGAAGTGGTCGAGCAGTGAGATGACCTGGATCGCGAAAGCTTCGTTGAGCTCGAACAGGCCGATGTCGGCGATGGTCAGCCCGGCCTTCTTCAGGGCCTTCTCGGTCGAGGGGATCGGGCCGATGCCCATGATCTCGGGCTGGACGCCCGCGAAGGCGAACGACACCATGCGCATCTTCGGGGCGAGCCCGAACTCCTTCACGGCGCCGCCTCCGGCGAGCAGCGACATCGTCGCGCCGTCGGTCAGGGGAGACGAGGTGCCGGCGGTCACGCGACCGTGCGGACGGAACGGCGTCTTGAGAGCCGCGAGGTCCTCCATCGTCGTCTGGGGGCGACGGCCCTCATCCTCCGTGGCGAGGCCCCAGGCTCCGTCGGCGCTCTTGGTCGCGACGGACACGAGATCGGGCTGGATCTTGCCGGCGTCGTAGGCGGCCTGCACCTTGTGCTGGCTGAGCATGCCGAACCGGTCGGAGCGCTCCTTGGTGAGGTGCGGGAAGCGATCGAAGATGCGCTCCGCCGTGACGCCCATGTTCAGGGCGCCCGGGTCGACCATCTTCTCCGCCACGAAACGCGGGTTGGGGTCTGCATTGCCGCCGATCGGGTGGTGACCCATGTGCTCGACGCCGCCGGCGAGGGCGAAGTCGTACATGCCCACACCGATGGACGCGCCCATGGTCGTGACGCTGGTCATCGCTCCGGCGCACATGCGCTCGACGGCGAGGCCGGGAACCGTCTGCGGGAGCCCGGCGAGGATGGCCACCGAGCGTCCCAGGGTCAGGCCCTGGTCGCCCGTCTGACTCGTCGCCGCGATGGCGACATCGTCGATGCGGTCGGCAGGCACGGCCGCGTTCCGCTCCATCAGGCCGATGGTCGCCTTCACGGCGAGGTCATCAGCGCGGGTGTTCCAGTACATGCCCTTTTCGCCGGCGCGCCCGAAGGGGGTGCGCACTCCATCGACGAAGAAGACGTCCGAGATCTCGGCCACTCTGCCTCCAAGTTTGTGCGGTGGCCTCAGTCTAGGGAGGGCCGGAAACCGGGAGGAATCGCTTGGATCGAACCTACGAAGCGGTCGGGGGCGTCTCGTCGGGCGTTTGCGCGGCTTCTACAAAGGCGTCGGCGATCTTCTGTGCAGTCTGTGCAATCTGCCACGGACGCGCACCGAGGGCGGCGAGGGCGTCGCCGATGGCCTCCGGGGTCGTTCCGGGGACGTCCCAGGCCACGCGGCGAAGGTAGTCCGGGGTCAGCAGGTTCTCGGTCGGCATCCCGAGTTCCTCTGCTGTCGCCTCGATCACGGGGCGTGCGGCCTTGAGTCGAGCATCAGCCTCGGGGTTGCGGTCGGACCAGGCGCGAGGGGGCGGGAGGGCATCACTGGGAACGCGCTCGCGAGGAAGCTCCTCCGTCGCACGCCCGTCGACGAACGCCTGCCACCAGCGGTCGAGCTGCGTGCGGCTCGCGCGACCCTGGAAGTCCTTGACACCGGCGAGCGCCTGCTTGCTCTGCGGGTTCGCCAGAACGGCCGCGATCAGCGACCGGTCGGGAACGAGTCGACCGGGAGAGACGTCCTGATCCTGAGCGAAGGCCTCTCGTGCCTGCCAGAGCGATCGCGCGACCGCGAGATTGCGGGCTCCGCGTACCTGGTGGAGTCCGCTCAGCCGGCGCCACGGGTCCTCGCGCGGCGGTTTGGGGAGTCGCGTGAGGGTCGCGGCGAACTCCTCTGCGGCGAACTCCGTCTTGCCCTGCTCCTCGAGCTCGGCCTCGAGCGCCTCGTAGACGTCGATCAGGTGGAGTACATCGAGAGCCGCGTACTCGAGCCAGGCCGCGGGGAGCGGACGGGTGGACCAGTCCGCGGCCGAATGCTCCTTCTTCAGCGTGATGCCCAGGGTGTTCTCGACGACGGCGGCGAGACCGACGCGCTCATGCCCGAGCAGGCGCGAGGCGAGCTCGGTGTCGAAGATCGACGGGGGGAGCAGATCCAGTTCGCGCAGCGAGGGGAGGTCCTGGCTGGCGGCGTGGAAGATCCACTGCACGTCGCCGATCGCCTCCTGGAGGGGGCTGAAGTCGCCCAGGGCCGGCGGGTCGAAGAGGAACACCCCCGCGTCGCGGCGGAACACCTGCACGAGGTAGGCGCGCTGGGAGTAGCGGAATCCGGATGCCCGCTCGACGTCGACGGCGACAGGGCCTGTGCCTGCGGCGAGTGCGGCGCACGCCGCACGGAACTCCGAGACGTCGGAGATCACGGAGTATTCAGTCACGTGCTGCCTTTCGCGCGCCGATCACGGCGATGCCCTCGGAACCGGGCGGAAGACCCGCCAGCATCCCGACCAGTTCCACCCATGCTTCGACGTGCGGTCGGAACGGGCCATCGGGTGTCCAGGACGCCCTCAACTCTATCTGGGCGCCGTCCCCTTCGACCGCGAGGGAACCGAAGCCCTTCGAGAGGGTCTTGGTCGATGTGCCGGACGCGGAGTGATATCCGGCACCACGGGAGTCGAGGGCGTCGACCAGCCAGGACCACGTCACGTCGGCGAGGAGAGGGTCGGTGCCGATCTCCGTCTCCAGTGGCGCCTGGGCGAAGATGATGATCCGCCATGCGCCGTCCCACGCGGACGGCGAGTCCGGATCGTGCAGCAGCACGAACCGGCCCGTCCCGTAGGCGGACTCGCCCTCGTCGTCCGGGCGGACGTCGGCGGCGAGCGCGAGGGCGTGCGGGGCGAGGCCTTGCGGCGTGGGGATCTCACGGATCGTGATGTCCGCGCGGAACGCGATATCACGCAGCTCAGCCACTGCGGCGTCGAAGATCGTCCCGGCATCGGGGTGTGCGGTCACGGCAACAGGCTAGAGTCAGGAAGCGATGAAGAGTCTCAGGCACGCCGTTGCGCTCCTTGTCCCTGCACTGCTCGCTCTCGGGGCGGCGATGGCTCTGCTCGTGCTCAGCATCGCCCGACGGGTCGTGATTCCTGCGAAGCGTCCTGCCGATGCAGAGATCCTCGCGGTCGACACGGGCGCCCAGACGATCGAGCTGACCCGCACGCGTGACACCGAGCTGCCGGGTCGATACGGCCTGTTCACGTCGGGCACCTACGGCTACGTGAAGCTCGGTGCGGTGCTCAGCGCCGATGCCACCACGGTGCGCCGCAAGCTGCTCACGCAGATCGAGCCGGGTGCACGGGTCGATCGGACTGCGGCGTTCAGCGGCTGGTACTACGCCACGCCGAGTGAACTCCACCTCCGCTGGGAGAACGTGCTCATCGGATCGCCCGCGGGCCCCTGCCCCGCGTGGTTCTTCCCGGCGGAGTCGTCGACCTGGGTCGTGCAGGTGCACGGGCGGGGCGTCACTCGCGCCGAGTGCCTTCGTGCGGTGCCGGTGCTGCATGCGGCCGGCTTCCCGAATCTGGTCGTGTCCTACCGGAACGACGGTGAGGCCCCTCGCAGCCGCAGCGGCGCCTACGCCCTGGGTGCCTCGGAGTGGCGCGACGTCGACGCCGCGATCGCGTATGCGCTGCGCCACGGCGCCGATCGGGTGATCCTGATGGGCTGGTCGATGGGCGGGGCCGTCGCGCTGCAGACGGCGGTCAACTCGGGCAATCGCGATCGCATCGCCGGGCTGATCCTCGAGTCGCCCGTCGTCGACTGGCGCACGGTGCTGCGATTCCAGGCACGGGGGGCCGGGATGCGCGCTCCGCTGCCCGACCTCGCGATGAGCGCTCTCTCGCTGCCGCTCACGGCACGGCTCAGCGGCGCCGACGACGCGATCCCGTTCGACCGGCTCGACATGGTCGCCCGCGCCGAGGAACTGTCGGTCCCGATCCTCATCCTGCACAGCGACGATGACGGGTTCGTCCCCGCCGACGCCTCGCACGCACTGCAGGAGGCCAGGCCGGACCTGGTGACGATGCCGCCGTTCTCGGGGGCGCGTCACACCAAGCTGTGGAACTATGACCAGGCGGGCTGGAGCGACGCCATCACCGAATGGCTCCGCACGCAGGGCTTCAGCGCTTCTGCGTGACCTGCTTCTTGGCACGCATCAGCATCCCGGTCATTCCGCCGATGCGCAGCGGTGAGACGGCTTTCGTGAGTCCGATCGACTGCGGGTAGTCGTCGGGGATCGCCAGCACCTCGTCGGCCGTGAGGCCGGTGATGCCCTGCACGAGGATGCTCGCGAAACCGCGGGTCGTCGGTGCCTCGGGCGGAGCGGTCGCGTGCATGGTCACGATCCCGTCGTTCACCTCGACGTAGATGTAGACGGGCGACTGGCACTCGGCCACGCGCTCGCACATCTCGGGGTGGTTCGCGACCTCCTCGGAGACCTCGGGCAGCTCGTCCGAGTACTCCAACAGGAGCAGCAGGCGATCTGCCTCAGGGGTCTCGAGGAATCCGTCGCGGATCTCGGCGAGGGTGTCAGGAACTTCGCTGGTGCTCATCCCTGTCATTGTCACACGATCAGAGGGAACCGGGCTCCGCGCCGGTGACGATCGGGACGCGGACGGCGCTGCCCCACTCGGTCCACGATCCGTCGTAGTTGCGCACGTTCTCGAAGCCCAGCAGGTGCTTGAGAACGAACCACGTGTGGCTGGAACGCTCGCCGATGCGGCAGTAAGCGACGACGTCGTCACCGTCGGCGAGGCCCGCACCGTCGCGGTAGATGGCGTCGAGTTCGGCGCGGGACTTGAAACCGCCGTCCTCGGCCACGGCCTTCGCCCACGGCACGCTCTGCGCGGTCGGGATGTGGCCGGCGCGCAGCGTGCCCTCCTCGGGGTACGCGGGCGCCGTGGTGCGCTCTCCGCTGTACTCCTCGGGGGAGCGGACGTCGATCAGAGGGCTGCCGATGTGGGCCAGCACGTCCTCCTTGTAGGCGCGGATGACGGAGTCATCGCGCTCCACGACGGGATACTCGGTCGGCGTGGGCGTCGGCGCGTCACGCGTGATCTCGCGGCCCTCGGAGATCCAGCGGTCGCGGCCCCCGTCGAGCAGGCGCACGTCCTCGTGGCCGAAGAGCGAGAAGACCCACAGCGCGTAGGCGGCCCACCAGTTGTTCTTGTCGCCGTAGATCACCACGGTGTCGTCGCGCGAGATGCCCTTGCGGCTCAGCAGCTTCGCGAAGCCCTCGCCGTCGACGTAGTCGCGCACCACCGGGTCGTTGAGCTCGGTGTGCCAGTCGACCTTCACGGCGCCGGGAATGTGCCCCGTCTCGTACAGGAGCACATCCTCATCGGATTCGACCACGACCAGACCCGGGTCTCCGAGGCGTTCCGCGAGCCACTCGGTGGTGACGAGGCGGCCGGGCTCGGCGTACTCGGCGAACTTGGACGAAGTGGTGTCGAACTCGATGGCCACAGGGATCTCCTCAGACGGTGAGCGGCGATGATGCAGGGCGTTGACGGCGTAATGTGGAGCCGATACTTCGACGATAGATCCACGCCGTGCGCCCTGCACCCGATTCGTAAGACTTCGACACAGGTGCGCCCCCGATACAGGACCCTGATGACCGACACGCCCAGCCGCACGGGCATCGTGCACCTGACCGATCGCCAGCCGACCGTCACCGGTCCCGAGATGCTCGCGAGTCTCGTTCCGCCGCCCCAGTTCGACGGAGCCACGTTCGACAGCTATCGGGCCGATGAGGCGTATCCGTCACAGGAGGAGGCGAAAGAGACGCTGATCCGCTTCGCCGGACGCGGAGCGCCGGTCAAGCGGGGCGGATTCTTCAGCCGTACCAAGAAGGAACCCGAGGTGAAGCCGGGCGTTTACCTCGACGGCGGCTTCGGCGTCGGCAAGACGCATCTGCTCGCGTCGATCTATCACGCGATGCCGGCCCGGAGGAAGTACTTCGGATCGTTCATCGAGTACACGGCGCTCGTGGGTGCGCTGGGGTACAAGAACACGGTCGACCTTCTGAAGGGCGCGGATCTGCTCTGCATCGACGAGTTCGAACTCGACGATCCGGGCGACACGATGGTGATGACCCGTCTCATCGGCGAGCTCGTGCCGACCGGCACCAAGCTGGCGGCGACCTCGAACACCCCTCCCAATGCGCTCGGCGAGGGTCGCTTCGCGGCGCAGGACTTCCTGCGTGAGATCCATGCGATGTCCGACAGCTTCCAGACGATCCGCATCGACGGAGTCGACTTCCGCCAGCGCGCGCTGGACGGGCACGCCGTGGTCAGCGAGGCCGGTGAGTACGAGACGGCCGTCGAGACCGGCGCTGCCGCGGGAACGGCATCCGACGACTCCTTCGCCGACGTCATCCGTCACCTCGCGCGCGTCCACCCCTCTCGGTACCTGCGGGTGATCGCGGGCCTCGATCTCGTGGGCCTCCGTGACGTGCACGTGCTGACCGATCAGTCGGAGGCGCTGCGGTTCGTCGCATTCGTCGACCGCGTCTACGACGCGCAGATCCCCATCGTCGCCACCGGTGTGAGCCTCGACCAGGTCTTCGCCGACGAGATGCTCGGCGGGGGATACCGCAAGAAGTACCTGCGCGCGATCTCCAGACTCAATGCACTTACACACGCGGATCGCAGTGTCGCGTAACGCGATGTTCACACACAGAGCCGCTCTGTAACGTCAGCGCAACAAACCTCACGCATTCCGGAAATCGGGCCTCGTCACACTGAAGCTCTCAGTTTCCCGAATGTGAGGTTTGACTATGGATGCTCCAGGCAACATCTCCTGGGCGATCACCGCGACCGCCCTCGTACTGCTCATGACGCCCGGCGTCGCCTTCTTCTACGGCGGCCTCGTGAAGGCCAAGAGCGTCGTCAGCATGATGATGATGAGCTTCGGCTCGATCGGTCTCGTGGCAGTGCTCTGGATCCTCTTCGGATTCTCGATGAGCGCCGTCGACAGCCCTACCGCCTTCGCAGGCAACCCCTTCGCCGACTTCGGCCTCTCGAGCCTCGCGGCCGGTGAGGGCTCGAACGTCGCGCTCCTCGGTGTCGCCTACGGCGCCACCTTCGCGATCATCACGGTCGCCCTGATCTCGGGCGCGATCGCCGACCGTGCGAAGTTCGGCAGCTGGCTGATCTTCGCCGGCGTCTTCGCGACCGTCGGATACTTCCCCGTCGCCGCATGGGTCTGGGGTGGCGGTTGGATCATGAACCTCGGCACCACCCTCTTCGGTGAGGACAGCGGAATCGGTGTGATCGACTACGCCGGTGGTACCGCGGTGCACATCAACGCAGGTGCTGCCGCACTCGCACTCGCCATCGTCCTGGGCAAGCGCATCGGCTTCCAGAAGGGCATCCTCAAGCCGCACAACGTGCCGCTGACGCTCCTCGGCGCAGCGCTGCTGTGGTTCGGCTGGTTCGGCTTCAACGCCGGCGCGGAGTGGCTCGCCGAGGACATGGGCGGCGTCGGACTCATCGGCCTGAACACCCTCGGCGCCACGGCTGCCGCGATCCTCGGCTGGATCCTCATCGAGCGCATCAAGGACGGCAAGGCCACGTCGGTCGGCGCCGCCTCCGGTGCCGTCGCGGGTCTCGTCGCCATCACCCCCGCCTGCGCCAACCTCACGCCCGGCTGGTCGCTGCTGCTCGGTGCCGTCGCCGGTATCGTCTGCGCCCTGGCCGTCGAGATGAAGTTCCGTCTCGGGTTCGACGACTCGCTCGACGTCGTCGGCATCCACCTCGTCGGTGGTCTGATCGGAACCCTCTACCTCGGCTTCTTCGCCACCGGCACCGGCCTGTTCGTCGGCGGCGACCTGCGTCAGCTGGCCGTCCAGGCGATCGCCGCACTGGGTGTGCTGATCTACTCCTTCGTGGTCGCGTTCATCATCGGATTCGCGATCGAGAAGACGATCGGCTTCCGCATCACGAGCGAAGACGAGATCGCCGGTGTCGACCAGGTCGTCCACGGTGAAGAGGGCTACGCACTCGCCGACGCCTGAGCTGCCGTTAGGGTGACCGTGTGAGCAAAACCGACGGCATCCTGGCACGACTCGCGGAGATCCTTCTCAAGGCACTGGGATCTGACCGGGCGCACGGGGTCGAGACCGTCCGTGTCGACCCGGATCGCATCGACGATCTCCGCATCGGGTACGCCCCCGACCGTGACGGCGCCCCCGATGCGGGCGAGATCATCTGGACCTGGGTTCCCTACGAGGAGAACGACGGTCGGGGCAAAGACCGACCGGTGCTCGTGATCGGCCGGGAATCCGCAGACCGCGTCTTCGCGGTGCGGATGACGAGCAAGGCTCATGACGGTGACCGCGACTACCTGTCGATCGGCTCGGGAGCCTGGGACTCGCAGGGGCGTGAGTCGTGGGTCGACATCGAGCAGCTCTACAGCGTGCACGAGACCGGGCTACGCCGTGAAGCCGCGGTGCTCGACCGCTCACGCTACGGTCGGATCGCCTCCGCGCTCGCTCGGCGATACGGCTGGGCGAGCGCCTGACCATCGGGTCGGTCGGGGGAGTCGAACCCGGCTGAGCGTCCACACGAGCGCACCCGAGGTGAGCAGTGCGACGAGCAGGCCCGCGACATGGGTAGCGAGCGATGCCGCGCCGCGCTCGGGAAGCAGGAAGCCGTAGGGGACCCATCCGTCGGTGGCCCCGCGCACGAGCACGACTCCCAGCCAGAGCACCGGGTAGGGGAGCACCACCCAGAGTCGTCGCCAGGACATCGGCGGGCGGTCGGCGACGAAGACCCAGTCGAGCACGAGAAGGATCGGGAAGATCGCGTGCAGGGTCGCACTCACCCAGGGCGGCGCGCTCCCCGTGCCGGGGACGAGGACGTTGTAGACCACTCCCACGATGATCATGCAGGCCACGGCCACCGCGCGCGCCGAGGTCAGCAGCGGCGGCACACGCCCTCCGCGCAGGGAGATCAGGCTCGATGAGATGAGGATGCCGGCGGTCAGCAGGCTCGTCAGGTTCGTGAAGTACCCGAAGTGGTCGACGAGGCTCGCGCCCTGACGGGGGATGCCGATCACGTACGTGTAGAGCAGGATGCCCGTCACCGACCCTCCGGCAGCGAGCCTCAGAGCGGAGATCGCGCGAGGCGGCGGCGGCATCGACGTCATCCGTCCAGCCTACGAGCGGGTGGCCCGCAATCCGTTTCGGCGTGGGCTGCGAACCATCTGTGAGTCGCAGCACGCGACGACACCACAGGAGGAATCATGCGTTTCATCCCCACCAAGGTCCATGGAATTCTCGACTACATCGTCGGAGTGGCGCTGATCGCTGCTCCGTGGCTGTTCGGCTTCGCGAGCATGGGCGGCCCCGCCGTGATCATCCCGATCGTGCTCGGCGTCGGACTCATCGTCTACAGCCTCTTCACGAAGTACGAGTGGGGCCCCTTCGGCTTCATCCCGATGCCCGTCCACCTCGTCTTCGACATCGTCGCGAGTCTGTTCCTGGCGCTGTCGCCGTGGATCTTCGGCTTCTCGACCGAGGCGCCGAACGTCTGGGTGCCGCACGTGGTCGTCGGCGTCGCGGTGATCATCGTGGTGCTGTTCTCGCAGCCGCAGCCCGCGAAGGTCAAGGCCGCACGCGCCTGATCCCGCTGAACTCTGAAGCCCCGCACGGAACGTCGGCCCCGTGCGGGGCTTCAGTTCTGCAGTGACGCGCTCACCCAGCGCGCGTAGAGCTGCCAGGGGTCGGCGACGGTGCGGAGGCCGCCGATGTGGCCCTCGAGCTGTGGGGTGAGAGTGAACCACTCGCCGCCCTCGCGGATGTCGGCGAACTGCCGGTGTCGTGCCTGCTCCACCGTACGCCCTCCCTGCTCGAACGCGAGGAGCTCTTCGTGACGGATGCTCGCGAGTCGCTGACGAGGCCGTCTGCTCGTGCCGATCTTCACCCGGCGGTCGTACCGGATGTAGTAGACGACCTCGATCACCGGGCGCGGGAGGTCGGGGTCGGGGGAGTCGCCGTAGCGCCACCCGCACCAGGCGCACATCAGAGCCGCCGCCACGCGCACCGCGTCGCGGTGCCCGCAGAGTGCACACGGGCTCGGCAGCAGGGTCTTCGTCACCATCGGCACACTACCGGCGGCCACGGACGTCGCGTTCGAGGCTCGGCTAGCATGAGGCCGAATGCCCGAATCCACGAGGGGATCCGTGTGAACGCCGAAGTCATCGCCGTCGCCTCCGCGCGTCTCGACACCATGCTGCGCACGGAGCCCGAGCGGCTGCGCAGGCGCAGCATCTCGCTCGGTGTGCCGCCGGCGGATGCCGACGACGCGGCGCAGAACGCGGCGCTTCGAGCCTGGCGTTCACTCTCCGCGCTCCGCTCGGCTGATGCCGGCCCGATGTGCGCGTGGCTCGACACGATCGTGCGGACGACCGCCATCGACATGAACCGCGCACGCAAGGACGATCTCGGTGAGGTCCTGTGCGAGCGGCTCGCGTCGCCGCAGGACGTCGAAGCCGAGGCGGAGCTGCGGGAACGGCTCGAGGCGGCAATCCGCGCGATCGACGCACTCCCCGATGATCTTCGCCAGCCTCTTCTGATGAGCGTCGTCGACGGCCTGACGGCGCAGGAGATCGCGCAGAGGCTATCCATCACGCCGGCCGCGGCGCGTCAGCGCGTGTCCCGCGCACGGCGCGCGCTGCGCACCTGATCGGCGGTCCTGTCACATCCGTCGCTCCTGAACGTCCTTCTCGATGGGCCGCTTCCGCGGTCTCTCACCTGACGAAGGAGCACATCATGCCCACGACCCCGGTCACCTCGCTCGATCAGCTCAACCTCGCGTTCGCCGAGCGCTTCAACGCCCGCGACATCGAGGGGCTGCTCGCCCTGAACCTGCCGGATGCGGTGTTCGCCCCGGCGCCCGGCCACCCCGTCGAGGGTGAGGACTCGATCCGTGGCGCGCTCGAGCAGTTCCTCGCGCTCGGTCTGCCCATCACCATGAACGTCCGGCATGTGTTCGAGGCGGGTTCCGTCGGCCTCGCCATCGCCGATTGGACGCTCGAAGGCACGGGTCCCGACGGCTCGGAGGTGAAGCTCGGCGGAAGCACCGCCGACGTCGCCGTGCACGATGACGAGCACGGCTGGCGCTACGCGATCGACAACCCCTTCGGCACCGCCTGAGGCGCGCTCGTGGGCGGCGTCTGCGGAGGAGGGGCGCCGCCCGCGGACTTCAGCGCGGAACCACGAGGAGGGCTAGGTAGTCCTGAGTCACCGAGGCCGACGGGTCCGCTCAGCGGGCGGTGAACGATACTCCGCTGCTGAGCAGCTGCAGTCGGGCGGCGAGCAGTTCCGCGTCGAGCGTCGCGCCGGAGATCTGGAACTCGCCGGCGAGCTCTTCGGCGACGGTGGGCGCGCTGATGACGCCGATGAAGTCGACAAGGGCGATCTGATTGCCCGGCGCGGTCGCGTCGGAGGCCTCGCGGGTCCACGCGGCGAACTCGGCGGCGGCGGCGTCGGACAGGGTCACGGTCACGACGTCGCCGCTCACCTCGACCTCGGCGATGGCGTTTCCGACCAGGCGCGCGGAAGAGGGGAGGAGCAGCTGGGTCACCATCGCTTCGTCGCAGGCGAGGACGTGCCCCTCCACGGTCATCGGACCGAACCGCAGCGCATCGCACGGGGGAGTCGTCGAACCGTCGCCGAGGTCTGCGCCTCCGGTCGCCGGGTGCACCGCGTCGACCGCGTAAAAGCCTTCGGCGGCGGGAGTGGAGACGGCGCGAGCGAACGCGGCGACGTCGGCGCTCGTCGCATCCGCGCCGAAGGTCACGGCGAGGGCGTCGGCGTCCGTCTCGGTGACGTCGATCACCTCGATGCCGGCGTTCTCCGCGTAGAAGGAGAGCGCGGTACGTGCGGCTGCGAGAGTCGCCGCGTCGAGCTCGCGCTCCGACGTGACCTCGATGACCAGTTCATCGCCGGATGCCGATCCCGACGGCGGTGTCGACTCCGAGGGTGTCGCGGTATCAGGCGTCCTCGGGGCGGGCCCTCCGGAAAGCACGCCTCCGAAGCCGACCAGGAGGACGATCGCGATCGTCCATACGACGCTGAGCAGTGCCCCGATCACGACGGCCGTGTTCGCGACCACCGTCGGTGATCCGGAAGCCTTCGACTTCGCCCGGGCGAAGAGCCCCAGCACGAAGCCCACGAGAGGAAGAATGATGGCGAGCGCCAGCGCCACGATCGACAGCGTGCTGGAGCGCGTGTCCCGTGAGGGCGAGTACGGGGAGTCGGTCATGGTGGGCTCTCTTTCTTCGCAGGGAAGGCGGGCGGCGGTCACGTACGGACCTGACGGCTGGTCTCGCAGCACGAGAAAGCCCCGCACAACTCTCGTTGTGCGGGGCCTGTGCGTGTGGGCGATACCGGACTCGAACCGATGACCTCTTCCGTGTGAAGGAAGCGCGCTACCAACTGCGCCAATCGCCCATACCTGTGGGGTACGTCAACCGATACTACCGGACGGTCGGAGCCGTCGCTGACCACCCGGGGAGACACGCGCGAGATTCGCTTCCGGTTTGGACAGTCGTGAATCTTCGGCTAATGTTTCATAAGTGCCCGGGACAACAACCGGGAACAACGCGGATGTAGCGCAGTTGGTAGCGCACAACCTTGCCAAGGTTGGGGTCGCGAGTTCGAGTCTCGTCATCCGCTCAAGTGCAGGGGCCTTCTTCGGAAGGCCTTCAGCACGTGGGGTCAATCCACACGGTGGCGTGGCCGAGCGGCTAGGCACCGGCCTGCAAAGCCGTTTACACGGGTTCGAATCCCGTCGCCACCTCTCACAAACTGAATAGCCCACTTGGGCGCGATTGGCGCAGCGGTAGCGCGCTTCCCTGACACGGAAGAGGTCACTGGTTCGATCCCAGTATCGCGCACAGACGAAAACCCCCGGTTATCCGGGGGTTTTTTCGTTGTCCCGTCACCGCCAGCGCTCATTCGGACGGATGCGACGGAGGGNCATCCGCTCGGCCCTCCGTCTGCATGTGGCGGTCAGCCGGCCTGCACGAGGATCTTCGCGCCGGCGCCGCCTCGGAGCGAGTGGATGGCGTCGACGACCTGCTCGAGCGCGACCTCCTGCACCCAGCCGGTGGTGTCGTAGACGCCGCGGGACATCGCTTCGATGACCGCTTCGAAGTCTTCGGGAAGGTAGGCCAGCGCGCCGGCGATCTCGGTCTCGGCCATGACGAGCTGCGTCGGCAGGAACTCCATGGTCCGCTCGTGGATCGCGACGACGACGACGCGTCCGCCGGACACGAGGCTGGCGAGCGACGAGGTCACGGCCGGGCCCGCGCCGGCGGCGTCGAACGCGACATCCACACCGTCTCCGTCGGTCAGTGCCGCGACCGCGGCAGCGAGATCTTCGTTCACCGGGTCGACGACCGTCGCGCCGAGCGCAGCGATGATGGCACGCCGGTCGGCGCTGGGTTCCGAGACGAGCACCTTCTCGATGCCGCGCGCCTTGAGGGCGAACCAGACGCCGATGCCGATGGGCCCGGCGCCGGCGATCAGCGCGGTGCCGCCTGCCTCGACGCCGCCGCGCGTGACGGCGTGCCAGGCGACCGCCATCGGCTCGACGAGTGCGCCCATGCGCAGGTCGACGTTCTCGGGGAGCACGTGCAGCTTCGTGGCATCCACCGTGGTGAATTCCGCCATTCCTCCGCCGCGCGAGCTCAGCCCGTGGAAGCCGATCTTCTGGCAGGCGTTGAACATGCCACGGCGGCACGCCGGGCACTCTCCGCAGTAGTAGATGGGCCAGACGGCGACGCGGTCGCCCACGACGACGTCGTCGACGCCCTCACCGAGCTCGACGACCGTGCCGGAGAACTCGTGACCGAGGATCTGGGGGAGCGTCGACCCGGTGATCGGGTGCGGGTGATCGAAGTCCAGGCCGGCTGCCTCGGGGCTGTAGTACACGTGCAGGTCGGAGCCGCAGATGCCGGCGAAGGCGTTCCGCAGCTTCACCTGTCCGGGGCCTGGCGAGGGCTCGGGAACATCCTCGATCCGGAGGTCCTCCTTGGCGTGGAACTGTGCGGCCTTCATCTTCTTCTCCTCTTCCGGGCGGCTGTCAACGCAGCCACCACTCCGGTGACGCCGCGAGGATCAGCCTCACGGCACGTTCGATGTCGTCGTCCCCGCTGCGCAACCACTCCTCGATGGCTCCGACGGTGCCGGCCGCGGCGTAGGCGACGGCGATCCGCATGGCGGCGGCGTCGTCGGCGAACACTGCCGGGATGATCCGGGGGTGCAGCTCGGCCCACAGCACGAGACCCGCGCTGATCGACCGCTGGAGATTGTCGCGTACGGGAGCGGCGAGCAGCGGATGCATCGCACCGCGGTACACGTCGGCTCGCCGATGCACGTGTTCGAGCAGTGCGCGCTCCCCGTCGCCGATCACGTCGGCCTGGGGGAGGACCTTCATCGCCTCGTCGATCTCGGCGGACAGCGCGTCGGCGAGCAGGCCCGTCGGGCTGTCGGCGTGGCGATAGAAGGTGTCGCGCGTGACACCCGCCTGCAGGCTGATCGCGGATGCCGTCACCTCCGAGATCGGGGTGGCCCCCGCCAGCGTGAGGACCGCCGCGCGAAGACTCTCGCGCGAACGTCGCGACCGTGCGTCCATGCCTCAAGTCTATCTGACAGTCGTCAGGTAAGTGCCGGTCACAGATTTCGCACGCGTAACAACTGCACCATTGTCAACAAAGGAAGGTCTCGCCTAGGGTGAGAGGACGTCGTACATCCACAAAGGTGTCGACGGACTCTGAGGGGGGTCAGGTCTGATGGTCGGGGGGAGTGATCGGCGTCGCTGGCGCAGATCCGTGGTCGCGATGACCACGGCCATCGCCGTGATCGCCGCAGGCTTCACCCTCGGTGCACCGCAGGCTGCCGAAGCCGCTGTCGTGCAGTGGGGCACCAATTCCGGCACCGCCCCGAACTACCAGGCGAACGTCAACGGCGACTTCATCATGGCCGGCAACGGTGTGCTCGCGTGCTCCGCGACGACCGCCACGACGAACGGCACCTGCGCCGATCTGCACGCGGCCTCCAGCACCAACGCCAACAACGTCAACGACAACTTCGTGATGAGCCAGAACAACTCGGTCGCCGGCTTCACCTCGAACTCGAGCAGCGCGACCATGACCATCCCCGCCGGCGCCACCGTCGTCAAGGCCTTCCTCACCTGGAGCGCGAACACCGGCGTCTACACGGGTGACACGCGCCGTCTCTGCGCGCAGTACTCCGCCGCACGAGGCGTGGCCACGATGCCGTCGGGCAGCGCCACCGGGTACACCTCGCGGGCGGTCCAGCTCAAGGTCGCAGGCAGTTCGGTCATCAACGTCTCGCCGCAGAGCATGCTCGCCGACCCCGCCTCGCAGGCGACGGCGCTCTACTACTCGGCGAGTGCCGATGTGACATCGGCCTTCGCGGCCGTGCCGACGGGATCCGAGGTCACGATCTCGGCCGGGAACATCTGGACCCCGACCGGCGCCGGCTGCTACGCGGGCTGGTCGATCAACGTCGTCTACGACTACGGCACGTTCATCGCCGACAACCCGGCCTCGGTGCCGCACAACATCATCTACTACGAGGGCCACGTGCGGCAGGGGGCGAACGACGCCGACCTCACCGTGGCGTTCAACGGCTTCACCGCGGTCGCCGCCGGAACGCGCGCCGGATTCACCCTCTTCGAGGGCGATCGGAACATCACCGGTGACACCGCGTCATACTCGCGCGGAGGCTCCACGCCCTACACCGAGATCGCGAACGCGGCCGGCGCGACCGGCAACGTCGGCATCTCGCGGGCGGTGGGGTCGGTCAGATACACGGGCACCGCAGGCACGGCGTTCACCAACCAGAACGTCGACGTCGCGACGGTTCCGCTCACCAACGTGGTCGCCGGCGACTCGACCGTGAACCTTCGCCTCGGCACGTCGGGCGACTCCTACCTTCTGCGCAACGCCATGCTCTCGGTGCCGACCGCCGGACTGCAGCTCGTGAAGACCTTCGACGGCACGGCGGACACCCAGTCGCGGACGGCAGGAGAGGTCGCGACCTTCACGATCCGTATCACGAACACCGGTGCGGGAACCCTGCGCAACATCGTCGTGACCGACGACCAGGCCAACTGCGCGCGCAACCTCGGCACGCTGACTCTCGCGCCCCTGCAGACGACCACCTACACCTGTGCGGCGACCGCGCCGTCTGCGACGGGCTACGTCTCGACGGCCGAGGCCACAGCCAGGACGGTCGTGGGCGACTTCCTCGCGCAGGACAACGACAGCACGACGGTGCTGCTCAGCGCGATCACTCTCGCGAAGACGAGCGCGCTCGCTCCCGGTGGCACGGGCCGTGCCGGAGACGTCGTGATCTACACCTTCACCGTGACGAACACGGGTCAGTCGACGCTCACCGACATCATCCTCAGTGATCCGCTTCCGGGGCTGTCGGCGATCACATTCGGCACCTGGCCCGGAACGGTCGGAACGCTGACTCCGGGTCAGTCCGTCACGGCGACCGCGAACTACACGCTGAAGCAGAGCGATGTGGATGCGGGTTCCGTCGCGAACACGGCGACGGTCAGCGCGGCGGATGACGACGGCGGCATCCGTCCTTCCGGATCGGCGAATCGCGTCACGCCCATCGCCGCCGCCGGCGCTGTCACGGTCACCAAGACCGGGGCTCTCGCGAGCGGGACGACCGGCCGGGTGGGCGATCGCATCAATTACAGCTTCACCATCCGGAACACCGGAAACGTGACGCTCGACAACGCCTCGCTCGTCGACCCGCTGCCGGGTCTCTCTCCACCGGCGATCACCTGGCCCACTGCGACGGCGGGCGTCATCCCCGTCGGTCAGACAGCCACCGCGACCGCCTTCTACACGATCACCCAGGCAGATGTCGACGCAGGCAGCGTCCGCAACATCGCCACCGCCACAGCCCGCACGCCGGGCGGCACCACAGTCTCCGGGTCCTCTCCGCAGGTCACCGTCCCCACCATCGCTTCCGCTCCAGGACTCACGACGACGAAGTCGGGATCCCTCACTCAGGGCAGCGGGGGAGTGGGCAGCACGATCACCTACACGTTCACGGCCCGCAACTCCGGCAACACGACTCTCACGAACGTCGCGATCAACGATCCGCTCGCCGGGCTCTCGACTCTCGCCTACTCATGGCCCGGATCCGCCGGCTCTCTCGCACCGGGGCAGTCCGTGACCGCGACCGCCACGTACACCGTGACCCAGGCAGACGTCGATGCCGGAGCGGTGCGCAACACCGCGACCGGCACCGCTCGGACGCCGGCCGGTGCGACTCTCACGGTTCCGAGCAGCCAGTCGGTCGTCGCCACCGCCGCATCCGCCCCCGCGGTGAATCTGACGAAGACCGGGGCGCTCGCGCCAGGCAGCACGGGCAAGGCGGGCGACGTCGTCACCTACTCGTTCCGCCTGGCGAACAGCGGAAACGTCACGCTCACCGAGGTCTCGATCACCGATCCGCTGGCAGGCCTCTCGGCCTTGAGCTACACGTGGCCCGGGACCGCGGGCACCTTGGCGCCAGGACAGGCGGTCACCGCGACCGCCACATACACGCTGAAGCAGTCGGATGTCGATGCCGGCTCCGTGGCGAACACCGCGACCGCGTCGGCTCTGCCGCCGAGCGGTGCGCGCCTGACTCAGACGAGGGCGTTCACCCTGCCGGTCACCCCGACGGGTGCTCTGACCGTGTTGAAGTCGGGATCGGTCACCACGGGGAACGGCGGGGTCGGCAGCACCGTCACCTACAACTTCTCGGCGACCAACAACGGCAACGTGACGCTCACGCAGGTCGCGATCGCGGATCCTCTTGCCGGACTCTCGGCCATCACCTACACCTGGCCCGGCACCGCGGGATCCCTCGCACCGGGGCAGACGGTGCAGGGCCGCGCGACGTACACGGTGCGGCAGGCGGACGTGGATGCGGGCACCGTGACGAACACGGCTACCGCCTCGGCCCGTACGCCGGGCGGCGCATCGGTCACCGGCACCTCGCCCACCACGCGGGTGAACACGGTGGCGGCCGCGCCCGCGAGCACGACCACGAAGACCGCCGCCGTCTCGGGCACCGCCGCAGTCGGCGACGTGATCACCTACACGGTGCGCACCACCAACACGGGCAACGTGACGCTCACGGATGTAGCCGTGACGGACACACTCGCGGGGTTGTCGGCCTTCACCTACACCTGGCCGGGGACGTCTGGGAGGCTCGCACCGGGGCAGACGGTGACGGCTGTCGCGACATACACGATCAAGCAGGCGGACGTGAATGCGGGGTCCGTGCGCAACGTCGCATCGTCGTCGGCCGTCTACGGCACGACCCCCGTCACAAGCACGTCGGGAACGGTCACGACGAACACGGTGACCGCGTCGGCGGGGATCGTGACAACCAAGGCAGGTGCGCTCCAGAGCGGTTCCTCCGGTCGCGCAGGTGACACGATCGTCTGGTCGATCACGCTGCGTAACTCCGGCAACGTGACGCTGACCGGGGTCGCGGTCGCCGATTCGCTCCCGGGCATCTCCGTGCCGACCTACGGCACGTGGCCGAGCGGCACGACCGGCGTCCTGCAACCGGGGCAGACCGTCACGGCCACCGCGACATCGGTCATCTCGCAGACCGACGTGAACTCCGGCGCGGTGAGCAACACCGCGACCGGCTCCGGAACCCCGCCCAGCGGGGCCGCGGTCACGAGCACGGCTCCTGCGACGGTCTCGCTCGCCTCGGCTCCCGGTCTCGTGCTCACCAAGACCGGTGCGGTCACGTCGGGCAACGGCTCGGTCGGCAGCACGATCACCTATTCGTTCTCGGCGCGCAACACCGGAAACGTCACGCTCACAGGGGTCGCGATCACCGACCCGCACGCCGGACTCTCGACGATCGCCTACACCTGGCCGGGCACTGCGGGCACGCTCCAGCCCAACCAGACGGTGACCGCGACGGCCACGTACTCCGTGCGCCAGTCGGATGTGGATGCGGGCTCCGCCAAGAACACCGCGAGTGCGACCGGCACCCCGCCGACGGGCGCCGCGATCAGCGCATCCTCCGGCGAGGTGACGGTCGCGACGGTCGCTGCGGCACCGGGAATCGCGATCACCAAGACGGCCTCGGGCGGCGGCGGTGGCGTGGGCAGCGTCATCACCTACACGTTCCGCGCCAGCAACACCGGAAACGTCACGCTCACGGGTGTCGGGATCACCGATCCGCTCCCGCGACTCGGAGCGCTGCAGTACCAGTGGCCCGGTGCCGCAGGAACACTCGCTCCCGGCCAGACCGTCGTCGCCACCGCGCCGTACACAGTGACGCAGACCGATGTGAACACGGGTTCCGTCACGAACACCGCCTCGGCCACCGGCACCGGTGCAGGCGTGACCGCGACCGCGTCATCCGCGGCGGTGACGACGCCGACCGCCACGAGCGCACCCGCCATCTCGGTCACCAAGACCGGCACTCTCGCCGGGACCGGCGCCTCAGGCGACACCATCACGTACGCCTTCACCGTGCGGAACTCGGGCAATGTCACTCTCACCGGCGTATCGCTCGTCGACCCCCTGATCGGCGCGGCCACCGTACCGCTCTCCGGGTGGCCGGGAGCCGCAGGAGTTCTTCAGCCCGGCGAGAGCGTCTCCGGTTCCGCGACCTACACGGTCAGACAGTCCGACGTGGATGCCGGGGCGGTGGCGAACACGGCCACGGCCACGGGCGCGCCGCCGCGCGGAGCCGCGGTGACGGGAACCGCTCCCTCGACGGTGCGTATCGCGGCGGTGCCGTCGATCGCCGTGCAGAAGGCCGGTTCGGTCACGACCGGATCCGGTGAGGTCGGCAGCACCGTCACATTCGCCTTCACGATCCGCAACTCCGGCAACGTCACCCTCAGCGGAATCACCCTCACCGACACTCTTGCGGGTCTCAGCGCCCCGGTGATCACGTGGCCCGGGTCTCCGAACACCCTGACGCCGGGTCAGACGGCGACCGGAACCGCGACCTATACGGTGCGGCAGGCGGACGTCGATGCCGGATCCGTGCGCAACACCGCGAGTGTGAGCGGCCGACCGCCGACGGGTGCCGTGGTGTCGGCGACATCCACGGAGGCCGTGGTGCCCACGAGTGCGGCCGCACCGGCGCTGACGGTGACGAAGAGCGCAGACACGGCGGCAGGAACGCGTGTCGGCGACGTCATCACGTACACGATCACGGCGACCAACAGCGGCAACCAGACGCTGACGGGCGTGACCCTGAGCGATCCGCTCGCAGGACTCTCCGCACTCTCGGTCACGTGGCCGGGTGCGAGCGGCGTGCTGACCCCGGGGCAGACGGCGACCGCCCGAGCCACGTATGTCATCACCCAGGCGGACGTGAACTCGGGATCGATCCGCAACCGCGCCTCGGCGGCTGCCACGGCCCCGGGCGGCGGTGCGGTGAACGCCTCGTCTTCCGATGTCGTCACGCCGACGGCCGCAGCCGCGCCGAGGCTGACTCTCGACAAGACAGCCAGCCTGGCCCCGGGTGCGACCGGCCGGGCGGGCGATGTCGTCACCTACAGCTTCATTGTGCGGAACGCCGGCAACGTCACGCTCACGGGCGTCGGCATCGCGGATGCGCTGCCGGGCCTCTCGACGATCGCCTACACCGGGTGGCCCGGGGCCGCCGGCACTCTGCAGCCCGGACAGAGCGTCACCGCGACAGCGACGCGCGCGCTCACGCAGTCGGATGTCGACGCCGGATCGGTCGCGAACACGGCGACGTCCACGGGCACGCCGCCGAGGGGCGATGCCGTGCAGGCGACAGCCCCGGCGACCCTCGCGCTGATCGCAGGACCGCTCCTCACTCTCGGCAAGACCGGCGTGTACACGCAGGGAAACGGTGCGGTCGGCAGCGTCATCACCTACACGTTCACCGCCCGCAACGCGGGCAATGTCACGCTCACCGACGTCACCGTCTCAGACCCGCATGCGGGGCTGAGCCCGATCTCCCTCACGTGGCCGGGAACGGTCGGGACTCTGGCGCCGGGAGCACAGGTCGTCGGAACAGCGACGTACACCGTGACCCAGGCCGACGTCGACGCAGGCGCCGTGCGCAACGCCGCGCGGGTCACGGGAACGCCCCCGTCCGGTCCCGCGGTCGGCGCGGACTCGCAGACCGTCACGCTCGCGACCGTCGCCGCCGGCCCGGCGTTGACGACGACGAAGTCGGCGTCCGTCGGCGGCACAGGTGCCGTGGGCGACGTCGTCGACTACACGGTGCGTGTGACCAACACCGGAAACGTGACGCTCCGCAGCGTCGTCGTGAACGACCCGATGGTCGGCCTCACACCGTTCGTGTACACCTGGCCGGGTGAGTCGGGCGTTCTCGCCCCCGGTGCGCAGGTCGTCGCTCGCGCGAGCCACACGATCACGCAGGCGGACGTGGATGCCGGGTCGATCGTCAACGTCGCGACCGGCAGCGGTCTGTCGCCCAACGGCACGCCCGTGACGGCGGCGTCGAGCACCGTCGCCACGCCGACCGCCGCGGGCGATCCTCGCCTGCAGGTGATCAAGTCGGGAACGCTCCCCGCCGGTGCCACGGGCGTCGCGGGGGAGACCATCACGTGGACCGTGTCGATCCGCAACACCGGAAACGTCACGCTCTCGGGTGTCAGCGCGACGGACTCGCTTCCGGGGATCAGTCAGCTCACGTACGGCCCCTGGCCGTCGGGAACTGCGGGCGTTCTCGCCCCGGGTGATCTCGTGACCGCCACCGCGACATCGACGGTGCGTCAGACCGACGTCGATGCGGGCGCGGTCTCGAACGCGGCGACCGCCACGGGAACCCCCTCGCGCGGACAGGCCACGTCGTCGGTGGGTTCGGCCACCGTCCCGTTGACCTCGGCGCCGGCCCTGACCATCCAGAAGACGGGTGCCTACACCGCCGGTTCCGGTTCGGTCGGAGACACGATCACCTATTCGTACACCGTGCGCAACGCCGGGAACGTGACGCTCACCGGAGTCGCCGTGAGCGACCCGCACAGCGGTCTGTCCGCGATCAGCTACGGGACGTGGGCCTCCGGCACGGTGGGAACGCTCGCGCCGAACCAGACGATCACCGCGACCGCGACCTACCAGGTGCGTCAGAGCGATGTGAACACGGGCTCCATCACCGATGTGGCGACCGCATCGGGTCGTCCGCCGACGGGTGCAGCGGTTTCTGCGACGTCGCAGACCGTCGTGCTGAGCACCTCGGCGGCGGCTCCGGCGATCGTCACCACGAAGTCGGCCTCGGTCGGCGGATCCGGCCAGCTGGGTGATCTCATCACCTACACGCTCCGCGCGACCAACTCGGGCAACGTCACTCTGACGGGGGTCGCGCTCTCGGATCCTGCACCCGGGCTCAGCACGCTCGCGTACGGCCCCTGGCCGGCCGCCAGCGGCACCCTCCAGCCGGGCGAATCCGTGACGGCGACGGCTACCCATCGCATCACCCAGGCCGACCTCGATGCCGGCTCGGTGTCGAACACAGCCACTTCGACCGGCACGCCGCCGACCGGTCCTGCCGTCACCGACCCGTCCGACCCGGTCGTGACACCGACGGCGACGCAGACCCCCGACATCGAGGTCACGAAGACGGGCACTCTCGCCGGGGGAGCGACCGCGCGTGCCGGAGACACGGTCGCGTACTCGTTCTCGCTGCGCAACACCGGCAACGTCACGCTCACGGGTGTCGCTCTGACCGATCTCGTTCCAGACGTCTCGCCGCTCGTCTACTCGTGGCCGGCGACCGCGGGCACGCTCGCCCCGAACCAGGTCGTCACGGCGACGGCCACGTACACGCTCACTCAGGCCGACATCGACTCCGGCGGCGTCGACAACGTGGTGACCGGGTCCGGCGTGGCGCCGGGCGGCGCGACGATCACCGAGAACGACGACGTCACGGTGCCGCTCGCCGAATCGGCATCCATCGACGTGTCGAAGACCGGCACGGTGCTCGGTGACGGTGTGGGAGACGGAGAAGCGGGCGATCAGATCCGTTTCGACTTCGTGATCGTCAACGACGGCAACGTCACGCTGACGGACGTCGAGCTCGCCGACAGCATCCCCGGCCTCGTCCCCACGATCACCTGGCCCGGCGCGACGGGCGTCCTCGCCCCGGGTGCCCGCGCGACGGCCGTCGCGGTCTACGACATCACGCAGGCCGATGTGAACAGCGGCTCGGTGCCGAACTCGGTCACCGCATCCGGTGCGCCGCCCGCGGGTCCCGCAGTGACGGCCACCGACTCCGTCGACGTGGCCACGGGCGCGCAGCGCTCCGAGCTCAGGCTCACCAAGTCGGGGAGCACCCTCCCGAACGAAGCGGGTCTGGGCGACGACATCACCTATACGTTCGTGCTCAGCAACACCGGAAACGTCACGGTCAGCGGGATCGTCATCGCGGATCCGCTCGTCGGTCTCTCGAGCATCGCCGCGGACTGGCCCGGTGCTGACGGGACGCTCGACCCGGGCCAGAGTGTGACCGCCACGGCGACTCTCGAGATCACCCAGGCTCATATCGACGCCGGGCGGGTGCTGAACACCGCGACGGCCTCGGGAGAGGCTCCCGAGGGACCCGTCTCGACGACCTCATCGCAGAGCGTCGTGCCGGTGGAGGCAGCCGCTCCGTCGGTCGCGGTGACGAACAGCGGCGCACTGCCGCCCGGATCAGCGGCCGGGTCGACCGTCACGTGGACCTACACGCTCAAGAACACGGGAAACGTCACGCTCAGTGGCTCCGCACTCTCCGACGCCCTCGCGGGCACCACGGCGCCGATCTACCAATGGAACGGCCAGGCCGGCGTGCTCGCGCCGGGGGAGACCGTCACCGCGACCGCGACGACGGTCCTGACCCAGGCCGACGTCGACGCGGGCTCGATCATCAGCGTGGTCACGGGGCGCGGCGCAGCCCCGTCGGGTGNCCACCGCGACCGCACCGGCCACGGTCACCATCGCCTCGACCGCCGGGCTGACACTGGTCAAGACCGCATCGCAGGATGACGACCTCGCGGTCGGCGACACTGTCACCTTCACGTTCGACATCTCCAACTCGGGTACGGCGACGATCGATGCCATCGCACTCAGCGATCCGTTGCCGGGGCTGTCGGCGATCACGTTCGGACCGTGGCCAGGAGCCACGGGAAGCCTCGCCCCTGGCGGCACCGTGAGCGCGACGGCGGAGTACACCGTGACGCAGGCCGACGTGGATGCCGGAGACATCCGCAACACCGCCACGGCGACGGGTCTCACCCCCAGCGCCGCTGCCGTCGCGGCATCCGACACCGTCACGCTCGCGACAGAGACCAGGGCACCTGCGCTCGAGCTGGTGAAGGAGGACGATCTCGCCGGCGCCGGCGTGCTCGGCGACTCGATCGCGTACTCGTTCACCGTCCGGAACACCGGGAACACGACGGTGTCGGACGTCGCGATCGCCGACGAACTCGACGGCATCTCCGGCGTGGTGTTCGGAACATGGCCGAGCGGCGAGACGGGGCGACTGGCCCCCGGGCAGGAAGTGAGCGCCACCGCCCAGTACACGATCGGACAGGCCGACGTCGATGCCGGTGAGGTCGTCAACACCGCCACCGCGAGCGGGTCCGCACCCGACGCGGTCGACGTCTCGTCGACCGAGGCAGAGGTCACGACCGAACTGGCGGCCGCTCGTCCGGAGCTGACCGCGACGAAGCGGGGCACGCTCGCGGCGGGATCGACCGGCCGCGCGGGAGACACCGTCGAGTTCCGGTTCTCGGTCGTCAACACGGGCGACGTCACGGTCAGCGAGGTCGCTTTCGATGACGCGCTCACCGGCCTGAGCCCGCTGACCATCACGTGGCCGGACGCGGCACGCCCCGGCGTCCTCGTGCCCGGAGCGGAAGCGACGGCCACGGCGACCTACACACTCCTCCAGTCCGACGTCGATGCCGGCGCCGTGTCGAACGCCGTCACCGTCACGGGTACGCCTGTGCGAGGGACGCTGGCCGACGCGCCCGCCGCGGCCACCGTCACGATAGCGCCGGGCGCGGCCCTGTCTGCGGTGAAGACGGGTGTGCTCGCTGCGGGTGACATCGGCGCGGTCGGCGACCGTATCGACTACACCGTCGTCGTGACCAACACCGGCAACGTGACGGTCACCGGTGGCGTCCTGGTGGATCCGATGGAGGGCCTCCAGGGCGTCTCCATCGTGTGGCCGGATCCTGCGGTGCCCGGTCGCGTGGGCGTGGGGGAGACCGCCACAGGTCGCGGCTTCTACCTGCTGACGCAGGCGGATGTGGATGCGGGTTTTGTGGAGAACACGGCGTCGGTGGCGGCGTTCGCTCCGGGTGGGGTGCGGGTGTCGGCGGATACGAACACGGTGCGGGTGAATACGGTGTTGCCTGCGGCGGGGTTGTCGGTGTCGAAGTCGGGTGTGGCGTCGGGTGCTGGTGCGGTGGGCGATGTGGTGTCGTATGAGTTCGGTGTGACGAACACGGGCAATGTGACGGTGTCGGGTGTGGTGCTGTCGGATGCGGTGCCGGGTGTGGTGTTGTCGGGTGTGGTGTGGCCGGATGCGGGTGCTCCGGGGGTGATCGCTCCGGGGGAGACGGCGACGGCGACGGGGTCGTATGTGATCGTGCAGGCGGATGTGGATGCGGGTCGTGTGGTGAACACGGCGTCGGCGTCTGGTGTGCCGGCGCGGAGTGAGCCGATCACGGTGGTGTCTGCGGAGAGTGTGGTTCCGACGGTGGCGGCGGCTCCGGCGGTGTCGGTGACCGACCGTGGTGCGTTGGCTCCGGGGGCGACGGGCCGGGCCGGTGATGTGGTGACGTGGACGTATGTGCTGAC